>ONWR01000029.1 GCA_900321605.1 uncultured Bacteroidales bacterium | reverse complement strand
AATACCCTAATAAATGCGATAAATCGCTTTTTTTCAAAAAAAATGCCCGAATGTTTGCGTATGTGCAAAATTTGTAGTATCTTTGCAGCGCAAAATGAATCGTGCCATTTTGTGGCTAAGAAAGTTTTGCAGTATTTAGCTCACGCCGAGGGTATATGTCTTTCGGGTGGGGGGTAAATACAGGACATATTAAAAAAAGGCGTCTTACGCGCTTTGTTTTGGCTTACAGGAATCTGGTAAATTCATCGTTCCAAAACATTGCGACACAAGATGCCCATTGGTATGTAAATATTGTACGCGCGTTATGCGCGCATTTATACATACGGCGTGGGCTTCAGTGTTGCTGTTTGGAACGAAAGGCAATACCAGAGTCTCTGTAAGCGGAACAGCAATAGTGCAGTCCCGCTTTTTTGTTTTTCCAAAAAGTAGAACACGGTCGCAGACAACTGTTTTTTTGCATATTCATACGCGAATAATATTAAATTTTAATAATTATGAAACACAAACTTTTTACACTTTTATTTGCTGTAATAGCAAGTTTAGGAACCGTGTTTGCCCAAAGTGGTACATGTGGCGACAATCTCACATGGAATCTCTCCAATGGAGTGCTAATCATTAGTGGTACTGGAGAAATGAAGGATTATATGACTTCTTATCCTGCGCCATGGTATTCTTATCGTACTTCAGTCCAATACGTTGTAATAGGTAACGGGGTTACAAGCATTGGAAATAATGCTTTCTATAATTGCGATAGTTTAACCTCTGTGACAATCCCAAACAGTGTCACAAGCATTGGAATTAGTGCTTTCTCTGGGTGCCATAGTTTGCTCTCTCTAACAATTCCAAATAGCGTCACAAGCATTAAACGTAATGCTTTCTATACTGTACCAAATATTATATATAATGGAACAGTTACCGGTTCTCCTTGGGGAGCTCGGAGTATGAATGGATATGTAGATAACTACCTGGTTTACACTGATGCATCCAAGACAAAGTTACTTGCATGCTCGGCCGCTGCGACAATTGTGACGATTCCTAATAGCGTTGCAAGCATTGGAGAATATGCCTTTTATAGGTGCCGTAGTTTGATCTCTATTACGATTCCAAACGGTGTCCCTGCTATCGAGGAAAGAACTTTTTACGGTTGCAATAGATTAGAATCAGTAATTCTTCCAAACACAATCAGTACCATCGGAGTTCATGCGTTTGATGGATGTAATAGTTTGTCTTCTATTAACATACCTAATACTGTCACAAGCATTGGAGAGGGCACTTTCTCTTTTTGCCGCGGTTTGACCTCTGTAATGATTCCCAATAGCGTCACAAGCATTGGAGATGCTGCTTTCTATTATTGCAGCAGTTTGACCTCTGTGACCATTCCCAATAGCGTCACAAGCATTGGAGAGAGAGCTTTTGCAAGTTGCTCCAGCATGATATCTATTGATATTGCTGATAGTAATCCTAATTACTGTTCTGTAGAGGGGGTTATATTCAATAAAGAAAAAAGCACATTAATCCAATATCCTGGTGGTAAGCAAGGGGACTATATCATTCCGACAAGCGTCACAAGCATTGAAAATAGTGCTTTCCGTGATTGCAGCGGTTTGACCTCTGTAACAATTCCTAACAGCGTCATAGGCATTGGAAGTTATGCTTTCTCTGGTTGTAGCGGTTTGACCTCGGTGAGTCTTCCTAATAGCGTCACAAGCATTGGAAGTAGAGCTTTCGAAGGTTGCAGCAGTTTGACATCCGTGTCAATTGGCAATAGCGTCACAAGCATTGGAGAGAGGGCTTTTGCAAGTTGCTCCAGTTTAACCTCTGTGACCATTCCCGACGGCGTCACAAATATTGGGAGTGGTGCTTTCTTTGGTTGTACTGGTTTAGCTTCCGTGACAATACCCAATAGCGTCACAAGCATTGAAAGTTATGCTTTCTCTCAATGCACTGGTTTGACCTCAATTACAAATAAAGCACTGATACCACAAGCAATAGTATCATCAGTATTTAGTTCTTCCATATTATCTCAATGCGTCCTGTACGTTCCAAAAGGTTCGCTTACTTTGTATCAAAATGCACCTATATGGAACACCTTTGCTCATATAGTACCAATAGAACTTACATCTGGCACCTGTGGTCCCAACCTCACATGGAATTTAACTGACGGCATTCTCACAATCTCCGGTACAGGAGAAATGACGGATTTTTCATATCCTGATTACGGGCCATGGTATTCGCTGAGTTCTAGTATAACATCCGTAGTAATCAATGATGGCGTTACAAGTATCGGAGATTATGCTTTCTATAGTTGCGCCAACCTAACCTCTGTGATGATTGGTAACAGCGTCACAAGCATTGGAGGTAAAGCTTTCTCAAGTTGCAGCAGTTTGACTTCTGTAACGATTCCTAATAGCGTCGAAATTATTGGAGGTGAAGCTTTCTCAAGTTGCAGCAGTTTAACCTCTGTGACGATTGGTAACAGCGTCACAAGCATTGGATATGAAGCATTCCGTCATTGTATTAATTTGGTGTCCATTAATGTAGAGAATGGTAATCAGAATTTTAGTTCTGAAGATGGTGTTTTGTTAAATAAGCAGAAGACAACCATTATTAAATACCCACAAGGAAGACAAGGTGCATACACTATCCCTAATAGCGTTACAGAGATAGGAGATCTGGCCTTTCTTTCGTGTGATGGTTTAACTTCTGTGATTATTTCTAATAGTGTTACCCGTATTGGAGTATCGGCATTTCAATACTGTAAAAATTTAGTGTCTGTTACCCTTCCCAATAGCGTCACAAGCATTGGGAATAGTGCTTTCTCTGGTTGCAGCAGTTTGACATCCGTGTCAATTGGCAACAGCGTCACAAGCATTGGAAGTAGTGCTTTCTCTGGTTGCAGCAGTTTGACCTCGGTAATCATTCCTAATAGCGTCACAAGCATTGGATATGATGCTTTCTATAGATGCTATAGTTTGGCTTCTGTGTCAATTGGCAATAGCGTCACAAGCATTGGAAGTAGTGCTTTCTTTGAATGCATCAGTTTGACCTCTGTGACTATTCCCATTAGCGTTACAAGCATTGGAGATTATGCTTTCGAGCAATGCAGCAGTTTGACAAATATCTATCTTAACTCAACAACACCTCCAACCATTAGGAGTTCTACATTTTATAAAATACCAACTAATGCTATAGTACATGTTCTCTTTGGGGGTATAAGTGCATACAAAAATTCATCTTACTGGAAAGACCTCAACATTCAGGGACCTTCTATCAATCAAGAAATAATGCCTCTATCAACATCTTGTTCGATACGTTATGATGTTGATGGTGTAGAATTACAATCCGTTGGCATTTCAGGCGGAGAGCAACAGCCAGGTAATGTATTGGAATATATTGATTTGGAACCCAACAGCGAGTATAAGGATGTTCCTGTTGTGCTAACATCCAATACCGGCGAGACGGAGACGGTAAATGTTTCCTTCACCACCACTGCTCTAGAACTGACGACAAAACCGTCCAAGGCAGTTTCGGCTACTACGGCAATCCTTCTTGCCGAGACGAATATGTCGGATGCAGAGGTTAGTTGCGGATTTGAGTACAAGCGCAATGATGCGCCGGCAGATATGGCGGGTACCAAGGTCTTCTGCCCGGTAGCCAATGGTCAGATGGCAGGACGGCTCAAAAACCTCAAAGACGATGTCTATTACAAATACCGTGCTTTCTATCAGTCGGCGGCAGGCAACATGTACTACGGCGACTGGCAGTATATCTTCACCGGTGATGTGGCGGTAGAGTTTGATCCGATTCTCTATACTTACGGGGCGACGGTAGTTAAGGAGACAGAAGCCACTATCTGCGGTTACGCCCTCGCAGGCTCGGAGGATTTTACCGAGCAGGGATTTGAGTATTGGGCGGAGACGCGTGCGAACGGTGGAACAAACGCACCGCGGCGTATGCCTGCTGCTCTTAACGAGCATTTCTTTGTACAGGCAAGCGGTATCTCATTGCGCGTAACGCTGACTGATCTGGATGCCGGGACGGTGTATAAATACCGCGTCTATGGCAAAGTAGGCGACCAGTATTACTATGGTTCGGAACAAGCCTTCACCACCACTGGTACCTACACACCGCCGACCTATACCATCACCTTTGCCAACTGGGACGGAGCAACCTTGCAGTCCTCACAGGTAGAGGAAGGGACATTGCCCATATATACCGGCGCAACACCCGAACGCCCGGAGGACGAACAATACATCTATACCTTCAACGGCTGGAGTCCGGCTGTCGTAGCTGCCACGGCAGATGCTACCTATACAGCGACTTATACTGCTACGCCGAAAAGCCAAGGCATCGAAGATGTACAAGGGAACAATGTACAATGTACCAAGGTTGTTCGTGACGGTCAAATCTTCATCCTCCGCGGTGAGAAGGTTTACAATGCGCAAGGTGCGCTGGTAAAGTGACCAAGTACGCCAAGTGGGCAGTACCAAGTACAAAGGAAGGAAGTGTCAATAGTGGCACTTCTTTCTTTATTTTGCAGGGAAATAATGAAAATATGGCAAAAAGTTTCAAAAACGCTTGCGTATGTGCAAAATTTGTAGTACCTTTGCAGCGAAAAAATATGCAAAAAAGCGCACCTTTGCAGCGTATTTACGTAAAAAACGAGTGTGTCACTTCGGTTTTTACAACAAACGATACTATTATGAAAAAAATTATTACCTTATTATTGGCTGTTATCAGCATAGAAACCCTATTCGCCAAGAAGGTACAAATCGGCGATTTGTATTACCTCCTTGACACTATACATCAAAGTGCTTCAGTCATATCGCCAACCGATACTATTTCGCATTATAAGTTCACTCCGAATACTACCATCCATATCCCCGATTCGGTAAGTTATAACCATATCACGTATAGCGTCACCGATATTAACTCGAGTGCGTTCCACGAATGCACCGGTTTGAGTTCGTTAACCATTCCGAATAGCGTCACTTTTATTGGATGGAGTGCTTTCTTCAAGTGCGAGGATTTGAGTGCTATAACCCTTCCTGATAGCCTTCAACATATATCACCTTTTGCTTTCGTCGGTTGCACCGGTTTGACATCCATAAAAATTCCCAAAAGCGTCACAGAAATTGGAGAAGGCGCATTCGCAGGATGCACCGGTTTGACATCTGTAGAAATTATCAATAAAGTGAACGAAATAGGAGGACGTCTTTTCGAAGGTTGCACCGGTTTGACCTCCGTAACCATTGGTGATAGTGTCACAAATATAGATGGCGATAGTTTCGACGGTTGCATCGGTTTGACCTCTCCTGTTTACAATGCACATAAATTTATCTATATGCCGAGATTTTATACCGGTGACTATACTATTCCTGATGGTATTGAATCAATTGCCAATTGCGCTTTTGAAGATTGTACCGGTTTAACATCCATAAAAATTCCCAATAGCGTCACCGATATTGGATGGCTTGCTTTCAAGGGTTGCACCGGTTTGACCTCTATTGAATTCCCAAATAGCGTCAGAAGTATCGATTTTAGAGCTTTCGAAGATTGTACCAATTTGACTTCCATAGACATTTCTGATAGCCTCATCTACATTGGAGACAATGCTTTCAGTGGTTGCCCCCGTTCGAGATTTCCTATTTATAGTAAACGAGTATTTGCCCATATGCCGGGTTCTTATAGCGGAGACTATACCATTCCCGATGGCATTGAATCTATTGCCAATTACGCTTTCAGTTATTGCACCGATTTGACCTCTGTGACGATTCCAAATAGCGTCACCAGCATTGGAGAGAATGCTTTCGAATATTGCACCGGTCTGAGATCTATGACCTGCCTTGCATTAACACCTCCAATAACAGATAGTGACATTTTTCATAATGTAGATTGCTCCGATATCACTCTTTATGTTCCCGCCAAGAGTGTACAAGCCTATAAAGACGCAGAACAATGGAACATATTTAAAGAGATACTTCCGACCGGTAAATTCAAAATGCGGCGAAAAGCAAAATAAGGCTAAAGGGTTAGAGTGCTAATCTACGTAAAACCATGCTGTCCAACAAGGATGCAGTCCCAAACAAACAGCGTTAACACACTTTGGTACAAAGTCACAGGGGCCTAAATAGGCTCCTATTTCTGCCATTTTGTCAGTCTTACGGAATTGGCACGGAAATTGAAGTTAAAATGGTGACGCGTCACGTTAAAACGTTAAAATGGTTCACTATGTGAACGTTAAAACGTTAAAATGGTGACTGCGTCACGTTAAATTGTTAAATCGTTAATACATATTATACTATGAGTAAAGGTAATATTGGGGTGACAAGTGATAACATATTCCCCGTCATTAAGAAATTTTTGTATTCCGACCACGAGATATTTCTTCGTGAGTTGATTTCCAATGCCGTAGATGCTACGACCAAGCTGAAAGTGATCAGCAGACAGCCGGGAGTAGCAAGTATGCCGATGGACGATCTACGCGTGCGCGTTTCCATAGATAAAAAGAAAAAGACCTTGACGGTCTCCGATCATGGTATCGGAATGACTGCCGAAGAGGTGGATAAATACATCAACCAGATTGCATTCAGCGGTGCCGAAGAGTTCCTGAACCAATACAAAGACAAAGCCGAAGCGATCATTGGTCATTTCGGACTCGGTTTCTACTCGGCGTTCATGGTATCGAAGAAAGTGGAGATCTTCTCGCTCAGTTATCAAGAGGACGCGAAAGCCGTTCACTGGTCCTGCGAAGGCAGTCCGGAGTACACCATGGAGGAGACGATCAAAGCCGAACGTGGTACAGATATCGTGCTGCATATCGACGATGAGTTTAGTCAGTACCTCGAAGACGCTACCATCGAAGGACTGCTCAAGAAATACTGTAAGTTCCTGCCCGTAGAGATCGCTTTCGGCAAGAAGAAAGAGTGGAAAGACGGCAAAGAGGTGGAGTTGGACGAAGAGAACATCATCAACGATACCAACCCTGCTTGGACCCGCAAGCCGAGTGAACTGAAGGACGAGGATTATGACAAGTTCTACCACGAGCTCTACCCGATGCAGATGGACGAGCCGCTGTTCCATATTCACCTGAACGTGGACTATCCGTTCAACCTGACAGGTATCCTGTATTTCCCGAAGATCAAGAGCAATCTGGATGTTCACCGCAATAAGATCCAGCTCTACTGCAATCAGGTCTATGTGACGGACGAGGTGGAGAATATCGTTCCGGAGTACCTGACACTGCTTCACGGTGTGATTGACAGTCCGGATATTCCTCTGAACGTCAGCCGAAGCTACCTGCAGAGCGACAATAACGTCAAGAAGATAAGCGGGTATATCACGAAGAAGGTTGCCGACAAGTTGGCAGAGTTGTACAAAGCCGACAAGGACGATTTTGCCAAGAAATGGGACGACATCAAGATGTTCATCCAGTTTGGCATGCTGACCGATGAGAAGTTCTACGAGAAAGCTACCGGTTTTGCACTCTACAAGAACCTTGATGGCAAGTATGCCACCTTGGACGAGTACATGGATCAAGTGCGTGAGAATCAGGTAGATAAGGACGGAAATATGGTACTGCTGTACACCAATGATCCGGACGCTCATTATACCTATATCGAGCGTGCGAAAGCGAAGGGTTACGACGTGCTGCTGATGGACGGCGAGTTGGACGTTCATTGCATGAGTCAAGCCGAGCAGAAACACGAGAAACTGCGTTTCGTGCGTATTGATAGCGACACGATCGAGAACCTGATCCGGAAAGAGGAGACAGCCAAAGATAGCTACTCCGACGAGCAGAAAGAAGGCCTGCGGAAGGCGTTTGAAGGACAGCTGCCGAGTGATGCCGACAAACTGCGTTACACCGTAACCTGCGAAGCAGCCGCAGCAGATGCACTACCTGTCTTCCTGACTCAGAACGAGTTCATGCGCCGTATGAAAGAGATGAGTGCGCATCAGCAAGGAATGAATTTCTACGGCAACCTGCCGGACAGCTATAACCTCGTGCTGAATACGAACCATCCGCTTATCCAAGAGTTGGTGGGCAAGGAGACTTCCGAACAAGTGAATGAAGAAGTAGAGAAAGACGGCAAGAAAGAGACCGTAGTAAAGACGGTTTGCAAGTTGGAAGGCGAAGACGAGAAGATCAAGCAGCTGATAGATATCGCGCTGTTGGCTTCCGGTCAGCTGAAAGGCGAAGCTTTGGCGAAGTTCGTGAACAGAAGCGTGGAACTGCTCTAAAAGTGTTTAGTGTTTAGTGTTTAGAGAGAAGTGTGTCATGGGAAGTGGCACACTTTTTTTTAATTTTTTATGCAAATAGTAGGGGCATTTTTATTCAAAATAGTATACGATTATTAAGATTTCAAGTAAAAATTGAAAAATTGAGCACTTTTTCTTAATAATAGGTATTGGGTGTATCCCAAAAAAGCAGTACCTTTGCACCCGATTTTGAAATGATGTATTAGTTAAACGTACAAAAAAGGAAAATGCAAAATTATTTTAGACAAACAGTCACTGTTTTTTTTGTGGCGCTTTTGTGCCCATTGTTTGCACAAAAGAAAGGATCCACAATGACCGAAGTATCGGGTATTGTAACCGATTTCCAGACGCGTGAGCCTCTGATCGGTGTAACTATTTACGACGTTAATAATCCTACCGTAGGTACCGTAACGGACATAGACGGTCGGTATTCGATTACGCTGGACACGAAAAAAGCTGTTCAGCTTAGTTTTTCGTATGTGGGTTATGACACAGAGACGTACCTTGTGACGTCCGTGCTGACGAAATTGGATGTTCCTCTGCTGCCTCATAACGCGAAACTGGACGAGGTGGTGGTGACCGCCGGTCGTTTTGAGCAACGTAAGACGGACGTAACGGTCTCGATGGAGGTGATCAAGCCGGAGATGCTGCGTAGTCAGGCTCCGACCGACCTTTCAGCTACCTTGCAGACCCTTCCTGGTGTGGAGATCATCGACAAGCAGCCGAGTATCCGTGGCGGTGGAGGATGGACGTACAGCGTAGGTAGCCGTTGTCAGGTGCTGATGGACGAGATGACGATCCTGAACCCCAAGACCGGTGAGATCAACTGGAACAACGTGCCGTTGGAGAACGTAGCGCAGGTAGAGGTGATCAAAGGTGCCTCGTCGGTGCTGTACGGTTCGTCGGCGCTGAACGGTGTGATCAACGTTCGTACACAGCGTCCGGGTCTGAAGCCGGAGACGAAAGTGAGCGGTTATGTAGGTATTTACGACAACTACAAGAACTATAAATACACGGGTGCGCGCCTTCCTCTTTATTACGGAGCAGAGGCTTCTCACTCCCGTCGTATCGGTAATTTTGACGTATCGGCTGCTATCAGCGGATTCAAAGATGAGGGTTATCGTAAGCAGAGCTTCAACGACCGTGTGCGTCTGGGCGGAAACATGACCTACCATGTACCTATGCCGGAAGGCAAATACATGACCGTAGGCGCTAATATGAACTATGTAGCGAACCGATACGGAGATTTCTTCATTTGGCGCAGCCCAAAGGATCCGCTTCATCCGTCTCCGCTGACGAACATGGGTCGTAAGGAGCATAATTTCAATATCGACCCCTTCCTCAACTACGACGACACCGACAAAGGTATCTCGCATAAGCTGCGTACCCGTTTCTATGTAACGTCGGACAACCTGACGACGCCCTCTGAGCGTATGAGCACCGAGGACCTTGCTAAATGGGGTGTCACGAGTTTTGATTTAGAGAAAATCAAAGGGTACGCAGAGAGTGCCAAAGGATGGATGGATAAGGGCTACGATATTACCAACGCATTGCTTCTTACCTTCCAAGATATAGCTATTCCGATCATGAATGATTTGCAGGATGAGAACTGGGTAGGTCTTATCCAGCACGGAGTAGGCTTTGTACAAAACGATTTGGGTTATACCGGTACGATTGCTGAGCTGCAAGATGCAGCCGCTTATGCGATGTCGCTGGTGGCGGACAACAACCCTACCCGTCCTGAGATGACCTATAACGGCTATGTCGATTATCAGTTCTCCAAGTCTTGGAAATCAGGCGTACGTCTGACGACCGGTATCAACTGGAGTCATATCACCAATACCGCCAATATCACCGGTACGCACCAGACGGATAACCTTGCGGCTTATCTGCAGTACGACCATCGTATCGTCAATCGTCTGTCGCTGAGTGCGGGCGTACGTTTTGAGTACTACCGTATGGATAATGATTTCAAGGAGGCAAATATCAAGATCGGTAACTGGCTCTGCCCGGTACGTCCTGTTGTTCGCGCAGGTCTGAACTGGGAGATCTACAAAGCCGGATTCCTCCGTGCAAGCTTCGGTCAGGGTTATCGCAACCCGTCTATCACGGAGAAATTTGCTCGTAAGGACATCGGTGGCGTAGGTGTTTATCCGAATCATAATATCAAGCCGGAGAGAGGCTACAATGCTGAATTGGGTTATATGCAGCTCTATAAGTTCGGTCCGATCACCGGTATGCTCGATATAGCCGGATTCTACACGGAGTACCGCGATATGATTGAGTATCAGTTCGGTCTGTTCCGCAACTCGGATTTCACGATGATCAACTCCATCAACGATGTGATTGACGAAGGCAAGCAGATGATTGAGAATATCAAGCAGACCAAGTCTCTGAATAACGCCGGTATCGGTATCGGTGCGCAGTTCGTGAACGTAGGTCATGCGCGTATCTACGGAGCCGAAGTCAGCACAAACGGTAAAGTGGATATCAACAAAGATATGAACCTGATGTACACCATCGGTTACACCTTCACCGAGCCGGAAGATTTAGATAACAAGCAACGTATCGAGGAAGAGAAGACCTACACCGATCCGCTGCAGATGAAGAATAAGTCCAATGACTCCAAGTACCTCAAATACCGCAACAAACACTCGTTCAAAGCTACAATTGACTATAACTACAAGTGGTTGTCGCTGGGTGTGAACATGATGTATAGGAGTAAGATGTTAGCGGTGGACTACCTGATGGTGGACGAGCGTGAGAAAGCAGAGCCGGATCTGATGGATTATGCCCGTAAGTTCATCTTCGGTTACGAAGACGGTGTGTCGCTGCATGACTACTGGATGGATCATAACAAGGGTACCTTCACGATGGATCTGCGTGCTACCGTACGATTCAAGGAGTACGCTGAGGTACAGTTCCTCGTCAATAACCTGCTCAATACGGAGTATAGCTTCCGCCCGATGGCTTTGGCTGCTCCCCGCACCTTCGTTTGCCGACTGAATCTGAAGTTCTAAATTGAAAATTATAGGCTTATGAAAAAGATAATTACTGCTATTTGTTTATTGGTGTCGCTGAGTGTGCAGGCTGCACAGATGGGTGCCGCGCTGGGTGTGTATAGCGGTTCGGTGACCATCAACGGCACTTCATACAGCGCAAGTCGGATCTATGTCTTGCCCGGCGCAGAAGCGAACACATTGACCTGCGTGGTAGGGCAACAGGTACTGGTTAATATACCATCATCGTCGATTGTTCTCTCGGCACAGGCGATCAACGCCAATTATGCCATTACGAACGGTGGTTTCGAGGGAAGCTGGAGCAATAACGAGCCACAAGGCTGGCATTCGTTTAAGACCGCAACGGGCGATTATGCTTCGTTTGTCACCGGTAACACCGGTCAGTTCCAACAATCGACAGACACGCGTCCCGGATCAACGGGATCGTACAGCGCACAACTGCAATCCAAAACATTAATGGGTATCATCGCCAATGGTAACTGCACCAACGGTCGAATTAACGCAGGCTCCATGAGCGCTTCAGATGCCAGTGGTAACTATGCTTTTTCCGATCCGTCTCAGCCAAACTACACTACCCCCTTTGTGGGTTGTCCGGATTCACTTGTTTTCTGGGCAAAATATATACCCGGAGGCGGAAATGTAACCGACGCAAGCAATAAAGCTCGTGCGCACGCAACCCTATTGACCAATGCCCGTTACCAAGATCCGGAGACGAAAGACTACTCCTCTATCAAGATAGCAGAAGCTACCTCCAACTACTCGGCTACATCAAGCAAAGGCTGGCAACGTATTGCTGTCCCGTTTGTCTATACAAGCGTCAGTCCGTCACAAATGGCTTATATGTTGCTCACTTTCTCCACCAACGCAACCCCTGGAGGAGGAAATGCCAGCAAAAGAAGCCCTGATAACGTGTATATTGACGATGCGGAGATGATCTATAACCACAGCCTGACTCAATTGAAAGTTGACGGCGAAGTTATTTCTTTTACGAATGGTCAAGCGACAACAAATAAGATTTATAGCAACAATTATGCTGTTTCCGCCACGACAAATGGTAAGGCAGCTAAGACGTTTATCGGATATGATGCGACCAATTACCGCATGTATATCTACGTAGTAGCAGATAACTACTCACAGGCGAACACGTATTCCTTATATACGTTGCAAATGGCAGAGCCCATCAAAGATACCGAATATGCCTACTCCGCTACCACTTGCGACAACGAGCCTTATTCGGACAACTTGTTCCAGAACCTGACCAAGTCCGGCGTCTATCACACCACTATCCCCAATACGCAAGGAGGCGACTCGCTGATCACGCTGACGCTGACGGTGAACAAGACCTATGCTTTCTCAGCCGAAGGGACAATCAAGATGGATGAGAGTTACCCATGGCGTGGGAAAACCTATCAGAATCTCACTCCGGGCGTACATACTTTTGCTGATTCGCTGCAAACGAAAGCCGGTTGCGACTCTGTCTATACGCTGACGCTGACCGTTCAGTCGATCGGTTATTGGTTCGACGAGACGATGAGCGTTTGTCAGAACGAAGAGGCGAGTTGGCATCAGAAAACGCTGAAGAGTTCAGCAGCAGGTACGTTCACGGTCTATGACTCGCTTCAATCGATTTACGGTAAAGACTCTATCTATCGGCTGACGCTGACTGTGTTGCCGACCTATACGATGCCTTTTGAGGCAACGATCAAGATGAACGAGAGCTACACTTGGCGTGAGAAGACCTATGAGCATCTCACTCCGGGTGCATACACCTATGTGGACTCGTTGAAGACAAAAGCGGGTTGCGACTCCGTGCTGACGCTGACGCTGACGGTAGAGCCTATAGGCTATTTGTTCGAAGAGACGATGAGTGCTTGTCGAAACGAAGAGACCAGTTGGCATCAGAAAACGCTGAAGACCTCGGAGGATGGCACGTTCACGATTTATGACTCATTGGTATCGATCTACGGACAGGACTCCATCTACGCTCTGACGCTGACGGTTCATCCTGTGTATCTATTCACGGAAGAGAAATACGTCAACGAAGCCAACTTGGTTTGGCGCGGTAAGACCATTACAGACCTGCCCAGACGCGAAGAACCGTATCTGATCTACGACTCGTTGTTGAGCCAGTTCGGTTGCGACTCCGTTTACATGCTCCGTTTGCACGTATCGGATATACCTATCACTTATGGCAGCTACACCAACGAGTGTTGCGAGGGTGAGTTTATTCTCTTCGATGGTGTGGAATATAGAGAGTCGTTTGAGGGTGATGTACGTATAGCCGAGAGAAATATCTACGGCGGAGACTCCATCGTCCATGTGACCATCACCGTCTTCCCGTCGTATTATATCGAGGAAGAGATGACGATTGTCGTAGGCGAAGAGGCTCAATGGGAGTACTATGAGTTGAGTCAGTTCCCCTTAGGTTCGACGACCCTGAAGGCGGAATTCTGGTCGGATGATTACTGCGATTCCATCCGCGTACTGCACCTCATTGTTGAGCCCAAACCAATCGGTACGGGACTGCCGAACACGCTCTCCGAGAAGCGCGTAGCTCGCAAAGTGCTATACAACGGACGTATCTATATCATCCGCAAGGACGACAACGTATATGACGTATTAGGAAACAAAATACAATAAACTTTTAGTATTATCAAAACAACAAAAAAATGAAAAAGATTTTTACTGTTTTAGTTGCCGGACTGATGATCTCGGCACAAGCATTTGCAGTCACCACCAAGGATGTCTGCGGACAGTTTAACGGCGAACTTTGGATCGACTGGGATTCCTATGGTAGCAAATCGGTTTATCTGTTGCCCGGAACAACGGAGAACACCCTGACGTTTGTATTGCCGGACTTCTCGTTCCTTGGCGGTAAATTAGGAAACATCGTTCTGCCGAACATCTCTATGGATGCGGACGGTAAACTCTCGCTGAAAGAGACATCCCTCTATTTGGATTCTATCAATCTGCGTGCATCTATCAAGATGCTGAATAACTATGAGGATGAAGGCGAGACCTACAACTCTATCGTTTCTGTCACACAAGCACAGATCACATTGGAGATAGCAGAGCCTAAGACGCTTCCTATGCCTATCATCGTTATCTTTGAAGGTCAAGCTCTCCGCAGCAATAACTATGCCCTTCCTAACGGTGGTTTCGAGGGTGCATGGACCAATAACGAGCCGCAAGGCTGGCACTCGTTCGTTTCGGCTACCGGTCCCTTCTCAGGCTTTGTAAAAGGAAACACCGGACAGTTTGTACAGTCAGACGAAGTACGTCCTGGTTCTAAGGGTGCGCATAGCGCAGTCATTTCTTCCCAAAGTGTAATTGGCGTGAATGCCAACGGTAACTGCACCAACGGTCAGATTTATGCCGGTTCAATGACTGCAGCAGATGCAACCGGTAACTACAACTTCTCTGATCCCAAGAACACAGGCTTCAATACTCCGTTCCAAGGTCGTCCAGACTCGATTGCTTTCTGGGCAAAATATCTGCCTGCTGACAAGAACCCCAATAACGAGGTAAACAAAGCACGTATGAGCGCCATCATCACTACCAGCGCCCGTTATCAGGATCCGGAGCACCCCGACTCTGTTTACACCGATATGAAGATTGCAGCTGCAGTGATGAACTACTCCGCTACCGCTGACATGGGCTGGCAGCGTATCTCTGTGCCGTTTGCATACTATCCGAATAACTTGGATAAACAGCCGGCTTATATCCTCACCACTTTCACTACCAACCATGTTCCGGGCGGTGGATCTTCTGAAAAAGGAAAATTGGATTCCGTTTATATTGATGATGTAGAGTTGATCTACAATAAAACGCTGCATTCTTTCTCCATTGGCGAAAACGCACTGCAGTTCAACCAGCGTGTCGCAACTGTTAATGAGGAATTCTGCGATAGTTGCGCTGATTATGTAGCCGCAGCAGAGGGTAAGACCGCACAGACCTTTATCGGTTTTGATGCAGCTCACAAGTGCATCCATGTGTATGTTATCGCTGATGATTTCGCTCAGTCGGGTGATTACCGCCTCTACCGCGTAGAGTTCAGCAACAGCCAGACAGATGATCTCGACCCGCTTAACCAAGGCGTAGAGAACCTCCTGCACAATACCATCAGCAGCGAGAAAGTGCTCCTGAACGGACAACTGTTCATCCGTCGTGGTGATGTTTGGTTCAATGCCGCAGGTATACGAGTAAAGTAAGTTGACATTTGTCATTTGAAAGTTATTTAGAGAAATCCTCGATTCGGGGATTTCTCTTTTTATGTCCTGCTCCGATACGATTATTAAGAATCAGTTACAACCTATTATTAAAAACACGCGCGCGTACGTAAATATTTGCGTATTTAAAATAAATATATTAATTTTGCACGCTATTTTGAGGATATATAGAAGCGATTCTTACGTTTTATCTTAAAAATCGTACATTTTGCAAACCCCACTTAGCAAAACGAAAAGTAAACAATAAATTTATAAATAAGGTATGAAAAAGATTCATTTATTCATCGTATGTGCTCTACTCACTCTTAGCGCATGGAGTACGTACGTTCATGCTGCCAACGTCACGTTGACAATGAACTTAAATGCAAGTCCAGCAGCAGGTGGTTCCGTATCTCTGGACGGCAACTCTTACAAGGCTTCCGCTACGGATGTGCATGCTGGAGAATCAACCTTGTCGTGGTTTGTTTATTCTACAGTCTCGCATGATTTTTATTTGTATGCAAATGCCAATGAGGATTATGTTTTCAAGGGTTTTGCAACGTCGGAGTCCGCTAATAGCGGAAACACGAACAATCCGTACAAGGTAACAATGTCTAAGCAAGGAGCGTTGGGTGGTGCATCAGATACAAAGACTTATTATGCCATCTTTGCGAAGATGAAAGCAGAGAACGAGGATGAGTTGGCTTTTGGTCAAGTATTGAAGAATCATTCCAAATCTTTGTCAGTCACCGTAAAACACGTTCACGCCGGTTCAGTGACTGCCTCTTTACAAGGCAATGAGGATGGCTTATTTGCTATTACATCAGGTTCTTCTGCTTCATCTAACCAGAATGAAGTAAGCACTACCGTGACTGTTACATACAGTCCTGTTGAGTCAGAGACCGAAGCTTCGGCTACACTGGTGATCACCAGCAACAACGGATTGAGTTCCATCAGCATTCCGCTGTCCGGTAGTTGTCCTCCACAGTTAACACCGGAGTTCACTCTGCCTAAGACTGAGATTGAGTTGGAAGAGACAGTAGCATTCACATTCAGTGAGTTTACCGACCCGCAAGTCGCTGTAGCAGACGAGAGCATCGTTTCTTATGATGCAGTCAATCACACGCTGACCGGTTTGGCACTCGGTTCCACTACCGTAACCCTAACCCAAGAGGAAACAGGTGAAGTGTTGGCTGCTGAGAAGGTGTTTACCATAACGGTAACAAAGATCAATCCGCTTTTGGCTATCACTGAAGGCGGCTACGCGAAGACGCTGATCAGCATCCTTCCTAATGGTCAGACGACCATCGGTTTCTCTACTCGGTCGAACGCGGAGTTAAGTTTCGTACAAGTTTCAGGAGAAGCATACGTTTCTTACAATAATGACACTCATGTGATGAGCGCGATAGGTAAAGGTGTAGCAGAATTCGTTGCTTCTCAACCAGAGAATGATCGCTATTTTGCAGCAGAGGCTCGCGTTTCCGTATGGGTTAAATCCAAATACCACGTTCCTGTAACCGTTGACCAGAGCTTGTATAACGATGGTAATTTCAAAACCGGAGTCAGCGGAGATAACTCATGGTACGAGAGTAGTGTCTGTGTCGGTGGTGAAAATGGTTGGTTGGACGGTGTAGCTAACTGGGATGACAAGTATGTAGAGTTCCATTTTGAAGGTATTCCCGATAAACTGTCTTTCGAGTTTAAATATATATATCGCGATGACTTAGCAAACAAGATGACGGCAACAGCCCCAGGTTCAAGTTCTGTTGCTGGTGAGAAATATTTCCTTTACATTGAAGAGAGTGCCGATCGCACAAGTTGGACTCCTATCTCATGGCAACATACTGAGCCGAATAAATCGGCATGGTTAACCTCCGGTGACCAGCAGTTAAAGAAAACTACACGTTACCTGCGTTTCCACCTCCATGCTAACTATGGCGCATTGTACCGCAATATTCATATCTCCGAACTCAAATACGTAGAAGACCCTGTTCCGTCATCAATCGATTTGGGAACAGCAGTCATCAACTCAGGAGAAGTGAAAGCTAATCCGTATATTAACTGGTGTAATATCGCTCCTATGAATGTGGTATCTTCAAATGATCGCTTTACCGTTACTCCGGCATCGTTTGGTAACTACGAGGAGTATGGAACCCAAGTGTTGGAGATCAGTTATACGCATAGTAATGTAGTCGGTGCGCAAGAGGCAGATATTACGATTAGCAACACGGAAGCTGCTTATACCAAAACTATTCACGTTACTGCCAACACCACCAAACGTCCTCAAACTATTGAGTGGAATGCAGACTTGGCGGCTACCGGCTTTGCAATGAATACAGACGAGCAGTATCCGGACGCATTGATTCCTACAGTAGCTACAGCTACCAATGGTGAGCGCGTCACCTTCATTTCCGATAATCCGGATGTAATTGAAGTCATAGCGGATACCGCATTGTTGGCCAAGGCAGTAGGAACGGCAAATATCACCGCTTACCAAGTTGGTGATAATGAGTACGACGAGGTTTCGGACACGAAGCAGTTTGTTGTTACTGAGTTGCTCAAGCAAACGATTAATTGGGATCAGAATTTCTTAAGTCTTCTGACGACGTCAGAACCCGTAGCCCTGACAGCAACGGCTTCTAGCGGCGGTGAAGTTACTTATAGCTCTGGAGATGAGAATGTTGTAACAATTATTGATGGCGTGCTCACCATAGTAGGCGAAGGAGAGACTTATATCACTGCCACGCAAGACGGTGGAGAAATTAACGAGCATACGTATCTTTCTATCTCGATGAATAATTATGTCATCGTACGTAACCCTGCTTCGCAGTGTAATGGTTTGGCTTTGGCGCAAGGTTCGCTCACGTTGGGCAGCCAACTCAAACGCGAGACATACAATCTCTTCGGTATACCACAGACCCTGACTTTCTCTGCATATCACGGAGAAAAGAGCGCAAACTGGGGTACCGGTGTCTCTTACGCAGAGTTGGTAGTAGATCAGTACGCATGTATCAACGGTCAGTGGGATTGGTACACGGTCTTCAACCAAGTCGTAGGTACATCAGCTTCTTCCTATAGTGCTCCGATAGATGAGACCGCTACTAAGATTCGTTTCTCGACCGGTGAGACTGCAGTAAATCATACCATTACGGATATCCGCGTAACGAGACAGAAATTCATGCGTTCGGATGTAATGGCTGTTGATGAGAATGTTGAGGCAAACGCCACTTGGCAAAAGACCATCACCATCAGTCACTCCAATATCGATCTCATGACCGTGACATCCAAACAAGGACTGCTGAATATCAATGTCACGACTCTGGGAGAAGGATGCGATGATTTCAGCGATGATGCCTTTACCGTTTCGTTCACTCCGACCGTCAAATACGAGGATTATTATGACACCATCGTCATCACCGACGAGAAAGCAGATCCGACCATCATCGAGATTCCGGTTCATCTCTTCTCGCAGGGATTAAACCAAGTCATCAATGACTTCGAATTGCCTGCATCGTGCTTGACGACGGCTACGCTTGATCCGTTTGCAGCTACAGCAACGAGCGGTTTGGAGGTTGTTTACCTCAGCTCGGACAGCACTATCGCATATGTGAATGAGAACAAGCAGTTGATCATCCTTGCTGCCGGAACAGTTACTATCACCGCTTATCAGGCAGGTGACGACCGTTACGAGTCCGCTTCGGACGACAAGACGATAGAGATCCAGTTGACACCGACGACGATCACCGAAGCTCCGCAAGCTACCGAAATCGCAGTAGGACAGAGTCTTGCTAACTCCAAGCTCATCGGCGGACGGGGCTCTGTAGAAGGTTCGTTCGCTTGGCAAGCTCCTGAGACGACGCCGGAAGCAGGAGAGCAAACCTTCACGGTAGTCTTCACTCCGACGAATAATACCATCTACGCCGCTGCTACCACCGAGGTGACAGTTCATGTAGAAGACGGTCAACTCGCACAGACTATCACATGGGAGGATGTCTTCCCCGAGCTGTTCTACCAAGGAATGAGCTTCGAGTTGACCGCTACGGCTTCGTCCGAACTGCCGGTAGAATATACCTCTTCCGATGTGACGATCGCACGTATAGAAGGTACGACCCTCTATCCTCTGGCTGCCGGAACGGTAACGATCTCGGCTTTGCAGAATGGTAACGAGTTCTATTTCGCTGCCGATTCGGTTAAGAAACAGCTGATCGTTTCTCCGATACCGACCACCTACGGTGAGTATCAGGCTGCTTTCTGCGACGGTGACTCGGTTGAGTTTGCCGGAAAATGGTACTTCGTTGCTACAGAAGATAGCGTCCTTGTGCCGGAGAAGAACATCTACGGAGGTGACTCCATCGTAGCATTCACAGCTACCGTTCTGCCGCGTCATTTCTTTGCTGAAGACACGACTATTAACATGGATGACATTCTCCTTTGGCGCGAGAAAGAATACGGACTCTTCACTCCGGGCACTTACACGCTGTACGACTCGCTCAAAAACATCGAAGGCTGCGACTCTGTATATGCGCTGCAGTTGACGGTGAACGCTATTCCTTACCTCATTGAGGAAGTGACAACCGCTTGTCAGCACGAAGATGCCCTCTGGCGTGACCAGACGCTGCCTACCGCTGAAGCAGGTACGTTCGTTCTCTATGACTCGCTGAAGTCGATCTACGGTATGGACTCTGTTTATCAGTTGACGCTGACCGTTTATCCGACCTATGCCCTCGAAGACGAAGCACAAACGATCTACGTAGGCGCAACGGCTGAATGGAGAGGCATCGATCTTAGCCTGATACCGGTGGGCGATACCCTCCTGACGAAGACCTACTCTACTCTTCAGGGCTGTGACTCCGTCTATACGATGCACCTGACGGTGAACGAAGCACCGACCACTTATGGTGTTGACTCGATCTATATCTGCGGAAGAGGAGATGTTGCTTTCTATGACAACGCAGAGTACTCCAAGCCGAGCAAGACGCCGTTCACAGTGACCTTGAGCACTCCGAATCAGTTTGGCGGTGACTCCATCGTGGAGTTGTGGGTTCTCGCTTCGAACAAATATGACATGTCTTTCAGCAAGGAGATCAAAGAAGGTGACGTAGAAGAATGGCAAGGTATTGACTTGAGTCTCCTGCCTGCCGGAGATACCACGCTCGTAGTGATCTACACGACAGTTCACGGATGTGACTCCTCCTATACGCTCCATCTGACCGTCAAGCCCGTACAACAGACAACGACGGCATTGGATAACGCAGACGCTGTGGAGGACAAGCCGTACAAGTTCTTCCATAACGGACAGATGTACATCCGCAAGAACGGTCAGCTCTATAATCTCCAAGGTATTAAGGTAGATGAAGAGTAAACCATTCTGCAAACAATGAAACAAAAATAGAGTGTTCCGAATAATTGGAACACTCTATTTTTTGTTGTAGATACTGTGCGATCAGATCTCTATCGCTGCGCATTTCTTAGCCAAGTAGGCTCTCTCCGCCTCGTTGAGCAGCGGGCTCACCTCCTTATAAACGCGCACATGGTAGGCATTGATCCAATCGATCTCGTCCTCGGTCATGAGACTCATCTCGATGAGGTTCGTGTCGTAGAAACAGAGGGTCAGCGTCTCGAACGTCAGCCACTCGTCCTCGGTCGTCGTAGCCTTGGTCTGTTTGGCAGGAATGACGGTAATCAGGTTCTCCGTGCGGATTCCCCATTGTCCGGTACGATAGATGCCCGGCTCGTCCGAGATGATGTGTCCGACCTCCAAGGAAGTGGGGTTATTGTCGGTACGCACGTTCTGCGGTCCTTCGTGGCAGCCTAAAAAATGCCCGACTCCGTGACCTGTTCCGTGACCAAAAGTGATGCCGGCTTCCCACATATATTGCTTAGCCAAAGCGTCCAGTTGGTTTCCTCGCGTACCTTTCGGGAAACGCGCACGCTGCAAAGCGATATGTCCCTTGAGCACATAAGTATAATCGAGTTTAGCCTGCTGCGGAATGCGTCCTCCGAGCCAAACGGTACGCGTGATATCCGTCGTTCCGTCCAGATACTGACCACCACTATCCAGCAGCAACATGCCTTCCGGCTTGACTTCTGCGCAATTCTCTTTCGTAGCAGCATAATGGACTATCGCTCCGTTGCCTTTGTAACCGGCTATCGTACCGAAACTCTCCTCCACGAAGTTCTCGCCCTTAGCACGGAACTCATGCAGTTTCTCCATCAGGTTCCACTCGGTCTGCGTCTGTCCATTGGCAAACGCTTCCTCTTCGAGCCACATGAAGAACCGAGTCAAAGCCGCAGCATCCTGACGCATAGCAATCCGCTCGCCCTCCAACTCCACGGCGTTCTTCTTTGCCTTGTCAACGAGAATAGGCGATTTGGTGTTGATCTTCTTGCATCCGTCGGGAATAGCTTCAAAGAGCGCCTCATTGACCTTGGCTCCATCGTACAACACCGTTCCGTTTAGAGAGCGGATATATTCAAACACCGCCTCGTACGGCTGCACGTCAATACGATTAAAATCAAGGTAGTTCTGCGCTGCTGAATCCAGCTTCGCATGGTCCACAAAGAGCGTACATTTATCGGCCTCGAGTACGAGATAAGAGATCACTACGGGGTTGTACTCCACATCGTTTCCGCGGATATTAAGCAGCCAAGCGATCTCATCCAACGCACTGACGATCATTGCATCAGCTTTCTTCTTGGCGAGTTGCTCACGCATTCGCGCAATCTTACTCTCCACCGTCTCACCGGCGAAGTCTGCACTGTACGGATAGAGCTTGTCGGCAGGAATAGCCGGACGACCTTCCGTCCAAAGAGGCTTGATCAGATCAATGGATTTCAAGCTTACTTTCTCACTCCACTCCGCAAAATCGTTGACGCTGAACATCTCCGGATTGACTCCCACGAGTCCCTCCACATGCTCGCTCAACCAATCTACCACACTCGGGCAGTCCACATCCGACTCACGCATCAACTCAATCGAACTGCCTTTCAACTCGATACCTGCCTGCAGGTAATACCGGCTGTCCGTCCAGAGCAACGCACGATCCATCGTCACAACGACCGTTCCGCTCTCTCCTTGGAAACCCGATAACCACTGCATCTCACACCAATGCGATGCCATATATTCACTCGCGTGCGGATCATTGCCCGGCACTACATAAGCTGATAATCCGTTCTCACGCATCAATCCGCGAAGAGCGGCAAGATTGTCCAATACTGTCATACTAATTTAATTTTTATGCAAAAATACAACAAAAAAATGACATATGCAAATAAAATGCACTTATAACGGTAAAAAGTACAAAAAAATTTGTGTATCTCAACAAATTTTAGTATCTTTGCGCCAAATTAGAACAATTTATATCATGAGACTCGGACGCAAAACAACTGTTTTAATTCTGGCGGTCGTGCTGGGATTCGTTATTGTTAGTTACAGCAGCGTAAGCGCTATCCTTTCGCGCTACGTCACTCGTGAGGTAAGAGGCTTCGTGCGGTTCGATTGAGGTCAGTATTCTCCAGATTTCCGCTACAGCGAACGATCTGCGTTTCTCCTATCGCGGTGAACCGGCTCCCACCGATTCCATCGCCCCGGGAGCAGAGATCCACGTGGAGAGTATCAAACTTAATGGTCTCTATCTATTACGACTCCTCCGTAAAAAAGCCATTCTGCATGAGTTACATATTGTTCGTCCCACCGTGGAGATTTGGATGGATGAGGAGCATCCGGAGCGCTCTTTCCCCACAATCCCGAAAGACACTACCCGTGCTCCCAAGACTTTTCCGCTCAAGCGTGTTGCGTTGCGGGACTTGTTCCTCGAAGAGGCTTCGTGCGGTTCGATTGAGGTCAGTATTCTCCAGATTTCCGCTACAGCGAACGATCTGCGTTTCTCCTATCGCGGTGAACCGGCTCCCACCGA
>ONWR01000002.1 GCA_900321605.1 uncultured Bacteroidales bacterium | reverse complement strand
GCTCCTTCGCAGCAACTATTGAAGACCAAGCGCCCGAATATCATTCTCTTCATCTTGGAGAGTTTCTCGCTCAATGCTTGGGAGGCAATGCCTCGGTTGAGAGGTTTGGCGGAAGAAGGGGTGTTCTTCTCCCGTATTGCCGCTTCCAGTTTTCGTACCGACCGAGGGGTCGTAGCCGTCATGAGCGGTTTTCCCGGACAGCCCACTTCCTCGTTGATGGTACAACCTGCCAAATCGCAACACTTACCGCAGTTGGGCAAAGACCTCTCGGCAGCGGGTTATCGGTTGAAGTTCTGGTATGGTGGAGACGAAGATTTCACGAATATGCGTTCGTACCTCATTAGTGGTGGTTTCCTCGATCGCGTGAACGATCACTCGTTCCCCGTCAAAGAGCGTTTGTCCAAATGGGGGGTACATGATCATCTCCTTTTTGACCGTGCCTGCAAGGAGATAACTTCCCGCACGGACACCACACCGACCTTGGATGTTATCCTGAGTCTCAGTAGTCACGAACCCTTCGAAGTGCCGGCTCTTCGTCGGTACGAAGATATATACCTCAATTCGATTGCTTATACAGACAGTTGTATCGGAGCTTTCACGGACTCAATACGGACTCAAGACGCATGGGATCGTACCCTCTTGGTCTTTGTGGCGGATCATGGTTACCCTCATCCGGCAGGAGTGCAGAATCACGAACCGAGGCGGTATGCTATTCCGATCGTTTGGGCAGGAGGAGCTATCCAAATGCCTTCTGAGATCCACACCTTGGGTTCGCAGATTGACCTTGTGCCGACGCTTCTCTCGCAGATGGGGCTTGATCACTCGTCCTATCTCTTTGGCAAGGATATACTCGATACCACCCGTACACCTTTTGCTTTCTATAGTTTCAGCGACGGCTTTGCTTTGCTCACTGAGCAGGATACAGTGGTGATAGATGCAAAAGCGAACCGGCCTGTCATCGGGCAAGAAGGCGAAACGGAGTTGCGTGCGCGAGCTTTTGTACAACGAATCATGGAGGAGATTGAACAATTATGAGAAGGAATATACTCACATCTTTTCTGCGTGCAGCAGGCTACGTCATAGCGATTCATCTGCTTTGCCTGCTGGCATTGACATTGTGCCGGATTGTACTGCTTGTAGCGAACATGCCCGAGGAGGGCGTCAACTGGTCGTTGCTGCCAACAGCGCTGCTCATCGGCGTTAAGTTCGATAATCTCATTGCGTGTTATGTCTCCGCCTTGCCTGCGGTGGTGGTACCGGTATATGCCCTTTGTACGATGCATCGTCCCGACTACAGCCGTTGGATGAAAAACCTGACCTGCGGCGTAGTGTGGTACTACAGCGTGCTCTATACATTGCTGCTCATGGTTCATGTGGCAAACGCACGGTATTTTCATTTCTTTGAAAACCACCTGAATATAGGTGTTACAGCGTGGTTCGGTTTTGTAGGCGACACCGCGGGTTTGATCTTCGGCGATGCTACGAACTGGTGGTTCGTGCTGATATCCCTTGTGTTTAGCGTACTGTTTATATGGGCTTTGGTGGCACTCAACAAGTGTTTTGCACCCTCTTGGCAGACCGCAGACCCTTCGTCTTGGAAGCAATACCTCCTGTCGGGTGTGCTGACCCTGCTGTTGTGGGGAGCCGCGTTCTGCGGTATGCGCGGTAGTTTTCAGCGCTATCCGCTACGCGTCAGTTTCGCCTATTTCTGCAATGATCCGTTCTATAACAAATTAGGCGTCAATCCCGTTTTCAATATTATCAAGAGTGCCGAGTACGGCAAGGTGCAAATTCCCAAGGAGATAGCCGCTCTCAACGAGCAGGAAGCCGTCGCTTACGTGCAGCATGAGCTGTCCATCGTACCTTCCGACACCCTTCGGCCTATCGTGCGTCACGGCTCGGTGCAACGCTCCATAGAGGGTACGCCTAACGTGGTGTTAATCTTCATGGAGTCCATGACTTCCGAGAACTTGGAGCGCAAAGAGAACGGGCAATACCTCACTCCCTATCTGCGCAGTTTGCGGGATAAGTCGCTCTATTGGGCGAACTGCTATTCTACCGGTATTCATACCAACAACGGCATCGTGGGTGTTCATTACGGTTTTGTACCTAATTTTGCCAAACCGATCATGGACGTCAATGCGGATCTGTACACGGGGCTGCCGTATTATCTGTACAAGAGCGGCTATCAGACCATGTGTTTCATTACCGGTAATCCGCAGTACGACAACATGAACTCTTTCTGGCGGGATAATCATATATCGGATATCTATTCCCTCTACGACTACGATGCTTCGGCAGTGGTGAATAACTTCGGTGTGTCGGATAGTTATATGTTCGATTTCGGTCTTCGCAAACTGGAGGAACGTGCCGCGGAAGGCAAGCCTTTCTTCGCTTCGTTCCTCACGGTCAGCAATCATGGTCCCTTCATCGTACCGGATGCCTATCGTAACAGAGCGGCGAACCCGCAGGAACAGATCATCGCTTATGCTGACGATGCCTTGCGGCAGTTCATCGAATCAGCGCAGCAGACTCAGTGGGGTCAGAACACCCTCTTCGTCTTAGTGGCGGATCATGGCACGAACCTGCCTTGCCCCTATGAGATGGTGTTGTCCTATAATCGCATTCCGGTCTTTATGTTCGGCGCAGGACTTGCACCTCAGACCATCGACCGTCCGGCTTCTCAGATAGATATATGGCCAACAGTGCTCAGTATATTAGGTATCGATTATGACAATAATAGTTTGGGTATCGACCTCCTCAACGAGCCCCGCCGGTATGCGTTCTTCGTGAGCGATGACCATCTGGGCGTCTCGGACGGAGAGTATTTCTGGTGTTACGGTCTGCACACTCAGCGTGAGTGTCTCTACCGTATAGGCAGCGGAGACGATCTTCGTTCCCTCGAACCCGAACGGGCTGCCGACATGCGCGCTTTCGGTATGAACATGCAACGCGTTAACCTCATGGCAATTGATAAGAAATGGACAGAACCTTGCGAATAGCTTTAGATGCCAAACGGGCGTACCATAACCATCGTGGTTTGGGTAACTATAGCCGGGATATGATTCGGCTGCTGACTACCTTTGCTCCGAAACATGAGTACCTGCTCTTTGCCAAACCCACCGACCGCTACTCTTTCCCGCACACCCGAACGGTAGCTCCGAAAGGGTTCTGGGCGTTGCTGCCTTCTCTTTGGCGCAGTTACGGTTGCCTAAATGATTTGGACGGTGTGGATATCTACTGGGGGCTCTCGGGCGAACTGCCCTTCGGTATTCATCGCAAGCCGCTTAAGAAAGTGGTCACAATCCACGATGCTATCTTCCTGCGTTACCCGGAGCTGTACAGTGCTTCTTACCGACGTCTGTTCACCCGCAAAGTGCAGTACGCTTGTGATCATGCCGATCTGATCATTGCTATCTCCGAGCAAACCAAACGCGACATCATCGATTTCTTCCATGCAGACGAGCGCAAGATACAGGTGGTCTATCAGGGTTGTAACAACCGTTTCCGTGAACCTGTTACATCCGACCAAACAGCACAAGTGAAAGCGCAGTATAACTTGCCTCAACGCTATATCCTGACCGTCGGAGCGATCGAACCGCGTAAGAACCTCTCCCGCCTCATCGAGGCAATGAGCCTTGCGCATATCGACCTGCCGCTGGTGGCGATCGGTGGTCAGAGTGCCTATGCACTCCAAATGGCGCAATGGGCGCAGGAGAAAGGGGTCCACCTGCAAATGATTCACAACCTGCCCTTCGAGTCCCTGCCTGCGGTGTACAAGGCAGCAGAGGTCTTCTGCTATCCTTCTATCTTCGAGGGTTTCGGTATCCCGATCTTGGAAGCCATGTGTATCGGCACACCCGTCCTCACCTCAACCGGCAGTTGTTTTGCGGAGACCGGCGGAGAAGCAGCACTCTATGCCGATCCCTATCAGCCCGTGGAGATAGGCGAGCAGTTAAACCGCATCCTTTCCGACACGGCGTTGCAGGAAACGATGCGATCCAAGGGCTTTGCGCAAGCTCAGAAATTCACCGATGAACAGGTGGCGAAAAACCTGATAAATGTATTGATATAACTTACAAAAGCATAAAAAAATGATGAAAAGTATCTTCAGTGGGATTCAGTGGCGAGAATTGGTAGCGTGGTTGCCGGTACTCGGTCTGCTCATGGTACTTAGTGCCTTGCCCTTCGGCTGGTCAGATTACCAACGTATCGGTATATACGTCTTGGGAATCGGATATGTGGCGGATTATAGTTGTAACCAACGCTGGAAACAGTTCTCTTGGTCCCGCGGCAAATGGATCTATGTGGTCATGTTGATGATAGTGGCTATGTTCTTCATCCGAGAGTGGTTTGATCCGACCCCGCTAACCGACTATGCCTACTCGCAGTTCCACCTCCATGATTGGTTCCTCTATATTGGCATCGCAGGACTGCTGGGCTTCTCCGATAAGTTGCAGCTACGTCATGTGACCTATGTTATGCTCGCTACCTCGGTGGTAATGATGCTGGTGGCATTGGGCTATTATTTCTTCACGGACGAGTGGCTCACGATGCCTTCCTTTTATCGTTTTAACAAACTCCGTGCACTGCATGTGAACTCGCATATGGTGGTAAACCTCTATATCAATACCGCCATCATCCTCTGTTTTAGTATCCTCCGTAGCGAATCTCGTTGGCGCAGAGGTGTACTCATTGCGGTAATGTTGTTCCTTTGGGGCATGATCATGATCTCAGACGGGCGTATAGGTCAGGCTACTTCGCTGCTTATTATGCTGGGATGCACTATACATGCCTTGCCGCGTAAACACTGGTATATCGGCTTCATCGTAAGCGCACTCATTGCTGTATCCGCCGCTTGGTTTATCTCCCATAATCCGCGTGCTTCCCTCGCAAAGGCTACTAACGACCCTCGTTTTGCTGTCTATGACTATTCATGGCGAATGATAGAGCAAAAACCGATCGAGGGCTACGGCTTGTCCACACTCAGTGTTCAGTTTGTGGAGGGTGCTTATCAGGACTCAGTGATGTACAACGGCTTTGTGGTACGTATCATGGAGATGGATATGTTTGCACAGCTTGGTAAAACGATGAGAACCCACCATGCGCATAATGCCTTCCTGCATTATTGGTTAGCTTTTGGCATCGCCGGACCGCTTTTGTTATTGGCGCTTTTCGGTACCGCTGCCTCCTTGCCTGTTGACAAGCACTATCGGTTCTATCTCTGGCTTTTCCTGCTGGCGGTTTTCATACAATGTATAACCGAGCCGGTCGGGCAACATATCAAACCTCAGTTTATTTCTATCTTGCTTCTGATTTGGCAGTGTGCTGCGCTGCCGGATAAGAGCCTTAAATCCGAATGACTATGCGAATCCTAATTGACCTTTCTATTCTCAAGAATGTCCACTGCGGCTTAGGGCAGGTGGCGCTTAACTACGGGTATTTCTTTCGGGATCATTATACACCCCTTCCTAACGAGCAGATTTATCTGCTGGTTCCCAAATCGTTTATAGGGGCGTTTGGAAACAAAGTGAACTATATCCCTTCCCGTAAGATTTACCGCCTGTTCCCATGGCTCATTGGAATGCGCTTCGACGTCTGGCACGCTATTCACCAGCTTTCTCGCTATCAACCGTTCGCACGCCATTATGTGCTGACGATACATGATTTCAATTTTATGTATGAGAAGACCGGACCGAAGACGCAGAAATACCTCCGCATGGTACAAAGCAAGGTCGATAGGGCAGAGCGTATATTGGCGATTTCGCAGTTCGCAAAAGCAGAAACGGAGCGTTTCATGCACTTGGGAGATCGAAAAGTAGAGGTCATCTATAATGGCATCGAGCGCATTGACCTCAAGCCCGAAGAAGTCCTGTCTCAAGTGCAGCAGCCTTACCTTTTCTCTATCGGGGAAATCAAGGAAAAGAAGAATTTCCATGTGCTCTTGGATATGATGAGCCGCCTTCCGGACCTGCAACTGTACATCGCCGGTAAGAATGATACTCCTTATGCCGACCGTATTCGTTCGGAGATTGCTTCACGCGGATTAACGAACGTCCATTTGTTAGGGTTGGTGAGCGAAGCACAGAAGACTTGGCTCTATCGGCATTGCCGGACTTTTGTCTTCCCTTCGCTCTTTGAAGGCTTCGGACTGCCGGTGGTAGAGGCGATGCTCTTTGGCAAACCCGTGGTCTGCAGCAATGAGACCAGCCTCACCGAGATAGGCGGCGACCATGTTACCTTCTTCCCCAAAGGTTACCCTGCCGACGAATCAGCACAACTCATCGCTGCATCGGCATTGACTCCCGAGCAGGCAGAGAGGAACCAAGAATATGCACGCTCTTTCACATGGGAACGGCATATGAACTCGTACCTCGCTATTTATCGTGAGTTAGGCGCTTGAGCGCTTCTGAATAAGGGCGGTACTTTGCCCCAGTTAGTTGCTCTTTTAAGGCATGGAAAGCCGCGTTGCAGAAAATACGTACGTGGCGTTGAGGCATAAATCGCCACGAGATAAGTACACGGTTGCGGATAAAAACCGCTTTTACCTCATCTTTGGTATAATGACTTCCGATGGTTGCCGAGTGTTGGTGGATCGCTCTCGTGGCAGAGGTGTACCAACTAATCCAGCCTTTCTCCGCCGCGCGAAGACTCAGATCCATATCCTCGTAGTAGAAAGGTGCGTATTGGCAGTCATAGCCGCCTAAAGATAGGAGTTTCTCGCGATCCATAAGCGCCAAACCACCGCATAAATACATGGTCTCGCCTTCCGCATCATTGCTCAGCTCATCGCTATAACCGATCTTACTGCTGCGTATCAGTGGCTTTTTCAATCCCTCTTGTATATGACCGTCATAAGGATCGCAGATAGCGCAACTGACACCTAAGAATCCGTCCTTCAAATGGGCTATCAGTACGCCGATCGTGTTTTCCATCAGCTCCATATCCGTATTAAGCATCAGCACCGTCTCCATCTTGGCGCGGAAGATACCACGGTTAGCCGTGGGGGCAAAGCCCATGTTCTTAGGACTCTCCACCACAATGACTTCCGGATAATTCTTTTGAAGAAATGCCACAGAGTCGTCCGAAGAAGCATCATCGGATACGATGATCTCACTCGCACTCACTGATGGATGACGCAGCGCTTTCTGTACGGACGGCAAAAAACGCTCCAACAACGCCCGTCCGTTGTAATTAGGGATGACTACACTGACACTTTTCATTTTCTGAATCTCCAAAAACGTTTCCAGTATTTGATCGTCAGACGCGTGCATTCGGTTTCGTCAAAACCGCGCGCCTTCGCGTATTCCTTTGCTAATAAACGGAAGAAATCTTCCTTTCCCCACAACCGGCAGAAATTACGACAAGCCCTCTCTAATCCTACCGGCTTGTCAAACACCATTCGGTTAATATCCACTATCTCAAAATGTACTTGCCCTTTCTCATCTATGTCAAACAAGATGTTCCCGGGCGAATAGTCACGATGAAGAATTCCCTCGTCGTGCATATGTGCCGTAAACTGCGCAAAAGCTTGCACAATCGGCTCGTACCCCTCTAACGGATGATGCCGGAACTCGTACATATTCCTCTTCAACCGGCTTTTCAAACTGATCAGGTACGACTCCCGCAAACGACAGCCCTCTTCTTCTAAGATATACGCTACCGGTTCGGGGGTCGAGATACCTGCCTCACAAAGCCGAACCGCGTTCTCATATGCCCGTACCGCCTTAGGTGTACGCCAATACTTGTAAATCCATCCGTTCAGACCTCTCGGTGCATGGAATCGTTTGACGCACAACTCTTTGCCGTCAGGAGCCGTGATAAGTCGGATCTGATTGCGGGCATCGTAAATCACTTCACCTTGCTCGGCGAAGATACGAGGCACGGATTCAACCCACACCCTCAACGATTCATATGCGGGATTAAGCACGGTCATCATAAGCTTTCAAAATCGTTTGTGCTACCTCTTCAGGTGCGATATCCATACATCGGTAGTCGCCGAACTTGCAGGGTTTGTTACCGTAGATAGAGCAGGGACGGCATTCCAAATCCCTTTGGATACAATCACTCTCTTTCTGTCCGTAGCCCAAGAACCCCGCAAAAGGATGCGTAGCACCCCAGATCGAGATCACCCGTGTCCCCACGAGCGAAGCGAGATGCATGTTACCCGAATCCATCGTCACCATCAGCTTCAATCCGCGGATCCGTTCCAACTCCTGAGCCAAACGGTACTTACCGGCAACCGACTCCACACCCTTGTAACGCGCTGCCCACGAGCCTAATAGCTCCATTTCGTTCTTACCGCCGCCGAAAAGGGTAACCGGCACGCCTCTCTCGCTCAGCATCGCTACCACGCGCTCCATTCTCTCTATCGGATAAATCTTCCCTTGGTGTGCCGCAAAAGGAGCAATACCGACCCCCGTTTTGGGCAAATGTTCCTCGAGACAAACGAGTCGTTCTCGGTCCAACATCGGTCCAACATCGGTCCATTCTCGGTCCGATATCGGAAGATGAAGGGTTTTGAACACCTCCGCGTAGCGTTCGGTGGTGTGTTTGAGAGGGCTATGAATCTTACCGCTCGTCAACTTGCGTTTGTCGCTGCGGCCTTTGTCAATCGAAGCCACTCGAGCACCTTTCAGCAGCATTGCCGAACGGATATAGAACGATCTCAGCACGCTGTGCATGTCGGCTACGGCATCGAACTTGCCTAAGCCCTTCACGATCTCGTGCAACGACTGTTTCTTCAGATCCACACCGTGGAAGGTCACGTTCTCCGGCATACCGCCAAACAGGTCAGCAAACCGCTGCTGACTCAGCATCGTAAACGCTACATCGGGATACTGCTCCGCTGCCTTACGAACAATCGGGGCAAGCATCGCTACATCCCCCAACGCCGAAAACCGTATAACCAAAACCCTCTTCATGCCTAACGACCAACGACCAATGACCAACGACTAACGACTAACGACTAACGACCCTTCCCATACAGCACCGGATTGAGGTTCGGGTCATTGTACATCTTCATCTGACGATATACCTTCATGATACGAACTCCTGCCTCATAATCCGCCAAAAGCTGACTAATAGACGTCGTCATATCCGCCAACTGCTCTTTGAGAACCGCCATCTTCGCTACGCATTTCTCATGCTGCTCAGCGCTCACGTCAGCACGGTCCACCTGTTCCTGCATATGCCATAATTTGACATGCAAGATACTCAGACGGTCAATAGCCCAGGCCGGACTCTCTGTGTTGATACGAGCATCGGCTTGCGGCTTCACGTTATGGAACTGCTCCCAGAAATAGCTGTCAATACGCTCTACCAAGTCCGTACGATCCTGATTGCTGTGATCGATACGACGCTTGAGAGCTAACGCCTCCAACGGATCGATATTCGGATCACGAATGATGTCCTCCAAGTGCCACTGAACCGTGTCGATCCAGTTCTTCAGATACAAATCGTGCTCTATCGTTCCCGCCTTATACGGGTTGTTGATCGGAGCATCTACATCGTCGGTACGATGATAATCTTTCACAGCCTGCGCAAAAATGCGGTTGCTTTCTTCTACAAAATTCATATAGTTACCAATTTTTAATTATTCCTTGTTTGCGAACGGTAATCATTCCTCCGAACTGATTGCCGTATTGTGTTCCGAAATCGCCGGCCAAGGCGATGCCGAATTCCAAACCCCATGCCTGAGGTACTATCTTTGTTACTTCTAACAACGCTGCAGTGTTATGGCTGCGGAAGGGATGACGATACGTCCCGTAGTTGTCCGCATAGGTGACCATCGCGCGGTAACGGAAACCGTAAATATCGCCTTTCACACCTCCATGGTATGCCCACACGCGGCTGTTGTCAGGCCTCATCAACGCATTGCCTATCGTGCGACCAAAATACGTCCAACCCTGCCCGTAAATGCTATTCCAATAGTAGCTGTCATTGCCCCCAAAGACCATGCCGTCCCGATCATGCAAAGGACCGCTCTGATCCGTCGTTTGCAGTACCTCGAACGTCACACCGCTGATAAACGGCCACTTGTTCTGCTCTGCGCTGACACCCCAAAGACCGTCTTTCTTGTTCTGACCTGTTCCGATGAACCGTACCGGACCGTCTTCATTGATATTCTGCCAATAGGCATCTACATGCCAGCTTTCGCCTTTGACGGTGAGGCATAGTGTTTGGCTGAACAGATGATTGCCTTGCGCGTTCTGCATCTCATTACGCGTGTTGCCTCCGCCTTGACCCAACGCTACGCGCCAAAAGGTACTCAGGTCATTCCCTAAATTGCCATAAGTCTCCGAATAACCGCCCCATTGCGCCGCGTGGTGGAACTCATAGCTGATGTTCACCGGCAACTTACCGCCCACACGACCGCCTATGTACTTATGATGCAGCTTCGTCTTGCGTACATATCCGTTCTTGTCGCCTAACCAGCCCTGACTCAAACCGCCTTTGACTTCCAAATAGCCGAATAGACCCGGAAAAGCCGTCCAGCGGTCTATACCGATGCTGATCTGCGGAATAGGATGAGCGTTGTTCGAGAACAGCAGTCCGCCGCTACTCAGTTCCGGATCACCGGGACCGAACGTCTTCGGCTGAATACCCACACTTATATCTATAATGTACAGGCGCACGTGCGCGTATAGCGCGCTGAAGAACCCCGTACCCTCTATCTGTTTCGAATCACCGGACTGCCCCCCTGCTACCCGTCCGCTCAGTACCACCGCTCCGTCATAATCGAACCATCGGTTCGGACGAGTAGCGGGTTTGATGATGCCGACACGCATGTTTCCGCTGTGGGGCAACGAGGAGATCTCGCCGTTTCTATTCGCCTGTAGCCAAGTAGGAGCATTTTTGCCGCTCGAACTTACCGCACGTATCTCACCTATATAAAGCAAGGTATCGCGGCATGTGTCCGGCTCAGCCATCGGTAACGGCCACCAGTTCCATGCTTCTGCGCTCAGCGTAAACGCAAGCAGTATCCCTATCCAAACAATCTTATTCTTCAATGCAGTATAGCTTATTGATGGTCCGTCCTTCTTCGTCTTCGCCTAAACCGAAATACACCTTATTGCCGATAGCAAAAGCAATCTGGTTCTCTGCTTTGCCGCAAGGCATCGCTCCGCCGCGAGACCATTCGTCATCGGTCGGATCGTATCGCCACATATCGGCAAAAACCTCGCCTCCGGTCATCTCTCCTGCGAAATAACGACCTCCGAAAACGTACATATACGTATCGTTGGCGCAACCGGCGCTGCACGTCCTGCCTTTGCTCGGCAGGCTCTTACATTTCGTCCAATTATCTTTTTCTAAATCTACCCGCCACCATTGACTGAGATTTGTACTATTATACCCCAAACCGTAATAGTACCTGTCTTGCACTTGTGCGCCGACGCCCTTGAAAGCCGAAAGCGCCCGATAGTGGCTGTCTTCCTCCCGTTGCCATGTGTTCGTAGCTACCTCATACCAAGTCATATGCCGTGTGAAGCAGTCCGATGCACCGTAGATGGCATAGATCCGCCCGTCTGTTACATAAGGAATAGGACAAATCGTCGTGTTATCGGGGTACGGAGCCAACGAATCCCATTGATGACTCGTCTCGTTCCATCGCCACCAATCGCGTAGATGCGTCTCTTCTTCATACGCACCGCCTTTCGCAAACCCCAAACCGGCATACAAACAACCCTTGTAAGCAATGATAATCGCATTCACACGTCCCTTGCCCGGCACACTTCCCATGGATGTCCAGCTGTCCGTCGTCGGGTCGTATTCCCACAAATCATTCAAATATGTACCTTTCTCATCTCTTCCGCCGAACACGTACCCTTTGCCGTTCATGCTACAGGCACAAGCGGACGCTCTACCGCCCACAGGTAACGCTGCGCACTCTCTTGCACGCACCTCCACCTCCGGCACATGGTGACAACCCATCATCGCCACCACCATCAGAATCAAGATGACCTTTTCCCCTTTCATTGTTTGTCTATCGACTAACGACTAACGACTAACGACCAACGACTAACGACTAATCCCCTTCCGTCGGTCTCGATTTGCGTTTCAACTCAAAGTCGCGTCCTAAGTAGTTCTGCCGTACAATCGGGTTCGCCGCTAACTCCTCCGGTGTGCCGTGGAATAGGATCTTACCCTCGAACAGCAGGTACGCACGGTCAGTGATCATCAGCGTCTCATCCACATTGTGGTCGGTGATCAAGATGCCGATATTCCTGTCCTTCAGTTTCCAAACGACATCTTGGATCTCTTGCACCGCAATCGGATCCACGCCGGCGAACGGCTCGTCCAGCATCACAAACTTCGGCTCGATAGCCAAACAGCGGGCGATCTCAGTACGGCGTCTCTCACCACCGCTCAAACGGTCACCTAAATTCTTACGCACGTGCGCTAAGTTGAACTCCTTAATCAGTTGCTCTAATTTCTCTGCCTGATATTCCTTGCTGAAATTAGTCAACTCCAGCACCGAACGGATGTTATCCTCCACGGTCATCTTGCGGAACACGCTCGCTTCCTGCGGCAGGTAACCGATACCCAACTTCGCACGTTTGTACATAGGGTAGTTGGTAATGTCCATGTCGTTCAGGAAAATCTTACCGTTGTTGGCGGTCACCAAACCCGTCGTCATATAGAATGTCGTCGTCTTTCCGGCTCCGTTAGGACCGAGCAAACCGACGATCTCGCCTTGCTCCAACTCGATCGACACGTCATTAACAACGGTTCTCTTTCCGTATTTCTTAATCAAATGTTCTGTTCTCAGTTTATCCATATATTTCTTCGTTATAACGTTATTACGTAATTACGTCATTACGATATTTCCACCATTACCGGACAGTGATCACTATGTACCGCGTCCGTTAGTATCTTCGCTCCCTTCAATCGGGACTTTAAACTCTCGCTTACCCAATGGTAATCAATTCGCCAGCCTACATTACGTGCGCGAGCACCGGCTCTCCAGCTCCACCAGCTATACCGCTCGGCACTCTGGTCAAACACGCGGAACGAGTCCACCATGCCGCTCGCTTCCCATCGATCCATCCATTCCCTCTCTTCCGGCAGGAAACCCGATACGCCGATCTGACGCTCCGGATGATTGATGTCAATAGGCTTATGACAGATGTTATAATCTCCGCAGACGATGACGTTCGGCCGCTCTTTGCGCAGCTCCGTCACCCACGGCAACAGATCCTCCAAGAACGCCATCTTGAATTCCTGTCTCTCGCCGCCGGTCGTGCCGCTCGGGATATAGGCATCCACCACGGTAATGTCTCCGAAATCGGCACGCAGCACGCGCCCCTCTCGGTCATACTCGGGGATCCCCATACCAACTACCACCTTCTCCGGCTCTGGTTTCGAGAAGATACATACACCCGAGTAGCCTTTCTTCTCCGCCGAATGAATATAACTGTGGTAACCCAACTCCTGAAAAGCGATCACATCGATCTGTTCGGGCTGCGCCTTGCTCTCCTGTATGCAAAACACATCCGGATTCTCGACCCGTAACCAATCCAAGAGTCCCTTGTTTATTGCCGAACGTATTCCGTTCAAATTATAACTGATGATCTTCATATCTTTTTTTTGACTATCGACTAACGACTATCGACCAACGACTATCGACTAACGACTAACGCCCCTTCCCATCGCATCGTACATCTGTCCTTCGTACATTATATAGAGTTTTCCGTCCTTCAGCACTTTCTGACAACTGACATCGGATGTCTGAATACTTTCTACGTCCAACCTGATCGCGTCTCCTCCACCATTGACGTCAAAGACGATGATCTTATTGCTCATCTGAATATTCGTCACTTGGAACTTGGCTACATCGGTGAACTCTGTTGCCCCTTTGGGGTACAGGTCGGTATTCCTGTCGTAATATCTGGAAGTGTTCTTTCTCGCCTCGATAATATCCACACCCATACTACTGGACGTGTTATTGACAAGATTGTTGATCCAATTGTACTCATTCCATTGTATTTTGGTCACCATCATACCGCTTCCCTTCAGGTATTTATCCCATCCTGTCTGCTGACGGTTCTCTATTAGATAGAACGTACTCGGACTTGGTTTCAGGATATTACTGATGGAGGTGCCATTAGCGGTAATCAAACAAGCGGCTTTGGTGTCCTGCAAAGCCGGCAACTCAATCCGACATGCCTTATGAATAAGTGTCGGTTCCATCCAACCCATGAACCAACGCTCGTAAGCCGAGTAGTTAGGCGGGGTGTTGCCGTTGTTGTTGTATGGTCCATAGTCCATAATGTCCCAGCTACCCAAAGTACGGTGCGTTGCACCTTCGGTGGTCGCATAGAAATCCGGCAAACCCATCACGTGGCTGAACTCATGGCAGAAAGTACCGATGCCGCAACGATCACCGGTCTGACCATCAATCTCATTCAGACAGCAGTAGTGGTTCACCCATTTGCCGTCTAACATAAAACTCATGCCCGTATAACTCAAATCATACTGATGTGGCCAGATGGTAGAAGACGCGCCACCATCTGCTTCACCCATACCGGCATACAGAATAACAACCCAATCTACCTCGCCGTCTTTGTTGAAATCGTATTGGCTGAAATCGGCTCCACATTGGTCATGTGCCAAGATACACGCTTCTTTCACCAACTCATCAGCATGTTGGTCATTACCCCAATAATCGTTCGATCCGTAGTACGAAGCGTTCTTGCTGACCGTCACCGGACCATACACGTCTATCTGCATATCGTATTGTCCCCAACTCTGGTCGTAAAAATACTGATGAATCGAACCCGTAGCACCGTTATAGGTGTAGTCTTCGCCCATCGCCCATTCGGTCATATCTTCATTGGTTTGTTGGAAGGCTTGATCTTTATAGCTCACCAAGATAACCGCTCCGCGTGGAGCCAAAAGACGATCCGAACCGGTCTGCTCTTTTGCCCTTCTCCGGTTCTCTTTCGCCTTCATCCTTTCGCCTTTCACCTTTAGCCTTTCGCCTTTCACTTCTTCACTCATCGGCATCAAGGTCGTCTCGTCTAACCAATTACCTTCCTCATCGGTCAGGTAATGGAAATACTCATCACCATTTAGGAACACGATCTTCTCTGTTCCGTCTTCCGCTGTCCGAACCATACCATCACGGCGTGCCGGCACTGCCGTCGCACTCACTGCGACCCCGCATACAAATAATATACAAATAATCTTCTTTATCATAAATAAATTTCAATTATCCTTACTTTTTTCATCTTTCGCGCATATTTGCGTGAACTCAACTGTCAATCGTCAATCAATCGTACCTCGACCATCGACCAACGACCAACGACTACCGACTACTTCATCTTTCGCGCATATTTGCGTGAACTCAACTGTCAATCGTACCTCGACCAACGACCAACGACCAACGACTACCGACCAACCTTCACTCCTTTCTTCTCCAGCCATTTCTTCTCGCATTTGCTGCGTTTCTCGGCATTATGCGCTTTTCTGCAACTGGTCACAACTTCTCCTTTGCGGTTCTTCTTGGCATATTTGTACCATCCGCGTTTGGTCTCTTGGATCTGCCATCCGTCCTCGGTCATCATCCAGTGCTTATGCTCGTCCCCGCGCAGGTACGTACGCAGTGTATCTCCGTTTGGTTGTACGCGCTCAATCAATCCCTTGTAAGCCGGTACTTTTGCAGGACCTTTTGCATGTCCCTGAGCCCATAATCCAATACTCATCAAACCCATTAGGGCTACTACTAAAATCTTCTTCATATTGTTTAAATTTTCTATTTTGTCTTTCAGTCCGTAGGACGGTCTAACAGCGCAGCGGTCCTACAGTGCAACGGTCTTACTGCGCAGTGGTCTTTATTTTCTTAAACAACTCGCTCGCGAATACAAAATCGTTCAACGCCTCATTATTGCTCGTCATAATATCATGCCGGCTGCCTTGCCATTCTTTCTGTCCGCCCTTGAGGAAGATGATGTTATCGCCGATCTCCATGATCGAGTTCATATCGTGGCTGTTCACGATCGTGCAGATGTTATACTCCCTTGTAATATCCTGTATCAGCGTGTCAATGACGATACTCGTCTTCGGATCCAGACCCGAGTTAGGCTCGTCGCAGAACAAGTACTTCGGCTCCAACACGATCGCACGAGCGATAGCTACACGTTTCTGTTGACCGCCGGAGATCTCACTCGGCATCAGGTTCCACACGCGCTCGGGCATCTCCACGCGCCTAAGACAAAACTCCGCACGTGCTTTCATCTCCGCCCTGCTCTTGGTACTGAACATCTCCATCGGAAACAGCACGTTCTCCATCACCGTCATCGAGTCAAACAGTGCCGATCCTTGGAACAGCATTCCTACCTGACGATGCAGCATTCGGATGTCTTTACCTCTCATCACGGCAATATCTGTGCCATCATATAAGATCTGACCGCTGTCTATGGGATGAAGACCGATCAGGCTCTTCATCAGTACGGTCTTACCCGAACCCGACTGACCGATGATCATATTCACCTCTCCGTCCCGCAACTCGGTACTCACATGGTTCAACACCACGTTCCCGTCAAAACTCTTAACTATGTCTTTTACTTCTATCATTTTCTTTTTCTATCGACCAATCTTGGGCGATTATAGTAATAGTTTACTCAATATTAAATCTAAAAACAGAATCATAATGTTTGAGTTAACGACCGCGTTCGTACTCGCGCGTCCTACATCGAGCGCACCTCCGTGCGCGTAGTAACCATAATAACTCGCCATACTCGTGATCACAAACGCAAACACCAACGCCTTGATAATAGCGTACCAAACGAAATACGGGTTAAACGAATACTGCACGCCCAACAGGTAATCATGGATCGTAATGATGTCCGTAAAGTAACCGACACCCCATCCGCCTAACAAACCTGCCGCTGTCGAGATAATAAACAAGAACGGCATCATGCTCATGAACGCGATGATCTTCGGCAAGATCAGATAATTGGCACTGTTCACACCCATGATCTCCATCGCATCAATCTGCTCCGTGATGCGCATCGTGCCTATCTCCGATGCAATGTTACTGCCTACTTTACCTGCTAAGATAAGACACAAGATCGTGCTGGAGAACTCCAACAGTAATGTGTCACGGGTCAGCAAACCCACGGTATATGTCGGCAACAACGGGTTCTCGGTGTTTGTCTTTGCCTGAATGGTCAGAATAGCACCGATAAACACAGAAATAATCAGCACGATAGGCAAACTCTGCAAACCCTGCTTCTCTAACTCTCGGCTGTACTGACGCCAAAACATCCGCTGCCTGTCCGGCAAACGTAGTACCTTGCCCATCAGCAGCGTGTACTCTCCTATATGTTGGATAATATTCATGTGATTTTTATAAATCTTTATAAAAAGTCTGCAAAGGTACAACAAATTTTGCACATATGCAAGCGTTCGGGCATTTTTCGTCCAATAAAATGGAATTTTATGAATTAAATGGGATGATGGGGCATTTATGCTTGCATAAAAATGACCTATATGCCCATTTAATCCGAAAGCGTCCCCATTTATGGGGGAGGAGGTCGAAGTACAACAAATATACCAAAACAAGAAAAAAGCGCCAAATGACGCTTTTTTCTCTCAAAATCACTTTGTTATAAAGTGCTTAAAGGGGGCAATACGTGATCGAAGCGTATGCGGAAAGGAGGCAATACGTATGTGTTTGCTTATTTTACAATAGTACCTTGTGCATCGTACAGCACACCGTTCTTCTCGATGAACAGCTTACCGTCACGGATCACTTTCACTGCCTTTACTGCAGCGTCAGCATTGCCAATACCGGTAGCCCAGGATGCCTCAAGTTGCATTTTGATGAAACCTGCATCGCCGCTGTTCTTATCGCTCTCAATGACGAGGAAGTTGTCTTTCGAACCATCCAACGGAATCTGAATACTTTCGTTCTTGGCAGCTGTCTTCGTGATGCTCGATACGATAGAACCGTTTACCCATACCTTAACAGGGCGATTAGCTCCGGAGCCACTGGCCAAAGAGATCGAAAGTGCTCTCGGCAGAGCCATGAAGATACGGTCTTTACCCTCCGAAATACGGTGGTTAGCATCCTCTTCAACGTCTTTCGAGAACTTAATACCCTTTTCAGCATCCCATCCGTAAACGGAGTAGATGTACTGACCGATCTCGTTGCCGTCGAAGGTGATCTCATCGTAGATTGGCTCCATCGGGGTAACAGGAATATAGGTGATGGTATATGTGTCGGTCTGACCGTCAATACCGGTAACAACGAGGTTGCCCTCTACTACGGCTGCGGTCGGCTCACCGTCTGCCTTCCAGAATGTAGCGCTCTCAAATACAGGCTCAGCGTCGCCCTCGAGGTACGGTACGTTGATGTTGCCGTTAGCGATATAGCCGTGTACATTGTTGCTGAAACGAACCTCTAACAGTGCTTTCTTAGCAGCTGCTTCTACGATAGTGATGGTGTAGTACTTGTGGGTAGAACCATCTTCAGCCGTTACGTCAATGTTGAATCCATTCTCAATTTGAGTAATATATGCGTGTGCATTTGCATCATTCGGAGTAGCGCTAACAGCAGAGAGTTCCGGGTCAGCAGCGCCATAAGCCTTGGTGATGGTGTAAGCCTCTATGTTAGCATCGAAAGCCGGATCAAGGGTATAACCTTCTACGGACAGTGCACTCAGCGTAGCGTCTTCGCTTGCCTCGGCGCTCTTGGCAACCGAAACGGTATAAGTTGCTTGAGTTCCATCCTCTGCGGTAACAGTGATTACCTGGGTGTTAGCGGGATCACCAGCGTTCGGAACGTCAACGGTGAAACCGCTTGCCGGAGTAGCGGTAGCCTTCGGGTGAGCGAGGGTATAATTAACGGTAACAGCTGCCAGTTCTACGCTTGCACCTACAGTATAGCTATATACGCCTTCTACAGCCTCAGCAACCTCGCCGTTGATAGTCAGGCGCTCGATGTCGGCATTGCTGCTTGCTTCGCAAGAACGAGTAACGAAAATAGAAGAGACGGTAGGATTCCACTTGTAGGTTGCATCGTCCGCATCGCGCGAGAGATAGAGAGTTGTCAAACCGGTAGCAGCCGCCGGCAAAGTGATTTGGTACTCGGTTGCATCAGAAGTCTCGGTTGCCAAGAACAAGCAGTTGGTGCGTTCCTTATCTGCGAATAAGCAAGGATAGTTCTGACCAGCAGTACTCATCGTAATTGTTACAACATCGCCCGCCATAAATGAGCCGGCTGCGAGTTGGATACCGATGTATTTTCCTTTGTCCAATTTGTACTTACCGCTACCAAGGTTGGTGTCAAATGTACCACCGAGCACACCGCTCATTGTCGCAGAAGTTCCACCATTCAAAACGGCTTTGATCAATTCGCCGCAAGCATCAGCAGGATCTGTAACATTAACAACGAATGCAGCTGCAACCACCGGAGAGAGATTATATTCGTTCGAAGCGGCACAAGTGAAACTGTATTCACCAGCTGCAGTCGGAGCAAAGGTATATTTCTTAGCGGTCGCGCCTTCGATCTCTGCACCGTTCATACTCCATTGATATACAGTAGCTTTCGGGGCATTGCAAGTCAGCTCTACAGAACCGCCAAGCGAGCAAGCGTTCTCGCCGCTGATTTCAGCGGACTCAACCGGATCGGTCGAAGGAGTAACGCCCTCTCGGTCAACTGCGATAGTACCGAATTTGATATCACTGTCGATACGCTCTACACGGATAGTAGTTTTTCCATCAATAGCATCACCTGCTTGAACGGTGTATGTGAGCGTGTTGGCGGTACTTGCCGGGAAATCACCAGTAACGGCAATACCATTCAATTTAACACCTTTACCTTTTTTGTCGCTTGTGGTACAAGCAGCAGTAATAGAGACAACATCACCTTCTGCGAAAGTGCCTTCGTCGGCAAGTGTAAACTCCCATGCAGAACTGGAGTTGAATTTGTAGAATGTTTGATCACCGATAGTGATTTCGTTCGAACCGCCCGAAGCCATTGCTTTAACGCATTTGGCAGTTCCTCCTTCGGCATCATAGATGGTGCCATCAGTGCCGGCAGTTGTCAATGTGTACGAGAAAATCGTCGTAGCACTCATTGCCATGCTTGCAATCACGGCAGCAGCTAATGTGAAAATCTTTTTCATGTTTTTTTGTGTTTTTAAGTTAAACGAAAAAATTGGTTTTTATTGTGTTTTGCTAAGTTCATTTTGCAAAATCGGATGCAAAGGTACAACTTTTCACGCATATACGCAAATAAATTAAGGAAAAAGTCGTTTTTTCTACAATTTGCGTCAATTTGTGCACCCGTGGCATAATGGTTATTCTTGTTCCTAATAGAACAGAGAGTGTCCTAAATGGCTGCAAAATGTAACAGAATGAGTTTTTTTCTTTGAAAAAATTTGGACACATCAAAAAAAAGCAGTACCTTTGCGCACTTTTTCCTCCTTTGGAAAAATAACAGATGAATATATCGAGTATTGAATCTAACAAAAAAAACACATGATGAAAAAAGTTGTAACAATGATGCTGCTCTGCGGCTTATCACTCGCCGCTTATGCAGTTCCCGCTAAACGCGGATGGCAAACACGTACACAAGCTGATGGCACTACGATTGAGATCCAGCAGTTTGGCGATGAGTTCTACCACTACATGCTAAACCGTGACGGCAAGCAAGTTCGCGAAGTCAACGGAATGTACGTAGTAGTAGGCGACGCTCCTTCCAAAGAAGTAGCTCGTGCGCGTAGAGCAAAAGGTGTAGCTCGCCGTCAGCGCAAAGATGTCGGCACAGAACCGAACCTCGCTCCCAAAGGAGTAGTTATTTTGGCTAACTTCAAGGACAAAAGCATGCAGTCATCCCATACGCAGGCTGTGTTCGACGAGCTTTGCAACTCGCTCAACTGTACCGTGAATAGCGGGTATCCTTCGGCAGGTCAGTATTTTGCGGATCAGTCCAATGGTAGCTATCGTCCGCAGTTTGATGTCTTCGGACCGGTGACCCTTAGCCGCAATGTGGCATATTATGGTACCGATAAACCCGGTCAAGATGAAGGTGATGACCCATCAACTGGGCGGACTATGACTCCGATTCAGATGGCTATGTCGATTTCGTCTATGTCATCTATGCCGGTAAAGGACAAGCAGATGGTGGGACCTCTGAGACTATCTGGCCGCACAACTGGTCGGTGGAATCCGCGCGTTATTCCGGAAATTGCACCTATACGGCTACCCAATGCAAAGTAGGCGGTAAAAAACTCGATAACTATGCTATGTCCGGTGAGCTCTCCGGTAACTCGCTCGGTGGTATCGGAACACTCTGTCATGAGTTCGGACACGTAATGGGTCTGCCCGATCTGTACGATACCGACTATGGTACCAACTATGAAAACAATCTCACTCCTAATGATTGGAATATCATGGACGGTGGTAGCTATAACGGCGACGGACACTGCCCGCCTAACTACGACCCGTGGGAGAAAGATTTCTTCGGCTGGTTAACCCCGATTAACTTGGGTAACACCGGTCAGAACCTAACGCTCTATGCGAACGGCACAGAGAACCAACAAACCTATCAGATCAATGCTTCCGGCTCGTATGTCGGCCCGACCACTTCCGGTCTGCGCTATTATATCGAGAACCGTCAGGCAGTAGGATGGGATGCACCTCTCACCGGTCACGGTCTGCTCATCTGGAAGGTGAACTTCAATGCATCGGCTTGGGAGAATAACGTCCCGAATAACACAGAAACCTCCGGTTCTCCGCTCTATACCGTTGTTTCCGCTACAGGAACGAAGATCGGTTGGGACGGCTCTACGGATAACTGTCCGAAGAACACCTTCCCGGGATCCGGCAAAAAGACTTCGTGGACAGGCGTTTCCGGCAAACCGCTCTTGAATATCAAGGAGAGCAACCAGATCGTGACCCTCACTTATATCGAGGAACCCGCTCCGGTGGTAGATCCCTTCACGCTCACCTTCATGGCGAACGGCAATCAGTTTGCTCAAACGACCTCTACCGGTACAGTCGTTCTTCCGGCTAACAATCCTTTAGATTGTCCGTGTGGTAAGGTCTTCCTCGGTTGGACCAAGACCGCTGACTATGAGAGCGAGACTACCGCTCCGACCTATGTCAAAGCAGGTGAAGCGATCACAGAAGCTACTACCATCTATGCGGTCTATGCAGAGCAGTCTGGCGAAGGTGGCGAACCGCAAAGTACTACGTACACTTTTACCTCTAAAGCATGGGCGGATGCTACCGATAGTTGGACCAGCAATCAGGACGGTAATGCCTATGACACCTCAAAAGAAGGCGTTCAAGTAACGGCAGGTACCTCCGGAGCTAAGGCTACAACGAATGAAGCATTGAGTGATGTGAGCAAGGTTGTAGTTACCTATTGTACGAATGCGACAAAGGGCGCCGGTTCAATAGAAATCTCTGTCGGCAGCACGAAAGTGTCGCAAGCTGTAACAAAAACAGGAGGCGCTGCTTTGCGTGACTTGGAATATACATTCAGCAATGCTTCCGGAAACGTAGCAATAGAGGTAACTTGTACTACCAATTCGATCTATGTAAACTCGATTGCTATTACTGCCGGTAGTGGAGCTTCGTATAGCGGTTATTCCACAGCTTGTGGATGCTGGTATACCGGTGTAGAGCAGGCAGAAGAGGCTGCTTCCGCTACTCGTAAGATCGTTGAGAACGGACAAGTACTCATCCTCCGTGATGGCGTTAAATATACGCTCTTCGGTCAGCCCGTTAAGTAAGGCGCTCTGAATGAAAGATCTCTTACGAATAGTGTTACTTACAATGCTTCTCAGTCCTGCGATCGGCAGGGCTGAGAAGCAGCCTGTAACACACGATTTTAATTCAGACGCAGCCTATCCGGCTAAACTGACGTTTGCCAATTCCTACCTGACGGGTATTACGCCCCTCTTGACCTATACCTGTACCGGAGGAGCTACTTTCGGTCTGGACGCGGTCAGTAAATCCAATACGATCTGTATGAATTTAGGAGCCTGCGGCAGTACGGTTACCACTACAGCAGCGGATAGTATTGCGGTCTTGGATATTTTTCATTTTCCCACAAATTCGAAATGTGAGAATATCAAGATACAACTCTCCCGTGACAGCGTTCATTGGACCGATTATATGGATGCGGAATACATGAAAGGCGAGATTAGGTTGCGTACCATCCCCGGAAAGTATCATATACGGATCACCAATACCACCTCAACCAAGGTCTCTATCCGTGAGATCCGTTATTCGTTCGATGGTTGTGATTGTTTCCTGTATATACCCGAAGACTAAGAGAGCGAATGAAGATAGCGAATGATATATTGATTCCTGAGATTGAGCGTTTGCTCAAGGACGGCAAAGAGGTGCGTTTCACGCCTTCCGGTGTCAGTATGCGCCCTTTCATTGAAGGCGACCGAGACAGCGTCATCCTCACGTCCCTTTCGCGCAGCCCGCGTATAGGTGACATCTTACTAGTCCGTCTTGAGAGTAATTCTCCAATGTCCAATGTCCAATGTCCAGTGTCCAATGTCCAATATCAAAAGCCTCCGACTTTCGTTCTTCATCGTTTGGTAAGAATAGAGGGTGACACATTAGTTTTGCAGGGCGACGGCAATCTGGTCGGAGAAGAGCGTTGTGGAGCCTCGGATATTATCGGTATTGTTAAGCGAATAGAGTCTCCTTCCGGTCGTCGCAAACCGCTGGTGAGAGGGCGATTTTGGTATTACATGCGTCGCTGGAGATGGCTTTTGCTCAAAATATACCGTCACTCGATCCTCAAGTGGTGTTATTAAATCGAAATAGACAAAAACATTAAAAACACCTTTGAATACTTTGAAGCTTTGCTTCTGACGTGTATTATTGTTTAAAACTCCTTGTGAGTTAACTCCCAGATAGTTTTAATCACTAATCCACGACCCTTGCGGGTTAAAGTATTCAAAGGATCAAAACAAAAAAAACAATTTTTATGCAATATACTCTGAAACGGTTGAAGGATGTACATCCTGAATTATGTACAAAACTTAAGAATAAGTGCTATCCTATTAATGGTTGTTGTGCAGTTGTACATCGTGAACTTGGCCCATTTCTGAATGAGTATATGTATCAAGAAGCTTTGCAGATACAATTAGACGAGATAAAAATTCCTTATGAACGTGAATATTACTTTTCGGTTTCATACCACGGGAAACCCATTAAGCACAAACATTTTGTCGATTTTTTAATCAATGGTGATGTGATAGTGGAGTGTAAGGCGGTTGAAAAATTGGTGGCAGAACATCGTCAGCAGCTTTGGAACTATATGCGTTTAAGCCGTAAACCAATAGGTATACTTTATAACTTTGCTCCTATCATGGATCAGGCGGAGCACTATTATTTGGATGTTGAAAACGATACGATGTATCTGTTTTAATTATCCGCTCTTTACATGTAGTTTGGATACTATCTGGGGCTTGCATGATTTCTGCCCCGTGCATATAGTTGTCAGAGGAATTGAAAAAAATGTTTTTTATGTTTATCGCTTTTGAAAGCTTTAACTCGGTAGAGTGCGGAGTTTGGAGATAAAAACTATCTGGGTGCTTGCACACAAGGAGTTTTTAGCTGCAAAGAACGCATAGAGCGAAGCTCAAAAGCTTTTAAAAGGGTTTTATATGTTTTTGTCTAAAAATTAAATAGTTATATGAAAACGATTAAAGGTTTTAAGTTGCGCAAATTAGGCAACGAGTATATTTTGGTGGGTGAGTCCATGGAACTGATCAATTTCAACAAGATGATCACCCTCAACGAGACAGCTGCTTTTCTGTGGGAGAAAGCCGCAGAACTGACGGCTGAACATGGTTCGTTTGATGTCAACTCTCTTTGCAAAGCCCTTTGTGCCGAGTACGAAGTCTCGCCCGAACAAGCGATGACCGATGTGACCGCTACTGTGCAGTCTTGGCTCGATGCAGGAGTTGTGGAAGGTTGAACGGCGAAAGACTTTACAAAGACTTTTCAAAGAGTTTTCAAAGACTTTTTAAGGACTTTTTTGCTGAAATGAAAGGTTGAAAGGAAATTCCTTCACCTTATTTATAACCGCGCACGTACGTGTGCGATTATTTTTATGCGGTTTCTTAATGTAACAGTATAATAATGTATGTTATATAGCATAAAAAGAGGTCAAATTTTAAGAAACTGCTATATTCTATTATTATTCGCACGCGCGAGAGGGTAAAAATTTGCGTATGTCAATTGAAAATATTAATTTTGCACTCGATTTTGGTAACTGTGGCTCAGAAAATACGCATTAAATCTTAAAAATCGTATATTTTGCAAAATCCAGTTAGCAAAACCACACCAAAAACGAGTATGTCACAGCAAGAAGCCATAAAATTATTTGATAGCAAACGGATACGTACTGTTTGGGATGAAGAGCAAGAGAAATGGTTCTTCTCTATCGTGGACGTAGTGGCTGTATTGACGGATAGTGTTAACCCGACAGACTATCTGAAGAAGATGCGCAAGCGAGAACCGGAACTGGAGAAAGGGTGGGGACAAATTGTCACCCCCCTTTCATACCAAACTGCCGGAGGAAAGCAAAAAATTAATTTTGCTGATGCAGAAGGGGTGCTCCGCTTGGTACAATCCATTCCGTCGCCTAAGGCTGAACCTTTCAAGCGCTGGATGGCGCAGGTTGCAGCAGAGCGATTGAACCAACTGCAAGACCCGGAACTGAGTATTCAACAAGCATTGCGGGATTATAAGCGTCTGGGCTATTCGGATAACTGGATTAACCAACGTCTCAAGAGTATTGAGATTCGTAAGGACTTGACAGACCAGTGGGATAAGCACGGTGTGCAAGAAGGACAAGAATACGCAACGCTTACGGATATAATCTATCAGGCTTGGTCGGGAAAGACTGCGCGTGAGTATAAGAAGTTTAAGGGGTTGAAGAAAGAGAACTTGCGCGATAATATGACCAATGAGGAATTAGTGCTGAATATGTTGGCTGAGCTATCAACCACGAGTATTACCAAAGCGCGTGACCCGAAAACAATGGAAGAAAACAAGCAATGTGCTGCTGAGGGAGGAAATGTAGCGAGAGTAGCGCGCCAAGAGTTGGAGTCTAAAACGGGTAGAGAAGTGGTAAGCCCATTAAGTGCAAAGCGCTTCTTCGAAGGACAAGATCCGAAATTAGGATTAGAAGAAAAGTAAATTGTCTTCAATTGTTGATAATTTTTGACCGAAAGACAAAATGCCCAAATGGACAAATGGACAAAATGGACAAATGGACATGAAAAAGTCTCAAAGTCTCAAAGTCTCAAAGTTTCATTGCAAAATATAAACAAACAATATAATTTACGCAGCCGGCGGTTGTTCGGACGCAAAAAAACGAAAATTTAAGGAGAAAAAGATATGAAAAAGATGAACATTGTACGTAATACCAACGCAGAAGGTACAGAGACGTACCGTGAAAAGTCTAGGATTGGATCGATAAACCACCGTATTTGGTCCGTCATTGCCCCGATGCTATTCATAGTGTTTGGGCTTTTTGGCGTTAATGAGCGTGCGTGGGCTGGAGCCGGTGATGTACATTTTACAGCTTCTGCTGCAGCTAGTCCGACAACTGGTGGTACGGCTACCGTGTCTAATAATGGTAGCCAAACAAAAAAATCGGGAGGTGGTTGGTTTTCAGGATACACTGAAGTATCTGCAACCTTTTCGTATACTGCCACTATTGCAAACTCCAATTATGTTTTTAAGGGATGGTCTACCTCTGCGACTGCAAATAGCGGGACAGAAACTAATCCGATGTCTCTTACATATTATGGCACGGGCGATAGATGGGGTACGGTTGATAAGCCTTCGAATACACAATACGCCATCTTTGCGCGTTTGACGGCTGATAAATCTTCGCTTGATTTTGGGTCAAGGAATGTAAAGTCCGGTTGGGGAAATAGTAAGAGTGTGAGTGTTACTTATGTGCATGTGGGAACGATGACGGCAACTATCACCGGAGACCATGCTACTGATTTCTCGTTTGAGAGTAATTCGTCCAGCCAAATTAAAACGGTTGTTCAGAATAATACAAGCACGGAGACATCGAAGTCCGTGACAGTTTATTTCAATCCTCAATGCAACGGAACGCGTAAGGCGACATTGATTTTCTCCGGAAATGGATTGACAAAGACGGTCAGCTTGAGCGGAACGGGTAATTTAAATGCTCAAACGCTCTCTTGGGAAAATGAGAGTTCGATTGAGACGAATATGCTTAATGGAGCGACTCAAATTATTTCTGCTGCTGCAACTTCCGGTTTGACAGTAAGTTATTCTTCAAGCAATCCATCCGTCTTGTCTGTAAATGCTAGTGGTGTATTAACTGCAAATGCAGTAGGTTCTGCGACGATTACGGCTTCGCAAGCAGGTGATTGTACGTATAGTGAGGCGACATCGATCACAAAAACGTTCCAAGTTAAGTCGAAAGACACACCTATCTTCACGCCGAATGGTTTTAGCAAGGATGAGACGAAAGAGTTGAAGGTTGGAGAAACGGTAACGCTGACTGTTGAGCATGTGAGTGATGGCTTGGATGGAGATTTTACGGCATCGGCTACACAGGATAATAGTACGAACATATTGAGTATTACTCGTAGCGAGAATACCATTACTATTGAGGCTTTGAATGCAGGTTCATCTACGGCTACGTTTACTCAAGCGGAGACTACTGCTATCTTTGACTCTACTATCAATTACTCGTTCCATGTGACAAAGATAGATAATACGCTAGCGTTGAGTGTTGCTGCTGCTCAAACGAAATATGTGGGTGAGGAAATCGCGAATATTATTTCGAACAAAAATAGCAATGCTACTGTAACAACGACAAGTTCAGATGCTACTATTGCTTATTATGATGTAACGAACGACAAAATTGTTATTCCGAATAGCGAATCAAAGTCGTTTGATTCTACGATGGTTACAATCCATGTTAAGCAGACCGCTACTTATAAGTACACCGCAGCGGATAAAGAAATTACGTTGAAGGTGAAGAAATATCAGCCGACGATTTCGGTTAACACGACCGCATTGGAGTTGGAGCAGACTGCTACGTTGACCACAACCAATACTACTGCTGATTTGAATGTGACGATTGAGCCAGCTACAGGTGTCTTGAGCTATGCAAACGGAACCTTTACGGCAGTTGGTTTGGGCGATGCTACAGTTACGGTTACACAGCCGGAAACACGTACGATTGCTTATAAACAAGAGGTGTTTAATTTCCACGTGAGCAAGAAAACACCGACTTTGGTAGTTAAAATGAATGGAACGACTACAACTTCTAAATCCGTTACGCGCGGAACAGTTGTGAATGTGGCTTTTGAGGAGAACTCTGATGCAGATGTGGTTGTTACTAACGTTAGCGGTGCGCAATATGCTTCTTACGTAGATAACAAGTTGACGGCAGGTACAGTCGGAACGGCAACCTATCGTGCTTCGTTGGCGGAAACGAATACGTATCAGGCCAAAACGGTTGATTTCAGCCTTACGGTTACTGGGACGCCAAGTGACCATGTTCCGTATACAAATACGGATGGCTTTAAATTAGGTTCCGGTAGTGCAACTGATTGGACACCTGCTTCTACTACGATACATTTTACCGGTATCCCAGATAAGTTGTCTTTCAACTATGCCTTCCACTATATACCTTTTGATGTTTTTGGAATTCATTTAGGAGACCCATCGTTGAAATGTCCTGATGGATTGAAGTTTGCTATCGATGATAGTAAAGAAGGAAATAACAATGTTTACATGCTTTATGTAGAGGAGAGTGCAGATAATAGCAATTGGCACCGTATTTGGGATAATTCCTCGCCCAGCGCGAATGATGCTTATCAGTCTTCTGGAACTATCCAACTTAAAAAGACAACCCGTTATATTCGTTTCCATCACTCATGTAACTTCTCCAATACCTATAAAGATATTAATATTACAGAGTTAAAATACGTTGAAAATCCTGATCCTGCCAGTATAGATTTCGGATCGGCGATTATCAATTCAGGTAATGTTAGTAGCAAGGTGTTGGTTAACTGGTGTAATATAGCGCCGTTAACGGTTACAAGTAGCAATAATCGCTTTTCGGTAACGCCGACCTCTTTTGGTAACTTTGAAAAGTATGGTTCTCAAGAGTTGACTATCCGTTTCTCCCATGGAGAAGAGGGATCTTTCTCGGGTGACATTACAATCAGTAATGGAGAGAATCAATATACTAAGACGATCCATGTGACGGCAGAGACGACCAAACGTCCGCAGGCTATTACTTGGAATAGCGATTTGGTAGCAACCGGTTACGCCATGAACGTGGGTGAGCAATACCCGGATGAGGTGATTACTACGATTGCAACAGCAAATAATGGAGGAAAGATAACGTACACGTCGGACAAAACCGATGTGATAGAAGTGATAGACGGTGTAGTGCTGAGTGCGGTAGGTACCGGTAAAGCAAACATCACTGCTTATCAGGCTGGCGATGATTACTTTAAAGAGGTATATGATACGAAAGAATTTACAGTAACTGAGTTGCAAAAACAAGTCATTACTTGGAATCAGAACCTGTATGGTTTATTGACGACCAGCGGAGAAGTGACATTGAATGCAACTGCTACAAGTGGAATGGATATTACCTATGAATCGGCAAATGATAACGTGGTACGTGTCGAGGGGAATACCTTAATCGTTGAGGGCGAAGGTGAAACTTATATTACAGCATTGCAGGCAGGTGGTAAAGATGCGAATGATGTGGAGTGGTTGCCTATTTCGCAGAATAACTATGTCATCGTGCGTAATCCTAATTCGCAGTGTAACGGCTTGGCTTTGTCACTGGGGTCGCTGACACTAAACAATAATGAGCGTGAATTTGCACTGACAGGTATTCCTCAGACTCTGACATTTACTGCCAAACATGGTACCAAAAAAGGAGCATGGGGAACTGCTCCGAGTTATTCCTCTCTTATTGTCGAGCAATATGCGTACATTAATAATCTGTGGGATTGGTATGAGGTATATAACCAAGTTGTTGGAACAGGCGATACACAATCTGGTAATATCACTTTGGATGAATCGGCTACTAAAATCCGGTTTAGGACACTGGAGGCCGGAACAGACCATACGATTAGCAATATCCGTGTGACTCGTCCTAAGTTTATGAAATCCGATGTGTCCGTGGTGGATCTGGAAGTAGAGACTAATGCACTCTGGCAGAAAACGGTAACCATTAGTCATTCCAACATTGATGTGATGAAGATCTCTACCAAAAAAGGTTTGTTGACTTTGAGTACTTCATCGTTGGGCGATGGTTGTGAGGACTTCGGAGAGGATCAGTTTGTGGTTAGTTACACTCCGACGCAGAAGGATGCTGAGTATTTGGATACAATAGTTATCACGGACTCTAAAGCGGAGCCGACAACTATTACAATTCCTATTCGTCTCCATACTACAGGATGGAATCAGGAGATAGAAAACTTTAACTTACCGTCAGCAGCTTTGACTACCGATGCGCTGCCTGCCCTAACAGCAACAGCTACCAGCGAATTAGAAGTTCGCTATGAGAGCTCTAACGAGGAAATCGTCCGTATTGTTAACGGCAATGAGTTGGAAATCATTACTTCTGGAACAGTGACGATTAAGGCTATCCAAGACGGAAACGATAGATATTACGAGACCTATGCCGAAAAATCCATCACTATCAGCAAAGCTGTTCCTGCTCTTATAGCACCGGTGGGAACCGATGTGACCTATTTGGCGGCTCTTAGCACAAGTTTGCTTTCTGATGGTTCGGCAACGGTGACATTACGAGGTGTAGAAAATACTCCTGTAGATGGAACTTTCGTATGGACAAATCCTGCACAGCAGATTACGGATAATGTCGGTGTTCATAGCTATTCGGTTACATTCACTCCGGACGATGCTGCTTATTATGCTTCTGCTACCACTACGGTTGAGATAAATGTTATTGCGGCAACACCGGAAGCTACTCCTTCTGCGGCGAATATCGTTTATGGACAGACAGTCAATGATTCCGAGCTGTCGAATGTAGGTACAGATGGAAAATGGGTTTGGAATACCGGAAACAATGAAGCCCTCTTGGATGCCGGTACACACGAAGGCCTGGCAGTTCATTTCAAACCGACTAACGGTAACTATACAGAATTGGATGCCACGGTTAGTCTGACGGTTGAGAAAGCTGCGGCTTCCTTGACTTGGACTACTGCTCCGACCGAATTGGCATACAATGCAACGGGTGTAACGTACGAGGCAAGTTCTGTTTCCAATGGAGTTATCAGTTATAGCATTGTTTCCGGCAACGATTATGCAAAGATCAATGCTGAGACAGGTGTGCTGACCATCTTGGTTCCGGGACAAACGGTAACCGTACAGGCTGCTCAGACAGAAGGTACGAACTATCTGGCACCGGAAGCAATTACAATCAATGTAACCATCGGTGCAGCTCCGTCAACCAATACCTTTACCAATGCAAAGGGTGACGGCAACTGGGATGATCCTGCTAACTGGCAATCCGGAAGTGTACCTTCTTCTGATCCGGATATCTTTGTTACCGGTGATCTGGTAATCGATGAGGATATTACGGTGGGCGATCTGACCATTGAGAGCACCGGTTCGGTTGCTGTCATCAGCGGTGGTACGCTGACGGTTAATGGAACCAGTGAGGCTCGCACTGAGTACGGAGACGTGCATGTGATGAGTGACGGAGCACTCGCTTTGGGTAGTAGCGCTGATCTGCAAGTTCGTGACTTCACACTCGATGCAGCCCTCGGCAACTCGTCCAATGCAGCTACTTCCGGTCAGGTAAGCGGTGACGTTAATCTGCACATCAACCGCGACGCTTACTTCCAGATGAGCTTTGATCCTCGCGGTTATATTACGTTAGGTTGGTACGATATGACAGTTCCGTTTGAGGTAGAGGTGCTCAACGGTGTTTATGATAATTATATGAACAAACTGACGAATGGAGTGGACTACCTCGTAATGTCTTATGATGAAGTAAAACGTGCTTCAAGCGGAAATGGTTGGGCATTATTCAACGGAACTATGCAGCCCGGACGTATCTACACGATAACATTGGAAGAGACAAAGACGTGGAATACCTTTATCTTCAAGAAGAAGTCCGGCTCTAATTTGTTGAGCAATGGTTCTTGCACTGCACAGTATTCTTCTATCGGAGAGGCAAAGGATCGTGGTTGGAATGGTTTGGGTAATGGTACCTTGCAGCATAGAGAGTTAGCCGGTTTGAGCGGTAGAAAAGTACAGGTTTACAACTTCCAAGAGAAGATCTATGAGGCATTTGATGCAGATGAAAAAGCTTATGCAGTTGGTACAGCATTCTTTGTACAAGCTGACGCAAATATGGGTACTATTGACCTGACTACTACTGATGGTACGAAAGCTCTGCGCGCTCCGCAGTATGCTTCACGTGCACTGGATGAGTTCCGACTGACGCTGACTGCTGAGGGAGAAGATCGTTATACCGATCGTATGTGGGTATCGGCAAGCGAAGAGGCTACGGGCGAATACGTTATTGGTCATGACCTGCTCAAGATGGGTACGCCGAAAGATGCGAAAGTAGCGCAGATGTGGACGGTTAATAATGATCTGCGTCTCTGCGATATTGAGATGCCGTTGATGGACGATAAGGCACAGTGTCCGATTTCGTTCTTCGCTCCACAAGCGCAGACCTACGAGATTGCGGTAGATCAAGCTCCGGAGGATGCTACGCTCTATCTGACCTACAATGACCGCATCATCTGGTCGCTGAGTGCAAGTCCGTACACGATTGATTTGGCTAAGGGTACAACCGAAGGTTACGGTCTGCGCATCGTTGCAAGACATAATGCACCGTCAGTAGCTACCGGCATGGATGAACTGAATGTAGATGAGGACGGAAACCGCAAAGTGCTTATCGATAATATGCTCTATATCATTACTCCGGAAGGCGCAATGTATAGCGTAACGGGTGAAAAAGTAAAATAATTTTGCAAAACATTTGCATATATCAAAAAAAAGCAGTATCTTTGCACTCGAAATCAAAAATTGAGTACTATGGAGAAGAAAATATATTGCATACCGACGATGGAGATAACTGATGTAAAAGGTTTATATCCGATGGCTTTAGAAACCCCAAGCGGTAAAGTGAACCCTGCTCCTAAGCGTCGTGATCCTGTTTTCTAATCCGATATTGGATATACATAAAAAGGCTGCATCTCGCAGCCTTTTTTGTGTCTTGCGGCTTAAAAAAGAAAATTTGCATATATATATAGTAGAGAATTTATGCAAAAAGTGAGTTTAACTCCCGATTTGCATATTTTTTGCCCTAACTCTTGCATAATTTAGTCAATTCTTCGCTTATGTCTTCTGCTATTTTATTCATCGTTGTGCATTCTTCTCTCGTCACATGACCCTTCTTCGGGTTATATTCCCACGGAGTTATGATCATTACATGCCCGGCTGCAACGGCATCGAACAGCCCATCTGCCGGCTTATAATACTCGCTAAAACCATTATCCGCTATGTAAATAAAAGGAAGCCCTTCTTCCAATAGTTTCGCCTGTATTTGTCTCTCATAGGGACTTATGAACGGAGATACCATAACTGCTCCTTCCCGAGCCGCTAATACACATGCGTTCATATAGTCCTTCAGCTGCCTATCATCTCCATGCTCAGCAGCTTCTACCATCGTCCGTCGCACGTGTACCGGCATGTACCGTTTGGCTGTCAAGATAGCCGCATTACCTACTCCGCTATATATTCTACCGTTTATCTCTATATCCCGCTGTACATAGAAAAAACCTGGTTTTAATTTCTTCGTAGCCAAACGCTGGGGGTTCATCTGGAGATAGCGAATCATCGTTTTTAATTGTCCGCAATGTGACATAGGTCGTATAAACGGAACCTCTGTGAATTTCTCTCGTCCCTCTTTCTTCGCACCCTGCCATAAGCCTCTAACAACCATCTTTATACTAAAAGACATAGGCTTAGTGACATACAAAATCACATGCAAATGATCAGGCATCATCCTTAACTGAATAATGCGAATTTCCGGATGCCGTACAGGAATGTCATCTACGCATGCCTTGATTTTTCGTCCAAGCTGACTAAGCTCTACTCTTGCTTTCGCAGGATCGTTATCCGGAATGACAAGACTCCCCAACAATGTTTCACGGCTCGAAACGACCAATGTTACATGGTATATTCCTATGCCTTTCCATGTTCCCGGTTCCTGCCAATGCCATTTGTCGGTATCCATAATTTTGCAGCGTTTGTTTTGTCGGGATAGTATCCCGACGTAATGGACGTTGTTACTTTAATCCCTTTGCCCATTTGCGGAGATAGGCGTACCACTCCTCGGCTGTACGAGCCACGGGGTGGTTTTCTTTTGTCGCTCCGCAGCAGGTAAGATAGAAATGGCAGGTTGCCATTTCTGACCGATGCGCTGTAAGACCGCTATCACTGTAAGACCGCTTCGCTGTACGACCGGCTTTGCCTGTGAGATTGAGAAGACAGAGGTTGTTCTGCTTGTCGTGGACGAGGGAACCGGCAAACTGTTTGGGGATGAAGACTGCGAGACCGACCGTCTCTTTGGCATACTTGGCGGAGTCGTTCACAGGCCAATCCGTGCCCCAAGAAGCGAGGAGAACTCCGTTAGGAAGAACGATAGTTACCGTATCCTTGCCGCCCTTCGCGGGAATGGTCTGTACGCCCGTACAGAGACCTTCCACTGCTTCGGAGAGCGTCACATCGCATCGCAGATCCCGATGTCCCGCCTTCATCGTATATTGGACGGAGAGGTTTACTAGTTGAGAGTTTAAAGTTGAGAGTTGAGAGAAGTCGTCTAGTTGAGAGTTATTATGTGGTACCTTCCAACCTTTGACGGCGACCTCAATAGTGGCTTTGTTACGAGTCTGCTTGACAATACGCTGAGAGCGCTCCGCTATATTCTCGATATGCGCATGTTTCTTGCCGTTCCAGTACTTGACGGAACCGACGCCCACAGTACCGCTTACGCGGAGGATGTCATCGCCGTAACCTGCCGCCAAGAGACTGTCATTGGGATACCAGTAACTCCGGGCAAGTTCGAGTTGCGGTTTGCGTTTGCAATACGGATCGATGGTCTGTTTATTATCGAAATAGATACGGTATGCCATCAGTTCGGACTCCACCGCTACGCCGTGGTGATGAAGTGAATGATAAACGTCCTCTTTCTCATCGGTAGTCTTCCACTCGGTGATAGGGTAGCAGTGCCGCATCTTGGCGCCCTCATAGAGAACGGCATAGCCCTCTCTGGTCGAATCGGCAGGAGTGCCGATTCGCCAGAATGAAGTCGCTACTCGCGGGCTACAACCCGCAAAGAGGACTGCCGCGAAAGCGGCTGATAGAACACAGACCGCTTTCGCTGACAGAGTATAGATCGTAATAACGTAATTACGTAATGACGTCATACCGAAGAAATTTTAATTCTGAAATCTCAATTGATCTTCACATTTTCTACCGTCGGAGCGAGAGAGAAGGCTTCGCCTTTCTCGGCTTTGATGTTGACATTCTCGATGATCAGACCATTCGTCTGACGGAAGAGGGCACCTTCGGTAGCACTCATCGTCACGTTACGCAAGGTCACATTCTGGATCTTCATCTCCGGCAGACCATTGAAATAGATAGCGCGTTTGATATTGGAGCCTTTGACATTCTCGATGACGATATTCTTGAAGGCAGGAGTCTCTTCGCTTACCTCCGGAGCTTCTGCGTTCATACGTGCTGCGAGTTCCTCTTCGGTCTCTTCACCGGCTCCCTTACCGCCGTAGAAAAGGTCAAACAAGAGTCCTTCGTTCGGGATATTGACCATGTTCACGCCGTTGATGTAGATATTCTCTACTACACCACCACGTCCGCGGGTCGATTTGAAACGCAGACCGACATCGGTACCGATATAGAGGTTATTGCGCACTTCTACGTTTTTGATGCCGCCGGACATCTCCGATCCGCAGACGAAACCTCCATGACCATGATAAACGACGCAGTCATCGACTACTACGTTCTCTGTCGGGATACCGCGGTCACGTCCGGGTTTGTCCTTACCGGACTTCATGCAGATAGCATCGTCTCCTACGTCGAAGGAGCAGCGGCTGATCACTACGTTCTTGCAAGACTCTACATCCACTCCGTCGCCGTTCTGGCTGTACCACGGGTTGCGGACATTGAGGTCACGCAGGATCAGGTTCTCGCAGCACATCGGGTGAAGGTTCCATGCCGGCGAGTTCTCAAACGTAACACCCTCCAAGAGGATGTTCTTGCATCCTACGAAATGGAGCATTACCGGACGGAGGAACGACTTAACGACCTGCCAGAGGCTGTCATCTTCGATTACCGGCACGTTCTGGTCGATGCAATAACTCTGAGCAAGCAGCGAAGCGGAATCCGGATACCAGATATCATTGGCTACGATGCCGCCTTTCTCTTTGAGGTGTTTCTTCCATTGACCCGGAGCCATTTTGCTTTTCTTAAGCGGACGCCACCAATCGCCGTTACCGTTGAAAGTACCGAAACCGGTGATAGCGATGTTCTCTGCGTCGCGTGCGTTAAGCGGTGAGGTGCAACGTTTGGTCGGGATGCCCTCAAACCACTCGTCATAGATCTCATAGAGATCGAGGTCGTGTGAGAAGACTACGAAACAGTTCTTCCCGGTGTACAGACGTACGTTCGATTTAAGGGTGATAGGACCGGTGGTGTAGATACCCTCCGGGATGATGACGGTACCGCCTCCGGCAGCTGTACACTCATCGATAGCTTTCTGGAAAGCTTCCGTAGCAAGGACAACGCCGGTGTTGTCTGCTCCGTAATCAAGCACGTTGTAGGTGCTCTTCGGGAAAGAAGGAACCGGCACTTTCGGCATCTTGAAAGACGCCAATTTGGTCAGATCGTCAATGTCACCTTGCTTGGTGGTCTGATACTTGGACGAACAAGCGCCCATGATGGCTGCGGCAAGCAGCAAGAAGAAATAGTTTTTCATGAATTAAAAATTAAATTATGAATATATATTTGTTATTTAGTTTTCTTTTTTTGGTTATTACGTGATTACGTGATTACGTTATTACGTTATTACGTTATTACGTTATTACGAGGTCAGTTGGGTATTTGATCTCGACCAATGACAGCCCTTCTGCGGGAGCGGAGTGTCCGGCTCGACAGCGGTCATGGGAGGCAATGACTTCCGCCATCTGCTGCTCCGTCATTCGTCCGCGTCCGACCTCGAAGAGCGTGCCTACTACTGCGCGTACCATGTTTCTCAGAAACCGGTCGGCAGAGATGACGAAATACGCTTCATGCTCGTTCTCGATCACCCATCGCGCCTCTCTGACATCGCAGATAGTGGTCTTCACATCCGTGTGCGTGCGGCAGAACGAAGCGAAGTCCTGTTTGCCGATAAGCAGCCGTGCCGCCTTATTCATTGCCTCGAAATCCAGCCCCTTCGCTACGCGCGTGTGATTGATATAGGTGAACGGGTCTTTGCGGTCGGTGATCCTATAGTAATACGTCCGTTCGACTGCGTCAAAACGCGCATGAGCCTCGTCTGTCACTCGCTCTATGTGGCTAACGGCGATGGAGGCAGGCAGCAGGTTATTCAGTCGTCCGGCGAGGTTCGCAGGCAGGTCTTTGCTCCAATCGAAATGCGCTACCATCTTCTCAGCATGAACACCGGCGTCCGTCCTTCCGGCGAACGTCAGCGGCACTGCTTCACGCAGGATGGTAGCAAAAGCCGCTTCCATCTCTGCCTGCACGGTATTTCCGTTCGGCTGCGTCTGCGAGCCGTGGAAGGAAGTGCCATCATATGCGAAAGTGATAAAAAAACGCATTCTTATTTTTTTCGTTATTACGTTATTACGTTATTACGTTATTTCGTGATCACGTGATCTCGAAGGGTTTTGTTTATTTCTGGAGAGAGCTCTGCTTTGTAGGCGATGAGTGCTCCTCCGCCGATGAGTACTGCGCTGCGAAGCAGACTGTCTGCCCAGATATTCATCGTCGGTGCGAACCGACACCACAGCGCATTGATTGCAAAGAGCACTACCAATAGCGCCAAGATAGCCCACCAGCGCCGGTCTATCACCCGAATCCGGCATAGTGGTACTACGGTGCAGATGGTCAGCACGTAATACAGCCCGTATGACAGCAGGTTGCTCATTGCGGCACCTTCCATACCATATAGTGGTACGAGATAATTATTCAGCAGCAATGCGCTCACCGTCAGTATCAGCGACAGCAACAGACTGAAGGCATAGAAACGGCTGTAGTTGAGGGCTGTGAAACAAATAGAGAACGTAGCCAAAACCAATTGGCTGACGCCCAAAATAAGAACTACGTTCTTCGCGGACGCGTACGTAGTTCCATTAGGCAAAATATGGAAAATGAGGTCTATATTGACCCAAATAACGAGCAGAATGAACCCGCCGATAAGCAGCATATTACGCGTCACTTGACCGATGAGATGACTGCATTCCTCATGGTTCTGATCTTTGATAGCGCGAGCGAGCTGCGGCGAAGCGATAGCGGCTACCGAGCGGTTAGGAATACTGACCATCACCGCCATATAGGTTGCGATGGCGAAGATACCGGTGTTATCCAGACCCATCTTCGCCGTCACAAAGAACGACGACAGAGTAGGCGCTAACACAGTAGTCACCGCAGAGATGATCAGGAAACCCGTATACACCAGATACCGGTGAACAAGGGCCTTATTGGCTTTGAGGAAAGTCCAATCGGGCTTGAGGCTAATCTGTCGCAGGGAGAAGAAATAGCAAAGGTTGATCAGTGCCGCTACCGCATAGTTGATGCAGATACCGATCACCAATCCGTCCATAGAGATGATACCGAACGCATAGAGCAGATAGATAGCCAACAGGCCCACACGTACTATTAATTCGCGTACCGCGCGCGGAACGACGATGTGCATCAATACGTTGCAGGTGCTCTCACAGATAGTCTGGTAGAGCATAAAGAACGCTAATGGCAACACGAAATAGTAATACTCCACGAACAGCGGCGACTTGTCCCCAAACCAAGCTCCCAAAGGCACGCGGCACGCCCAATAGATGATAGCAAACACCACAAAACCAATGAACGGCACTACCATTGCCCAGAAGAAGAAACCGTGGTCATCATCAGACCGCTTTGCTGTTAGACCGTCCTTCGGACTGATAGACGAGAAATACGGATAGAACCGTATGATGCTGGCGTTGGTGCCTAACTGCGCCAGACCGATGAAAAGCGTAGCCGCATCGATAAGCACTCGTGCTAACCCGATCTCCTCGGTGGTGAGGAAACGGGTTAACACGAAGAACGTGGTGACAACGCCTACGGCGATGCCTAAATAGGTCACTATTGTGCCACGTATCGATTGCTTAGCGATGATGCCCATCTTGTTAATTTACGATGTACAATTTACAATGTACAAAGGGCTATTGGAGTTTAGTACTAACATTTAGAATAAGTATGGTTCTTTAAGTTTTGCACAAAAGTTTATAGGACGCTTTGTGAATTGTAATTTGTGAATTGTTATTTTACTTCCAGCAACTCAACCGTGAAGATCAGGGTAGCGAACGGCGGAATGGATTGACCGGCACCGCGCTCTCCGTAACCTAACTCAGACGGGATATACAGTTTGTATTTTGAGCCAACAGGCATCAATTGCAGACCTTCGGTCCAACCTTTGATGACACCGTTGAGCGGGAACTCGATCGGCTCGCCGCGTTGGTAGCTGCTGTCGAAAACAGTTCCGTCAATGAGCGTACCCTCGTAGTGTACTTTCACAGTGGACTCAGCGGTCGGTTTCGGACCTTTGCCCTGAACGAGTACCTCGTACTGCAAACCGCTGGCGGTCTCCTGTACACCCTCACGCAGTTTGTTCTCCTGCAGGAATTTCTCACCCTCAGCCTTGGTATCACCGTATTTGAGACGCGAAACGGTAGCTTCTACATACTGACCTGCCGTCTGCATATCCATCTGCTCGGTGTAGTTGTACAGACCGTTGATGAAACCTTGTTTGATCATGTCAAAATCGGTCTCGATGCCTGCGATACCTAACAGACCTACCGGTTCCTGCTCGCGGATTGCTTTACCAACGTTCTTACCCATCGCAACAATCTGCGGGTTGCGAACGTCGGTCTTCAGACCTTTGTTCACGTTCTCGATGAACTCTTCCATAGCGTTACCCGTGGTGTCGTCAGCCAAGAGGTACACCTTGATCTGGCCACCGTTCAGATAACCGAACGCATAGTTGAGCGAGTCATTATACGAGTTCAACTCCAGAGTCTTGGCGCTCTTCGGACACTTAGCGATGATAGGCTCACCGGCTTGACCGCCTTCTTCCTTATTCTGATAAGCGTTCATGAAGAATGCCTGTGCTGCATCGGCTGCCATCATCGTGGTGTCGTCGAAGAAAGCATTGACCATTCCTTGGAAATACAGCTTCTCGTTAACAGTCCATGCGGGGTTCTCTGCCAAACCGTTCTTCTCGAATCCTTTGACCGAACTACCGAACTGACGACCTGCTTCTGCGATCTCGCTCAGTTTCTCCTCCTTCCCCATGTAGGCATTGTCCAGCGCGTCAATGAACTCAGCTACTGCCTCGTCGCTGCTGTCGTTAGCCATGTAATACATCTTAATCTGCAGACCATTGAGCAGACCCACTGCATAGTTGATAGAGTCCGTTCCGTTGGTCAGTTTAACTTCTTGTGCTTTGTAACTGTTGCCGCAGGAAATCATTGCCAATGCGGTCAACATAAAGATACTGATTTTTTTCATAAATTTATATTTCGTTATTTCGTGATTATGTAATTACGGGATTATTCAATTCCTAACAACTCAACCGTGAAGATCAGAGCTGCATACGGCGGAATAGAAGCACCTGCGCCACGCTCTCCGTAAGCCAGTTGATACGGGATGAAGAACTTGTACTTCGAACCGATCGACATGAGTTGCAGACCTTCGGTCCAACCTTTGATCACACCGTTGAGCGGGAAGGAGATAGACTCGCCTCGTTTGTAGGAGCTGTCGAAGACCGTACCATCGATCAGCGTACCCTCATAGTGAACGCGAACCGTGTCGGTAGCTTTCGGTTTCTGACCGAGCGACGGCTCCAATACCTCGTACTGCAAACCGCTTGCGGTCACTTTCACGCCTTCGCGTTTAGCGTTCTCGGCAAGGAATTTCTCGCCGTCTGCTTTAGCAGCTCCGGCTACTTTTGCTTCCAACTCTTGGAAGAAAGTGTTCAATACTTGTTGCGCCTCCTGATACGTGATCTTGGGCTGTGCGTGCGTCAGCACGTCTTCGATACCTGCGGCGAGATCCTGATAATTCAGTTTCTCTACACCGCTTCCCATCAGATTTTGACCCATCGAAAGGCCTAATGCATAACTAATTTTGTCCATGATAATATAAATTATTAATTAAAATTTCAAATATCAAATGTCAATTCTTGAGAATTGCCGCATAGCGGCTCAAGTATTTGCCGAGGATGTCGAACTCGATATTCACCACCGTTCCGGCTTCAATATACTTGAAGTTGGTGTTCTCCTCTGTGTATGGGATGATACAAACAGACACGTAGCCTTTGTTGCCTTTTATGTCCGGTTCGCAGACCGTCAGACTGACACCATTGATAGTCACCGAGCCTTTGTCCACGCAGAAATAACCGCGTTCTACCATCTCTTTGGAGGTCTCGTACTCAAAGCGGTAGTACCAACTGCCGTCGGTCTCATGGGCATCGATACAAACGGCTTTCTGATCCACGTGACCCTGCACGATGTGTCCGTCCAAACGACCGCCCATCAGCATCGAGCGTTCTACATTGACATAATCGCCTACTTTCAGCAGGTCAAGGTTCGTCAGCCTCAACGTCTCCTGCATTGCCGTGACCGTATAGAGATCACCCTCGATCTTCACCACCGTCAGGCACACACCGTTGTGCGCGATGGACTGATCTATACTCAGCGCTTCCCCGAACGGGTTGCGAAGCGTGAAGTGTTTATTCGTTTGCTCGGTCTCAATCTTTACGACCTGAGCCATGGTTTCTACAATTCCTGAAAACATCTATATAATTTTTTATTCTTAATTTTTAATTCTTACTTAAAGTATTTCCCCACCACCGGCAGTCCGCTAAGCGGAAAATCGCGGCGGGTCATTTTTAGGATATACACCCCAATGAAGAGTGTTCCTATGCCCATGAGCACCCACATGTTCAAATCGAAATAATGGCGTATATAATAATATACCGCTAATAGTCCGAAGGTCAGCATGGTATATTGGGCAATGGACTTCATATCATATGGAATCGGGGCTTTCTTCTGACCGATGAAATAGGACAGGAGCATGATCACGAGATAGCAAATGAGACTACTTCCGCAACTTGCCCAATAACCGATCAGCGGCACACCGACAATCTGGATCACCAACGTGATAGCCAAACCTATCAGCGAGAAATACGCACCCCATTTGGTCTCGTCCGTCAGTTTGTACCAGAACGAGAGGTTGAAATATACCCCTTGGAACACGTACGTCCAGAGCACTACCGGCACGATCTTCAGACCCTCCCAATACGCACTCGAAACGATGTACCGGAAGATGTCCAAATAGAAGATTACGCCTAACAGGATCAGGTACGAGAAGATGATATAGTACTTCATCGCATCGGCGTACGCTTCTACGGATTGCCTGTCTTTGTGCTTCGCAAAGACAAACGGCTCGTACGCGTATCGGAAAGCCTGCGTGAACATCATCATTACCATTGCTACCTTGAAGCACGCCCCGTAGATACCGAGTTGTGCTTGCGCATCGTCGCCGGTGTACAGATACGGGAAGAGAATACGATCCAAGGTCTGGTTCATGATACCTGCGACTCCGAGTACCAACAGCGGCAAGGAGTATTTGAGCATCTCGCGAAGCACCTTTCCGTCAAACCGACCGCCCTTAGGCAACGTCATCGGCAGCAGACAAGCCGTCTGTATGAAAGTTGCCAAGATGTTGCTGAGGAAGACATAATACACATCGTTCTTGCCTAATACGACGAGGAACAGAAGGTTAAACCCTATGTTCAGAATCACAAACAGCAGTTTGAGGGTCGCAAAAGCGATCGGCCGTTTCTGGTATCGCAGATAAGCGAATGGGATACAAGCAAAAGCATCTACTGCTACCGTCGCAAACATCATCGCAATGAACTCCAAGTGATCTGGATAACCCAAGGCGGTAGCGATCGGCTGTTGGAACAGCAGGATCATCAGCGCGAAGGCTGAACTCGTTCCCAACAGCGTGAAGAATGCCGTCTTATACACGCTCTTCGCGTCGTAGTCCTCGCGGTTCGCAAAACGGAAGAATCCCGTCTCCATGCCGTATGTCAGGATCACCAGCAGCAATGCCGTCCAAGCATACAGGTTCGTCACAATACCATAGTCATCTGTCCGCGCTAACACATACGTGTAGAGCGGAACGAGCAGATAGTTGAGAAACTTACCTATAATACTGCTCAACCCATAGATGGCGGTGTCCTTCGCCAAGGATTTCATCTCACTCATTGCCTGCAACACAAATTACTATTTCGCCTTTTGGCGGTGTTTGTTTGAAATGACTTATCAGTTCTGCGAGTGTACCGCGTTGAGTATCTTCGAACTTCTTACTGATCTCGCGACTCACACTTGCCTTGCGCTCTTCGCCGCAAACGGCAGCCAACTGCTCAAGCGTCTTCACTAACCGGAAAGGCGACTCATAGACGATGAAAGTCTCGTCCAACTGTGCCAAGTACTGCAACCTCGTCTGACGACCTTTCTTCTGCGGCAGGAAGCCTTCGAAATAGAAGTGGTTGTTCGGCAGTCCGCTGTCCACTAAGGCCGGCACAAAAGCCGTTGCACCGGGCAAACACTGTATCTCCACACCTGCTTCTGCAGCGGCGCGTGTCAAGAAGAAGCCGGGGTCGCTGATAGCCGGTGTACCGGCATCACTGATCAAGGCTATATTAGCTCCCGCTTTCAGCCGCTCCACGATGTCCGCAGAGGTCTCGTGCTCGTTGAACTTATGATGGCTCTTCAGCGGTGTGTGAATATCGAAATGCTGCAACAGAATACCGCTGGTACGCGTGTCTTCCGCCAAAATCAGATCTACTGATTTCAGCGTCTCTATCGCGCGGAACGTCATGTCCTGCAGATTACCCACCGGTGTCGGAACGATATATAACATAATTGCGAATTAGCCAAAACGGCGGTGTAAAGTCACGAGGAACTGTTGATACGTTTTGCTTTCGGTGTCCCATTGGAAATGTTTGCCGATATACATAATCGCCTCTTCGTACGAACCCAACTCATTGATATCCGTCAACGTCCGTTGCATCAGTTCAGCGTTCTGATCAAACAACTCCCGTTGGTACAAGAACCGGTCGCCTAACGAGATTGCCAAACGGATATCATCTACCGGCTTGCCGTACACAGCTGCTTTCGGCGAAGCCTGTTCTGCAGGTTCTTCCTTTACTTCCGGTTCCGGCTCTGCTTCAGCCACAGGCTCTTCAACCACAGGTTCTTCAACCACAGGCTCAGCTACCGGTTCCGGCTCTTTAACCACTTCTTTAACCACTTCTTTGATCACTTCCACCGGTTTCTCCACCTCGACAATCTTCTCCACTACTTTCTCCACTACCTGCGGTTCCGGCTCCGGACGATTCTTAAGCTCATCCATTTCCGCCTCGAGGCTCGCCAACTCTGCTTCCAGAGTGGCGATACGTTCCTCAAGACTCTCAAAATATTTGATTACCTCTTCCATAGTTTTGACGAATGACTAACGACTAACGACTAACGACTAACGACCAACGACTACTTCGTAGCATCCTCCAGTTTGCCCATGATAGCGAACATGAAGATTGCTGCCACCAGACAAACACCGATGAACACGCTCCAAACGAGCCACAAAGGCAGACTGCCCCACAGATAACCGCCGACGGATACAAGGAAATTACCCAATGCAGTAGCTACAAACCAACCGCCCATCATCATTCCTTTGTACTGCGGAGGAGCTACTTTGCTCACAAACGAGATACCCATCGGACTGAGCAACAACTCACCGAAAGTCAATACCAGATACGTCAAGATCAGCACGTTGGAGTTAACAAACGTACCATCTCCGGTAACGCGTGCCAACTCCTGCTCTGTCGGGGTCAACAGACCGATCGAACAGAATGCCATCAGTCCGTAAGCTGCTGCGGCTACTAACATACCATAGGCGATCTTACGAGGCGCACTCGGCTCTTTGCCTTTCGCTGCCAACGCACCGAAGATAGCCATACTAACCGGCGTCAAGGCTACTACGTAGAACGGGTTGAACTGCTGGAAAATAGGAGCGGAGATACCGATCTCTGCCGGATGATGGAAATATTTGTAAACCAATGCAACCAATACCAATACACCCACACAGCTCCAGATCATCTTTGATTTTCTCTCTCCTTCTCCAAACACACCGAACAGCGCGTACACGAGGATTGCTACCAATACCAGATTCCAGATGTCGAATGCCATCGTCTGAACACCCGTTACTACCGGAGTCACGAACTCATTAGCGAAATACGTCAGCGTCAGACCGTTCTGGTGGAAAGCCATCCAGAAGAACAGCACTACCGTAAACACCAGACAGAGCGCTACGATACGTTTCTTGGTCTGCTCCGGAGTCAGTTCTACCACCTGCTGACCACTGGCTGCTGCCTGCTTAGCGGTGTTCTCTACGTGCTTGAACCAAGGACGACAAGCATAGTAAATAGCTATACTGAATACCAGCGAAGCGCACGCTACGGCAAACGCGAAGTGGTAACTGTCGTTCACACTTGTACCTAAACTCTCCTGAGCCCAAGCCATGATCTTCACAGCTGCCGTCGGAGCAAACATAGCACCGATGTTAATCGCCATATAGAACAGCGAGAAAGCAGCGTCACGACGGTCAGCGTACTGCGGATCGTCAAACAGGTTACCCACCATCACTTGCAGGTTACCTTTGAACAGACCCGTTCCGAACGAGATCAGCACTAACGCGCCGATCATGCCGGTCATAGCAACAGCCGTACTACCGTACTCCACGCCTCCCATCGGGATAGCCAAGAGCACGTAGCCCAAAAACATAATGATGATACCGATCGTCACGCACTTACCGTAACCGATCTTGTCGGCTAAAATACCTCCAATCAAAGGCAAGAAATACACGAATGCCAAAAACGTGGCATAAATAGTGCCTGCCGCAGATGCGGACAGACCGAAATTGGCGCGCAGGAACAGCGCAAACACGGCTAACATCGTGTAGTAGCCGAATCGCTCGCCTGTGTTCGCCAACGCGAGCGCAAATAATCCTTTTGGTTGATTTTTAAACATAAACTATAATTTTAAAATTTCAAATGTCAAATTTCAAATGTCAAATTTCAATCACCTCGCACCAGTGGTGTCTATCTTCCGCCCGCCCGTACTGTATATCCTTCAGCGCGTGGTAGAGTTTCGTCAACACCGGTCCCGGTTCGTCGCTCAAGTGATATATCCGGTTGTTCTCGGGGTCAATCACCTTATCGATCGGCGAGATCACAGCGGCTGTTCCGCAGGCTGCGGCCTCGCTCATCTCGCTTAACTCCTCTAACCGAATATGCCTTTTCGTCACTTTCATTCCTAAATCCTTTGCCAAGGTCATCAGACTGTCATTCGTGATACTCGGCAGAATAGCACTACTCCGCGGAGTCAGATACTCGATACCTTTGTACATTGTACATTGTCCCTTTGTACTTCCCTTGATTCCTATAAAATTCGCAGCCGAACACTCATCAATATACCGATGGTACTTGGCGTCAAGGAACAAACAATCCATCCCTTGCGCATGAGCAGGCTCGGTCGCACGGAACGACGATGCGTAGTTACCGCCCACTTTGAATGTTCCCGTTCCGTAAGGCGCCGCACGATCCACATGCCTGTTCACCACAAACGTTGTGCAATGGAACTTGCCCGGGTAGTACGGACCGATAGGCGATGGGATCACTATAAACTCAAAATCCCTTCCCGGACCGACACCCAAACGCGGCGTTGTGCCAATCAGCAGCGGTCGGAAATAAAGCGTCGCACCGGTTCCGTAAGGCGGCAGAAAATCCATGTTTTTCTCCAACGCTAACCGGATCGCTTTCCCGAATAACTCCTCCGGAACAGGCTGCATATACAGCCCCTCGGCGCTCTTCGCCATGCGTTTGGCATTCTCACGCCAACGGAAAATACGTATCTTCCCATCTACTCCTCGAAAAGCTTTCAGCCCCTCGAACGCCTCCTGTCCGTATTGCAGACAAGTAGCCGATACATGCAAATGCAGGAACTTGTCTTTAGTAGCGTACGGTTCCTCCCATTTGCCATCATGATACGCTGAGCGAACAATAAAATCCGGCTCAGTGTAATGAAATCCTAATTTACTCCAATCAATATTCATTTTAAATATTCAAATCTTCAAATCATCAAATCTTCAAATCTTCAAATCATCAAACAGCGTGTCTAACACGCTCAACTCCGTTTGCCACGGATGTTTGTCTGTCCAAATCTGTCCGCTCCAGTCCTGCGTTCTCCTTTGTACATTGTACATCGTACATCGTACATCGGTCGGCCTTTCCCGTTTTATCAGCGAGGCGAGCGTCGCATTCATCTCGTCGTTCAGATCCAACAACCACTTGTACTCCTTCTCGTAGAACGGTTTCAGATAGTCCGCGAAATACAGAAAGTAAGGTGTATGTTGGTATGTGCTGACGAGGGTAATCCAGTGTTGATGTTGCCATCGAGTCTGGTAACTGATCTCTATATCCCGCGTCAACTGCTTGTGTTCCACTTTCTTCACCGGAACGGTCAGCATAATTCTGGATGCTTTCGACTTTTGACTTTCGACTTTTGACTCAATCAATGCCCGATTGCGAAACGTCTGTTTCTCAAACGTCTCCATCTGCTCAATCCTTGCCGGCTCGCTCATCAGCGCCTCCATATACGACCTCGGCGGTAAATATGCTGTGGGTAGTACCATAACAATTTAACGTTTGGTTGCAAACCAAACCATTTTAACTCTTTAACTCTTTAACGCTTGGCATTCATGCCAAGCCTGTTCCAGCGAATAGAATGTGTGTCTTTATCCAAACTCAGCCAGATAAACACAGGTCGTCCTACTATATGATCCTCCGGCACAAAGCCCCAATAACGGCTATCCGCACTATTATGTCTGTTGTCGCCTTGCATCCAGTAATAATCCATCTCAAACTCGTACTCCTCGCCAATCTTCATCGGCTTGAACTCATAGGCGTCCGCTATGCGTTTATAGACCCAATAGTTCTCCTCGGTAATCATGATCTTATCCCCTTTGCGCGGAATATAAATCGGTCCGTAGTTATCCCTCGTCCACGAGTTATGTCCGAGCGGATAGACATCTCCGCCTCGCTCTTCCGGCTCTACAATCATCGCTACTACATGCGGGTTCTTCTCTAACTCCGCCTTCATCCCTTCCGTCAACGGAAAATGCCAAGTCTGTGCATCTACCTGTATCCGGTCTGCTACGCTGATACCCACTTTCTCCAAGTACTTCCCACCGAACACATGCCCATCTGTCCGTACTAAGTAGTTCAACTGCAAACCCTCTCTCTCCGGCTCACGAACCCATTCCTTTGAACTTTCTACTTTCAACTCTCCAACTTCTTTCAACTCTAAACTCTCAACTCTCAACTTCGTGAAAACCGTGTTGTCCACGATTTTCAGACTGTCTCCCGGCTCGCCCACACAACGCTTCACGTAGTTCTCTCTTCTGTCCACAGGACGCACGACGATCTCGCCGAACACATCCTTCCGGCTCTTCACCAACGCCTCGCCGTAGTAATGTTTGAGTGTATAGTAATCCGGGTTTTGCATCTTCGTACAAACGGTATCTCCTGCCGGAAAATTAAACACCACAATATCGCCTTTCTTCGGACTTGTCCAACCTTTGAGACGCTTGTATTCCCAATGTGGCTTGTCCAGATAACTCTTTCCACCGCCTAACCATGCCGGCATCGTGTGTTGAACCAACGGCATACTCAGCGGAGTCTGCGGCACACGGGCTCCGTAAGCCATCTTGCTTACGTACAAGAAGTCTCCAACTCGCAAACTCTTCTCCAAACTCGAACTCGGGATCTGGTAGTTCTGAAAAATGTAGATATTGATAAAATACACCGCCACTAAAGCAAACAGAATAGCGTCTATCCAGCTGAACAAAGTGTACAGAAAAGCATTGCCTGCTTTTGACTTTTGACTTTGAGCGGAGCGGTTTTCTCCCTCCCTTGAGGGGAGGGTCGGGGTGGGGTTAAATTTCTTCCACCATCCGTAGTTGATATACTTCGTGGTGAACATATCCGCCACAAGCGGCAGCAGCACGAGCCAACCCAGACTCTTCCAATCACCCCATGCTACCCAAACCACGAATGCCACGTATAGCGAACACCAAATGCCTGCGCGGATCCATCCTCCGCGTGTCACTTCTGCTATCCTGTCTTTGAAACTTTTCATCTTATTTTTTTTGTTTGAAAAATTGTTTTGCACTTTTTGCACTTTTTGCACTTTCTGCCACTTCTGCCACTTTAAAAGTGCAAATAGTGCAAATAGTGCAATGTCATTTTTTTTTATGCATCAGCCAATTTTGGCTGATAAATCGTTATATGTTCTTAGTTGTTCTTAGTCATTCTTAGTGATTATCGTTGGTATTACCTATCTATTAGCGGGTCAAACCCTCTGCGGCTAAGACTGCTCCTAACGCAAAGCCTCTGCGACCCTTAGCGATGTGGGTAATAACGATCGTATCTTCCTCGCTGTCCCATTTCACCTCATGCGTCCCCGGCACTTCTCCCTCACGAATGGATTCAATTTTTAATTCGTAATTTTTAATTTTTAATTTATCTTCTATCTGCTCCGCTAAGGTTTTTGCCGTTCCGCTCGGCTTATCGAGTTTGTGAATATGGTGGATCTCAGTAATACTAGGTGTATAACCTCCCTCTCCTTGGGAGAGGGTCGGGGTGAGGTTTTTCATCTCTTGTGCCAAAAACTTGTTGAGTTCAAAGAAGATATTCACGCCCACAGAGTAGTTACTGCTCCATGCAAGCATCACTTTGCCTTCTTCATTACGGATGACAACTTTGTTACCCTCAATTTTTAATTTATAATTTTTAATTTTTAATTCTTCCGGTTTCCACCCCGTGGAGCCGGAGATAACCGGCACGCCTTGTTTCCATGCCTTCCGTATATTCTCCTCAGCCGTCGCCGGCGTCGTAAACTCAATCGCCACATCCGCGCTCCTGAACGCCTCCGTCTCAAAACCCTCTTCCGGAGAATAAATCTTCAAATCTTCAAATTCTTGAATCTTCCAATTGGGGTTTGCATCCACAATGCAAACCACTTGGTGTCCGCGCTCAAGGGCAACTTCTTCAATCATGTGCCCCATTTTACCATATCCTATAATTGCTATCTTCATGTTCTTATATCTGTCTTCTTTGTTTTTATATATCCGCCAATCTTGGCGTGATCCCCTTCTTATATCTGTCTTTTTGGTCTTTATATATCCGCCAATCTTGGCGTGATCCCCTTTTTGTATCACGCGCTATATATGCGCGCATATCAAAAAAGCGTGCAAAGTTACAAAAAAAAACGTACATATACAAGTATATGTATAAAAAAGAGCGCCGAAACGCTCCTTTTCTCTCTTTTCCGTCAATTTTTCTACATCAATGTGTATTTTTTATCCACTTCTTCGGACTAATCTTAGTTCCGTCCGGCAAAATAGGCTTGCTCAGCACGCGTACCCAACTCGGTCTTCCTTCGGATTTGTCCTGCGACTTGTACTCATAGCTGTTCGGACACGGATCATCCGCATTGTATCCCTCTTTGTCTTTCACCAAACCCAATGACCAACCTTCGCTGTTCAAGACCCCCTCATCCCATGTGGTATATGCCCAAACGGTCTCTCCCCACCATCTCCACGGGCGAGCGAGCCAAACCATTCCTTCTTTGCTCTCCAAGGATGAACTCATATCCAACTCTCCCTCATTTGCGACCCGTATATTACACTTATAAAACAGCAGTCCCCTATTTCCCTCCCTTGTGGGGAGGGTTAGGGAGGGGTTTCCTCTCCCCGCACTAATATAGCATTTATCTCCCTTCTCGCCGTTGATATTCGCCACGATCGTCGCCTTATTCACGCACATCGTCATCGCTCCGAAGATAAAATCCACGCCTCCTGCCAAAATACCGCCTTCCCAGTAGATACTTGCTCCATCATCGCCGTACAACACATCCTGTCGTCCCACAGCACGGCAGTTCTTCAGACGTGCGTTCGTTGCTCCCTCGGTAAACGAGATAGCTGCTGCGCGTTCCCTGTATTTCTTCTTTTGCACCTCTGTCGAACCCACCTCTTTTGGACGCTCAGGCATCACTTTCTTAGGTCGCTCTTTCGCTGTCCATGGCATGTCGGATTGACTGATATCCACCAAACTATCCGCTGCTTCTTTCTCGCAGACATAGAGATTAAACGAGTTCTCAAAGATAATATTCTCTGCATAGAAATCCGGAGCTGTCACCAATACCGATGCGTTCCATCGTCTCTCTCTCGACCCACCATAGTTCACGCGGCTACCCATACTCTTGTATTGATAACCATGCCCGTAGTACCAAGTCAGCCGCACTGCCTCCGGATCGGCTTCCACGCCTCCGTTCCTCAAACCGATAGAAGGTTTCCGACTTGCGTTCTTCAGACTCAATCCCGGCACATCAATCGTCAGTTCCTCGCAATAAGTCCCGGGCTCAATCCAGATCGTCGTCCTCTCTCCCCGTTCCTTATACACCCTCCGCGCACTATCCACCGCTGCCGTCACGCTCTCTCCCGCAGAAACGTGTAGCACCAAGAATAATATACTCGCTACGAAAATATTCATTATTAATTATTCATTATCATCCACCAGCATTTCGCATTTCTTGCAATCGAAGGTAAGACGGAGAATTTTGCCCGTACGGAGACGCAGAAAACGCGGTTCCTTATCTTTCGGATAAGGATTAATCTTGCGACAATGTCCCAGCTCAAAGAGCAGGCAGTATTTGCAAGTCATCAAAGGATAGTTGCTCGTCTCCATTCGTTCAAAACACTAATCGGTATAAAATACGGCTTGCTCTCAATCCGCACTTCGCGCGCGATATAAGGCGTGTCGCCTAATTTGGAGAGCTGTGTGCGGATGTTCTCCAATGCTTTATCTGCATTTTTAGCTTCCTCATGCGCATAAGTAAATGAACGCTCATGGTCGCCTATTTGTACAGAAAAACCGTCTTCTGTTTCGCGAAAAACGACATCTACAGGAATCTTCCGTTCGCACTTCAGATTCTTCACGAACTCCACATCCAAATTCCGGAACAACCCTCCCTCTCTTGTGGAGAGGGTCGGGGAGAGGTTTTTATTCACCTTCACCCAATTTCCCTCTACGCCGTTGACGTTAAATCCCTCGTTGCCCATGGTCAGACCGTCTCCGTTATGCAAGACCACACCGGATTTCAACCGAACGCGTAAGGTGTTGCCGTTGATCTGAAGCACCTCTCCGACGTACTCACCCGTGGACTTCGGCGTGTCCCAATTAGCCATGTTTGCTGTCCGTCCGTGTAAGAAATAATCAATCCCTCCTCGATGAAACGTCTTCTCGGGATTAGGTGTAAAATCACGTGTGTAAATTGGTCTGTGCTCTGTCAGCGAAGCGGTCTGTACTCTGAGGTCAACCTGGTAGCGGTCTAATTTCTCCCGATAATACGCCGTTATATTCGTCACATAATCAGCGTCTTTCAGGCGTCCCTCTATCTTAAAAGTCGTCACGCCGGCTTCTATCAGTTCGCTTAGATACGCACTTCGATCCATGTCCTGCAAACTCAGTAAATGCCGCTGATGAATAGGCACTCCTTGTTCGTCCAACACCTCGTTTCCCTCTGCATCCAACAAGTCATACGCCATACGGCAGAACTGCGCGCAGGCACCTCTGTTGGCACTTCGTCCGGCGAGCACTTCGGATATATAGCATCGTCCCGAATAACTCACGCACAGCGCGCCATGAACAAACGCCTCCAACTCTATATCCGGCACTTCTTCATGGATTGCCCGGATCTCCTCGATGCCCAATTCGCGCGCTAAAACGACCCGTTTAAAACCCAACTCTTTGAGCCGTTTCACTTGTTCGGGCGTACGGTTGTCGCATTGTGTGGAAGCGTGCAGCCTGATAGGCGGCAAGTCCAACTCCAACAAATGTAAATCCTGAATGATCAGCGCATCGACTCCTATTTTATATAACGCGTGCGCGAGCGAGACAGCTTCTGGGTATTCGTCCTCATAGAGTAAGGTGTTCATCGTCACCAAAACCTGTACGCCGTACGTGTGTGCATATTGTACTACCTCCGCTAAGTTCTCCAAACTGTTACCTGCCGCCTGACGCGCACCAAAAGCCGGCGCACCTATATACACCGCATCAGCTCCTGCTTGTATAGCAGCCTTAGCAACCTCTTTGTTCTTTGCCGGAGATAATATTTGAAGGGGATAATTCGTAATTTTTAATTTTTAATTTTTAATTTTTAATTTCTCAGCGCCCCTGATATCCGGTACATGACGATGCCCGCCGTTACCGACACGTTCATCGAGTGCTTCGTGCCGTATTGCGGAATCTCAATACATCCGTCGCAACGATCCACCACTTCCTGCTGCACTCCGAAGACCTCGTGTCCTAAGACAATGGCTACCTTTGTATTTTGTACTTTGTCCCTTTGTACCTTTACAGCCGCCTCTTCCAGCGTCATCGAGTCATGAGCCTGCTCCACGGCATACACCTTGTAACCCTGTGCTTGCAGCTCGCGCACCGCCTCCTGCGTCTCTTTGAAATAACTCCATTCCACGCTCTCCTCGGCTCCCAATGCGGTCTTGTGAATCTCCTGATTCGGCGGGCAGCAACAGATGCCGCACAACACTACTCGCTCAATCCGCATCGCGTCTGCTGTCCGAAAAACCGCTCCCACGTTATGTTGGCTGCGCACATTATCCAACACCACCACCAGAGGCAGTTTATCCGCCTCGTGGTATTCTTCTACGCTCATTCGCCCCATTTCGGCGGTAGTCAGTTTCTGCATAAAATGTCAAATTTCAAATGTCAAATCTTAAATCTTGAATGGTAAACGCACATGCAACACACGTGCTTCTTCATCTATTTCGGTAATAAAATCTTCGTGAAGCGGGATCATCCGTCCGTCTTCAAGGGTTGCTAAGGTGTTGATGGTACTCTCATCGACATAAGCAATCACGCCCACTTGTTCCTCTTCACCGTTCTCTCCTTCGTCCATGATCGTGTAACCCACCAAGTCCTGCCAAGTCAACAGTCCGTCCTCTTCGTCTTGCATCTCGCTTCGCAATACAAACCCCTCTTCGCCGATGAGTTCGGAGATCCTCTCTGTGCGGAACGGCACAAACAGACCGTCTCTAAGCACGAACACAAAATCCGGCAGGTCTTTGTAGTGCGTACGCCGGATGATGCCGATTGATATTAAATCGTCTTTGCTAATCATTGTCTTACTGTGATGACGCCTCCTGAATTGGTGAGCGGAATACGTAATAACGGTTCGCGGGCAAGACCTTTCTGCGGGACTGCGGTTCCGGAACCCACATCGTACTGCTCGCCGCACTCGGGGCAAGTAGCAAAGATTCCATCTACATCGCAAGGATGCAAAACACCTCGTCCTGCGCAATACGGACACGCCAAATCCCAAGCGTTGTAATTGCAGTTAACGTCAATATATACCAGCACTCCTCCGTATCCGTACGCATCGGTGATTAGACGCGGTATAACCTCGCCGTTATAGTGATAACCCTTTGCGTTAACGATGACGAATGTATTTAGGGCGGTGGGTACAAAATGAACAAACACGCCGCTTCTCGTGTCTATAGAGATATTGACCGGATAGCGAGGTACACTGTTGTTGAAGGTGTCATTCTTACATCCCACCAACGCAACCATCATCGCCAATACCCCAAATATGTTGGTTCTCCCTTTCACCTTTAATTCCCCACAATCGCACTAATCTCAACATGGTAAATCAGCGTCGAGTAGGGCGGAATATAACCGGTGGTGCCTTCCGTTCCCATGCCTTCCGCTTTGTTGTACTTGTCGCTGTTGTATTTCTCGTAGTCGTACCCCAAATATGCCGGGATATACAACTCAATCGTACCTTTGTTATGTATCTTGTGGCATCCTTCCGAGAAACCCGGAATAGTACTCGGCAGATAGAGCGATACGTTCTTTCCGGCACTAACGGTATAACCGTTAATCAGCTTCACCGAGTAGTCGCACACTATGGTACTCGTTGAGTTCGGTTTGGCATCGCCGTACGGTGCCATGGGATCAGAGATGATCTTATATTGCAGTCCGCTGGATGTTGTCTCTACGCTGTCTTTCTTGGCGTTGTCCAACAACCATAACTCATTCTGCGTTTTCCAATCCGCCCAGTTATTCGTTTTGCAGGAGGATATAAATGAACAAAAGATAAGAAGAATGGAAACAAATCCTTTCAACTTTAAACTTTCAACTTTCAACTTTATTTGGCTATCCATAATTCGGGATTTAAAATGTTTCTGTCTTTATATACTTGGAAATAGAGTTCCGTTTTCTGGTCTTGTTCGGGGTCTGTGAAGATCGTTCCGATGACTTGCTTTGTCTCCACATTGTCCCCTTGTTTGACGTTTAGTTTGCTCAGGTTCGAATACACGGTTCGGTAGTTACCGTGCTGAATAATCACAGCATACGTATTCGCTACCATGAAGCAACTCGTCACTTCACCTTTATAAACCGCCCGAGCTTTTGAACCGGCTACGGTCTGCAGGTATATACCCTTGTTGTCAATCGTCACATGCTCGTAAACGGCGTGTTGCTGCTTACCGAAATGACCGCTGATCATGCCTTTCTCTACCGGCCAAGGTAAACGCCCTTTATTGGCCTCAAATCCTCCGGCTATCAGTTTCTGTTCTTTGGTCAGCGAAGTCTTCGACGCTTTCTCCGTCTGTTTGCGGATCATCTCGTCAATCTTCTTGTTCAACTCCGCTACTTTCTTCTGTTGCTGCTTGAGCTGTTTGTTCAGATCTTTCTCTTTGCTCTTCAACTGACTCAGCATATTCTTCTGCTTGCGTTCGTCACGTTTGAGCTTGTCCTGCTCACGTTTACGGGTGTCCAAAACGGTCAACTTGTCATGTTTGTTCGCTTTCAGCAAATCGTTCTGCACGTCTATCTCTGCTTGCGTGTTCTCTATCCGTCTCACTTGTTGCTGACGGTAACGGGCAAACTCTCGCAAGTATCTGGCACGGCGTGCTAACTGCTGAAAACTGTCGCTACTCATCAGAAACAGTAACGGAGACTGCTGCAAACGGGCAAAATGACTCTGACGAACCATCTCCGCGTAGTCGTTTTTGTAACCGGTCAGCACTACTTGCAGCGAATCGCGGGTAGTACCCAGACGATTCATCTCTTTGTTCAACGCAATGATCTCGTTGTCCAAGGTCGTGATCAGTTTCTTTTGGGTCTTTATATTCTGTCCGATGAGTTGCAACTTGTTCATCGTGGCACTCTCGTCTTTCTTTGTCTGCTTGAGCATCTTGTTCGTGTGCTCTATCTCCTCTTGCAGTTTCTTTTGTTTCTTCTGCAAGTCCTTCACATTGTCCGCAGCCTGAAGTGGACAAAGCACAAAGCACAATGGACAAAGGACTAATAAGATTAGTCGAACCCATTTCGTCTTTTGTCTTTTAACGAGAGCAACGAGCGATCTTATGTCTTTCAGCGAAGCGGTCATAACCATTTAGTAATGTCTATTTTCTTGTATCTGCTTGTGTTCTGCTTGTTCACTCTTACCGGCACATCTAACTTCCTCACGGGGTAGATCACGCTCAGCTCGACCGTCTTGTCACCTAAAGTATAGACCAAACGGGCACTCTTGTCTCCTGTCGGCAACTCCGCGGTACATAACTGCTGCAGCACATCCCAGTTGATGGTGGGCACCAGATTGCGGTTCAGCTCCGCGTAGGTCGTCGTAGCATACGTGCCTTCGAGTTTGTTAAAACCCGTCAACTCAAACGGCGTAGCTTCAAACCGTGCTATCTCCAAACCTAATAACGGCATGACGCTGATCACTAACATCGAGTCGCGTACCGTCTGCATCGTCACGTTTCCGGAGATCTGATTGCCTCCTAAGCTCAGCGTAGCACGTGCGTTCTGTATCAGACAGGTGTGCCACATAGGCGCACTCTCAGCAGCCGTCTCTTGACCGACCGCCATCTTCCTTTTCGTGCCGCAACTCACCAACACCAGTGCGCAGCACATCATTCCCCATATGAACGTTTTACGCAGTAAAACCATCTTAACGTTTTATCGACTCAATATGTTTTTCTATTTCGCTTCTCGTATTGTCCGTGGCGTGTAACAGCGCGCGGTTTAAGTAGAACAGAGCCAACTCATTCTCGCCCTTCAGATGTAAAATCCATCCGTATGTATCTAAAAAGACAGGATTGTTCGGCTCTTCCCGTATCGTGATAGCGCTCATCTGTTCGGCTTTCTGCAAGTCGCCTTTGTGTGTGGCGAGATGGTAAGCATAGTTGTTCAATATACGCGGATTAGTCGATAGACTCAGCACTTTCTCATAAGCGGCATACAACACCGCAGGCTTGGCGTTCATCTGCTCTAATACCTCTACGCGGAAGATTAAGAACTCCACATTCGTCGGATCCAACTCCAAGTACTGATCAATCACCTCAATCGCTTTCTTGGGCTTGCTCCAACTATAGTAGATGCGGTACTTGTTCATCGCGCTATAGGCGTTAAAACCACGAATAGCGTCTAAGCGGTTCTGCATCTCCATCGCTTTCTTCCATTGCCCGTCGGACATGTACATCCGTTCGAGTTGCTCGATCAGCTCTTCGTTTTTGGGATTAGCCTTCAACGCTTTCTCCATGACCCCTTGTGCCTCGTAGAAACCCTCCATCGTCCGTTGCTCCAAGAGCATGTTCGTGTAGTGGTACCATTGATCACCCGGGTCGGCTTCGAAGGCCATGCGGAATAAGTCCTTGGCGCTTTCTTTTCGTCCTATGCCGTTATAGAGAATACCCAAGAACGTAAGCGTCTGACCGTCATTGGGCTTGATCATCTCGCAGAACTCCAACAACGCATATGCGTCCGCGTAGCGCTCCTCCTGAATAGCCTGTTTGGCAGCGTACCAATAGTACTTAAACTGTGCCTCCTGCTCCACACTTAAAGAAGAGCCCCTCTCTCCGGCTCTAAACCCCTCTCCGGCTCTCCCCTCAAGGGAGAGAGTGAGAAAGCTTACTAATATGACAATTATTTTCTTTATTTGCATCTCTTTATTTCCCTCCCTTGAGGGGAGGGTAAGGGTGGGGTTTTTACTTTCTTCCACTATGTCCGAACCCTCCTTCTCCTCGTTCGGTCTCGCTCAGTTCACTCACTTCCACCACTTCCGGACTCTCGTGTTTGGCAATCACCATCTGGCAGATACGCTCTCCGGGTTCAATGGTCTGTGCCTCGCCGCTCAGGTTGATAAGGATCACTCCCACTTCGCCTCGGTAGTCGGCATCGATCGTACCCGGTGTGTTGAGTACGGTCAAACCGCGTTTGAGTGCCAAACCGCTACGCGGACGAATCTGTGCCTCGTATCCTGCCGGTAACTCGATATACAGACCTGTCGGAATCAACTTCCTTTCCATCGGAGCCAAGGTCACCGCCTCGCTGATGTTACACCGTATATCCATTCCTGCCGCCTGCGCACTCTCGTACTTCGGCAGCGGATTCGAACTCTTATTAATGATTTTTAATGTCATAAATCGTCAATTATTTTCAATCGTCAATCAATCGTACCTCGTCAATCGTCCAATCGTCAATCAGAATCGTTTCTCCACAAGGACTCTTAGTCCGTCTGGAACCATTTTGATGTGAATATCTTTCTCCATCTCCACAGGATCGCCGTCGATGTGGAACGGAGCTATCTCTTCGCGTTCTACCGTCACTTCCTTGGCACGGATAGTGTCCATGAAATGACTACCGTCTATACTTCCGGCAAACAGTCGCAACGCCAGACTCGCACCGGCTAAAAGCGCGTTACTCGACATCAGCATAATATCCATCTTGCCGTCCTGCATACTGGCTTTCGGAGCTATCTTGGCATCGTTACCCCATTGGTTCGCGTTCGCAAACGTGATCAGGAAAGCTTTGTGCGTCACGTCCAGACCGTCTCCCACGATGTGGTACGTACGAGGATGATACGTGAAGGCTTCCTTGATCGTGTTCTGAATATAACTCATGAACCCGCGTTTACTGCCTGCGGCAAAGTTATCTGCTATGACTGCATCAAATCCCGTGCCACACGTGCAAACGAACATCCTGCCGTTCGCCAAACCGTAATCTACATAGATGGGCTCGCTGTGGTTGATCAGCTCGATCGCTTTCTGCGGACGCATAGGGATATTCAGGTGGCGGGCAAAACCGTTACCGCTACCCATCGGAATAATTCCCAACGCCGTCTTCGTCTCTTTCAGACCGCGCGCTATTTCATTAACTGTTCCGTCTCCGCCCACAGCTACCACGGCATCAAAACCCATACGCGCATATTGGTACGCCAACTCTGTTCCGTGTCCGGCATACTCCGTAAACGTAATGTTCGGTAACCACTGCTCGTCGTCCAAGGTCTGCATGATCAACTTCGGCAGTTTCTTCTTCTCTTTCTGGATCTCCTTCGACCCCGAAATAGGATTGATGATAAAAGCGATATTTTTCATTTCTTTAACTGTTTCTACACATATGCACACATTCATGCAATTTAAATCGGGTGCAAATTTACTACAAAAATTGCACATATGCAAATTTTCGGGTATTTTTTGTCCAATAAAATGAAATTTTATGCGCGAATAGTGACTTTTCCTAATATTAGTACATGGTTTTAGGACAAGAATTCTCACATTTCTCACATTTCTCATGTCAATTTTTTTTGCATGGCGTTATCGCCATGATCGCCAGTGCATTTTTTTTACATCGTCAATTGTTCCGGATGACATCCGAATCTTCCCTCATTTTGCATTTCTGTTTTCTCTTTCTATATAGTATTATATACTATGTATATAATACAGAGCGATTAAATCTTTAGTGATTCCTTAGTGATTCGTTATATATTCGTTAATCATTAACGGTCCTAAAAGCAACCCGGAAGCATACCTCAACCTGCTCTGGGTAATACCGCAAATTGTCAACTGTACAAGAAATTTTTCATAATTTTGTGGCTTTTATTTGCATATGTGCAAAAAAAGTTGTACCTTTGCACGATTTTTGTGCGCATATGGGTAACGCACAGGTGTATATACGTGTAATTGAATATAACGAAATATGGATTTTTTAGGATTAATTACTAAGCTTTTCGGCAACAAGGCGCAGAAGGATATGAAAGCCATACAGCCGATAGTGGATCAGATCAAAGCACAGTACGAGGTGATTGATGCGCTCTCCAACGATGAGCTGCGTGCTCATTCGTGGGCGTTGATGGACAAGCTCAAAGCAGCTGTCGCAGACAAGAAAGCTCAAATCGTACACCTCAAATCTCAGATTGAGACCACGCCTATTGAGAAGCGTGAGAAGATCTACAACGAGGTGGACAAACTCGAGAAGGAGATCAAGGACCAATACGAGGAAGTGTTGAACGAGATTCTGCCGGAGGCATATGCGATCGTCAAATCGACCGCACGTCGTTTTGCCGAGAGCGAGACGGTAGAGGTGACCGCGACCGAGATGGATAGAGCCTTGGCTGCTGACCCAAGATTTGATTTCGTGGAAATCAAGCATAATGATGCGAATGATGTAGCCGTATATAAGAACCACTGGATGGCGGGTGGTAACGAAATCAAATGGGACATGATCCACTATGACGTACAGCTGTTCGGTGGTGTCGTTCTGCATCAGGGTAAGATCGCCGAGATGGCAACGGGTGAGGGTAAGACCCTTGTGGCCACCCTTCCGGTGTACCTCAACGCGCTGACGCATGAGGGCGTTCACGTGGTGACGGTCAATGACTACCTTGCTAAACGTGACTCGGAGTGGAACGGACCGATCTATATGTTCCTCGGCTTGACGGTCGATTGTATCGACAAACACCGTCCGAACTCCGATGAGCGCCGCAAAGCGTACGCTTGTGACATCACTTTCGGTACGAACAATGAGTTCGGTTTTGACTACCTGCGTGATAACATGGCTACTTCGCCGCTTGATCTCGTGCAGCGCGGACACAACTATGCGATTGTCGATGAGGTGGACTCCGTCTTGATTGACGATGCCCGTACGCCGTTGATCATCAGCGGTCCGGTGCCCAAGGGCGAGGATCAGCTCTTCGATGAATACAAAGACCGCGTAGCCGCTCTTGTTCGTCAGCAGACCACGCTGACCACCAAACTGTTGGCTGAGGCGAAAGCGAAGATGGGTTCCGCAGACGAGAAAGAGAAAGAGGCAGGTGAGTTGGCTCTTTTCCGTTCGTTCAAAGGAATGCCGAAATCGAAGGCGCTCATCAAATATCTCTCTGAGCCGGGCGTCAAAGTGCGTATGCAGAAAACCGAGGAGTTCTATCTCCAAGAGAACGAGAAGAACATGCACATCGCTACCGACGAGCTTTTCTTCGTCATCGACGAGAAGAACAAGTCCATCGAGTTGACCGACAAGGGTATAGATGCGCTGACCGGTACGACCGATGACCCGAATTTCTTTGTCCTGCCGGATGTGGGTTCCGAGATGGCGGAGCTGGAGAACGAGACCGCGCTCTCAGCCGATGAGAAACAGCAGAAGAAAGACGAGATCCTCACGAACTATTCGATCAAGTCCGAGCGCGTACACACCGTTCACCAGCTGCTCAAAGCATATACCCTCTTCGAGAAGGATGTCGATTATATCATCGACGGCGGCGAGGTGAAGATCGTGGATGAGCAGACCGGTCGTGTGATGGAAGGTCGCCGCTGGTCGGACGGTCTGCATCAGGCTGTCGAAGCAAAGGAGAACGTGAAGGTCGAAGGTGCAACCCAAACCTTTGCTACCATCACGCTGCAGAACTACTTCCGTATGTACCATAAGCTTGCCGGTATGACCGGTACCGCAGAGACCGAGGCAGGCGAGTTCTGGAACATCTACAAACTCGATGTGGTGGTTATCCCGACCAATAAACCCATCGCCCGTATCGATATGAACGACCGTATCTATCGCACCAAACGCGAGAAATACAACGCCGTCATCGAAGAGATCGTGAACATGGTGAACCAAGGTCGTCCGGTGCTCGTGGGTACCACTTCGGTGGAGATCTCCGAGTTGCTGAGCCGTATGTTGACGCTCCGTAAGATCAAACATAACGTCCTCAACGCCAAGCTTCACCAGCAGGAGGCGCAGATCGTTGCCGAAGCAGGTCGTGCAGGCGTGGTGACCATCGCTACGAACATGGCAGGTCGTGGTACCGATATCAAGCTGACACCCGAAGTGAAAGCAGCCGGCGGTCTCGCTATCATCGGTACCGAGCGTCATGAGAGCCGCCGTGTGGATCGTCAGCTCCGTGGACGTGCCGGTCGTCAGGGTGACCCGGGTTCGTCTGTCTTCTACGTTTCCCTCGAGGACGACCTGATGCGTATGTTCGGCTCCGAGCGTATCGCTTCTATCATGGACCGTATGGGCTTCGAGGAAGGCGAGATGATCGAGCACTCGATGATCTCTTCATCTATCGAACGCGCCCAGAAGAAAGTAGAGGAGAACAACTTCGGTATCCGTAAACGACTCATCGAATACGATGATGTCATGAACCAGCAGCGTAACCTCATCTACGCCAAACGTCGTCACGCCCTCATGGGAGAACGTATCGGCGTGGATATCACGAATATGATCTATGAGATCGCAGAGAACCTCGTGGCTGACGCTAAGTCTGCCAATGACTACGAGGGACTTAAGTTCGATGCGATGCAGGTCTTCGCGATCGAGTTGCCGTTCGACGAAGAGGTCTTCAGCCGCGGTAAACGCGATGCCCTCTCTAATGAACTCGCGGAGGCGGCTCTGGACAGCTTCAAACGCCGTATGGACAAACTGACCCAGATAGCTGACCCGCAGATCCAATACGTCAACGAGACCAAGGGACAGATGTACGAGAACATCCTTATCCCGATTACCGATGGCAAACGTGTCTATAACATCGCTGTGAACCTCAAGTTAGCGGCTGAGACGCATTGCAAAGAGGTGGTGAAGGAGTTCGAGAAACGTATGTTGCTCTACGTCATCGATGATGAATGGAAAGAGCATCTCCGTCAGTTGGACGACCTCAAGCAGTCCGTTCAGAACGCTTCGTACGAGCAGAAAGACCCGCTGTTGATCTATAAGTTGGAGTCGTTCCACATCTTCAAGGCGATGTTGGATAATCTCAACCGCCGTGCGATCGCTATCCTCCTGCGCGGACAGATCCACATGACCGAGCCGGATCATGTACAGCAGGCTCAGCAGCAACGCCGTATGGACTACAGCCGTTACCGCACGCAGAAAGATGCCGTTCAGCAGGCAGCACAGGCTTCCGGAGCAGCTGCGGCTGCAGGTCGTGACACCCGTGAGAACGCACGTCCCGAGCCGATCCATGTGGATAAGAAACCTCGTCCGAACGATCCCTGTCCTTGTGGTAGTGGTAAGAAATACAAACAATGCCACGGTAAAATGAACGCTGCAGGCATCTAACTATGTAACGTGCGTAGTACCATTTTAACAATAGTAACGATCTGTTGCGCCGCCATCAACATGACGGCGCAACAAGTATATCCCGACACTTTCAAGTTGGCGGAGCAGAACAAGACGGCGGATATCGACCTGCTGCTTCTGAATATGGTCTCCGCGCAGAGCGAACAGCTGCACGCCCATGACACGATAGACACCCTGACGGTCGAGGAAGTGATGCGGCTCGATTCGATAGCACGCGAGATGGCGGAGATAGACTCCTTGCGTGAACTGAACGCGCAATTGGTGCTACAGACCATCGCGCAGACACCCCATATAGAGGTCGAGAAATCGTGGATCAAAGATGCGGAGGAAGACCGAAACGACGTCCTGCGTGCTATTCGAGATCTGCATTCTCCTTGGCGGCGTGAAGCGGTTATCATGTTGCAGGTGACTCAGAACTACGTCACCAACAACTGGTACCAAGGCGGATCCTCTTCCTTCGCAGGACTCGGAACGGCGAAAGGACAGATCAGTTACATCTCCGACCAGTTTACATGGGAGAACACAGGAGAATGGCGTATAGGTGGAACGACCATCGCGAACGACAGCCTTCATAAGGTCAACACCACCGATGATGTGTTCCGTGTCTATACCAAAGCGAACCTGCGCATCATTCCGAAACTGTTTGCTTCCGTCTCCGGCGAACTGGAGACTCGTTTGCTGCCGACGTACCGCTCTAACTCCAATGAACTCAAGTCCGGTCCTTTCTCACCGGTACGTTTCAACGCCGCGGTCGGTATAGACTGGAAACCGGTCAAAGGACTCTCCCTCTCCGTCTCACCGCTGTCCTATAAGGTGGTACATATTCATGACACAGCCCGTGTGCGGGTCAAAGACTACGGTCTCAAAGAGGGACAGCAGACCCAACATAACATCGGTTCGTCCGTCCGTCTCGAATATACATGGAAACCCGTTCGAGAAGTGGAACTCGAAATGCGGTTCTTTACCTATACCAATTATAAAGATGTGGAGATTGATTTAGAGGTGAACTGCGATTTTATCATCAACCGCTTCCTCTCTGCACGTTTGCAGTTACACCCTCGTTATGACTCATCCGTCATCATGAAGGGCGACAAACATGCCAAACTGCAGTTCCGTGAACTGCTGTCTATCGGCTTTGCACATAAGTTCCGATAAGGAGAAAGGGGCGTAGCGGTCTTTACTCTTTTAGCGCAGCGGTCTATCACTCGCCGCAGAGTGCGACCAACTCATTCCAGCGAACGAAGGCTTCGTGACCGTACTTCCAGATATTGTACTTGATCTTATTGATGTCCACTTCTTCGCCGAGGTGGCTTTTCGAGTAGAACTTATCGGCATAGCAGATGATCTTCTCTTCCAAACTCTGCGGGCAGTAGTCCTTTTCGGGAATAGGTAACTCTTCCCGCTCCACCTGTTCGATGGTGATACCGGTACCTGTGTGCCGTTCTGCCACCAAAGCATGCTTCGGAAAACCTTCCTTACGCAGCAACTCCGCGCCTAAATAACCGTGCTCGATATATTTATGCGGACCCATACAGTAAATCTTCGGCGCGTTGCAGAAGATGATTCCTATATCATGCAGCATAGCCGCTTCTTCTACAAACTGCCGATCCACTAACCCTTCCTCTGTCCATTGAGGATGTGCATCTACAATCTTCAGCGCACGATCTGCCACCTGTCGGCTGTGTGTCAACAGAACATGCTTCAACTCCGGTGTTTCCCCGTAGTACTTTTCTATGAGAGCGATGTAATTCGTAATTCTTAATTTTTAATTTTTAATTCTTAATGTATCCCATTGAGGAATGACCGTGCGTCCATTCTCTTTTTCCCCGGTACTTGCAGTTCCAGTATGCGCACTGCGCCTTCCTTACATGGCACGATGATGTCTCCCTTCCCTTCAGGGAGGGGGCGGGGGTAGGCTTCTACTTTATAGATCTTGACGTTCTCAAACAACTGTCCTTGAACGGTGAGGTTCGTCCATGCGGCAGGGTAAGGGCTGAGTCCGCGTACGAAATTATGTACCTGCTCCGCCGTCATCCGGTCGAAATGAATCTCGCAGTCTTCTTTGAAGATCTTCGGCGCAGGACGTAACTCCGCTACCTCCGGTTGCGGGGTAGTGGGTACTTGGATACCTTTGTTCTCGCAATCGATAATCAGATCCACCGTGCGGGTGACCATCTCCTTGCTAAGCTCCATCAGTCTATCGTGAACCGAACCCACGTTCTCGTCTTCGCCGATAGGAATACGTTCCTGCAGGATCATGTTGCCCGTGTCGATCTCATGTTTGAGCATGAAGGTGGTCAGACCGGTCTCGCGGTCTCCGTTCATGACTGCCCAGTTAATCGGCGCTGCGCCTCGGTACTGCGGCAGTAAGGAGCCGTGGATACTGAAGGTTCCTAAACGGGGCATCGTCCAAACGACCTCCGGCAACATCCGGAACGCCACTACGATCTGCAGATCCGCCTTATAACTTTTCAACTCCTCTATAAACGCCTCGTCTTTGAGTTTCTCGGGTTGCAGAACCGGCAGTCCTACCTCCAAGGCGTATTTCTTGACATCCGAATACTGCACCTGATGACCTCTACCTGCCGGTTTGTCCGGCATCGTCACCACGGCTACTACGTTATAGCCTCCTTCCACTAAGGTCCGCAGGCTCGCCACCGCAAACTCCGGTGTGCCTAAATATACTATTCTAAGATCAGATTTTGTCATAACAACTTAAACTTTCAACTTTCAACTTTTAACTACCCTCAACTCTCAACTCTCAACCCTCAACTTTTCTCAAGACTCTTCGGTCGTTTATCCACTACCGGGCTAAGCGGTCTCCTATACGCGCGTATAATAAGGTATATAGCCAATACGATAAACGGCAGGCTAAGCAGCTGACCCATATTCAAGAGATGTCCGGCTTCGAACGCCTCTTGGTCGTTTTTGATGAACTCCAATAGGAACCGCACGCCGAAGATGATGAGGAAGAACACTCCTAACAGCAGTCCTTCACGACGACGCGCATCGGTCTTCCAGTACATCGGCCACGTGATACAGAACGCAGCTAAGCAGTACATCATCTCGTATATCTGCGTCGGATGACAGGGCACTGTCTGACCGTCTCGTACGAAGATGAAGCCCCACGGCAGATCCGTTGGCCCGCCGTAGATCTCGCTGTTGAATAAGTTGCCTAAACGAATCAGAAACCCCGTGACGCAAACACCTACGCAGAGCCGGTCTAAGATCCACAGCCACGTAGTGCCGAACTGCGGATAGCGGCTGAACTTATACTTATTGAGCAAGGCAGCTGCAGCGATGATACCGAGCGTTCCGCCGTGACTTGCCAAACCGCCTTCCCAGATCTTCAGCATCCATAAGGGGTGCTCGATATAGGGGTTTCGGTACGTAAACTCCATGCCAAACAAGTACCACGGGTTGCCGTACTGATGCCATTCGTAGAAAAGGCAATGCCCCAGACGCGCACCAACGATGGCGCCTATCGTGATCCAGAAAAAGAGCTGGTCAGACCATTCTGCCGGGCAGTTCTCCCGTTTGTACATCCGCTCACTGATCACCCAACAAATATAGATACCGATTGCCCACAGCAACCCGTACCATCGTATTCCTCCGTCTCCGAAATGAATAAGTATCGGATCTACATCCCAAGTAATAAAATTAAACATTGTTTATCGTCCCCAGTTGAGTTTAGCTTTCAATGAATTTAAGAAACTGTTGTCGCCTATCTGTACCACCTTGGTGGTGTAGTTAGCGCGCTCTACGTGCAGCGTGAGATCCGTACTGAGGCTCTGACTGCGACCGTCCACCGACACCATGAACGCATCGTAACGGCTCGTGACGCGGATGTCGAATTGCCAATCGTCCGGCACTACCAGCGGCTTGACCGTTAGACTGTGCGGCGCAATAGGTGTGAGGATGATGCCTCGGCTCTGAGGCGCCATCAGCGGACCTCCGATAGAGAGGTTGTATGCTGTACTGCCCGTCGGAGTAGCAATCACCAGACCGTCCGAGTTGTACGTGTGCAGGTACTCACCGTTCACCTTCAGCTCTATTTGCAGCATACTACTCAATCCCTCTTTGAGGATAGCGATCTCGTTCAGACCGTTCGGCGCCATGATCAGATTGTCTCGACGAGCACCGTCTTTGTCAATCACACTCACGTTCAGCAGACTACGCTGCTCGATCGTGTATTCGCCTGCCATCAGTTTATGAAGGATATTATCTACATCGCACGCCTGTACCTCTGCCAAGAATCCTAAATGTCCGCAGTTGATACCTACGATAGGAATATTCTTGTCTCCTATAGCTGCGGCACTGGTCAGGAATGTACCATCACCACCTACCGATAGGGCGAAGTCAATCGGTTCGCGTTCGTTGCTCGACGACTCATCATCGTTCATCGAGACATCATTGATAAACCCGTCGTTGAAAACCGGATACTCGCGAAGGTTCAACTCTTGACGCAATTCCTGCGACAGTACTACTTGCAGATCGTTCTCGCTAAGCGAGTTGTCCTGCCTGTACTGCGCCAAAAACGCCAAGATATGCTGTACTTCCTGCAGCGTCTCGGATTTCATCGCGTTTCCAAAAATAGCTATTATCATGTTTTTTCACTTTTGCGACTGCAAAAGTACTGCTTTTTTCTGACATATGCAAATTTTTGTAGATTTTTCTAAATACCTTTCTAAAAATTTGCATATTTCAAAAATATTTTGTACCTTTGCAGCGTTTTTTAAAAACAACTATGACGAAATTAAGCGTAAACATCAACAAGGTGGCCACATTGCGCAATGCGCGTGGTGGAAATATGCCTGACGTTCAGCGTTTTGCAGTGGACTGCGAGCTGTTTGGTGCGCAGGGTATTACCGTTCATCCGCGTCCGGACGAACGGCATATTCGTAAGGAGGACGTGTACGTGCTCAAGTCGATGGTGACTACGGAGCTCAACATTGAGGGAAATCCGACGGATGATTTCTTGGCTTTGGTGACGGATGTCAAGCCGACGCAGGTGACCCTTGTGCCCGATGATCCTTCGCAGCTGACCTCTAATCACGGTTACGACACACGTAGACATCTTCATTTTCTGAAAGGTGTAGTGAATCATCTGCACGCCTATCGGATGCGTGTGAGTATCTTTGTGGATCCCGATCCCGTGATGGTGGAGTACGCGCTGCGTACGGGAGCAGATCGTGTGGAGCTCTATACGGGTCCTTATGCCGAGATGTTTGAGACGGATCCCAAACGTGCGATAGAGAAATACCGCGCTGCGGCGGAGAAAGCGCATGAGTTAGGACTTGGTCTCAATGCCGGACATGACCTCAATCTCAAGAACCTCAAGCCTTTCATCAAGGCCTTCCCTTGGACAGCAGAGGTCTCTATCGGTCACGCCATCATCTGTGATGCGCTCTATTTGGGTATCCAAGAAACAATCCAAGAATATTTAGATTTATTGAAATAATATGTTATTACAAATTGACACATTAGCTGCCGTACAGGAAGAGATGGCAGCAATCGAAGAAACTACGCAGTCTATCAATCTGTTTGAAATGGCGCAATACGGAGGTTGGATCATGATCATTCTGGCGATCCTCCTTGCCGGCGCATGTTATATTTTCATTGAGCGTCTCGTGGTCATCAAGCAGGCTACGCAGGAGGACAAGTCCTTTATGGATCGTATTCGCGATTATATCCATGAGGGTAAGATAGACTCTGCGCTCAATCTCTGCAAGCAGACCGACACTCCTTCTGCGCACATGATTGAGAAAGGTATCACGCGTATCGGTCGTCCGATGCAGGATGTGCAGGTGGCTATTGAGAACGTTGGTAACTTAGAGGTCGGCAAGCTGGAGAAAGGACTTGTCATCATGGCGACCATCGCCGGTGGTGCTCCGATGCTCGGTTTCCTTGGTACCGTATTAGGTATGGTGCAGACGTTCTATAACATGGCGCAGACATCCGGCGGCATCATCGAGATGAGCGCCCTCTCCACCGGTATGTATCAGGCGATGGTAACGACCATCGGCGGTCTGATCGTTGGTATCTTGGCGATGTTTGCCTATAACTATCTCGTCTCGCGTATCGACCGCGTCGTTCGTCTCTTGGAGAGCCGTACCTTGGAGTTCATGGACCTGCTCAACGAACCGGCGTAACAATCTCAAACCTTCAAACAATTTCAAACTTTCAAACTATGTCTTTGAAAAAGAGAAATAGGGTAGAAGCGACTTTTGCGATGAGTTCCATGACGGACTTGGTGTTCCTCTTACTCCTGTTCTTCGTCATGGCATCCACGCTGTCTTCACCCAATGATATTAAGATCAATCTGCCTACTTCCCGTTCGCAGAAGGTGACCCGTCCGCAAGTAGCGAAAGTGTCGATTGACAATCTCGGTAATTACTTTGTGGCATTGGGAAAGGAGAAGCCGATTCCGGTTGATCCCGATAATCTGGAGGGCTACCTCAGCCGTGTGCAGGCAGCTGACTCCACAACCTATATCGCCCTTCATGCCGATCAGGACGTAGCGTACAAAGAGGTAGTACGCGTGCTCGATATAGCTAACCAGCATCATATGAAGCTGGTGGTAGCTACGAAACGTTAATAACCTATCCGCCAAGTTTGGCGGATCATCACATGACAAAGAAACAAAAACGACATATTATCGCCTCAATAGGTACAGTGCTCTTTATGATCCTACTGTTCCTGTTGCTATGGTTTATCAAGCTGACCGCCTTCAAACCCGAAGAGGAAGAAGGTGTCGAAGTCGCTTTCGGCGAAGTGGCTGATGCCGGAGGTTACATGGCGGAACAGTCGGAGGCAGTGCCGATGCCTACACCCGTACCTGCAGCACCGCAGTCCGCTTCTTCTCCTTCGGACAATGATCTGATGACTCAAGAGGACGAAGAATCGTTGGCTTTGCGCCGTGAGCAGGAGAAGAAAGAGCGTGAACGCAAGGAAGCCGAGGCGGCTGAGAAACAACGTCAACGTGAGGAGCAGGCACGGCTCGAAGAGGAGCGTAAGGCGCGTGAGGCAGCCGAGGCGGCACAACGTGCCAAAGAAGCCGAAGCTATAGCAAAGGCAAATCAGCTCGGTTCGCTCTTCGGACAAACGGGTAATACCCAAGGCTCCGGAAGCAGCCAAGGTTCCGGACAACGAGGCAATCCTGTGGGACACGGTTCGGTAGGAGGTAACTCATGGAGCCTTGCCGGACGAGGAATCAAAGGTACTCTGCCGCAACCGTCCAATGACTTCAAGCAGGAAGGAAAAGTAGTGGTACGAATCCGTGTAAACGCTGCCGGACAGGTAAAGGATGCTACTATCATCGGCGGCGATGTGTCGGATAAACAAACTCAACAACTGGCTCTCGATGCAGCGCGTAAGGCGAAGTTCACAGAGGGCGAGCATGATCAGATCGGAACAATAACCTATATATTTAAATTAAACTAATTCGTAATTCGTAATTTTTAATTTTTAATTACAATGAATTATCTATTTCTTGACAATGGTTTTGAGGAAATCGAAGCAATCACCACTATCGATTTACTGCGTCGCGCGAACATCGCGCTGACGACTGTTTCCGTAACCGGTAATCCTATGGTTCTTGGTGCGCACAACATCGCCGTAGAAGCAGACGGTCTTCTGGATAAGATCGACTTCTCGGATGCTGAGATGCTCATCCTGCCGGGAGGACAAACCAAACTCGGTGAATATTCCGCATTGTGCGATCTGCTGGTAGAACATAACAAAGCCGATAAACTGATAGCTGCTATCTGTGCTGCTCCGGCGGTATTGGGTAAGTTAGGTATCTTGGAGGGCAAGCAGGCTACCTGTTATCCCGGCTTCCAAGATGCGCTGGGAGAGAGCTATGTGGGCGGTTTGGTGGTGGAATCCAAGAATGTGATCACAGCCAAAGGACCCGGCTTGAGTGCCGATTTCGCATTCTGTATCATCGAGCGTCTCAAAGGCTCCGATGTAGCCGACGCGGTCTATGATGCAGCGCAGTATTAAGAGAGAAACTGAATGATCTCGTTCGCGAGGTCGGAGATAGAAGTCCTACCGTCATTGTTGATGGTCAGGACTTTTTTTGATGCCTTTTGCTCATCGCTCGGACGGAACTGTTGTGCGCGCATACGTGCGCGTACCTTATTGATATGTTCCTCCGTTGCTTCTCCATGGTAGTCGCGTTCGATCGTTCGTTGAAGCCGTATCTCTTCCGGTGCATCCACCACCACGATCCTGTCGCATAAGCTGTCTATACCTGCCTCAAAGAGGATTGCTGACTCCACGAAGAGCACGCTGAACTCTGAATTCTGAACTCTGACTTCTGAACTCTGCACTCGAATATCTTCCTTGACCGCCGGATGAACGATCGCATTGAGTTGCTGTAACAACTCGGGTTCGGCAAAGACCCGCTGCGAGACATAGGAGGTGTTGTAACTGCCGGTGAAAGGATGCTGAGGCGAAGGCACGAAGGCCTCGGTGCCCAAGAGCGCAATGATGGCTTTGCGAACCTCTGCGTTCTCCACAATGATCCGTTTGGCTTCTCTATCGCAGTCATAGACAGCGTAGCCACGTGCAGCTAAAGCCTGCACAATAGTGGATTTACCACTTCCGATTCCTCCTGTGATGCCTACTAACATATTTGGTCTTTATTCTTTTAGCGAAGCGGTCTTTGCTCTTTCAGCGTAGCGGTCTAGAACTGAAAGTAAATAAACGGTTGCATCTCAGCCGTGACGAACTGATAGATCACCACGATAGCAAAGCAAGCTACTATCACCATGAGCCATAAAGGCATTGCACTGAATGCCAAACGGTACCTTCTCTTCCAGTTGGTCGGCAGCCAGTGGATCATCATTCCGGCAACGAACATCGCTACTACCCATCGGTACTCCCATAGGAACTCCGGGATGATGGCATTGCTCCATGCGCCACCTATCTGATTGACCATGTTCTTTGCCGTGTTCCATGCTACCTCGTTGGCGGTCTCCGGATCAAGGTTACTGCTGCTTCGGAAGAAAAGACGGGTGAAGGTTATAAACGTGAAGGTCTGTAGAATTGCCCAGACGGTCGATAGCGAGTTCGCAAACCGGTTCTCCCTTTCCGAAATCTCCTCCCTGTCCAGCGAGATGAGCCAATAGATATACCGAATAGCCGTACCGAGCCAGATGATCGCTGACCAGACCGCAAACAAACGCCATACAGGCAGGTTCGTGAAGAAATCCGCGACACACAAACCTATCGTCAGCAAGGTGATACTCGCGAAACGAAGATGCCAATTCATCTTTCGCCAGATCTTCTCTATGATCATTCCGAAGCCGTTGATACCGCCCCAGATAATAAAGTTCCAACTTGCTCCATGCCAAAGACCGCCCAAGACCTGCGTGATGAACGAGTTTAGATTTGCGTAGAGCAACTTCAGATTTGAAGATTTGAAGATTTGAAGATTTGAGGATTGCGCCCAATGGTTGTATATCGCTACGCATACCATGAATACGGCAAAGGGCACGAGGATCTGCCACCACCATCCGGTCAAAGCTGCGGAGACAAAAGCAATCAGACTTAACCAGAAATACGTACCAAAACCGATTTTCCGGTTGCCGCCTAAGGGGATATACAGATAGGTCTTCAGCCATCTACCTAAGGACATATGCCATCTTCTCCAGAACTCCTGTGGGCTTTGGCTCTTATAGGGCGAGTTGAAGTTCATTGGCAGGTAGAAACCCATCAGCATCGCTACGCCGATAGCTATATCTGTATAACCCGAGAAGTCCGCATAGACCTGCAGCGAGTAGGCAAAGAGCGCAAACAGGTTCTCGAATCCCGAGAAAAGCAAGGGGTTGTCAAACACACGGTCAATAAGGTTCACCGCCAAGTAATCCGACATGATGATCTTCTTCGCCAAACCATTTAAGATCCAGAAAACCGCTATACCGAATAACCTCCGGCTCAGACGGAATGGTTTGTACAACTGCGGAATGAACTCCTCTGCTCGCACGATAGGTCCGGCTACCAACTGCGGGAAGAAAGAGACGTAGAACCCGAAATCGAGTATGTTCTTCACCGGCTGAATACGTCCCCTAAAGACATCCGCCGTATAAGAGATCACTTGGAAGATATAGAACGAGATACCCACCGGCAACACGATTGTATCGACACTGAACCGACCCGCTTCGGTAAAACCGTTACCCACATAGGCGAAGATGTCAAACACACGGAAACCGGTACCGAACAGGTCATTGATCATGTTCGTGAAGAAATACGCGTACTTGAAATATGCCAATAACCCCAAGTCAATGACTACCGAAAGCGCCAAGAAAAGATAGGCAACAGGTAACTTGTAATTTTTAATTCGTAATTCGTAATTTTTAATTTGAGAATTTTTAATTCTCTGTGCAATAAGCCAATCGCTCAGCGTCACAAACGCCAAGAGAAGCAGGAACAAACCGCTGGTCTTGTAGTAAAAGAACCAACTGACGAACAGCAGATATACATTGCGCAGATGGAGACGTGTTTTCACTCTTGAGTCTCCCTCTCTTGAGGAGAGGGTCGGGGAGAGGTTTCCTATTATCAGCGCGAACAGCGCATACACGATCGCAAAGAACGCCCAGAAATAGAACTGAGTGAATAATAACGGGCTATTCTCGTCAAAAGCAAATATGTAATGTAAAAAATCCAATTTTTAATTTTAATTCTGAATTCCTTCCAATATCCACTGTACTACAGCGTTTCCGGCTTTGCGGGCACCGCTGCGCATGAAATGGATACCGTCGCTGCCTGCCAAACCGTTCTCTTTCCAACGAGCCATACTTCCGGCTCCGCCCATATAGTTGAAAAGACTGAAATAGGCGATATTCTCCTCCATTGCCATCTTCCTAAGCAGGCGATCCATATAAGGTATCATCGGATACGTGATCCATTCTCCGTTTTCCTGTGTCAGCATATCACTCGGACCGATGAAGAGGATAGATGCCTCCGGTGCGCAGGACTGCAAATACCGAACCTGCTCGCGCAAACCTCTGACGATCGAATTGATGGTACTTGGGTTTCGGTTAAAAGGTATCGCATTTCCACCAAACTGCATGATGATCAGCGTCACGTTCTGCTCGCGGTAGAATGAACTCAGTTGCTGACGGTCGATCTTCGTGAAGACGGTTCCTAAACATCCGCGCATAGGGATATTATCCACGATGACACCTGTGTTGCTCTCCTGCGAAAGGGCATAGACGGAACCTTTGCCGGACAGATAAACGGAGTCGCCTGCCGTCCTGTAATGAACACTACTGTCGGCGAAGATGCGCCAAGTGGTGTAACGGTTGTTCCTGTCCTGCGGCGTGCAAAGCGCAATGACCTCTTCACTGCCGCTCACGAGGCTGTCGTTCATCACTGCCACTTGTCCCATCACGCCGTACAGACCGTCCTCACGTTGTGTCCGTTTAGGTCCATAGACCATGTATCGCTGCGGACCTTGAGCAGGCTGTATCTGTTTGCCGTTCATGTAAAGACGCTGTCTAACCGTACGACTCGGGATTGTCTGAACCAAAGGCAGCAGACCTGCCCCCTTACCGCCATAACGGCTCTGCAAGGTTTCGCGTATCTGTTGCGTCATACGATCCTCTTCTATCTGGCTGTCTCCGTAATGAAGCACCCTCACTTTCTTGGTGTCGGCTTGATCCAGCGAGGCATAGAAAGACTTCAAGAAAATCCTACTGTCCGTACTGCTATCCACCGCTACACGCGGTACCTCTATACGCGGCTCTTCTTTTACTTCCGGGGATTCGGGTAGGATAGTATCTTGCGGCTCAGGAAGGCTTGCCTCTATCTCCTCCTCTTCCTCTTCTATCTCCTCACATTCCTGTTGAGACGTAGTGGGGTTTCCTATCACCTCTGCTAAGGTCGGCCACCTCAGTTCGTACTCATGGTACACAACCCTTCCCGGCAGAACCATACTCAACCCTGCCAAACCTGCCATCACACAAGCAATAAATATGAATACTTTACTTGGACTCAAATCTCAAATCTCAAATGTCAAATCTCAAATGTCAAATCCTTTTACTTCTTCCACAACGCCCTGCTGAACAACAGCAAGATGGTGAATATCTCCAAACGTCCGATGAGCATAACGAAGGTCGCTACCCATTTGGCAATGGTCGGGAAGGCGGCATAACATCCGCTGGAACCCCATTGACCGATGGACACACCCACATTACCTATCATCGAAACGGCTACCCCCAAGGACTCGTCAAAACCGATACCGCACGCACAGAAACACAGCGAAGCAGCCACGATGATTGCCATGTAGAAGAACATAAACGCTACCACGTTACTGGTGGTCTGCTCGCGCAGGGTCATGCCGTTGAAACGAATAGGGATGACCGCATTCGGGTGAATACGACGTTTGATCTCCGCGTTAGCTGATTTGGCAAAAATAGCCAAACGTACCCATTTGATACCTCCGGCTGTTGAACCCGATGCACCGCCTGTGAGCATCAGAAAGAACACGATCATCCATAGGAAAGGAGGCCAAACCATATAATCCGCTGCAACAAATCCTGTACTGGTGATGGTAGCAATGGAGGTGAAAAAGCCTATTCGGATGCTGGATAGCAGATGCGTATGAAGGAGCAGACCTCCGGAAAGTACCAGACCTGCTATGATACAAGCCCCCACGTACCATCTCGTCTCCTCGTCACGGATCAGGCGCATCGGTTTGCCGCGGAAAGCATAAATCAGTTGCGTGAAGTTAATACCCGAGAGGAGCATAAACACCATGATGACCCATTGGATCGCGGGAGTGTAGGAGATCACGCTGTCGTTATGAGTAGAGAATCCTCCGGTGGAGATGGTTGCCATCGAGTGACAGATAGCGTCAAATCGTCCCATACCAAACAGCCATAACAGCACTCCTTCGCCGATGGTCAGAAGGATATACGTCAACCACATATGTCGGGCGGTGTCGGCTATACGAGGACTCAGTTTGTCGTAACTGACACCCGTCACCTCGGCGCTGTAGAGCTGCATTCCTCCCAGACCGAACATAGGCAGGATAGCTACGCTCAGCACGATGATACCCATACCTCCTATCCATTGGGAGAGCGAACGCCATAAGAGGATCGAACGGCTCTGAGCCGCTACGTCCGTGAAGACGGTAGAACCGGTGGTGGTGAAACCTGCCATGGCTTCGTACCAAGCGTTGGTGATCTCCGGCAAAGCGCCGCTTAGCCAATAGGGTAGCAATCCGAATAACGAATAGACAATCCAGACCATCGCTACGATGACGTAGCCTTCACGTTCGCCTACACGCTTCTCTGCGTGACGACCGGCTGCTAACATCCACCAACTGCTCAACCAAGTCACGAAAGTGGAGATGATCCATGCGCCGAGGTCCGATTCATCGTACCACCATGCCGCAAAAGTAGGAATGAGCATGAACTGCGCCTCTAAGAGCGTCAGCACGCCCATAGTCTTGAAAACTAACCTCCAGTTGAATGTTCGTGTCATTTGAAGAATCGCGCTAATTGTCTAATTACATGACTTTTACAGAAGACGACCACCAAGTCGCCGGAGATAATCTGCGTCTCGCCGTTCACCAATATACCTTCGCCTGCACGCACGATACCGCCTATATTCGCCTCGTCCGGCAGGTCCATATCTTTCACTTTATGACGAGTGATGGTACTGCCTTCTTTGGCGTAGAACTCCACGATCTCGGCGTCGGCACTCGTCAGATTATGTACACCTCGAACGGACGCATCCAAGAGCATCTGGTAGATATACGAAGCTGCGATGGTCTTTTTGTTGAGTACCGTTCCGATATCCAGACCTTCCGCCATGGGGATATAATCGAGGTTCTCCACCTCTGCGATGGTCTTACGGACACCAAAACGCTTAGCGGCAAGGCAAGCGAAGATGTTCGCCTCGCTGCTTTCTGTGATGGCTACGAAAGCGTCGGCATCTTGGATACCTTCCTCTTTGAGTACGTCCATATCCGTTCCGTCATCGTTGATAATCAGAGCGTTAGGAACCTTTTCACTCAGTATATTACATAGCTCACGGTCTTTCTCGATGATCTTGATACTCATCTCATCTGTCAGTTCGGTAGCCGCCTTGCGCGCAATACGTCCGCCGCCGAAGAAGATGACGTTCTTGATCTCGCGTTTGGATTTACCGAGTTCCTCACGCATGAACTCCATGTTCTCTTTCGGGCACACGCAATATACCATGTCGTTCTCTTCTACCATGTCATGTCCGCGAGGAATGAGGGTCGTTTGCTCGCGTTTGATGGCTACAATACGGTATTTGCCGTGGTTATAGATGCCGGACGCAAAAGTCTTACCGATGATCTTAGCTCCTGCTCGCACTTTGATGATACAAAGCTCCAACGCGCCCTGACACAGATGCAGGTGATACCGCATCCAGTTGGTACGCAGGCTCTCTTCGATCTCATTGGCAGCAAGCACCTCCGGATAGATCAGGTGGTTCAGACCCATACCCTCGAAGAACTTACGGTTCTCCGGCAGCAGGTACTCGTAGTTATCGATACGGGCAAGAGTTCGTTTGGCGCCCAATGAGTTGGCGATGAGGCAAGCGGTCATGTTCTCTGCCTCGTTTGGGGTAACGGAGATGAACAGGTCACACCCGTCTACACCTATATCGCGCTGGTCGTGAATAGAAGTGGGGTTACCCACTTTCGTGAGCATGTCGTAGTTGGCGCTCAGGTCACCAAGCCTTTCTTGGCTCTCGTCCAAGAGGCTGATCTCCATATCTTCGCGGCTAAGCAGTTTTGCCAAATGCGTTCCTACTTCGCCTGCACCTGCAATAACGATTCGCATATTCCTTCTTTATCAAGTTTTAACATATGATATAGTTCCTTGGTGGAACCATGTTCTACGTATTGGTCGTTGACGCCGAGACGGATGACGCGCGGCGTGTAACCATGGTCGCTCATCCATTCCAGTACAGCACTTCCGAAACCACCGGCGATCATACCATCTTCGGCTGTCACGATGGTCTTGTATTTCTTACCCACTTCGTGTAAGATCTCCTCGTCCAGCGGTTTCAACCACCGCATGTCGTAGTGAGCAATTTTTAATTTTGAATTTTGATTTTTTAATTCTTCTATTGCTTCTGCCATCGTGTTTCCGATGGAGCCTATTGTCAGTACGGCTACATCCTCTCCGTCACGCAGTTTCACACCTTTGCCGTACTGAACCTTTGTACATTGTACATTGTTCCTTTGTACTTCGCCATTCGTTCTCCCTCTCGGGTAACGAATGGCAACCGGTCCTTCCATCGTCTCCGCAAGGCGCAACATCTCCCTCAGATCCTCAGCCGTTCTCGGCGCACAGATCTGCATGTTCGGTATCGGACGCAGGTACGCCAAATCGAGCAATCCATGATGCGTAGCTCCGTCGTTGCCCACGATACCTGCACGGTCAATACAAAGCACCACATGCAGGTTCTGCAACGCTACGTCATGCACGATATTATCGTACGCCCGTTGCAGGAAAGTGGAGTAGATATTACAGTAAGGCACCATGCCTGCCTTCGCCAAACCGGCGCTGAACGTCACCGCGTGTCCTTCGGCGATACCCACATCGAACACCCGTTCCGGCAGCTCTTTTTGCATGATACTCATCGAACATCCGCTCGGCATTGCCGGCGTGATACCCACTATCTTCTCGTTCTTCTTCGCCAACTCCAACAAGGTCTCGCCAAACACCTCCTGCCAAAGAGGCTGAATTCTGACATCTGAATTCTGAATTCTCTCGCCGGAGGCGACATTGAACTCCCCCGGTGCATGCCAAACGGTCTGATCGTTCTCTGCCGGAGCGTAACCTTTGCCTTTCTTGGTGATAATATGCAGCACTTTGGGGCCGCGGTGGTTCTTGATCTCACTCAAGATGCGCACTAAGCCCTCTACGTCATGTCCGTCGGTCGGACCGAAATAACGGATGTTCAGACCCGTGAAGATATTGTTCGGCTGCTTGCTGAGCATCGCCTTGAGGTTGTTGTTACGGCGAAGCCAAGCCTGCCGTTTACGCTCATCCACAAGGTGCATCTTCTCCGCCAATTGGTACAATCTCCACCTCCATTTATTATAGGTCGAACTGGTCGTCAGATCCACGAGATACTGCGTGATACCGCCCTTCAGCGGATCAATCGCCATGTGGTTGTCATTGAGCACGATCAGCAGGTTGTTCTTGTCCATCGAGGTGTTATTCAGTCCCTCAAAAGCCAAACCGCCCGTCATCGCTCCATCGCCTATGATAGCTACTACACTCCGAGACTTTCTACTCTCAACTTCTCTCAACTCTAAACTCTCAACTCTAAACTTTTCTGCAATATCGATTCCCAGCGCAGCTGAAATCGAGTTGCTGGCGTGCCCTGCTATAAAAGCATCGTATTCGCTCTCGTTCGGGTTCGTGAACGGCGAGAGACCTTTGAACTGACGGTTCGTGTGAAAACGATCCCGCCTTCCGGTCAGGATCTTATGTGCATAAGCCTGATGCCCCACATCCCACACGAGTTTGTCGTTGGGGGTATCGAAGACATAATGAAGTGCCACCGTCAACTCGATGGCGCCTAACGACGAACCGAGATGTCCGGGGTTCTTACTCAGCGCCTCGATGATGAATTGCCTCAACTCCGCACACACAGCAGGTAACTCGCTTACCTTCAGCTTCTTCAAATCCGCCGGCGAATCAATCTTATTTATATATTGATAATCCATGTTCAATTTAATATCGTTCACGTACGCGCAAATTAGCGCATTTTAAAATCGAGTGCAAAGGTACTACTTTTTTTGCATATATGCAAATAAAAAGAGTTAAAAATGAAAAAAATGAATTTAAATGTACGAGAGAATGTGATTTGTCGGAAGGGTGAAAGTGGTATAAAACAGTGTAATTGAAACATAAAAATATGACACTTTTTGAATGTTTGAAAACAGAATGTAATGTATTGTTTATGTGATTATTACGGTGATGTTATAAATAGCATGGTCTAGGATGCCTCCTTTCCGGTCTCGAGCCACTTCTGAAGCGCCTCTGATTAACTTAAATCGTCAATCAATCGTACCTCGTCAATCGTCAAATCGTCAATAATTCTTATTTTTTAATTCTTTTTCTTGCATATATGCAAAATTTTTTGTACCTTTGCAGCCGCTTTTGTACTTTTCATTATGACGTTTGAATTATTAGTCCAAAATATTGCATCCATACAAACCGCTTTGCAACAACAAGCGGCTCACGCGGTCAATATGTCTTTGACCGCGCGTAATTGGCTTATGGGCTGCTACATCGTGGAGTTTGAACAGAACGGCGAAGATAAAGCGCAATATGGTGCTAAATTGCTCAAACGTTTGGAAGAACGCTTGCATACTAAAGGCTTAACGGAGCGTCGTTTCCGTGAGTTCCGACGCTTGTATCTGGTCTATCCGCAACTCGGGCGAGAGGTTCTGAATTATATTGGCGCACAAGTGCAAAATTCTCAAATCGCACTACCCGAAGCAATTCGGCGGACGACAACCGCCGAATCTGAAAACATCATAAATCGGCGGACGTCATCCGCCGAATTGGAACAACAAGCGTGGCAAGTTCCGGCAGATAAGTTGTTCTACCGCCTTCCTTTATCACATTTAACGGCAATTTCCAAGATAGATGATCCGCTCAAACGCGCTTTCTATGAAATAGAAACCATCAAAGGCTGTTGGACATATGACGAATTAGACCGCCAAATATCTACACTCTATTATGAGCGCAGCGGGTTGTCGAAGGACAAAGCGGGACTTTCCAAACTGGTCAATCAAGCCGCTCAAAACTTGTCGCCGAAAGATGTGCTGCATAACCCTGTTGCGTTGGAGTTCTTGGACTTGGAGTCGCATGAGAAGATAGATGAAACGGATATTGAGACCGCTATCTTGAATCAAATGCAGACCATGTTGCTGGAATTGGGTAACGGATTTTGTTTTGAGGCTCGTCAGAAACGAATACTGATTGATGGCGATTATTACAAGATCGATTTGGTTTTCTATCACCGCGTGCTGAAGTGCCATTTCTTGGTTGAACTGAAGATTGACAAGTTCCACCATGAGTACGCTTCACAATTGAATATGTACTTGAACTATTACAAGCACGAAGTGATGACGGCTGATGACAATCCGCCCATTGGCTTGCTTTTGTGTGCGGACTACGGAGAAACGGTCGTCAAGTATGCAACAGGTGGTTTGGATCCGAATCTGTTTGTGCAGAAATACCATATTCAGTTGCCGACTGAAGAAGAAATCAAGGCATTCATTGCTCAAAGTATCCGCTCTGCGGAATAAAATATATGCTCCTCTCGCATTCATCTTCTCGCCCATCGTTAAAGACCTAAATTGTTAATAATTCTTATTTTTTAATTCTTTTTCTTGCATATATGCAAAATTTTTTGTACCTTTGCAGCCGCAAAGGTTTTTGACCTTATTACACGAATATGAAACTATCGGAGATCAAACAAACAATCGGGACTGTTGCTACGGTGACAGGAGATGATGATGTGGAGATTCGCTACTTGCTGACGGACAGCAGGCAGTTGGGCTCTGAGCCGGAGAAGACCTTGTTCTTTGCACTCAAGACAGAGAAGAACGACGGGGCAAAGTATATACCTGAGTTGGAGAAGAAAGGCGTGCGGGCATTCGTGACCGGTGACGCTTTAGCGGCTTTGCAGCTCTTGGCGGCGCATGTAAGAAGCCGGTTTAACGGAACGGTCATCGGCATCACAGGCTCGAACGGAAAGACGGTCGTCAAGGAATGGTTGTACCAGCTCCTCAAAGAGGACTACACCATCATCCGTTCGCCCAAATCGTATAACTCGCAGATCGGCGTGCCGCTAAGCGTTTGGCAGCTCGAACCCCACCTAACCTCCCCACAAGGGGAGGAACGCCCTCTCTATAAGAGAGGGGCTGACAGACCGGCTTCGCCTGAAAGACCTCTCTTGGCAATCTTCGAAGCCGGTATCTCGCAGCCCGGGGAGATGGAGAAATTAGAGCGGATCATTCGTCCGACAATAGGCGTGATCACGTATATCGGTCATGAGCACGATGAGAACTTCGCTTCCTTGGACGCCAAACGAGCGGAAAAGATGAAGCTGTTTGTGCATTCCAAGCAAGTGATTGAGGACCCGACGCATCAGAACGTGCGCACTTGTGCAGCGGTGATGCGTGCTTTGGGGTACGACGAAGAGACGATCTCAAGCCGTATCCTGCATCAGACCCACGAGACGGTACTCAAAGTGAACCTCTCGGCGTTGGTGGAAAATGTGCGTTATTTCCGGTCGCTGCTTCGTCCGACGACCAAGCTGACCTGCATGGTGAAAGCGTTCGCTTACGGAGCCGGTAGTGTGGATGTTAGCAAGGCGTTGCAGGCTTCGGGTTTGGTGGATTACTTAGCTGTGGCTGTGGCGGATGAAGGGGTGGAGTTGCGCCGTGCAGGTATCACTTTGCCGATCATCATCATGGATCCCGAGGTAGCTGCGATGGATCTGATCTTGGAGAATAACCTCGAACCGAACGTCTATAGCCATCAGTCGCTCAAGACGGTCATCGCAGCCGTGGAGTCGAAGGGCTTGGAGCACTATCCGATACATATTAAGATCGACTCGGGCATGCACCGCCTTGGTTTTTACAAGGAAGACATCCCTTGGCTCATTGACCGCCTGACGCATCAGAAAGCCGTTTCTGTCCGTTCGGTCTTCTCGCATCTCGCCGGTTCGGACGAGGCGCAGTTTGACGATTTTACCCTCTCGCAGATCAAGTATTTTGATAGTTGTGCAGAGGAGCTGAAGAAAGGATTAAAAGATGAAGGAATCATCAAACATATCTGCAACTCTGCCGGTATAGAGCGGTTTACGCAGTTCCAATTCGATATGTGCCGGTTAGGCATCGGCCTGTACGGCTTCTCGTTCAACGGGGCGCAGCTGAGGAATGTATGTTCGTTGGAGACCACGATCCTCTCCGTCAAGACCGTCAAGGCGGGTGAGACCATCGGTTACGGTCGGCATACGCGTCTGGAGGAAGACCGCGTGATAGCGGTGATACCTATCGGTTACGCGGACGGCTTCGACCGTCGGTTCTCGAACTACGGCGGCGAGGTCTATGTGCGCGGTAAACGCTGTCCGGTGGTGGGCAACGTGTGCATGGATCAAGCCATGATTGATGTGACCGAAGCTGACGCACGTCCCGGTGATCCGGTAGAGGTCTTCGGAGAACATATGCCCTTACAGGAACTTGCCGACAAACTCGGAACGATCACATATGAAATACTAACATCTGTCTCACGCCGTGTCCAACGAATCTATTTCTACGAATAAACTGACGATCGGGTATAAGCCTACCTCCGGCTCCTCCCTAAAGGGAAGAGAGGAAGTGGTGCAATCAAACCTCACGTTCTCGCTTCAACAAGGCGAGATGGTTTGTATGTTGGGCCCGAACGGTTGTGGCAAATCGACTTTGCTGCGAACCTTAGCAGGTCTGCAACCGGCGTTGGGAGGAGAGGTGAAGCCTAACCCCGACCCTTCCTTAAAAGGAAGGGAGGCTGCAAAGCAGATGGCGTTGGTCCTCACGGAACGGCTGTCAATGGATAACACCACCGTGCATGACGTAGTAGCGATGGGACGGTACCCTTATACTTCGTTTTTAGGCGGACTGACGGATGAGGACGAGCGGATTATTGAGGAGTCCTTGGAGAAAGTGGGGTTTCAGAATTCAGAGGTGGCGAAGACTTTTTTCAACGCGCACTCGGACGGCGAGAAACAGCGGATCTTGATTGCAAAAGCTTTGGCGCAACAGACGCCTATCATCCTTTTGGATGAACCGACAGCGCATCTGGACCTGCCGCATCGTATATTGGTGCTTCGTCTGCTGAGACAGTTGGCACACGAGCAAGGCAAGACGGTACTTATCTCCACGCATGAGTTGGACTTGGCTTTGGCGCTGAGTGACCGCATCCTGCTGATGACGCCCGGCAAAGGAGTGCAACTCGACACCGCAGAGGCTTTGAAACAGTCCGACGCCTTCACACGGGCTTTCGGTATGGACATCTTTCATCCGCTTGGCGGATAGAGGGGCATTGGTCGTTAGTCGAAAACAAAAGATTATTTGAGGAAAATATAGTTAGAAGAAATGGAATCATTTGTATTGTGGGGATTTAGTGGTAACGCTTGGATCACGATCATCACGGTTTTCACGATGTTTACCGTGCTGTTGTTCACCAAGCTCCGCTCGGATTTGGTCTTCTTGGGCGGCATAGCTGTCCTGTTTTTGACCGGAGTGCTGAATGCCAAAGAGGCGTTCTCCGGTTTCAGCAGCACGTCGGTTGTTGTGATCGGAGTGCTGTTTGTCGTGGTAGCGGGTCTGACCCATACCGGTGTGCTGCAATGGGTTGTGCGACATCTGTTAGGGCAGCCGAAGTCGTACAAAGGTGCGGTGTTGCGTCTGATGTTGCCGGTTGCGGCTCTCAGTTCGTTTCTGAGCAACACGACCGTGGTGGCGCTCTTTGTGAATATCGTTAAGATGTGGTCCAAGAAATTAGGTATCTCGCCTTCCAAACTGCTTATTCCGCTGAGTTACGCTTCGGGTATGGGAGGTGTCTGTACGTTGATCGGTACGCCGCCTAACCTGATCATCTCGGGGCTCTACGCAGACCATACAGGCACGGCGATGAACGTCTTGGCAACGACCTTGCCCGGTCTCTTCTGTCTGGGCATTGGGGTGATGAGTATCATCGCGTTGCGCCGTCTGCTGCCTAACCGTGAGACGCCGGAAGATGTGTTTGAAGAGACATCGGAGTACACCGTTGAACTGATTGTGCCCTCTGCAAACCCCAATATCGGAAAAGGGATCGCTGAATTGGGACTGAAAGATATTCATGGCGGTTCGCTCGTAGAGCTGGTTCGTGCGAATGAGGTGCTGTCACCGGTTGCCGATGATGAACTGCTCCAAGAAGGTGACCGCTTGGTCTTCGCCGGACAGATCGATGATATCTTCTATCTCAAAGGTAACCTCGGTTTTAAGACCGCCGACCAAGCGCTGTTTACGATAAATCAGCAGGATAGCGACCGACAGTTACGAACCGCTTATGTGGCTTTGAATAGTGATCTGATTCATAAAAGGATCTGCGAAACGACCTTTGAGAAGGATAATAACCTGACCGTCGTTGCTGTGGCTCGTTATGGTAAACGTCTTAAGACTTCGCCGCGTGATGTGAAGCTTCATGCCGGTGATTCCCTGCTGCTGGAATGTTCTCCGAAACTGGACATCAACACGGAGAGCCTTAAATCGCAGCTCTATTTCTACGACTCAGAGCAGGTACCGAATATCGGTCCGCAGACCCTTGTTTCCTCGGCGATTATGATAGCTATGGTGGTGCTCTCGTCGCTTAATATCCTGCCGCTGTTGAACTGCGCTTTCCTTGCTGCATTCGCGATGCTGATCTTCCGCTGCTGTACGCCGGAACAGGCGATGAAATCAATCAACTGGGAAATACTGATGGTCTTTGCCGGGTCGGTAGTCTTAGGCGTAGCGATCGAAAAAACAGGTATTGCAGAATGGTTAGCGTACCGTACGCTCGATGTATGCGGCACGAATCCGATCATCGTGATGACGGCTATCTGTTTTATCGCTACTTTCATCACCGAGTTCATCTCCAACACCGCTGCCGGAGCTATGTTCTTCCCGATCATGTATGAGGCAGCGAACCATCTGGGCTACGAACCCTATCCGTTCCTGATCGCCCTGATGATCAGCGTCAGCAGCAGTTTCGCTACGCCGATCGGTTCACCAACACATATGTTGGTCTATGCGCCGGGAGGGTACCGGTTCAGCGATTTCTTGCGGATAGGTCTGCTGATGAATATCATCATCCTTGCCGCAAACATCCTGATTGTGAATCTTCTTTATCCGTTAACACCAATTCACTAAATAGTTATGGTACACGATTTGTACATTTTAATGATCACAGCAGGCATAGTGAGTTTGCTCTTTAAGCTGCTTAAGCAGCCGGTTGTATTGGGCTACATCGTAGCCGGAGTGTTGGTAGGACCGAACTTGTTCGGAGAGAATCTCGTTAGTCACGAGAACGTGGAAGCGTGGGGTAACATCGGTGTGCTCTTCGTGCTCTTCTGTATCGGTCTGGAGTTCCGTCTCAAGAACCTGTTCTCGAGCGGTAAAGTGGCTGCCGTGGGTGCTGTCACCATCATCGGAGGTATGTTGCTCTTGGGCTACGGTGTGGGACGTTTCTCGCTGTTGGACAACATGAACTCGCTCTTCTTGGCAGCGATGCTCTGTATGTCCAGTACGACCATCGTCATGAAAGCGATTGACGAGGCAGGTCTGAGCAAAGCGCGTTTCGTCAAAGGTGCCACCAGTATTCTGATCATCGAGGATATTGTAGCGGTGGTGCTGTTGGTGCTGCTCTCCAGTATTGCGGTGAAGAACAGTTTCGAGGGAGCCGAGTTGCTCAACAAAGTGGGCGTCTTGATCATCACCTTGGTGGTTTGGTTCGTAGTGGGTATTCTGATTATCCCGACCTTGCTTCGCAAAGTGCGTAATTACCTCAACGACGAGACGCTGATCATCTTGGCGTTGGGTCTCTGTTTGGGTATGGTGCTGACGGCTGAGGAAGCCGGATTCAGTAGTGCCCTCGGTGCTTTCGTAATGGGTATGATATTAGCCGAGACCTTGGAGGCGCACCGTATTGAGAAACTCATGGCACCGCTCAAGAACGTCTTCGCAGCTATCTTCTTCGTTTCTGTGGGTATGATGATCAATCCCTCGTCGCTGGTTACCTATTGGGATTCAATCCTCTTTGTCTCCCTCGTCATCATCGTGGGTATGATTGTCTTCGGAACCCTCGGTTGCTGGTGGGGCGGTGAGACGATGAAAGATGCGATGTCCACCGGTTTCTCGTTTGTGCAGATCGGTGAGTTCTCGTTCATCATCGCCGGACTTGGTAGCAATCTGGGCGTCACAGACCCTGTCATCTATCCGATCATCGTAGCAGCCAGTGTGCTGACGACCTTCCTTACCCCGTATATCATGAAGGCTACGATACCGTGCTATGATTTCTTCTACAAACATGCGTCCGATAAGTTGCGTGCTAAGATCGATCGGCGTGAGAAAGATGTGGAAGCAGCCGAGAAAGCCGCTGCTTTGGCTACCGGGGAGCAAGGACCCTCTACAGCCGATAAGGTGCGTCATGCGGTTCGCAAGACCGTTATTACCAAACACGTCGTGGATCTGTTTATCAGGAACATGACCGAAAACGATCAAAAACATGAAGACTAAACTTTGCCTTCTCGCCCTTTTCGTCCTTTCGCCTTTCGCCATGATGGTGGCTCAAGAGGATCATATAGTGGACGGAATGACATCAGTGGCTTCCATAGCCGGTGAAACGAAGACCGTTGGGGACAGCGTCAAAGCCGCTGCCCCTGAAGCGGTTATTCCGATGTGGAAACAGAAACTCTACTACGGCTATAATTTCGACATCTATTTCCACCACGACTCCCGTTCGGACCGCAAGGAGAACGGATGGTCTATTGCCTTGACTCCCGAGGTGGGTTGGAAACTGACCGAACGTATCTATCTGGGTCTGCGTCTAAAGGGTTCGTATGCCAATTCGGTCACTACGTACGATATGAATTTCATTGACACTACGTATTCCACCGACCTGCGTATACACCAAGGCGCATTCGAGATAGCACCTTATATGCGCTACCGGATGAAGACCCTGTTCGATGGTAAGGTGGGTATATGGCTTGAGGCGCGTGTCTTCGCCGGTATGGAGTTCCCGCGTGTGACCGACGGAATCATCAAAGGAACCGATTATGACGGCTTGAAACATAGTATCAACTATGGTTTGCAGATCTCTCCGGTGGTCACCTATAAGTTCAATAAAAAGAGTACTTTTCAGATCTTCTTCTCCATTCTCAGCCTTGGGTATAGCGGTATGACGTACTGCTATAGAGACCCGCTGACCGGAGAGCGATACAAGGAACATACACACGATGTGATCATCTTCTCGGGCAAACTGCGTAACATGCTTGCGAACCAGTTCACCCCGGGTCTGTATGGATTGCGTTTCGGTGTTCAGAAAAGTTTTTAAGACCATCATTGAAAGGGGCTAAGCTGTTTTGGAAAGTGCCTCTCGTTCTGACCGGAGTGGTCATAGGAGTGGTATTACTGCTACTGATTGCGGTAGTAAGCGTGCTCTATGTGCCTTCCTTGCGCCGAGTAGCGATCGAGAAAGGAGTCGTGGTAGCGGCTGAGAAGACGGGTATGGATATCGATCTGGACAGCCTCTATCTCTCGCCTTTCCATCATTCGCCCATGGTGCTCTACCGAGCTTGGAAAGGGCAAGGAGACCTGCCTTTAGAGGTACGTATAGACAGCCTTTTTGTCGGTCATCGAGGTCAGGATACCTTGGTGTACGTACGACATCTGCGGCTCAAAGCTACCGTGCATACCCTTTCCTCTGCCCCTCATCAGCCCAAGGATCTCCTCTCCCTTCCGATCGAAGTGGAGCATCTGCTCTTGGATAAGACTACTTTTCACTCCGGTCCGTTGATAGCGACCGTGGGTGTGGATGTGGTGCTGAGGCTGTTGGAGACCTCCAGCCCTGCGTTGAGCATCGCCGAAGGACGGTACCCCTTGCACGGTCTGCGTATCTATGATACCTTCGTGGGCATCGACCTGCGTCCCTCTCCTAAACCCGCTAAACCGAAAACCGAAAAGAAGAACCCCCTGCGTTTGGCGTTCGATGTGCCGGACGGCGATCTGAGGAATATTCATTTTCTCCTCACCCCCTTGGGACTCGATATCCGGACACGTACCTTGCAACCCGATGTGCTTGTGGATGTCGGTGGCAACACGTACGATGCGCATCGCTTAGAGGTCGGCGGGTATCAGATGTCTATCGGTAAGTTCTACCTGCCTCTGGACACCGTTCATGGCGATGCCTGTGTAGCGCTCGACAAGCATCTGATCACCAGTAATGGGCTATATGCCCGTTCGGATGAGATAGGCGCGCAGATAGATCTGACCACTGCGGCGATGGACTTGGAAGAGATGCGCGTGGACGTGGACGGCGATGCGCAGTACAAAGGCAGCAAGGCGCAGCTGAAGGGCTATTATGACATCAACGACGAAGCCTATGACGTACATGCAGAGGTGGAACGTGTCGATCTCGCCGCGCTGATGCGTGACAGTACATATGTACTGATAGCCGGTGAACTGAACGCGAAGGGTAAGGGCATCAACCCTCGTTCGCGGGCGATGCGGAGCAAGGTGCAGCTCCATCTGACCGATGCCTGCTACGGTACGATTGATGCTTCGGGTCTGTCCATCAATGCCGAGTTGGCTCAGAGCACTGTCGAGGGCGACATCCATCTGCCTATCCGCCTGAAAGATGCACACGACCGGCAGCTCGTCTCGGCACAAACGGATCACACGCTTCGGGTGTCGGATTTCATGACTCCTTCGCGTATGTGCGTCAACTATCGTTCGCATATGCGTGACGTACAAGCGCGCGTTGGAAACGAAGATCTTCATGCCCGGCAGCTGGATATCCATTTCGCAACCGACTCCTCCACCTCCTTGAACCTTGCTACGGAGAACCTAAAGGCGGATCTGACAACCCCGATGCATGTGATGCAGTTCGTACAAGGGCTCTCTCCGCTCTTACAGGCAGTCAAAGACTCCGCTCGCATCCACGCCGTCACCTCGCTGCGCGATCTGACGCAGTTGGATTCCCTGCGCCGGTTGATACCTGCCTTGAACGGCCACATTGATCTCTCGCACGGCAGCCCTGTGCAACCCTTCATAGACCGGACAGGATTAGACATCCGTCAGGTCGGTTTGGACTTGGCGTCCGACAGCCTGCAAACGGCGATGAACTTAGGCGTCTCTATCCCTCAGATTGAGCATCCCGAAGACAGCACAGCGCTTCGTCTGCCTGCTGCTAACGCTGCCTTGAAGATCGGCATGACAGAGGGCAACACCGCTGCTTCCCTCACCGCCAACAGCCAGCTGACCGATGGTGCTATGTCGCTGCACGGACTGCAGACCGATGCCGATCTGTGGTTCGATTTGCAGCGGAATGAGAACCGCCTCAACGGCGTTGGATGTCTCACCCTGGATAACTTATCCTATGACTCCATCGAGTTAGGCAGCCGGTCTGTGGACTTGGCTCTCTCGCCCTCGGCACTCTATCCCAATGCCCTCAGAGCAGAGGTGCGTCCGGATGATATACCGATGGAGATCGTCAACGGCATCCTCAAAATGGCGGATCTGAACCTCAGCGGTGCTGTGGCTGCGCAGGCTTCAATAGATGGTCTGCCCAAACGTTTCGATCTCTCTGCCGAAGTGCTGCCCAAGAAAGTGTCGGCGTTGTACCGTCCTTATGACGTGCGGCTCAGTCTGGGCGAGACACCCGTGGTGATGCAGCATAACAAGATCGATTTCAACGGCCTGCCTGTCTATGCGGTCGATAGTACCTATCTGGCGTTGACGGGCGGTTTGGATCTGAATAACATGCGTCTGGATGTCAACTTGGCTGCGGATAGTTTGGTGCCGGTTAAGTTGGAGAAAGGCGGTCCGATACCGGTCTATGGAGGCTTGGCAACCGACATCCGAGGTTCCGTCACAGGTCCTTTGGACAGCATCTTGGCGGACGTGGATATCACGATTCTGCCCTGCACGGACATCACTTATCCGATAGACAAGAAGAACTTAGCGCAAGTCAAACCGCACGGAACCGTCAATGTGCGTTACGGCACCGCAGAAGGCGGACTCAGTCTGGGCGGAGAGGTGCGTGTGGACGATGGATTTATCCGCTATTCGCCCAAAGCGTACCCGATCATGCCGTTCCATGTGGATTCCGGTAGTCATGTGGCGTTCAACGGTCCTGTGGGGCAAACCCTATTGGATATCTCCGCTTCGCAGAAAGTGAAAGCCGATGTGGAGTCCGAAGACGAAGAGACCCGACGGGTCGATTTCACTACCGGTGTGCGCGTGAACGGAGTAGTGGACTCCATCGGACTGCATTCGATAGACTTCTTCCTCGAGGCGCCCCAAGACGAGACGGTCACACGTGAGTTGGCTTCCGTGGACGAAGAGACCCGTGAAGGCTTGGCGGCTACCTTGCTCGCTACCGGCATGTATGTCGGTGAAAGCAACGTGGCGGCACAACGAGGCGGCTATGCCCTCTCTTCCATCGTCAGCAGCCGTATAAATGCGGCGATGTCGAATTCAAAAATGGGTAAAGTTGTGGACATCGACCTCAGTAGCGCGCAGACCGAACACGCAGGAGGTAAGACCAACGACCTGAATATAGCCATCAGCAAATCGTTCTTCAAAGACCGTTTGCGCATCACCTTGGGCTCCACGCTCACCGATAACCCCGAAGTGAACCAGACAAGCGGTTGGTTAAATGCCCTCTCCGCTGAGTATAAACTGACCAAGGACGGTAACGTCTTGCTGCGAATCTTCGAGCAACGCGACTACAACAATATCTTGGAGGGCGAGCTCTACAAGTCCGGCGTTGGTGTGCGAGCCATGAAAGAATGGCGTCGTCAACAACTATACCGCGGTGACACCATCACCCGTACATACGACCTCACCGGCGATGTCGATGTGGCGTGGCGATCCAATAACAGTCTCGGTCCGAACCTCACCCTCAAATCGTCCATTAAGAACCTCATGGGAAAAGGCGAGACCTTCACTATCAAGGGTTCCGGAGCCTATTACTGGGCGTTGCGAAACCGTCACCCGGGTGATCCGAGAAAGACTGATACCTATAAGTTAGGCGTCAACGCCTCGCTTATCTTCCCCTATCTCCATTGGGCTGGAGACAACAACCCCGAAGGCAACACGCGGTATATGCTCAACTACCAGTACGAGAATATAGCCGGAGGTTACGGTGTACACAAAGTCGCCGGTTCGTTCTCCTATTTCATTCAATCTACGGAGTTTATCACCCACATCTTCACACCCCTCTCGCTCTCCGTAGTGCTCATGAAAGCCGAGTCGGACAACCTCCTCAACAAGGCAGAGGAGTACCCGCAACTCATCAAACTGATAGCCGGAAACGAGTTCGTGCCTTCCATCGGTTACACCTTCCTCTATAACGACTACCGCTCCAAACGACCTGTGAACACGATGATCGAATTAGGCGTCAAGGAGTCCGCAAACCTCCTCAACGCCATGTATTGCCTCTTCGGACGTAAATGGAACGAGAAAGACAAACCCTTTGGTAATGTGACCTTTAACCAGTTCCTCAAACTGACTGCAGAGCTCCGTAACCGCTTTAATATAACCGACCAGGTTTGTATCGCTACCCGTCTCTATGCCGGCGCAAACATCCCCTTGGGCAACTCATCCGCCTCACCCCTCTCAGAGGCGTTCTATATGGGCGGACCCAATAGTATGCGTGCGGCAGCTCCTTATGCCTATGGAGCCGGTAACTTCTATTCCGATAAATACAACCAGAACTTCTTCCATTCCGGCGATCTCAAGTTGGAGGCGAATTTCGAACTCCGTTTCCCTATTGTCTGGAAACTCTTCGGTGCCGCTTTTGTCGATGCCGGCAATGTGTGGAACTGGTATAACAGCGATGATGTCTTCAAGAAAGCAGGCTACCCCGATTATCAGGAGCGCCTTCAGCTCCACGAAGAGCTCTACGACGGAATCATCAACAACCCCCATTTCGCCAAACAGATAGCCCTCGGCACCGGTGCCGGTCTCCGTCTGGACTTGGACGGCTTGGTCATCCGTCTGGATTTAGGTGTCGCTATCCATTCTCCCTATCAGACCTATCGTTACAGCAAGGATGGCACTCCCGATCGCTCCCGTCCTATCAATACCTATTTCAATATCCCCTCCGCTCTTGACGCCCTCCGCCTCAACTTCGGCATCGGCTATCCGTTCTGATATCCCTCCCCGCTGCCCCTCCTCTCTTCTCCTCCCCGCTGCCTCTTCGCCCTTTCACCCTCTCTTCATTCGGCATTTTCCCTTTTTTGTATCCGCCAAGCTTGGCGGATTGGAAATGCCGCTTTCCTTTCGTCCTCTGCGTCGTCATAAAAAGCACTTCCTTTGCACCGTCATTTAGCAGATTGACCCGACGGTAAGCCGACGGTCAACCGACAGTCAACCGACAGTCAAGGCTTACGTTTAGCCTCGGTAACGCCCCAAAATGACCCTTTTTTGTATAACATAAACTATATTATATATTTATATATAATATACATTTTGACCCCTATTTTGATTCCCTCTAATACGACTTGAAAAAAGCGCATCCTTTCGTGCAAAATGGAGGCTCAAGACATTTTTCAGATAAAAAACTTGCATATCTCATAAAAAAGTTGTACCTTTGCACCCGAAAATCAAACGAACATGAAAAAAATCTTTCTTTTGTTTCTTCTCTGCGCCATGAGTTTTCAGACTTATGCGGCGAAGCGTCCTATTCCCGAGACCGAACCACGCTCGGTGATGTTAGCTCGTGCGGGCGATTCCTATTATGTTGGAAATGAGAAAATGGGCAAACTGCGAACCCTTCGTTGGCTGAAAGCGCAGGACTGCCGTGTTGCGTACGACCTGTTCCGTTCCGGTTACGAGACAGCCATGGTGGGTTGGGGTCTGTTGGGTCTCGGTGCCGTGTTAGATGTGGCGGGAGCTATTTATATGGTGGTCTCTATTGACAATGGTGCTCCCCGTGGACTCGTTGCCGGATATATGCTATATAGTTTGGGCGGAGCCTTGGAATTAGCAGCGGTACCGACTATCTCTGTCGGATATTGGAAGATGCACCAAACGCCGAAGACCTATAACACGCACTGTTACCGGTCTGCTGATGCTCGACCGTATTGGGCTATTCAAGCCGGTGGAAACGGTTTAGGTGTAGCTTATAAATTCTGAGCTCAGACCCTTTCTGCCGCAAACAAGACCGGTTTGCCGTTCACTCGACAACCGATGACATAAGCTGTACCTCCGTCCCGGAGGTGCAGCTTCTTTTTGAGTTGCTCTGCTGTCAACGGATAATTGCGCACGATCACGTTCGCTTGACTAATCACCCTCTCCTTGTGAGAGGGAAGGGGAGAGGTTTTCCACACCCGTCCCGGAAAATGCTCAACGAGCTTATCCGAGACATACAAATGCGTGTTGACATCTAATTTCTGAAGCCCGAAACGCTCGGACACCAACTTATATGCCCCACCTTTGAGAATAGCCGCATTGGGTTCATAAAGGAATGTACAAGGGGACAATGTACTATGTACAAAGGAAACAGTTGCAGCTTTCTCTTCTTCGCGTGTAAAGACAAATGCCTGCTCTTTCTTCTCCAGATCAATCGCAGTAATGGTCTGAGTGCTGACATCTGATTTCTGATGGCTCAACAGCAACACTTCCTTCACCTCATTCTTCACCGCCACCACGTGAATATCCCATTTTATTTCCTCCCTTGAGGGGCGGTTAGGTGGGGTTTGGAGCTCTTTGATTGCCTGCGTGAGGTCAATCATCGGAGACAGTTTGAGCATGATCCTGCCGTTCGGCGTAAGATGCGAAACCAGATCAGGCATCAACTCCACCACATTCGGTGTACAGTCTCCGAGCCGAAAGACTTTTCCTCCATGACTGTCCCGCCTTGCCGGATCAAGGAAAATAAGGTCGTACCGGTCGATGGTCGTTGCGGGACAGAGCCTGTCGTTGGTCAATGCGGGACAGAGCCTGTCGTTGGAGAGAAACTCCTCCGCCTTACAGTTATGAATGGAGAAATTTTTAATTTTTAATTTTTCATTTTTAATTTCCTTATTGTGCTCCGCAATCCTGCATAACTCCGCGTTCTGCTCCACGTAGTCCGTTTCTTCAAAGAGCTCGCTCAGAAAAAATGTATCTACTCCATAGCCGCCTGTCAAGTCAAGACATTTTCGATTTGAATATTGGAAAATTTGAGGATTAGAAGATTCGATGATGTGTGCTTTATAGCGTGCCGTAAGTTCCGACGAACATTGCTCGCAACTGAGCCGCACAGGGTACCACCAATCCTCGATCGTAGCAAACGTGGGCAGCTTCTCTGCTGTCCGTTCACGCCCTTCGACTTGCTGCAAAAACCACCTCCATTCCTCGTCCGTAAGGTGCTTGTATTTAGAGCGTTGCAACGCTAAGTCGGCTACCTGCATAGTAATAATCCAGTATTTCTTCGTAACTCTTTCCTTCGCTTGCCATCACCGCTGCGCCTATCTGGCAAAGCCCTGCTCCGTGGCCCCACCCGTGACCCGTAAGTACGAAGGACGGATGTACGATGTACGAAGGGTTTTTCTCTATGTCAAACCACGAGCTATACAGACACGTGCGGGACAACCAAAGACGGATCTTTAACTCCTTGCCAATGATCTCCGTGTGTTTGGAACCCACAATCCGGAGTTCGTAGATTCGTCCCGAAGCCCCGCGTTTAAGCGGAATCAGATCAATGATCTCTCCAAAGTCAATACCCGATTTGGTACGAATGATCTCGCTCAACTCATCCGCGGTATAGCTCACTCTCCAATCCCGAAAATCCTTCGTCTCCTGATCATAGTCATTGAGCACCAGACGCAGCACTTTAGGCGAAGGATTCTTACACCAATCGCATCTAACCGACTGAATATAAGGCACGTCGATGTCTTCCCAGCAAGTCCGCCAAACTTCTGTTTTTCCTCCGCAACACTTGTAGTACCGGCAGTCACAGATCTCATCGCCATAGACCAAGACCTGTCCTTTGGTGGCGCGAACGGCCTCTACCGCCCTTTCGTTCTTAGCCCCATCGGGGCACGATTGTCTCATTCGCCTGAGCCCCTCGTACCGCTGACAGTGATCATCTGCACAGACATGAAAACCCTCGTGATTGGGTTTTTGGATTGCGCGTATTGCCCACGAACGGCTGATGACCGCGTGAGCTTTGAGCAGCTCCATAGGACTGTTGGCGGACATCTCGGACGAGATAACCGAACACAGATAGTCCTCTAAATCAATGGTGTTGATAGCCGTTTGAGTCCCATCTGCGTTGTTACGAATCTCCAAAGAACCGGCGAACTCTTGGTCTTCATGGCGGTCCCAATGAAAACCAATACCGATCCGCACGTTCTTTAGAACGAACGTCTTCTCCCGCTGCTCAAACTCAATCTGCGGAGCCGTTAATATCCCAACACGAATATCCACTAATCCACTAAACCACTAATCCACTAATCCTTCCTCGCCTTCAGCTCAAATGTCCTCAGTTTGTCTTTGTACCAGTTATTGCGGTTCATGGCTACGATGTCGCAGTTCGCATCGGAGTTATCCTCCCAGCGGCGGCAGTTATACACCACGTCATAGATGCGACCGATAGGGTAGTCTCGGCTGATCCTTAGACCCACCGCATAGTCCTCGCCGTACTTGGTAGTCGGATAATTGATGGTACGAAGAAGCGGTACAAAGAATCCACGTGGAGCACCTAATCCGTTGATTCGCAATGCGTTATTGCGACCGTTCTCATCCGTCCATTCCCGATGGTCGATCACTCCCGGAGGAAGAATCTCGCCGTCCATATTCGTCAATTGGTACGTACCGATCACCATGCCGTATTTCGTACCTTCTTCATCTTCAAAGGCATCAATGAACCGCTGTACGGTCGTTTCGTCAAAATACGTATCGTCACTGTCCAACTGAATAGCATACTTGCCGCAACGAGGATCATGGATAGCCACGTTCCAGTTGCCGCCTATCGCGTGCCAAGTCTTATCCTGCGCAATATAGATCAGTTCTGGAGTTCCCTCCCTTGTGGGGAGGGTTAGGGAGAGGTTTTTAATGATCTCCGCAGTTCCGTCGGTAGAGTTGTCATCGACCACAATGACGTTGAAACTATACCCCTCTCGTACTTTCTGGCTCAACGCGCTATGTATTGCGTCCGCGATCGTGCGGGCACGATTCTTACAAGGAATGATAACACTGGCAGTAACGGGATAATCGGATAACTGATTACTGAATACGGAAAGCTCCTTGTATTCACCCGGCTTGAGGTACGCACCGATGCGTTTGAGATGCGCGGTCACGCATTGCTCCATCTCTATCTGCACACCGCGGTTTCGCGGATCGACATAGTCAAACAGTTTCTCTCCCGACTTACGCGTGTCGCTCTCTACTTCGTAGTACAAATACTCCGGAATATGGACCAAATCAACTCCTTCGTTCATGGTGCATCCTTCCTTCGTACATTCTGTGGCTCTCAACCGCAGGTCATACAGCCCTGCAAACTCATACTCGGCATCCATCTGCGCAACGAGCGCTTTCAGTTTCTCGGTATCCCATAACATCACAGCTCCGAACTCAAAATCATCGCGCAGCGCACCCTCCTGATAATCAATCACAGGCGCTTCACCGATCGACCATTGACCATCGACTAACGACTTATTAAAATGGTCGCTGTACACCATCGTAGCGCCGGTCATTTGGAGTACTTGAATCATTCGTTCTTGTCCCAGATAAATCCATTCTATATCCGGTTTGAGACAAATCATGGTGTACGGAGTGTTTGCACGGGATGCGATGTCCCTGATAGCCGAAGTGGAGCAAATCCGCCCGGGAAGATGAAATGTACTAATCATATCTATTCTAATTTATTTTCAGCATACAAAATTACACTTTTTTTTTGATATATTCGGTTTGTATCTAAGAAAATCACCATTCTGCTATCTTTTTTTATTATTTTAATAAAATTATTTGCATATATCAAAAATTATGAGTAATTTTGTAGCCGATTTGGAAAAATGCTTTTAATTAACACCAAATAGTATGAAAACACACGCAATGTTATGGGTAGCAGCTCTGCTGTTAACATGCAGCGCTTCTCTGAGCGCAGAAAACAAAAAGGCTGATCAGTTGGGTCAAGGTCAGTATGTCCGTTGTATTGCTTTTTACAACTTGGAGAACCTCTTTGACACTATTCACGATGAGGGCAAAAACGACTATGAGTACCTGCCCGACGGTGGTATGAAATGGAACTCGTACAAGTACGAGAACAAAATCAAGAAGATGTCGGAGGCCGTTGCTGCTTTGGGCTTGGATTATGATCCTCGTGGTGCCGCTTGTATCGGTGTAGCCGAGGTGGAGAATATAGGTTGTCTCTATGACCTCTGTCGGGAGACCAACAAGACCTATGGTCGTCGGCTCAAACCGATCCTCTTGGAGGGTCCCGATCGCCGTGGTGTGGATGTGGGCTTCTTGTATGACTCCACGCTCTTCAAACCTTCGCATGTAGCAGGTTATGAACTCAAAGCACACTATGCCGACGGTGGTGAGATCAAGACGCGTCTTCAGTTGCTCGTTTCCGGTTATCTCATCGGTGACGGTAAACCCGAGAAGATCCATATGATCACGAACCACTGGCCGAGCCGTTACGGAGGCGAGCTCTCTTCCCGTCCGGGACGTGACACAGCCGCTATGCTCTGTATGCACATCTGCGACTCGATCTATCGTACCGACGCTAACGCGAAGATAATCATTATGGGTGACTTGAACGATGACCCCGATAACCATTCCTGCAAGGAGGTGATCAAGGCGCGTAAGAAACCCAAACAGGTGGAGAAACAAGGATGGTATAACACCATGTGGATCCATCTCGCTAACGGAACAGGTACCTTGTTCTATAACGGAGGTTGGAACCTCTTCGACCAGATCATCATCTCCGAGCCGCTCCTCAATGAAGATAAGAACAGCGGCAAATGGGCGTTCTGGAAATCGCAGGTCTTCAACAAACCTTTCCTGACCGTACAGGAGGGCAAGGACAAAGGTGCTCCGCTGCGTACCCACAAAGGTGGTGTTTGGCAGAATGGCTATGGAGACCACTTCCCGACTATGATCTATTTAATTCGTAAAAAATAATGGAACTGCATCGTAATACAACACCGATACAAATGCGTAACTATGGACGCATTGTACAAGATATGATCGGCTATGCGTGCTCTCTGCCGGTCGGTCCGGAGCGTGACTCATTGGAGGTGTATATCGCGCAATGTATGCGTCAGCGCAACCTGATCTGGAATCGCGATCAGGAAGCGGGCATTCAGCGTGTACGTGAGGATCTGCTGCGGCTCTCCGGTGGTAAACTCAAAGGAGAATCTGCCGTCTTCGAGCAACTGATGGCGCAACCGAATGCGCAACTTATGGGTAAGAAAAAGAAAAAATAAACTGAATACCAATATGCAAGAAACAAGTCAGTTTAAGGTTTTCGCCGGTTCGAAAGGCCTGGATTTGGCGAAACGCGTGTGTGACGTATTGGGTTGCCAATTGGGTAATGTGCACGTGGACCGTTTCTCTGACGGTGAGTTCTGCACTTATTTCGAGGAATCCGTTCGTGGTCAATCCGTCTATCTCGTTCAGCCGACCTGTCCGTCCAGCGACAATCTGATGGAACTGCTGCTCATGATCGACGCAGCCAAACGTGCCAGCGCTTACAAGGTCATCGCAGTCATTCCGTACTTCGGATGGGCTCGTCAGGACAGAAAAGACAAACCGCGTGTTTCGATCGGTGCCAAACTGGTGGCGAACATGCTCCAAGCTGCCGGAGCTGACCGAATCATCACCGTCGATCTCCATGCTGAGCAGATCCAAGGATTCTTCGACATCCCTGTTGATCATATCTATGGTTCAAACGTGCTCGCACCGTATATCGCGGGACTCAACCTCAAGAAACTGATTGTGGCTTCGCCGGACGTTGGAGGCTCTAAACGTGCCTCTAACTTCGCTAAGAAACTGCACGTAATGACCGACCGCGAAGTGCCGATGGTCATCTGCTATAAACATCGCCCCGACTTTAACAAAGTATCGGAGATGCGTGTCTTGGGTGACGTGTACGGCAAAGATGTAGTCATCATTGATGACATCGCCGACACTGCCGGAACGCTTTGTAAAGCGGCTCAAGTCATGAAAGCAGGAGGCGCTAAATCCGTGCGAGCCATCGTTTCGCATGGCGTGCTCAGCGGAAATGCTTGCGAACGAATCGAAGAGTCGGAACTGGAAGAACTCGTTTGCACGGACTCCCTCCCAACGGATGAGAAACATTGCTCCAAACTGCATGTAGTGTCCCTCGCTACATCCATCGCACAGACGATTCTTGCTATCCAAAACCATACTTCTATCAGCGAAACAAACATGCGATGAAAAAGATATTCATTCTTGGTTTTTCATTTTTAATGGGTGCGCTTTTGTTTTCGGCATGTTCGTCGAAACCAAAGACACTTGACCGTCCTGCTTTCTGTGCTGACTCTGCCTATGCGTACATAGATAAACAGATGTCTTTTGGTCCGCGTGTACCGAATAGCAAAGGACATAATGACTGTGCCGTGTGGCTCATTCAGAAACTCCGTTCTTTCGGAGCGGAGGTGGAGCTCCAACGCGGTCAAATGCCTGACTACCGAGGCCACATGCAGCAGATCTACAACATCATCGCCCACTTTACTCCCTCCCTTGAGGGAAGGGACGGGGAGGGGTTATCCCGTCCACGCATCCTCTTAGGTGCTCATTACGACACACGTCCTTGGTGTGATGAAGAAGAGAACTATTCCGACCGTTATTATAACGTCCCGGGTGCCAATGATGGAGCCTCCGGTGTCGGCGTCCTCCTCGAAGTTGCCCGACAAATAGGTCTGAGACAGAAATGTCACAATGACTCAATAAATGACCAAATGGTAAATGTCCCTGTCGACATCATCTTCTTCGATGTAGAAGATATGGGCACGCCGCGTGTCTATACCGGTGTCGAACGGGAGGATACATGGTGCCTCGGTTCCCAACTATGGGCTACCAATTATGCACAAAAGTCAAATCCGCAATTCTCAGAATCTTCTAATTCTCAAATTGTCAAATCTTCAAATCCACAATACCGATTTGGTATTGTGTTAGACATGGTCGGTGCTCCCGATGCCTCGTTCCCCAAAGAGATGTATTCTACCCAGTATGCAGGCAACTACCAGCAGCAGATCTGGGCGGCAGCGCAGAAACTCGGTTACGGCTCGATGTTCAACAACCAGCAGTCGTACCCCATTACCGATGACCATTATTATATCAACTATATTGCCGGCATTCCCTGCGTAGATGTCATCCACTATGACATCCGCAATGCAACGGGTTTTCCCCACTGGTGGCACACCCGTAACGACAACATGGACAACATCTCCAAATCAACCCTTCAGGCCGTCGGAGAAGTGGTCATGAGCCAATTATAAATCACAAATTTCAAATCACAAATGTCAAATAATCTTTTAACTATAAAAGATTTGCATGCCTCCATCGGCGGAAAGGAGATTCTCAAAGGTGTCAACCTCGTCATCAACGAAGGTGAGGTACACGCGATCATGGGACCGAACGGAGCAGGTAAATCGACCCTCTCTGCGGTTCTTACCGGCAATCCTGCGTACGAAGTAACGTCCGGCGAGGTCTATCTCAAAGGACAAGACCTGCTCGCTATGCCCGCGGAAGTGCGCGCACGTGCGGGCGTGTTCCTTTCTTTTCAATATCCCGTAGAGATCCCGGGTGTCAGCATGACCAATTTCATGCGCGCTGCCATCAATGCCAAACGCGAATACGAAGGAAAAGAACCCATCGCACCCAAAGAGTTCCTCGCATTGATGCGCGAGAAGAAAAAACTCCTTGAACTGCCCGATAAACTCAATAACCGTTCGGTCAACGAAGGTTTCTCCGGCGGTGAGAAGAAAAAAAACGAGATCTTCCAAATGGCGATGCTCGAACCCTGTCTCTCTATCTTGGACGAGACAGACTCCGGTCTTGATATCGATGCCCTCCGCATCGTAGCCGAAGGAGTCAACAAACTCAAGACCCCGCAAAACGCCTCGATCGTCATTACCCACTATCAGCGTCTCTTGGACTACATCGTCCCGGATTTCGTACACGTCCTCGCTGATGGTAAGATCGTCAAAACAGGTGATAAGTCCCTTGCCCTCGAACTCGAAGAACATGGATATGAGAATATCTAAAGGCGAAATATTTGAGCGTGTCTTCATCAACGAGGAAGTAAATCTTCAAATCGACCAGGAAGCCGGTTCGCATGTGAAAATACATGTGATCAATGCCTCGTTCTCTATTACGGTGAACCAATTAGGCGAAGGATGCCGGACAGAGATTTACGGATTAGAGAACTTGCACGGTGACGAATCTGTCACCGCTGAGACCCACGTCACGCACGCTGTCGGAGGAGGCACCTCGAACCAACTCATCAAATTCGTCTTGGCGGACAACTCCCGTGGTCGTTTTATCGGCGACCTCAAGATCGTTCCCGACGCACAGAAGACCGAAGCCCATCAGACGAACCGCAATCTGCTTCTCTCTGACACCGCAGAAATGCGCACACAACCCCAATTGGAGATCTACGCCGATGATGTCAAAGCAACTCATGGTGCTTCTACCGGACAACTCGACGAGTCCGCCCTCTTCTACATGCAGCAACGAGGCATCGACAAACAAAAAGCGCGTCAACTCCTCGTTAACGCGTTTATGAAAGAAGTTGTTGAAACAATTTCAGACGAAAAAATAAAAGCTAACATTTTAACGTTCTTCGAAGAAGAGACATTTTAGTCTTTACTCTTTTAGCAGGCAAAGCCTGCGGTCTTTTGTCTTTGAGCGAAGCGGTCTTTTACTGAACTCTATTGATGGCGTAGTCGAGTAATCCGATTAGACTTCTTTTCTCCTCTGAGTCACGGAACACATTCAATGCTTCCGTGGCTTTCTTTTTGTATTCGATCATCTTCTGCACGGCGTACTCGTCTCCCTTGAACCGCATCACAAACGCTTTCACTTTCTCAAGCGCGCGTTTCTGCTCTTCTCCCTCTCCTTGGGAGAGGGTCGGGGTGAGGTTTTTAATCTCCTCCGCCTCGTCTTTCGGAGCCCGCCTCAGGGCTTCGATGAGCGGCAGCGTCACTTTGCCGTCGCGCAAATCGCTCATGGTCGGCTTACCGATTTCCTCCAAGTCGCTGTAATCAAAAATATCGTCTTTGATTTGGAAGCAGAGACCCAACAGCCTTCCATATTCCCGCAAGGCAGCTCGTTGCCGCTGGGTACAACCTGCACTCTCAGCTCCGGCTTCAGCGCAAGCCTGAAAGAGTTGTGCCGTTTTCTGTTCGATCACCTTATAATATTGCTCCTCGTCAATCCACATTGATTGTCCGACGTGCAGTTGTACCATCTCGCCGCTACTAAGGCTTTTACCGAGGTTCGCTACAATCTCCAAGATCCGGATGTTACGCACTTCGGCGGTCAGCCCGATGACTTTCGCTAACATGTAATCGCCAATGAGTACCGCCACTTTGTTGGTCCATTTGGTATGAACAGCCGCTACTCCTCTGCGCATATCCGAATCATCCACCACATCGTCATGAATCAGACTCGCTGTGTGCAACAACTCCAACGCAACAGCAGACTTAAGCGTCTTGTCCGTCACAGGATTACAGATCTGTGCGGCTAACAACACCAACAACGGTCGCAACTGTTTGCCGCGACGTGAACCCACGTAGCGCAGCACTTCTTGCTGCAACTTATTGTCGGCACGCAGCGAACTCTCCATCATCCGCTCGTACTGCTTCCATTCTGCCTCTATCGGCTTCCTTATGTCTGATAAATCTGCCATCTATTCAAAAACGACTGCAAAGATACTACTTTTTTTTGATATAAACAAATTTTCGAACATTTTATATGAAATACTTTATAATTAGATGTAGAAAAATTGACACAAATGGTGAAAAAGTGACAAAAGAATGGCATATGCTTGCATATGTCATTTATTTTTCGTAACTTTGCACTCGCAAATTCATTTAACTTAATAAATTTAACAAGTATGAAGGTTCGTGCAAGTCGAGTGTAAGCTCGCTTACGCAACTCGACGAAGCCGAAGCTCCAGATTTTAAATTCATTTAAAATATGAAAGCTTTCATGGACAAAGATTTCCTGCTGCAGACAGAGACCGCACAGGAGTTGTATCACAATCATGCGGCTAAAATGCCGATTATCGATTATCACTGCCACCTTATTCCGCAGATGGTTGCCGAGAACAAGCGTTTCGAATCCATCGCACAGATCTGGCTCATGGGCGACCACTACAAATGGCGCGCTATGCGTTCGAACGGTGTAGACGAGCGTTATTGCACCGGTAAGGACACCACCGACTGGGAGAAGTTCGAGAAATGGGCGGAGACCGTTCCGTACACCTTCCGCAACCCGCTGTACCACTGGACGCATCTGGAGCTCAAGACCGCTTTCGGTATCGAGGAGCGTCTGAACCCTGAGACCGCACGTGCGATCTACGACAAGTGCAACGACCTGATTGCCAACGACCCGAAGTTCTGTCCGCGCGGACTCATGAAGCACTATCACGTAGAGCTCGTTTGTACGACCGATGATCCGGCTGACAGCCTCGAGTGGCACAAGATGGTCAAGGAAGACCCGACCGCAGAGGTACGTATGTTGCCGACTTGGCGTCCGGACGCAGGCATGAATATCGAGGCGGCTACTTGGAAAGCATACATCGAGAAACTGGCAAAGGTAGCCGGCGTAGAGATCCGTAACTTCGCCGACATGGTAGATGCCCTCCAGAAACGTCATGATTTCTTTGAGTCGATGGGTTGCCGTCTCTCTGACCACGGCATCGAGGAGTTCTACGATGAGCCGTACACCGACGCTGAAATCAATGCGATCTTCGAGAAAGCTCTTGCAGGCAAGGCACTCTCCGCTTACGAAATCCGTCAGTATAAGCACGCTTTTCTCCACGCGCAGGCTGAGATGGACTACGCTTCGGGTTGGACCCAGCAGTACCACTACGGCGCAATCCGTAACAACAACTCGAAGATGTTCGCTCAACTTGGTGCAGACACCGGTTTCGACTCCATCGGCGAGTTCACGACCGCGAAGGCGATGAGTCATTTCCTCGATGAGATGAACAGCGAAGGACACCTCGCTAAGACCATTCTTTACAACCTCAACCCGTGCGCGAACGAAGTAATCGCAACTATGCTCGGTAACTTCCAGGATGGTTCTGTTCCCGGTAAGATTCAGTTCGGTTCCGGTTGGTGGTTCCTCGATCAGAAGGACGGTATGGAGAAGCAGATGATGGCACTCTCGAACCTCGGTCTCCTCTCTCGCCTCGTTGGTATGTTGACCGACAGCCGTTCATTCCTCTCGTATCCGCGCCACGAGTACTTCCGTCGCACACTCTGCAACGTCCTCGGCAACGACATCGAGAACGGCATGATCCCGTACACCGGTTACGAGAAAGCCCGCGTTCAACAGATGGTTGAAGACATCTGCTACAACAACGCTAAAAACTACTTCAAGTTTTAAATCATAAATTTGCAATCATTAACAATAAATATTTTTCATCATGGCTAAAATTATTACATTGGGCGAGATCATGCTCCGCCTGAGTCCTGAAGGACAAGACCGTTTCATTCAGTCTGATCATTTCCGTATCATCCCTGGTGGTGGTGAGGCTAACGTAGCTATTTCGTGCGCTAACTATGGTCACGAGGCTTATCTTGTAACCAAACTGCCGAAGCACGAGATCGGTCAGATTGCTGTTAACTCGCTGCGTCGTTACGGCGTAAAGGACGATTACATCGTTCGTGGCGGCGACCGCGTGGGTCTGTATTACTGCGAGACCGGTGCTTCTATGCGTCCGTCGAAGGTTATCTACGACCGTGCTCACAGCGCTATCGCTGAGGCTGATCCGAAGGACTTTGACTTCGACAAGATCATGGAAGGTGCAGCATGGTTCCACTGGAGCGGTATCACTCCGGCTATCTCGGACAAGGCTGCTGAGATCACGAAACTCGCTTGCGAGGCTGCTAAACGTCACGGCGTAACCGTATCGGTTGACCTCAACTTCCGTAAGAAACTGTGGACCAGCGAGAAAGCTATCTCGATCATGCGTCCGTTGATGAAGTATGTAGATGTTTGTATCGGTAACGAGGAAGATGCAGAGCTCTGCCTCGGCTTCAAGCCCGATGCAGATGTAGAAGGCGGCGAGACCAACGCTGAGGGCTACAAGGGCATCTTCGAGCAGATGATGAAGGAGTTCGGCTTCAAGTATGTTGTTTCGACGCTCCGCGAGAGCTTCAGCGCGACCTTCAACGGCTGGAAGGCGATGATCTACAACGGCAAGGAGTTCTACCAGAGCAAGCGTTACGAGATCAACCCGATCATCGACCGCGTGGGTGGTGGTGACAGCTTCTCCGGTGGTCTGATCCACGGTATGCTCAAGTATCCGGACAACCAAGGTGCAGCGCTTGAGTTCGCAGTTGCTGCTTCGGCTCTCAAGCACACGATCAACGGCGACTACAACCTCGTTAGCGAGGATGAGGTTCTGAGCCTCGCAGGTGGTAACGCTAACGGACGCGTTCAACGCTAAAAAGGAATAAAGAATAAGGACCGCTTCGCTAAAAGAATAAAGACAAAACGGCTACGACTAAACAAGGCATTTAAGTCTTTACTCCTTACTCCTTCAGCGAGCAAAGCGAGCGGTCCATAATCCAAATAAAATTATGGCAAAGTTTGATAAATTTCAGGTGATGGCGAAGATTGCCGCTGCACCGATGGTTCCTGTGTTCTATCACAAGGACGTGGAAGTTTGTAAGAACGTGATTAAGGCTTGCTACGAAGGCGGCGTACGCGCGTTCGAGTTCACCAACCGTGGCGATTTTGCGCACGAGGTGTTCGGCGAACTGAGCAAGTGGGTTGCTAAAGAATGCCCGGAGTTGGCACTCGGTATCGGTAGCGTGGTTGACGCTCCGACAGCAGCTCTGTACTTGCAGCTGGGCGCTAACTTCGTGGTTGGTCCGTTGTTCAACAAGGACATCGCAGTGGTATGCAACCGTCGTTGCGTGACGTACTGTCCGGGTTGCTTGACACCGAGCGAGATCGGTGCAGCACAGGAGGTTGGTTGCGACTTCACGAAAGTGTTCCCGGGCGACGTAGTTGGTCCGAACCTTGTGAAGGGTCTGATGGCTCCGATACCGTGGTCGAAGATCATGGTTACCGGCGGTGTAGCTCCGGAGAAAGAGAACCTCGAGAAATGGTTCGCAGCAGGTGTTTACTGCGTCGGAATGGGTTCCAAACTCTTCCCGAGCGATAAGGTAAAAGCCGGCGACTGGAAGTACGTTACCGACAAGTGCAAAGAGTGTTTTGAAATCATCGCGGCGTGCCGCAAATAATCTCAAAAGGACGAAGGATAAATGTACGATGTACGAAGGATTTACGAAGGAGATAAAAAGGACGAAGGTCGCTACCTCATGTAAATCGTAAATAACCCGCGGAAGCGGGAAATCGTACATCAATCGTACATCGTACATCGTTAAATCGTAAATAAATTTGTTTTTTATGAGTAAAAAAGAAATTATGACCAACTGGCGTTGGGTCATGTGTGCGATGCTTTTCTTCGCCACCACGGTTAACTACATGGACCGTCAGGTGCTGTCGTTGACCTTCAAAGAGTTTATTCAGCCTGAGTTCCACTGGACCGACTCCGACTACGGAACGATCACCGGTGTGTTCTCTATCGCGTACGCTATCTTCTGCCTCTTCGCCGGTAAGTTCATCGACTGGATGGGCACGAAGAAAGGTTACCTCTGGGCAATCGTTGTTTGGTCCTTAGGTGCCGTTATGCACGCAGGTTGCGGCTGGGTAACCGAGCAGGTTGTTGGCTTGGAGAGCAAGGCAGCGCTGTTGGAAGCGACCGGAACGATAGTAAGCACGATCTCGATGGTGAGTGTGTATCTGTTCCTGTTCTGCCGATTGATCCTCGGTCTTGGTGAAGCAGGTAACTTCCCTGCTGCTATCAAGGTAACCGCAGAGTATTTCCCGAAGAAAGACCGTGCGTTCGCTACCGCCCTGTTCAACGCAGGTGCGTCGGTGGGTGCACTCGCTGCTCCGGCTACTATTCCTCTGCTGGCTAAGAGCCTCGGATGGGAGATGGCGTTCATCATCATCGGTGCGCTGGGCTTCATCTGGGCAGGTATCTGGATATTTGTCTATGACAAACCGGAAGAGTCCGCTCATGTGAACGAGGCTGAGCTCGAATATATCCACCAAGACGAGAAAGACGCTCCGAAGCAAGAGGCTAAGGAGGAAAAACAGATGTCGTTTGGCGAGGCTTTCAAGCACAAACAGACTTGGTCGTTTGCGTTTGGTAAGTTCATGACCGACGGTGTTTGGTGGTTCTTCCTCTTCTGGGCTCCGGCATATTTCCAAGATCAGTTTGGAATCAAAGCTTCCGACCCGCAAGGTATCGCTTTGATTTTCACGCTGTACGCAATCGTCACGGTTATCTCGCTGTTCGGTGGTTACCTGCCGAAGATCTTCGTAGAGAAGAAAGGAATGGAGCCGTACGCAGGTCGTATGAGAGCTATGTTGATCTTCGCTTTCTTCCCGATCTTCGCGCTGTTTGCTCAGCCGCTCGGTGGTGTCTATGGTCCTTGGGCTGTAGCTATCATCATCGGTATCGTGGGTGCTGCTCACCAGAGCTGGAGTGCCAATATCTTCTCCACCACGGGTGACATGTTCCCGAAATCAGCAATCGCTACGATCACCGGTATCGGTGCTATGGCTGGTGGTTTGGGTTCGTTCCTGATCAATAAGGGTTCGGGTATGCTCTTCGACTACGCAGCTCAAATGGGCGAGGCGTTTAAGTTCGCAGGCTTCACCGGCAAACCCGCAGGATACATGATCATCTTCTGCATCTGTGCTGTGGCTTACCTCATCGGCTGGTCTGTAATGAAGACGCTTGTACCAAAGTATCAGCCTGTGGTACTAAAATAATCGTTCGAGGGTTTATTCCGAGATAAGAAGACGCTTGTTCCTAAATAGGAACCGGTTATAGTTAAGGTAGTTCGCGTACGTACGCGTATATATTATAAGGAAAGAACCTTGGCTGCTTAGAGCGCAGCAAGGTTCTTTTCGTTCATCAGCTCTTTGCCTTCCGGCGTGTAAGCGTAGTCGATGCGGTCTTGGAAATAGGTCTCCACCTTGCCTCTCACCACTTTCATGGTCGAGTTGACGAGGTGGTTCTGTTCCGTCCAAGCTTCGCCTAACACAGCGATCGCACTGGGCAACCAAGCCTCGGGGAAAATACCGTCTCGGCTTCCTCCCGGGCGGTACGAGTCCACTTCGCTTTGGATCTTGAGCAGCATATACTCCTTGCCTTCACGGGTCTCGGGGTCTTTGCCTTGCGACTTCGCCCAAGACTGCAATGCCTCTTTGTTGGGCACCATCAGCAGGATCGTATAGGGGTCTTGGTTGTTGTGCAAGATACATTGATCCACATATATGCTACCGTCGGTCAGCGAATCCTCGAATCCTTCGGGGCTGTATTTCTCACCGTCGGCACGGATGAGCAGCGATTTGAATCGTCCGACTACCCACAGATAACCCGGGTGCTCTTTGGTGACGTAGCCCATGTCGCCGGTGTGCAACCAGCCGTCAACGATGGTAGCTGCAGTCGACTCGGGGTTCTTCCAATAACCTGCCATGACGTTCTCACCTTTGATGACGATCTCGCCGCGTTCGCCGTCCGGCACGATGTTTCCTTCCGCATCGCAGATCTTCAACTCCAAGGGCCGCACGATGCGTCCGGACGAACCGAAGATAGCGCCGTCGGCTGAGTTGGAGCAGATGATCGGCGTCGCTTCACTCAGACCGTAGCCTTGGAACATCGGCATTCCCACTGCGCAGAAATAGCGTTGCAGCGCGATGTCGAGCAAGGCTCCACCGCCCACGAAGAACTTCATCCTGCCGCCGAAATTATCCCTTACGGCTTTGAAGATCAGCTTGTCAAAGAGTTTGACCAGAGGGTATCTCCAAGCGTTCTTTAGTCCGCCTCGGTTCCAATACTCGCGGTTGTACTCGATCGCGTTCTGGAGGGCGAAGTTGTACAGCTTCTCCACCATCGGACCTTTCGTCTTGATCCCTGCCTCGATGCTCTTCTTGAAATTACGCGCCAAAGCGGGCACGGAAAGCATAATATGCGGTCTCACTTCGCGGATAGCCACAGGGATGTTCTTGAGCGTTGCCATGGCTGTCTTGCCCACAGGCACGGTCGCTATCGAACCGCCGTAACTCATCATCGTGTAGAAACCTGCCACATGCGCAAAACAGTGGTCAAGCGGCAGGATGATTAGCATCACATCATCGACATCGCAATGGATGACCGACGCGCCTTGCTCCACGTTCGCGGTGTAGTTACGATGGGTCAGCAGAATACCTTTCGGGTCAGCCGTAGTGCCGGACGTGTAACTGATGTTCGCGTAGTCGTTCGGCCCGACGGAGGAGTAGCGTGCCTCAAAAGATGCCGGGTCTTTGGCTAAGAGCGCATCGCCCAAAGCAATCACCTCGTCGATAAAGATCTCTTTCTCCTCGTATTGCTCCAAGGGGTCAAAGACGATCACTTTCTCCACTTTCGGACAGTCGGGCAGGATCTTCCGGATCTTCGGCAACTGCTGCTCGGAGCACATGATAAACCGTGCGTCGGAGTGCTGCACACGGAACAGCAGATCGCTCGCTTCCTCTAACTTGATACTCAGCGGCACATTCACACCGCCGGCATAGAGAATACCCAATTCACCGGTAACCCACAGGTTGCGTCCCTGACTCAGCAACGCCACACGTTCGCCTTTTTGCAGACCCAAAGCCATCATTCCGGCACCTATACGATGCGCAGCTTCGCGGGTCTCACGGAAACTGGTCTCTGTCCAAACATCGCCGATCTTCTCACGAAGAAAGACGTGTTCGCTGAATTTGTGGGTATAAAGCTCCACAAATTCAATTATGGTCATTTTCCCGTTCATTATTCGACTACTTGTGCATCTTCGTAGCGGTCGTTGCGATCAGCTTCGGGGATCAATAACAATAAAATGATGTACAGCAACAATCCCGGGAAGGCTGCGCTGAAAAGGGATAACACTGCGTATAGGACGCGCACCAATGTCGGGTCAACATCAAAATAATCGGCGATTCCGCCGCACACGCCCGCCAAGACCTTGTTGGCGGAACGAACTAATTTCTTTTTTGCCATATTATTTTTGTTTTTGTTTGTCTTTCAGTTCTTTTTTGTCTTTGCGTTTGGTGGAAGGCCAGTTAAAATCTTTCTTCCACATGAAACCGACGCCTTGTATCGTGGTCGCCTGACGGAGAGAATACTTGTCCACGGTGTGCGTGTATCCTTTCAGTCGCCACTGTCCGTCTTCGGTTAGCAGCAACTCCACATCCAGATCGCCGAAGAACGGCTGGTTCGAGACGTCGTTGTACCGGTAGCCGAAGTTACCGTTGATGATCAGTCGGTCCACCGGCTGCAGCTGGAACTGCGCCTCGTATTCCTGACTCGCGTTCGCACCTTCACCGTCCGAACGGATAGCCACACCGAGCGTCAGAATATTGGTCAGTTTGGACAACCATGCGTTGATCTGGCTCGTCACGGTGGACGAGAGCAGCGAGTAAGTTGAGTTGAGGGTCGCGTACTGCGAGTTAGCCATGTAATCGGGCGTGAAGAACCGTCCGAAGACAAGCAGGTAGATCACCTGCCTCATCAACATCTCATCCGTGTTGATCACCTGACGCACCTGTTGCTGGATCGACTGATCGCTCATCGGGAACTCCAATGAGAAATTGAGGGTCGGGTTATTGAGCAAGCCGCTCAGGTGCATACAGGTCAGCACCGGGACGTTCGTTCGTGTCGTGGCCAACTGATCCACTTCTTCGCCGAACAGGTCTTTGAGGTTCGCCGTCACGCGGTATTTGGCAGTCACGTTCAGCTGCGGGTTAGTGGGGTCGCCGGAGAAGACGATCGTCGAACCGTCACCTATGGTGAACTCCTTGCGGATCACGTTCGCTACGGTGTAAGAGAGTGTTCCGCGGTAAATGTCATAGGTGCCTAAGAGCCGCACGTCACCCGTGTTCGTGTCATAGGTCAGACGCAGACCTCCGCTGCCTCGGGCTTGGATGATGTCGCCGTTACGCTCACCTAAAACCAACTGGAACTGCAACATCGGGTTGATGTCGAGCCCTAACTGCAGCAGACATCGACCTGAAGGCTTCGCCGCTTTCTGCAGCAGCTCTTTGGAAGGGGTGTCGATGTTATCCAAGTCATGCTCCTCTATCGAGTCGGTCTGCTCCTCGGGGTGCTCCACGAAATGGATGAAGTTCGTCTCGTACGCCGTGGACACATTATCGATACTCAGCCGGAACGTCGAGTTACGGGCAGTCTCTGCATTCGCTTCCACACGTATATCTTCCTCACTGCCGGTAACATCCACTATGCCGTTCGCATAGACCTTACCGCGCAACATCTGCCCTTGACGGTCGTCGTCAAAGACGATCGCTTCATGCGCCTCTACATGCAGATCCAAATTGAAATCGCGGAACTGGTTGTGGGTGATCTTGCCGTGCAGCTCTAAGGGGTTGCCCTCTTTGTCGGTCAGATGGATATTCGGGAAATTGATCGACGTGGAGTCCAAGACGATGGTGTCTTCGTGGATCGTGTATCGTGCGCCTGTCCACGGCAGCGTGAGCGAAGCCTCTTTCGCAGCCGCACGAACGAGCACATAGGTGTTGCCTTTATTGCCGCCAACAACCACCTTGCCGGTCGCTGTTCCCGTCAGGTCGGTCAGCACGGTGGACGTCCAGTGGTTCACAAAATCCAGCGGCACACCATCGGCTTGCATATCTAAGTTCCATGTGCCTGTTCCGTCAAACAATGCCTTGCCGTCCAAGTCCACTAATTTCTTCTCATTCCGCGCCACATCAGCATGGAAATGCAGCGAGTCGTCTATATGCAGATCCACTTCCGCATCGCCGAACCAACAGCCGTTCAGACCCATCGAATCCACATGAATCGTCGTCTCTATATTTGGCTTTTTCAAGGTGTTGGTCACTTGCGCTTTACCCGTTAGCAGACCTTGGAACATAATCGTCTGAACCGGCAGCAGGAACGGTACGACGTACCCTGCATTGATCTTCTGCAAGTCCACTTCGAGGGTGTCTTTGGCATGACGGGACGCAATACCATGCGCCCTGAGATGCTGTCCGCCGCCCTCAAAAGCAAAATGCTCCACTTGTATCGTTGTGTCTGCCGCACACCACGTCAGACGGCTGTCCGACAGGCTATACACCGAGTCGCGCAGCAATAACATGCTTGGCATAAAATGTACATCTATCAACGGCTGATCCGCGTACCGCGCAAAATGCGTCACGCATCGCAGATCGCCGCCGTAGTTACCGGCTCGCTGTGCCGCAACCAACACTTTGTTACGCTCTCTGTTACTCAGTCCGTCGCTCAACGCACGCTGTAACTGACGAGGCGTCAACTCTCTCCATCCTTCCGGTAACATCTCATCCACGTCGGACTGCTGTCTAAGTGTCAGATGCGTCAGCAGCGTGTCATGGTACGCCAAGCACGAGAGCACGGTCTGCATCTGCATCGCTTCGGCAGAAACAGAGAAAGCCAGACCCGAACCCTGACCGCCCTTATGACGGAGGGTGTCTATCGTGTTGAGTGTCATCGTAATATCGTGTACCGGCGTACTGCCTGCCCTCACTCCGGGTGCAAAGAACCGCATCTCCAACGACGGCTCTTCGCCTTCCTCAATCCGCGCATCCAAGGTCAGCGTCGGATGATCGCTCAGCGTGATAGGAGCCGTGTACAGACGTTGGATGTCACGCAGACGCTGACCGTCCGCACGCATCGAGAGTGACACGGGCAACCACTCTCCCTTCGGAGCCGCTACAGCCGAAGGCAGGTAATGATGCATCATCGACTGAACAGCCGTTGGGATGTCTTTGTATCGGAAAATACCGTCCGCTTGCGCCATCAGATAATCCGACCGAAGCGTGAACGACTTATAGTGTCCCGTCTCGCCGGAAGCCATCAGCGTCAGCTGTTTCATGAGGATCGAATCCTGACTCGTTGCCACAAAAAGCGAATCGAGTACCATGTATCCGCTGATCCGGTCGGTCTCGGAACCGTTCATATCAACCGCAAGGTTAAACCGCGTCTTCAGACCACCTTTAAGCGCCGCGATACCCAAAGGCTTCGCATCAAAATGATCGCACCGCAGGTTGAAATTGACCTCGGGGTTGATCTCATGCAGATCCACCACACCGTCAAAAGCTAACATCAGCAACGGGTCGTTGATATGAAACTCACCTTCATAGCGCTTAGGCTCGTATTTGCCGTTGATCCGCAGGTCGTTATACGTGTAGCCGTTGTACGTCAACTCACGCACTTTGGCGTTGATCTCGCCGCGCACCTCGCCCTTCTTGATCGTTCCGCCCGAACGGAAATCAAGCGTCACGGAACTCAGTTTCTCTTGACCGATCATACGTCCTAAACGGAACCGGCGACCCACCACACGGGCTTGGTATTGCATCTTCTCGAAAGCCGAGTCGGCTTGAAAAGTACCGTCCGTAGTGATCGTTCCCAAAGCCGTACGGAATGCACCGTGCAGCGTCAGATCTTGCAGATGACCTTCCGCCAAACCGCGATACCGGATCGTGCCCAAACGGTGTAACTCTTTCGGCAGACGGATCGGCTGACCCCTCAGCTGCGACAGGAAATCCTGCATCTGAGGCGCACTCGTCTGGAAGTTCTGCAAGTCTGCCCGCAGATACGGGTTATTCAGATCCGGCAAACCGACCGCACTCACGTTTCCTTCGAGCACTGTCTTGCCGTTATACCGAACCGCTATGTCTTGCAGATAGAGCGAATCCAGCGTACCGCCAAACGTACCGTTCAGCGTCACAGCACGGTTCACCCTCTTCAGACCCGGCACCAACAGCGCTACATCCGCTGGCACCAACTCCGCCTCGTGAAAAATCAAACCGAAATGAATATCCTGAGCCGACTTCGACAGATAGAGCGTGTCCCCTGCCGGAAAACGAACTTCCATCCCGCTGATGTCTAATTTCGACCTCGGCAAACGGGCGGAAAGAGTAGGGAACGCCAACATTGTGTCGTTAAGAATCACGTGCGCTTTCATCGACTCCACGCTTAGCGTCTCGCCGTTTGTCACGTCCATCGTAAGATCCGTGATCTGTGCGTCCAACTCTTCACTCGTCAGATGATTCAGATCCATCGAAGCATGAGTCAACTGCGCGCGGTAGTCCTCGTACCGCAAACGGATGTTCTCTAACCGCACATCCCGCACGCTCAGCAAACCCGACATCTCCTTGTCCTCTTTCTTTGGGTCGCTCTTCAAAAGCGGCAAAAGGAAGCTGTAGTTCCATGTGCTGTCCGGCAAACTGTATATATTCGCATACACGTCACGCACGCGCACATGACGAAAAATAATCTCGTTCCTAACTAACCGTATCGGGCTGAAATGGACATATAACTCTCCGGCATAGAGCAGCGTGTCGCCTTGCAGATCCTCTATATAGACGTCTCGCACGGCTACGCGCGCAGGAAAACGGTATTCCACCGCTCCCACGGACGCGTTGGTACCCATGGCCCGCGAGATCTCGCTTGTCACGAGATTCACCGCAGCCGTCTCCACCTCATCGCTCGCTAACGCCGCTAACAGCATACTGCCCACTAACAGTATACCGACCACCAACACCGTTAATATGTATAATATCCGTTTCAATTTCCTAAAAAGTCTGCAAAATTACTACAAAAATTGCATATATGCAAATTTTCGGGTATTTTTCGTCCAATAAAATATTATTTTATGGATTAAATGGGCATATGGGGCTTTATGCTTGCATAAAATGACCTATAGGCACATTTAATCCAAAAGCCGTTAGGCAGGACGAAAAATACCCGCTTTTGCATATGCACCGCAGGACGCGAACGTACATTCGGAGGGAACCCGCTTGCGGGGCGTGCCGAAATTACTACAAAATTATAAGTTTTTTGATAAAAAAGTGCAAAAATATTTGGTAGTATCAAAAAAATGTAGTAATTTTGCAGCCGCAAACGTAAAACAATCTCTTTTTATTCATTTTGACCCGAGGCGGCGACGGGATATAACGGCCGCACAATAAAGCATGAAAAAATATTCTTGTTGGCTGTAGCCGCTGTTGCTGCGTTTAGCGCGTATGCACAGGATGTCATCATTACCCGTGACGCAAAGCGTGTAGAAGCTAAGATTCTGGAGGTCTCCTCTTCCGAAATCAAGTACAAAGAGTTTAACAATCTGGAAGGTCCTACTTTCGTTCTCACTACCGGTGAGATCAACACCATCATCTATCAGAACGGTACGGTAAAGGTCTTTGACCAACAACCTCGTCAGGCTGCTCCGGTGTATGGTGCTGCTCCTGCTTACGCTCCCGCTTATGGTACTCCGCAAGCTACCGGTACGCCTATCGTGCGTGATGATGATACGTATATCATGGGTGATGTGCGTATGACCGAGGATCAGTATATTGCTTTCGTTCAACAGAACTGCACACAGGCTTACGAGCAGTATATGAAAGGTAAAAAACTCAGAAAGTCAGGCTGGGGCCTCTTCGCCAGCGGTCTAACCTTCATGGGCGTAGGTTCTGTGCTCTACGGTGTTGGCTATGGTTTAGGTGGACCTAAGACTACCTATTCAAAATATGGTAGCTCTTCCCGTTTTGAGGATGAGTCTTTGTTCTTGGGTATGTGTGTCCCGGGTGCTATCCTCTTAGGTGCTGGTTCGGGTCTCTTCGTGGCTTCTATTCCGTGTATCGTAGTAGGTACCATTAAGCGCAACAACTCCCATGAGCTTTACAATGAGACTTGTGCTCGTCAGACCGCACTGGAGTTTGGCATCCAAACTTCCCAGAATGGTGTCGGTATAGCGATGAAGTTCTAATTGTTTAGTAAATCAAATCACTTTAGGGTGTGTCAAATCTATTGGCACACCCTTTTTTTTGCTCCTTCCTCCTTTCCCTTTTCACCTTTCACCTTTCGTCTTTTCTCCTAATAAATGTTTCATAGTTCTGAAAAATAAATAATTTCGTGTTCAAATTTGCGTATGTCGATAAAAATGCGTAATTTTGCAGCCCCAAATTGTTTTTAGAAAGAAAAACATCAAAAACAATATGTATATTGAATTAATTTAAAAACAATTAATAATGAAAAAGATCTTTTCTTACCTCGTCGCAGCCTTGTTCTGTACGAGTCTCAGCGCACAGACGCTGAATGAAGGTTTTGAGGGCGAGACTTTCCCGCCCGAAGGATGGACGACCATTGACGGCTATGCCGGATATGGATGGAAGAAAGCCGCTAAGTTCCAGCAGAACTGCGCCAAGATTCAGGAAGTAACGGGCACGGAGAGCTGGCTCATCACCCCGCAACTCAAACCCGCTGCTGGAGAGAGTCTGACCTTTCAAGCTTGTATCGGCGATTATGCTTCGTCCGGCGAACTCCGTATCGAGATCTCGCTCGGCGGTACCGATGCCAGCTCGTTTGAGCTTTTGGACACCTATTACACCTCTAAGTCGAAGGGCGATGCAGCGCATCAGCTCTGGAAATCGGAGTGGAGAACCTATACCGTCGATCTGTCCCAGTATGTAGGCAGCTCGATCTATATCGGTTTCCACCAAGCAGGCTCTACCGATGGTATCTTCCTTGATAATATCGGCGGTGTGTCGCTCCGCGGCAGTTCGGCTTGCGAGAACCCCTCTTCTATCGTTCTCTCTAACCTCGATGCCCATGAGGTCACTTTCTCTTGGCAAGGCGACGCTACCCAGTATCAGTACCTCTTGGTGGAGAAAGGCGAAGAGCTCGATTGGACAGCCTCTACACTCATCTCCGCAAAGACCGTCACCCTGACCGGACTCTACGAGGAGACCGACTATGAGTTCTATGTTCGTTCCTACTGCTCCGAGGATGCTCAGAGCTTGGCTCCCAAAACGGCTTTCAAGACCCCTTGCGAGGCGTTTAACATCCCTTGGCTCGAGACCTTCACCCGTGACCAGACCGGTTCCGGTTTTGACGTAACTGCTCCCGACTGCTGGACAGTAACCTCCGGTACGATCAGCGTCGTCAAAGACAAGACCTATGACGAAGAAGGCACCGCTTCTACCGTCAACGGACAAGCACACCTGCAGGCTATCGGCGGCGGACCGAGCAGTGCACAGGTATTCGCTATGCCGACCTTCACTGAGCCGCTCAACACCCTTGAGGTCGCTTTTGACTACAAGACCAGCCTCACTACCGAGATGTGCGGTATGCTCGAAGTAGGTTATATGACGAATCCGGGCAAAGCTTCGACCTTCGTCTCCTTGCAGACCCTCGATCGTTCGCTCACCTACACACATGCTGTCGTTTCTTTGGCTGACCTGCCTTCGACCGCTAAGTACGTAGCCTTCCGTTTTGCAGGCGGTACCAGCGACTACTGCTCCCTCTCGATGGATAACTTCGTAGTGGCTCAGATCGGTCACTCCGGTGAGGTCGATCCCTCTGAGGAAGACATCCCCGATGCAGGTATCTGGGCACTCAGTTACTGTGAGGCTTCGTTCGCATGGTATTCTTATAACACCTCTGCGTTCGCTATCGGTTTGGCAGACGCTACCGGTACCCTCATCGCAGGTATCGCTTGTACCACCGAGGAGTGCGACCGTTTCGCTTATCAGGACGGCGTAGGCTTCTCCGATGATGACGACTATGAGAACCATTACTACTGCTCCACCAAGTGGATCCTCAATGCCGACGAAGCAGGTCAGCAGCGTGGTGACGCATGGAGCAGCAGCGTCATCAACCTCGGTACAGCTACCACCTCCCTCTTGGCACTCAAACCCGGTACCTACCAAGTACAGGTGCTCGAACTCAACCAGACCGACTCCGGTTACTCCAAAGGCGCTGTCTTGGCGACTATCCCCTTCACCCTCGTGGAGAAGAAGGTGGAGAACCTGCTGGCAACCGTTGCTGATGACCATGCTACCGCTACCCTCACATGGGATGCACCCGAGTTCGGTCAAGGCGAACGACTCTATGTACGCGTTTGGAGCGGGGAGACCGTAGCTTACGATAACTTCTCTACCAAAGACCGTCCGGCAAGCCCGCTGACCGTTAATGTCATCGAGGGCAAGTCCTATACCGCTATCGTGCAGGTTGTCGATAAGAATATGAACCCCATGGGCGCTGAGGTCACTACGAACTTCACCGTAGGTGTCAATACCTTCGAGCCGACCAACGTACATGCCGAGGTTTCCGGAGGCGATAACGTGACCTTCTCGTGGGAAGTAACGAGCGTAGCCGACGCTTATCAGATCGTCCTCTTCTGCAACGGCGAGTACTATACCACCCTCACCGTTCATGGCACCACCAAGATGACCACTATGCCGAAAGATGGTACGTGGACGTGGACCGTACAGGCTTTCAACATCGGCGAGAACGATAACTATTTCGAGGCTTCCAATGCGATCGAAGGAAATGCGTTTACCACCAAAGCTGCGGACATCCCCGAGGATGCTGAGGTCATGAACGTATGGGGTATGGAGGCCGGTTATCTCGATCAATATACCGATCAGTTCCCCGAGGGTAAGTTCGGCTGGATGGTGATGTTCGCTACCGGCGAAGAAGGCGGAACAGGTATGCCGATGCCGACCTTCCTCATCTATACGGACCAAGAGAACGCTATCTCCGGTGTCTATAACGTCACCCGTGGCAACATCGACTTGGAGAGCTGCTATATCAACACCAACGGCACGCAAGCCGGTTGTATCATGGCTACCGACGCCGAGGTGCGCCTCCAGTTCGTGGCTTACGACGACGATATGGCTGCACAAGGCGGTTACCGTTACGGCTACTACACCGGTCAGTTCCGTCTCGTAGGAGAGGACGGTAATACCTATGTCGGTAAGTTCATGGAGACTTTCTGTAACTCCTATAACTACTCCACAGCCGGTTCGTCCGTTCGTGACCATAAGGGTATGTGGGACGAAGATCCGGATTACATCGCTCCGGAGCTCCAAGGCATCGAGTCTGTACAAACGGATGATGACAGTGCAACAGCCAAGAAGCTCCTCATCGACGGTCAACTCTACATCCTCCACAACGGTCAATTGTACAACGTACAAGGCACCCTCGTGAAGTGATGTACGAAGGACAAATGTAAGATGTACAAAGGAAGAGAAAGCGCTTTCAGGCGCTTTCTCTGTTTATATCCATCGTACATAAATCGTACATCTTACATCATACATCATACATCGTACATTTTTAAGGATTTTTAATTTTTAATTTTTAATTTTTAATTGATTTATTTGCGTATGTGCAAAAAAAGTCGTACCTTTGCAGCGGATTTTGTGTGCGAAGTCAAATGTGCACAAAATTCAGTTATTTCCATTTTGGAAAATACTAATAATAACATGGCAAAGAAAAACGAAATAGCAAAAGTGGACACTGCTGCCATCCAACCGGTTGAGCAAATAGAAAGTCTCATCCTTTCCATCCGTGGCAAGCAAGTGATCCTTGACCGCGACTTGGCACGCTTGTATGGAGTAGAGACCTTCCGTCTGAACGAGCAGGTGAAACGTAATATAGAGCGTTTTCCGGAAGATTTTATGTTCCAGCTCTCGAAAGAGGAATGGAAAGAAATCTCATCGCAATTTTCGATAACATCTGTAGAGGGTAAGGTTTTAAGATCGCAAATTGCGAGCATAAAAACTGAAGGTGAGGTTTTATCATCGCAAAATGCGAGCATAGACATGCGTGGTCGGCATGTAAAATATATGCCATACGCCTTCACTGAGAGCGGTATCGCTATGTTGAGCGGTGTTCTTCGTTCACCGCAGGCCGTAAGCATGAATATCCAAATCATGCGTGCCTTTGTTGCCATGCGCCGGTTCCTTGCTTCAAACGCACAAGTGTTCCAACGCTTGGAAGTAATGGAACGGACACAATTAAGTTTGCTGGCTCATCAAGAAGCCACGGATCAGAAAGTCGAGGAGATATTCCGTCGCTTGGATGACAATTCGGAGAAGCCGGAAAAGGGCATTTTCTATGATGGTCAGATTTTTGATGCTTATACCTTTATCAACGAGCGTATCCGTGAGGCAAAGAAACGCATTGTGCTTATCGACAACTATGTGGATGATAGCGTGCTGACCATGTTGGATAAGCGGAACAAAGGCGTGGAAGCGGTTGTTTACACAAAGAATATATCACGTCAGTTGTCGCTTGATTTTGAGAAACACAATGCGCAGTACTCGCCCATTGAGGTAAAGCAGTTTGACCGCGCACATGACCGATTCTTGTGTATAGATGACACCGTTTATTTGATCGGCGCAAGCCTCAAAGATCTTGGCAAGAAGTGGTTCGGCTTTGTCAAACTGGAGCAACCGACCGATGAATTATTAAGCAAAATGTAACGATTACCATGCAAGAATTACCAGAAGTAGGAAAGACCCGCTTGGCTGAGTACAAAGCTATCAAGAAGAAGGTTGACGCTAAAGCGGAGCGATTAACCAGAAAAGAACTTAACATGCCAAAAGATGAATGGTGGTTTGGCTCATGCCATACGTTCTGGAAGCACAAGAAGAAAATCTTGCGTAAGGAATACCACATGATCTGGCGCAGCCCGCAAGACCTGAATCCAGAAACTTGTTTTGATTAAGGGCAAAAAGAAGGCTCAACCGAAGTCGAGCCATAGGTTTTACAACCTTCGGCCTTAATGGCCTTATTGTGACAAGCTATTCGAAGAGAAACTTGTTTCACGATGCAAAAGTACTGCTTTTTTGCGAGATATGCAAATAAATCACGAAAAATCGTTCATTTTTATACAAAATTATACGGAAACACATGGAAATTGACACGAAACAACGCATTTTAGGACTTGACACGGGAACCAACTCGCTCGGTTGGGCGGTTGTTGATCGTTTGCCGGAAGGATATAAATTGGTCGATAAAGGCGTGCAGATTTTTCAGGAAGGTGTCACTATAGAAAATGGTAACCAAGAAAAATCGCGTGCAGCCGAACGAACCAAGCAACGCAGTTTGCGCAAGCAATACTGGCGTAGAAAAGTGCGCAAAATATTCTTGTTGCAAGAGTTGAGCAATGCAGGTTTGTGTCCACCTCTGTCTTTGGAAGAACTGCACCGTTGGCGTGTGGAGGGCATCTATCCGCTCAGTAACGAGCCATTTATGCGTTGGCAGCGTACGGATGAGAACAAAGGCGTGAACCCATACGCGGCGCGGTGTCAATGTATTGAGCGCGAGTTAGATATGGAGAACAAGAACGATCGCTACTTGCTTGGTCGTGCTTTGTACCATATTGCGCAGCGTCGTGGCTTCCTCAGCAACCGCAAGAACCAAACGGACAATAAGGAAACAGGCGTAGTAAAGGAAGGCATAAAGGAACTCACGCAGAAGATTAACGATGCCGGTTGCGAGTATCTTTGTCAGTATTTCTACCAACTCTACCAACGCGGTGAACGAATCCGCAGTTGTTACACCGACCGCAAGGAGCACTACGAAAAAGAATTTGCGGCTATCTGTGAGAAGCAACATCTCAATGGGGCTTTAGTTGAAAAACTCTATAAAATAATCTTTGTTCCGCGCCCACCGAAAAAGCAGAATAACGCAATTGCTAAATGTCCGTTCGAGCCTTCCAAACATTGTGCGCCTATCTCCCATCCGTTGTTTGAGGAATTCCGCATGTGGAGTTTCATTCGCAATATCAAGGTGCAGACTCCGGATGATACAAACTTACGTGCGCTATCCGCAGACGAGATAAGCAAGATTCAGCAGTTGTGGTATAGATATAAGAAAGGACAAACCAACTACAATTTCCATTTCGAAGAAATAGCGAAAGCGTTAGCCGGTAAAGGCAAATACTGTTATTACAAGTCCGCAGAAGCAAAACCCTATCGCTTCAATTACTATCTGGATACTAACGTAGCTGGTAGTCCTGTTTCGGCACAACTCAAAGACATTTTCGGAGAGAACATTCTCCAAGACCGCGAAGCCCTCGACAAGATTTGGAACGCATTGGACTTCTATACAGATGATGTAAAACTCAGTGAATGGGGTATCAAACATTATAATCTGACGGATGAGCAAGCGGATAAACTTGCACAGATGCGTCTGCCTGAGGGATATGCTTCTTTGTCGCTCAAAGCGATAGAGAATATCATGCCTCTTATGCGTGGTCATGGCTTGATGTATTCAAGCGCCACACTCATTGCCAAACTCCGCGACTTACTCAAAGGCTATGATTTCGATGAAGAAGTAGACGCGTACCTCATCAACGACATTGAGGACTACTTGACGATTCCTACAGACAAAAACGGCAAACCGTTAATGAGCCGTGAGGAACGCAAGCAGATCTTGGATCGCAAGTGGCAAACGCACTATAACCTTTCCGATAAAGATTTGAAGAAGTTATATCATCCGTCTATGATTGAGGCATATCCCAAAGTGGAGGATAAGACGGACGGTGTTTACCAATTGAAATCACCGCGTATATCTGCGCTCAAGAACCCGATGGCGATGCGTTCGCTCTTCCGTATAAAAGCGGTGGTTAATCAACTACTCAAAGAGGGTTCGATTGACGAGAATACCATTGTACATATTGAATTCTCGCGTAGTCTGAATGATGCTAATCGTCGAGCCGCTTTGTTAAGCTATCAAACCATTTTGCGCGACGAACGGGAAAGTGCTCGGGAGGAAATAAAGAAATACGTTCCTAATCCGACAGATGATGACATTCTCAAATATCTTTTGTGGAAAGACCAAGGCGGTGTAAGCGTTTATACAGGCAAGCCCATTCCACCTGATTTACTCTTTAAGGGAGACCAATATAATTTTGAGCATACTGTGCCGCGTAGTATGGGCGGTGAATGGACGCGCGAAAATTTAACTATCTGCGAGCAACATTTTAACACAGATATCAAGGGCAGTCAACTGCCGTCTCAACTGTCGGAGCAATATAAACAGATCTTCGAAGAACAAATCCAGGCATGGAAAGACAAATATGAGGATTTGGATAAGCAGATACGTAAATTGCAAAAACAATCCTCTGGAGCGACTACCAAGGAAGCCAAAGATGGTATAATCAAGAAAATACGCTTATTGCAGTTACAAAGCAAGTTCTGGCATAATAAATACGAGGCGTTCATTATTGAAGAGGACAAAGTAAAAGGCTTCACACGCAGACAAGGAACAGATATTTCTGTGATTAACAAATACGGTCGCTCTTTTTTGCAGACCTTGTTTGAGCGTGTGGACGTGGTAAAAGGAACAATGACCGCAGCGTTCCGTGAGGTATGGGATATTCAAGAACCCTACGAAAAGAAAGACCGTACAAACCATGTACACCACTGCATTGATGCCATTACGATTGCGTGCATGGGTAAACGCGAGTACGATAAACTATCAGAATATTGTCACGAGGAAGAGGAAAACCGTCACCGCCTTCATGGCGTAAGACTTCCAAAACCGTGGCCGACTTTCACGGAAGACATACAGGAGATAGAAAAGGAAATACTTGTTTCTCATTTTACTCCGAATCCGATGGGTAAACAGACCAAGAAGAAACTTCGCGACAGCCGTGGGCACATAATCTGTGATAAAGATAAACAACCGTTATACGCCGCAGGAGATACCGCGCGTGTCGTTTTGCATAATGACAAGATCTATGGTAAGATATTGAATAGCCATGACATAGACCCTAAACATCCTTCAGGAAAAGAATGTACTGTCAAGCGCATTCCGCTTGCGGAAGTGAAAGTGAATGAAGTTGTTGATCCGGTAGTAAAACAAGTCATCGCAAATGCAATCGCCAAATACGGTAGTATAAAAGCGGCTATTGAAGCGGAACAAGAAAATCAGGATGGCTCTATTTGGTTGAACAAAGAGAAGAATGTCCGCCTAAAGAAAGTACGCTGCTTCCAGGACTTTGCCAGCGGAGCTGAGCCTATTCGCGCTTTAAGGGATATGTCAGCCAAAGAGTACAAACGCTTCCACTATTCCCGACCGGACGGAAACTATGTAGCGGCTATATACGAAGGAACGGATAAAAAAGGCAATAGAAAAAGAACATCTGTCATAGTTACTAATCTCGATGCAGCAAAAGCCTTCAACAAGCATCAGCCGTTAGTCCCTGAAACAAAAGAAGGATACGCATTGCTTTGTACGATTAAGAAAGGTGATTTGGTTTTGCTCTATGAGAACTCGCCGGAAGAGCTCCGCAATGCTACACAAGCCGAGTTAAGTAAACGATTATATAAGATTGCCAAAATGTATGATTCCGGAGGCTTGCAAATAACTATCAGGCATCATCAAGAAGCACGAGAGGCAACCAAATTAAAAGAACTATATGGCAATCCAAAGACAGGCTTGTTTGATAGTTCGCAAGAGATATACCCACAAAGGAGATTATCATACAATCAGTTCAATGCACTTGTACAAGGACAGCATTTTGAACTGACAGAAACAGGAAAAATAGTATTTAAATAGCGTTCTCTGTCTCGGTTTGCCACAATTTCTACCGAATTTTGTCCTATAACACATTGGATATTAAAGGAATACGAACAATCAGTTGTGGCTTGCTGGCGAAGAGAAAAGACATACAACTTTGAATGTCAGTTGGCGGGACTGCTCGAAGTTGTGGCTTGCTGACGAAGAGAAAAGACATACAACCGAAAACACACATTCATACGATATGTAGGAGTTGTGGCTTGCTGACGAAGAGAAAAGACATACAACTTTGAGGAAATCCGGCGCGTCACTTGGCAGGTTGTGGCTTGCTGACGAAGAGAACACAAATACAACGACGGTGCTGCAAGGATATGAGTTCATGACGTTGTGGCTTGCTGACGAAGAAAACACAAATACAGCCGTGGAGATGACTTTGAGCATGTCCGACTCGTTGTGGCTCGCTAACGAAGAGAAAAGACATACAACAGCCTCTTGCATGGTCTTGGCTGACTCGAAGTTGTGGCTTGCTGGCGAAGAGAAAAGAAATACAACAGTAACGGATTGAGAGGAGACTATCTCTCCGTTGTGGCTTACTATTGAGGAGAAAAGACATACTACATGACAAATCAAGAAAATGCCATAAGCGCTATTACAGACGGCACAATTAGTGCTGTAACACTATGGTTCAGTACGAAATATCCGGACTTAGCTCCTGCAATGAATGCGCTCAATTGCGCTGCCACGGTATATGGTGTTGCAAAATTGCGAAGTTTATTTACGGCTATTTCTGATTCCGTAGACAACATGAAACGAGATAAAGTTTCTATGGAATATCTTTCCTCTCCTGAGTTTATTCATGAGGTGAGCCAATTGCTTTACGAGAAAAGTCTGGAAGATATTGAGCAAAAAAGACTTCGGTATGCAAACTACTTTGAATCGTGCTGTCGTTGTTCTGATATCGAAAAAATTAAATCGCAAAAGTTCTTTAATTTACTAAAGGAACTAGACATCTTGGAATTAGCGGTATTAAAAGCATTGCCTAATAAAGGTTCATATCCCAAACACATCACAAGCATTTATAATGAATGTGTACCGAATTTCAATGGTTTAACGAAAGAAGATGTTTCTATGCAATTGGAAACTTTGATGTCAAATGGACTTGTTGCGCAAATAAGTAGTCAAGAAATGGCGAATCGTAGGCAGATAGGAGGAAATAGACGCCCTTTAAGAGATCAACCATTATATTATAAAACTATATTGGGGAATAAGTTTCTTCAGTTTATCACCAAAGAACAATAAGCAAAATTTTAGTCATCTACGCGGCTCCCCATGCCACATACTACGCAATAGCAAACAATTAGAAAAGTAATTACCGGTGAAACCGGTGGATTTATATTACATATCTGTTTAAGCCAAATCAAAAGAATATAACCTACGATGATGTCCGATATTCAATATGAGGATTATGCCCAAGCTTTAATTGACAAATCACTCGCAACGTATTTGTCATCTCATAACTCAATGAAACTATCTGATGATGTGGTAGAATTGGTAAAGCAAAAAGATGACACTACATTAGCTGCAATCGATTATTGGAAAAAAGGGCTTAAACCAATTGAAATCGAAAGATTAAAACGCAATGTAAATATCTCCTTAATTGAAATAGAGGATGAAGATTTGAAAATAATTGCAGCCGGGCTTATTGCAGATTTAAACTATCGTCAGAGGATATGTTATTTGAGGAATTCTTTGGAAAAGTATTCTATTAATCAGCCGCTTTATAATTCCAATAACGAATTATTAACGAGTACCGTTGCTGAAAATGAGTTAATCCCTTCTACGTTATTCCACAGGGATCGCATGACGAATGTCGTGCGATTTGCTAATGGGAAATACGCATATATTGACGAGTCTTTAGAACCTCCCATTTTGCAGCATCTTGAAGAACGCGGTTTAACATATTATGTGCGGATAAATCCCAATTATGTCAATGATAAACTCACCATACTACATAAAAGAGAAATATGGCGGGCTCCGTCTCCTAAATGGAAGAATGCTATAGGAATTAAGCGAGGTGGTGATGGTTTTTCATACTATATACCGGACGATATTGATATTACGACAAATTCACTTGCGTATCATGATAGAAATATACTCAAAATATATCGATTAGAAGGGTACTATAAGAGAGAAGATAATGGTTATTTTGAGATGATGGTTGAAGAACTTAAAAAGGAGGAACATCCGTTTTTAGAAGAGTATTATATTGTCGGGCGAATGATACATTTAGACAGCATTGAAGATGGAGAAAAAGGTCTCAACGCACAGCTACAACACATAGATTTAGCCATAAATCTGTATACTGGATACGATGCCACTTGTAGAGAAGAAACGCGATTAGAAAATAGTGGAGAAAAAGTAAAGATTAAATCTCGCTCGCATATTTTGAGGCTTAATGATACACAACTTTCGGACATTATTTTGTTTTCCACTTTCTTTGAATCCAGATACCTGCAAGATGAATGGATAAATGGAATGTTCGGGATTCCACTATACCATGATTACCAAACCTCGCCTTAATTACTAAATTTTCAACTCTATTTGAAAAAATATAAAAAAATTGTGATTTTTTTTATGTATTTGAAAAAAAATGTAGTACCTTTGCGGCAAATTTTAATCGAGTGCATTTTTGCACGAGAAAAACGGCTCCCTTAGGCGAAAATGGACTAACGACTAAAATATTCCCCTTATTACATTCAACCGAGCAGTCTCGCTAGAATGCGAGGCTGCTCTTTTTCTATATAAAACCCAATTAATCAACATCAAACAACCATTAAAAATCAAACAACAATGACCAAAAAAAAGAAAATTCGTGCAGGGCACAACGCCTTGACTATCGCAACGCCTTGATCAGGGCGTTGTTTTTGCATCTGACAGTCGACGAAAAGTACTCGTTTTTGGATGCCTATGTGTTTTTGGAGAAAATTTTCGGTATTGATGAGCGACAAATCCGAAAAATCGTACGGTCTCCTCAAAAAGTGGAACTCAGTTCCGATAACTTGTCAAAATTTGCAGTAATTTTG
>ONWR01000025.1 GCA_900321605.1 uncultured Bacteroidales bacterium | reverse complement strand
TAGCGAACTCCACGGGCGTGAACCTTGGAAACAGCAGGAGAAGGCACCTCTTGGAAAAGGGTGCTTGTTAAAGTTGAAAATATGGTTGTTTTTAGATGTCTTGACATTGGTTTTAAATCGTTGTATATGTGGTTATTATAGTTGTGTTACAATTAGCATGGTCTAGGATACCTCCTTTCCGGTCTCGATCCACTCTGTATCCGGTCTCGGGCAGAGCCCTTGGGAGGGGTTAGTGGGTGAGAGGGTTAGTGGATGAGAGGTGATCCTGAAATCGGGTGCAGTCGCGTTCGACAATCGGTGTGCAAGGGTTTATACCGCTCCGCTAAATAAACGGGCAACCGATGCCTCCGCTCTCCCCACCGGACGCGCTTCGTTTGCGTCCGTCGGGGACCCCAATGCGAACTTTGCGGTGCAAAGGTACACATTTTTTTTGATATATGCAAATTTTGGGGCTTGGAAAAGTCAGAATAATGAGATTTTCGGGGCGGAAAGGTGAGTTAGAAGGTGTTTTGTCGGGATCAGATCCCGACGCAAGGGACAAAGAAGAGGCGAAGATAGCAGGCGAAGGGGAAGCGGCATTTCCAATCCGCCAAACTTGGCGGATACAAAAAGGGAAATGCCGAATGAAAGGAGAGGGAGGTGAACTGCCGCAAATATGCGACAGAAATGAAAAATGAAAGAAAGAAGTAGACTCATAATTGCGATAAAATCGCTATTATTTATAAAAAAAACCATTTTTATTTGCATATATGCAAAAAAAAGTGTACCTTTGCACGCTATTTTTATGGCAGGAATGGTAGTTATGCAAAAATAACAAAAATCATTGAGTAATCAAATCGAAAAATATATACGAAAATTATATCAGTAAGATATAAACTCGTTCAAAAAAGTTAACGCAACAATAATATGTCAAGAACAGAGATTTCAACGATGGGTGAGTTCGGGTTGATCAAACGGCTCACCAAAGATATAAAACCCGTTCAGCCCAGTACACAAAAGGCTGCAGGAGATGATTGCGCAGTCATGAACTTTGGGAAAGTTAAAAATCTTAAATCCCCTCGTGTGCTGATGACGACCGATATGCTGCTGGAGGGCGTGCATTTCAATTTGGAGTACGTGCCGCTTAAACACCTTGGTTACAAGGCAGCGGTGGTTAATTTCTCGGATATATACGCCATGAACGGAACACCGACACAGATCACGGTCGGTTTGGGTATCAGCAAACGGTTCTCGGTGGAGGAGATAGAGGAACTCTATTCCGGTATTCGCCTTGCGTGCGAACGGTATGGGGTTGATCTCGTGGGCGGAGATACCTGTGCGTCCATGACCGGTCTGACGATCTCGATCACCTGCTTAGGCGTAGCGGACGAGAAGGATATTGTCTATCGTAACGGTGCCAAACTGAATGATCTCATCTGCGTCTCCGGCAACCTCGGAACGGCGTATATGGGTCTTCAACTGCTTGAAAGAGAGCTGATGGTTCAGCGTGCCACCAACTATGGAAACAATCCCTCCTCCAACGGGGAGACGGAAGGACCGTCTGCCTTCGAAGGCAAAGAGTACCTCTTGGAACGTCAGTTGAAGCCCGAGGCAAGACGGGATATTTTGGAGCCCTTGCGCAAAGCGGGGGTCAAACCGACGGCGATGATGGACATCTCGGACGGCCTCTCGTCGGAGTTGATGCATATATGTTCGCAGTCGAATGTGGGTTGCTGCATCTACGAGGACAAACTGCCGATCGATTATCAGGCGGCGGCTTTGGCGGAAGAGATGAACCTCAATATCGTCACTTGCGCCCTCAACGGCGGCGAGGACTACGAGCTGCTCTTTACCTGTTCGCTGGACGACTACGAGAAACTGATTCCGGTGGAGGATCTGTATATCATCGGGCATATTACGAAACCCGAATACGGTTGTAACCTCATCGGTCGTAACGGCGAAGAACTTGCCCTCAAGGCACAGGGATGGAACGCGTTTGAGAATTAAAAATTAAGAATTCAAAATTCAGAATGATTAAATTTTCGATAATAATACCGGTGTATAATCGACCGGATGAGGTAGCGGAACTATTGGAAAGTTTGACCAAACAGACGGATAAAGGTTTCGAAGTGCTGGTGATTGAAGACGGATCGTCTGTGCCCTGCAAAGAGGTGTGTGAGAAATATGTGGATAAACTGGATTTGCACTATTATTTCAAACCTAATTCAGGTCGTAGCGAGACACGCAACTACGGCATGGAGCGTGCTTCAGGCGAATGGTTTATCATCTATGACTCAGACGTGATAGTACCGCCAAGTTATATCGCAACCGTTCGGGAAGAGTTGGCAAAGAATCCTGTGGATTGCTACGGAGGACCGGACGCTGCGGATGACAGTTTCAGCGATGTACAGAAAGCAATCAACTACTCCATGACATCCATCATGACGACCGGTGGTATCCGCGGAGCAACGAAGAACAAGGAGAAGTTCTCGCCTCGTTCGTTCAATATGGGTATCTCAAAAAAATGTTTTACCACTGTTGGCGGGTACAAAAACATGATAGGTGAAGATATAGATCTGTCTATTCGTATCAAAGAAGCAGGTTTCAAGACTACCTTGATTCCTGAGGCGTATGTATATCACAAGCGTCGTGTGGATTTGATGAAGTTCTTCCGTCAGGTGAATACGTTCGGGAAAGGCAGAGTGCTCCTCGGAGAACTTCATCCGGGCTCGTTGAAATTAGTGCATTTGTTGCCGGCTGTCTTTGTGCTCGGCAATATAGCACTCGTTCTCTTAACCGTTGCTTGTGCTTTTGTTTGGGGGTGGTGTTCATTGCTGCTGCTGACGCCTATCGCTGTGTTTGTTCTCGGCGTGTTCTGCGAGTCGCTGGTGAAGAATAAATCTCTGAAGATAGCACTGCTATCCATCGTGGCATCCTATATGCAGTTATTCGGTTATGGCACCGGTTTCTTAGGAGAGTGTCTGACCCATAGGGCACGAAAGAAAAGCCAAGAGGAACTCTATAAATAGGAATTAGAAAGTAAATAAATATAATGAAAAAGATTTTAGTAACTGGAGGAGCAGGATTCCTCGGATCGCATCTGTGCGAGGCGTTGCTTAAACAAGGCAATGAGGTCATCTGTATGGATAATTATTTCACGGGCAGTAAGGCGAATATTATTCACTTATTGGATAATCCGTATTTCGAGTTGTATCGTCATGATGTAACGATGCCGGCTCATGTGGAGGTGGATGAGATATATAACCTCGCGTGCCCGGCTTCGCCTATACATTACCAATACGACCCGATCAAAACCATACAAACTTCTATCATGGGAGCGATCAATATGCTCGGTGTCGCCAAAAGAACAGGTGCAAAAATACTACAGGCTTCGACGAGTGAGGTATATGGTGATCCGCATGTGCATCCGCAGCCCGAGGAGTATTGGGGGAACGTCAATCCCATAGGTATCCGTTCGTGCTACGATGAAGGCAAACGATGCGCAGAAACCTTGTTCTTTGACTACTATCGTCAGAATAAGGTGCGAATCAAAGTCATCCGTATCTTCAATACGTACGGTCCGAATATGCACCCGAACGATGGACGTGTGGTATCCAACTTCATCGTGCAGGCATTGAAAGGTAATGACATTACCATTTATGGGGACGGAAGTCAGACCCGTTCGTTCTGTTATTGCGATGACCTCATCCGCGGTATGATTGCGATGATGAATACCGATGATTCAATCACCGGACCGATCAACTTAGGAAACCCGCATGAGTTCACTATCAAGCAGTTAGCAGAGTTGGTGATTGAGTTGACGGGTTCGAAATCGAAAATCATATACGAGCCGCTTCCATCTGATGACCCGACTCAGCGTCAACCGATTATTACCAAAGCGAAGGAGATCTTGCACTGGGAACCGACCGTTCAGTTGCGTGAAGGATTGGTGAAGACTATTGAATACTTCGATAAGAAGTTGAAAGGATGAACAGATGAAAGGTGTTAAGCTCTTCTTGACCGACGTCGATGGTTGCCTGACGGAAGGCGGAATGTATTATACCGCAGAAGGCGAGGTGATGAAGCGTTTCTGTGTCTATGACGGTATGGGTATGGTGTGTCTGCAGCAGGCAGGCATCCCTTGCGGTATCTTGACATCCGAGAACTCGATGGTCGTCAAAGCGCGTGCTGAGAAACTTCAACTGCGTTACCTATATCTGGGCGTCGGCAGTAAGGTTAATCCCAAAGCCCAAAGCAAATTAGAGGCAGCGAAGGAGATCTGTCAGGAGTTAGGCATCGGACTTGAGAGTGTGTGCTTTGTGGGCGATGACATCAACGATGTAGAGCTTCTCTCGGCAGTCGGTTATCCGTGTTGTCCTCCTAACGCACGTCCGGAAGTGCTTGCAGTTCCGGCTATTCGGGTGCTCCGGACACCCGGAGGACAGGGAGCGATACGCGAGATAACCGATGCGATACTCAACAATAGGACCAACGACCAACGACTAACGACTATCGACCAATGACTAACGACCAATGACCAACGTAGCAGTCATATTAGCAGGCGGTATGGGGACACGTGTTGGCGGGAACATCCCAAAGCAACTCATTCCCCTCTCGGACGGGCGTTCGGTCTTGGAACACTCGGTCGATGCCTTTGAAGAGGCTTCGTGTATAGACGAGATCGTCATCGTCATGCACCCCGAATGGTTGAAAGAGGCGGAGAAGCTCTCCCGCCGGAACGCATGGCAAAAAGTGCGTCAGATTATTTCGGGCGGATCTGAACGATGGGAGAGTTCCTTTTTCGCCATCAAAGCAATCTCTTCTTCCCTTGCGGGGAGAAATGAGGTGGGGGTATTTCTGCACGATGCAGCACGACCGTTCGTCTCTCAGCGCATCTTGGCGGATGTAGCCGAGGCTCTGGAGACTCATGCGGCGGTGACTGTGGCTGTTCCGGTGACGGACACCTTATATAAAGTACGAAGGGACGATGTACGAGGTACCAAGGAGGTGGAGACGATCCCTTCACGGACGGATTTCATGCGTGCTCAAACGCCGCAGGCTTTTCATCTCGATGTGCTCCAAAAAGCGTTTGAGAGAGCCTTAGCCCAAGGGCAAGTAGCTGTGACTGATGATGTGGGTATCGTACAAGCGTACATGCCCGAACAACCTATATTCATCGTTTCCGGAGAGGAAGCGAACCGCAAAATAACTTACGCAGAAGATTTAAAATAAGCATACAATGCAAAACGAACAAATTATTAAGAAAGCGATGGAGTGCTTGCAGATGGAGGCATCTTCAATAATGGCACTTATTCCGCGTCTGAACGACGATTTCATCCGTGCTGTGCAACTCATCCATGACTGCAAAGGAAAAGTGGTGGTTACCGGTGTGGGCAAGTCGGGACATATAGGCTCGAAGATTGCAGCTACGCTCGCGAGTACGGGCACGCCTGCTTTCTTCCTCAATCCGCTGGACGCGTATCACGGCGATCTCGGTATGGTGGGCAACGATGACCTGCTGCTTGCTATCTCCTATTCGGGTGCTACCGAAGAGTTACTGCGTTTCCTGCCGCTCATTCAAGACCGTCATATACCTATCATCGGTATGTCCGGCAACCCTAATTCGCTCTTGGCGAAAGGCTCGGATGTCCATCTGAGCATAGCGGTAGAGCGTGAGGCAGATCCTTTGAACCTCGTTCCGACCTCTTCGACGACGGTCACGCTCGCTTTAGGAGACGCGTTGGCTTGTGCGCTTATCGAGGCGGCACATTTTCAACCCACCGACTTCGCGATGCTGCATCCGGGAGGAGACCTCGGACGCAAACTCTTGGCGAAAGTGGAGGACTTTATGGTTTCCGAGAACCTGCCGCTTCTGACCCCCGAAATGCCTATGAAAGAGGCGATTGAGATCGTCACCAACGGCAAGTTAGGTGTCGGCATCGTCGTGGAAAAAATGGCAAATGTCCAATGTCAATTGTCAAATAAGCTTGTCGGTATCGTGACCGATGGAGATATCCGTCGTGCGATGCTCCGCCTCGGGCAGTCGTTCTTCGCTACGCCTGTATCGGAGATCATGTCCCGTAACCCCAAGACCATCAACCGCAATGCCAAGATCGTCGAGGCGGGTGAGACGATGAATCACTATTCGATTCACTCGCTTATCGTCCTCGACAACGATGCGAAGGTCTGTGGCGTCATCGACTCCTTCTCCTGCCTCCCCGGCACACGGTTTTATCATTGATGGCGGAAAGGGTGGTAAAAAGAAAAAATATAAGGAAAGATATGCAAGCAATTATTTTAGCGGCGGGAATGGGGAAGCGCCTTGGAGAATTGACGCAAGGAAACACGAAGTGTATGATTCGTGTTGGCAGCGAGACGTTGATAGAGCGCGTGTTAAGTCAATTGGATGCGCTTCATTTGAGTCGTATAATTATCGTAATCGGTTATAAAGGCGCAGAGTTGAAGGAATATTTGGCAAATGTACCTGTTCAGACACCTTTAGTGTTTGTGGAAAATCCTATTTACGACAAGACGAATAATATCTATTCTTTGTATCTGGCTAAGGATTACATGCGTGAGCAAGATACATTGCTGTTAGAGTCGGATATCATCTTGGAAGATGCGGTATTGCGGAAGTTGGTTAAACATCCATATCCTGATTTGGCTTTGGTTGATAAATATGAGAGTTGGATGGATGGGACTGTCGTGACGATAGATGAAGAAAATCGCATTCAGCGTTTTATTCCCAATAGCCAGTTCCGCTACGAAGAGATACCGGATTATTACAAGACGGTGAATATCTATAAGTTCTCGCAGACCTTCTCGGAACATATGTATGTGCCGTTTTTGGAGGCGTATAGTTCTGCTTTGGGCAATAACGAATACTATGAGCAGGTATTACGTGTAATCACGATGTTAGATAACTCGACGCTTCGTGCGCTACCTTTGGAAGGCGAGCAATGGTATGAGATAGATGATATTCAGGATTTGGATATCGCAGAATCTATATTCACGGATAAGCAGTATGATTTGCTTTGTTCGCGTTATGGCGGTTATTGGCGGTATCCGCATCTGTTGGATTTCTGCTATTTGGTGAATCCTTATTTCCCGAACCAACGTTTGAGAGATGAGTTAGCCGCCAGTTTCAATCGTCTGTTGACCGAGTATCCGTCGGGTCAGAAAGTGAATAATCTGTTAGCCGCCAAAGATTTTGGAGTGAAACAGGAGTATATATTGGTGGGCAATGGAGCTGCAGAATTGATTAAGGCGTTAACAACACAGATGTTAGGCAAAGTGGGAGTTATTCGTCCGACTTTTGAGGAATACCCGAATCGGTTAATGCCAGAACAGGTAGTGGCGTACGAACCGCAGCGACCGGATTTTCGTTATACGGTGGATGATTTGATGGACTATTTTGATGATAAGCAGATTTGGTCGTTAGTGCTGATTAATCCTGATAATCCGACAGGCAATTATATTCCTTATGATGATTGTTTGCGTTTGGCGAAATGGTGTCAAGAGCGCGAGATAGTGCTGGTGATCGATGAGAGTTTTATTGATTTCTCAAGCGAGCATCCGACTTTCCTGAAAAATGCAATATTGGCTCAAAACGACCATTTGGTAGTTGTGAAGAGTATCTCCAAATCGTACGGAGTTCCGGGTCTGCGTCTGGGCGTGTTGGCTACTTGTAATCAAAGTTTGATGATGAACTTACGTCGCGAGATGAGTATATGGAATATCAATTCGTTCGGTGAGTTTTTCTTGCAGATTTTAGGCAAGTACGAGAAGGCCTATGCACAGGCGATGGATGCATTCCGAGAGGAGCGAAGCCGTTTTGTATCAGCATTGGAAGACATACCGTACTTGCGTGTTTTGCCCAGCGAGGCAAACTATGTTTTATGCGAAGTAAAGGAGCGTTATAGTCCTCGCGAATTGGCAGTCCGTTTACTGCGAGAGTACGGCATTTTGATCAAAGATTGCTCGCAGAAATGCAAGGGTAACTATATCCGTTTGGCTGTGCGTAATACAGATGATAATAATCAGTTGTTGATAGCTCTAAGAGAATTATGAAAACGATTTGTATCTGTGGTGGCGGAGCATTAGGTTTGGTAGTCGCGAGTGTGTTGTCTCATACGCGCGAAGTGGCAGTACGGGTGCTAACTGCTCATCCGCAGCAATGGAGCAAATCAATTGAAACTATCGATAGTGCAGGAAAAATCTATCAAGGGGAATTAGAGAGAGTGTCTAATAGAGCAGAAGATGTTATTCCTCAGAGCGATATAGTTTTGCTTTGTCTGCCGGGATTTTTGATAGAGAAGAGTTTGAGGCAGATAGCGCCATTTGTTACGAATCAGACGATAGGCAGTATCGTGAGCAGTACTGGATTTTTCTTTCAGGCTCATCGGATATTCGCCAGTTCGGTTTCGTTGTTTGGCTTTCAACGCGTACCTTATATAGCACGCGTACTCGAATACGGTCATAGTGCTGATTTGTTAGGCTACAAACAGCAATTATATATGGCGACGGAGAATTTGCCAAGGAATTTTGAGACAATGTGGGCGGAGTGGTTACAAACACCTATTGCTCATCTGTCGAATTATTTGGAGGCATCGCTAAGTAATAGTAATCCGTTACTTCATCCGGCTCGTTTGTATGGAATGTGGCATGATTGGAAAGGAGAAACGTATAAAGACCAGACGCTTTTTTATGCCCAATGGGACGAATTGAGTTCGGAGGTTTATATTGCAATGGATGAAGAGTTTCAGAGATTATGCAAGACAGTAGGAGTTGTGATTCCGAATGTGTTGGATTATTATGAAAGTACAGATGCAAGTTCGTTGACTCGCAAGTTACGCTCTATTGCAGCTTTTCAAACGATTAAAGCGCCTATGATACAGACTAAAGAAGGCTGGATTCCGGATTTTGAGAGCCGTTATTTCACGGAAGATTTTCCATATGGATTGCAGATCGTAAAAGATTTGGCAGTTCAGAAATATATTCAAACACCCACTATAGACAAGGTGTTGATGTGGGGGAAGCGCAAAATAAAGAAATGAGAGACTTAGTTGTTAAAATATTAGTAAAGATAGGTTTGTATAAGCCAATCGTCGAATGGATAAATCGGTTAAAGTTTGAAGTGCAGGCTCGTCGAATGAAACGTGACGGATTAGCGATGTTAGAAGCCGCAGACATAGCGTTTACTAAAATGGGTGTTCGCGCTTTCCTGACGTATGGCGCATTGTTGGGAGCGTATCGCGAGCATGGCTTTATTTCGTACGATCCGGATATAGATTTAGGAGTGTTAGAAAATGAGTTGCCGGAAGATATACACGAGCAGATGGAACGAGCAGGTTTTCGTTTATTACGCCAGAACTATATAGGAACTACCGGACAGGTGGTGGAAGAGACATACGAGTATAAGAAATTGCATCTGGATATATTTATCTATATTCGCGAGGGTGATGATTTCTATTCAGTTATTCAGCGCAGGCATGAAACCAAAGAGTGGAAAGAGGCAAATGAAACGGATGGTTTTCCCTGTGATAGAAGTTATGTGCCTGCCTGCGAGTTTGAACGCCGCGATTTCTTGGGATTGAAAGTATATATGCCTATTGAAACGGATGGCTGGTTAAGAGCAATTTATTCGGATTCCTATATGACGCCGATAAAAAACTGGACAGCTAAAGATTACAAAACGCGAATCATTCACACGAATGATCGTTCATATAGAAAATATCTATAAATCCCTTATTCAGTCTATCCTATAATGTCGCTAAACGAATATTATATAGAATGATAATTATTTAATACTTTTAGTGAGTATGGGTATCTTAAAACAAATAAAGAAGGTGGGGATAATACCAATGCTGTATAAGTTCAAGCACCTCTATTTAAGACCAAGTGCAGAAGTTGTATCCATATGTTCGAGAGAGGGAGCATATGAGTATATGCTGCGTTATCATCATGCGTGTGATAAAAACAGGCATTATGAATCATTACAACCAATCAGTTCTTTCCGATATATTTGGGTTTGTTGGTTTCAAGGAATAGAGAATGCTCCATTGCTTGTGCAACGTTGCTTTGAGAGCATGCAAAGGTATAATGCGAAAAGTGAAGTCGTTTTAATAACAGAGGAGAATATGGCACAATATGTTGATATTCCCGACTATATTCTACAAAAGTACAAACAGGGTAAAATGACACGTACGCATTTATCCGATATAGTACGTCTTCTTCTTTTAAGTAAATATGGCGGCGTATGGATAGATAGTACTATTTTATTGACAAATGAACTTCCTCACTATGTTATAGAAAGTCCTTTGTTTATATATCAAACGCCAAGTTTAATAGGTAATGTCTGTTGCGCAACAGGTTTCATGGCTTCATGTGCGCATCATCCCATTATTGAAGATACGCTAGCTATAATCAAGGAGTATTGGAAACATGAGAATAAATTAATATCGTATAGTGTTATTCATTTGGCAATAACAATGGCGGTTAATAGTAGCGAGGCGAATAAGCAGATGTGGAAAGAGATGCCTCTATATTATTATGCCGATTGTGAAAAATTACGCATATGTCTAAATGACCGCTTTGATGCCAGAATACTGGATGAAATCTGCCAATTTTCATCCGTACACAAACTAACATACAAATTTGATGAATACGGAATAGATATTTCTAAGAAGGGCACTTTTTACGATGTAATAATAAACGCTAACAAACTATGTTAACAGCTATTATTTGTACATATAATCGTGCAAAATATATAGGTCCTCTATTGGAGAGTATTGCGGCTAATGATTTGCCCAAGGCAGAGTACGAAATACTCCTCGTGGATAATAACTGCACGGATAATACTCGTGAGATAAGCGAGACTTTTGCTGAGGCTCATCCCGAGGTGAGTTTCCGATATACTACTGAGCCGGAACAAGGTCTCTCTGCCGCCAGAAACCGCGGTATAAAAGAGGCGAAAGGCGATATCATCGTATATATAGATGATGATGCATTAGTGGATCCGCACTACTTGCGCGATTATGCTGAGTGGTTCTCCGCTCATCCGGATACGATGGCTTGCGGCGGACCGATCATTCCTCTTTACGAGACTCAAGAACCGGAATGGATGTCGCCTTATACCCGTGCATTACTCACCGCTTGGATGGATTATGGAGATACCCCCCGCGAGTACCCCAAAGGTCGTTTTCCGGGAGGAGGCAATGCCGCGTACCGTAAATCAGTCTTTGAAAAAGTAGGGTACTTTAATACCGAACTCGGCAGAAAAGGAAACAGCCTCATGGGAGCTGAAGAGAAAGATATCTTCGATAAGATGCATGCATTGGGAATGCAGATCCTTTATTTACCAACACCTGTGTTGCATCATATCATTCCGCAGAAGAAATTAGAGAAAGATTTTTTCGACCGTTGGACGCTGCAGATAGGAATGAGTGAACGCAAAAGGACCTTGGCTATCAGCAAAACGAAGTATCTCAAACGATTGCTGAGCGAAGCTGTCAAATGGGGGGGCACGATCGTATTGTTATGCTATTATACAATAAGTTTCCACCCTGCGAAAGGATGGAAACTCGTTCTGTTCCGCTATAACGTCACGAGAGGACTATTAGATTTGTGATTAGATATGAGAAAAGATATACTTAATATTTTTGCCAAACTGACGCGTAAGATCCATCTTAATGCCGTCTCTTATAGTTTGTTAAAAGCAAGTTTTCCAATCCATCCGGAGAAATTAGGGGAGCCAGAAGCATACTTGGAGACTATCCGGCCTGATCTCCATAGTTCATGTATTGCGGAAAACAATGTCCACAATAAGCCGGATTACGATCTGCAGATCGTAATTCCCGTATATAACGTTGGGCAGTGGCTTCATGAGTGTCTCGATTCTCTAATTCTCCAAAAAACACATTATACCTATCGGATAGTGGCTACTAATGACGGTAGCACGGATAACTCGCTTGCCATCCTGCGTGAGTACGAGAAGTACCCCAATGTTACTATTATTGATCAGCCCAACGGCGGCATCTCTGCGGCGCGTAATGCCGGATTAAATGATATCAATGCCCGGTATATCATGTTTATTGATTCAGATGACAAGTTAGCGGTGGATGCGGTGGAATTATTGGTCAGCAAGGCGGACGAACTCAATGCAGATATAGTCGAGGGTAATTATACGTTCTTCCAAGACCAACAGATTTTGGCAGAAGTGAAAAATCATGAGGATTGCGATGAGTTTGCCGGAGAGTTAGGAGGCGTACCCTGGGGTAAAGTATATAAAGCTTCTGTATGGCATCGTCTGCAATACCCCCAAGGTTGTTTTTATGAGGATACAATAAACCGGATGTTGATTTATACACAACTACTCCATAAAGCGACCATTAGTAATGTAATCTACTATTATCGCAAAACTTCCAGTGGCTTTACTCGAGGGAATAACAAGAATCCGAAACGAGTGGATGCCTATTGGGTATTGAAACAAATGCTCGCGGACTCAGAGTCGTTAGATGTGAGTAAAGAGAAGTTGTATGAGGCATTCCTCAAGCAATGCCATTTTGCCACGCTGCGCATAGCAATACTGGATGATAATAAGGCGAATTACGCTGTTTACAAGGCGTTACATCAATTACGCAACCAGTATTTCGGTGCTATGCATGCGCAAGGAGAAAAAGAAAAGCGGATTGAATCCGCTCTTCTAAATGATGATTACAAGGAGTATCTGTTATACTGTTTCTTCCTTTTTTAATATTTTATTTCCGTATAGAGGCCAAGTCAGACCGCCCAAACTGAGGATAAGGCTCAGGATCAGTATGACCATACACCATTTATCGGTAGCTAATGCAGCCGGTACAAACTCCATGTGTAAACTATGCTCTCCGGCAGGTAGAACTGCAGCGCGCAGGGTATAATTGACACGGCCTAAAGGAATCTCTTTTCCGTCGCAATAGAGATGCCATCCCTGCGGGTAGTAAATCTCGGAGAAGACAGCTACACGTTCATTCGCCAGTTGATATGAATAATCCAACTGGTCCGGAGTGTACTTCGTGAGCTCAATCCGGTCTCCCTCGTCCGGCATACCGGAGCAGGTCAGTACGTCTTGAAATATCTCATCCGCTACTGCTGTCTTGCGCAGATTCAGTGTGTTCAGTGCGGCACTCTCGTCATCCGGAGTCGGTACAAACTGCACGTTCTCTACAAACCACGCATTGCCCATCGCGTCGGGGTTAGGAATAACACCGCGCTGGGTGACGATATACTTCGTATTAAGCATATTCAGTACGTTCCAGTTCATTTGGCTGATATGTTGGTCAATCAGATCCTGGTAGCGGCGCAGTTTGACAGCACTATATCCTCCGATGGATTTGAGTCGGTAACTGGTACGTGAGTCGTTGAACGTGTTCGCTGTTAGATTCAGTACTCTGTAATCCAAACTGTTGTCTTGCAGGATCTCTTCTTCCCACGGCTGGATCGCGAAATAACGGCTTCCGTCTTTCTTGCTAACAAAATCCTTGCTGCCGAAGAAACGGCGGTCAACAGGCACTAAATCGATAAGAATCAATGCGGCTAAGATGCCTAATGCATAACCGCTTTTCAGTTTATCCTTCGCGTAGAGCCACAAGACAAGGACGGCTGCGGTTATCAGACCGAACGAACGCCATGCATCACTCTTCATCATCGCGATACGCTGATCCACAATCATGCGGTAGATCTCGTCGCCCACTTGTCCTTTCCATTGATTGTCAAAACTGGAGGTGAACGAGAACATCGATCCGCCGAAGAGAGCGATCAACAGACATAATCCGGCGGTGATACCTCCGGCTATCAGTACCGATGTGCTGTATCGGGATTTATCCTCTTTTGCTTCCCAAAGTTTCTGAAGACCTAAGAAACCTAATAACGGGATCGTCACTTCAGCAACTACCAAGATCGACTCTACTGCGCGGAACTTGTTATACATCGGAAAATGGTAGAAGAACCACTCCGTGAGCGGCATGAAGTTCTTTCCCCACGCTAGTACAATCGAAGCAACCGTGGCGAAGAGGAACCCCCATTTATAGGGTCCTGGCACAATGATCAGACCTAATACGAAAAGGAAACAGATGATCGCGCCCACATAGACAGCTCCGCTCGTAAACATCTTCTCGCCCCAATAGGTCGGAGCGGCTTGACAGAACTGTTTGGCTGAACTTTTCGGAACACGTGCCTTTACCAATTCGTCGTACAGAACAGATTTCTCTCCAATATTATACCCGCTGGCACCTCCCATGAAATTAGGGATTAAAAGGGTCAGTGTCTCTGCCTTCCCATAACTCCAATCTGTGGCATACTTGATATCCAATCCGTCTTTTTGAGTCTCGGTTTTCTCCTCCTGACGCAACTCGCTATGACCGCCACGCATAGTCTCCTTGAGGTATTCATTATTCATCTGCCACCAACTGAGCTTTGTTCCGAAGACCAGCGCCGCGCATAAGAGACATACACCAATCCCAATCCCAAGATCTTTCCACCGTTTTTCGCGGATATGAATAACGAGCTCTACGAAGCCCATGACACCCACCAGCATCATGAAATAATAGGTCATCTGCGGGTGCAGCGTAATACCGATGATGCCATAGATGATGATAAGCGGCGCACCTAACCAATAATTCTTCCTGAAAACCGCATATATACCTCCGATCACCGGGGCTATGGCAGCAATCGCATTGGCCTTCGTCATGTGCCCGGCCGGCAGAATGAGCATGAAATAAGACGAGAGCGTCAGCGCAAAGGAGCCTATGATGCTCAGCCAAGGATTGACCTTAAAGCAGCGAAGCATAAAGAAAAACCCGAAGAGATAAGCCAGCAATATTCCTATCGGACCCAGGTCTTTCTTGAATCCGAAATGGGAGGCACTCTCTATATCGGCACGGACCTGATTAGCCGGCGTGCTACCGCTGACCTGAAATGCCGGCATACCCCCGAACATAGAGTTCGTCCACCATACTTGACGTCCTGTCTTTTGCTTGTATTCCAATATTTCATTCGCTCCGCCTCTCCATGTATTCACATCCCCGGCTTGGAGTACTTTTCCTTCTAATAAAGGCTCGCAATAAATGAGCGCAAAAGCCATAAAAGCAATTACAGCCACCAAATATGGCGCTAATTTTTTCCAATCTATCTTCATATTATTTGATCATTTTTCGTATTTCACATAACTCATCGCGTACCCTCAGCAGGATGTCGAGAGCGGCTTGACGTTCATCGGAACGCTTGGTGTTGGAGGACAACTCCTTGCGGATAGCTTCGATGCGGGTGATCTTCAGCTCGTCACGTATGAAACGGATACGCTTGATCAGTTCTTGATCCTCTCGCGTGTAATAACGGTTTCCATGACCGTCCTTACGAGGGGCGAGTTGCTCAAACTGCTTCTCCCAATACCGAAGCGTCGAAGCAGGAACACCTGTCTCGATCTCTGTCTCGCGCAACGAGTAATATATCTTTTCACCTTCCATATCTATCGACTAACGACCATTGACTAACGACTAACGACAAATCTTCAGCTTCTTTCCCTCGCGTATATTATCGTTTTTCAGACCGTTCCATTTCCTGAGTTGTTTCACGGAGCAATGGAATTTCTTGGCAATACCGCCTAAGGTATCTCCTCGTTTGATGGTGTAATACGTGACGCCGTTCACGCGATAAGCACCGGAGATAGAGGTCACTTTCGCCAAATCTATCTCCGCACGGCGGTTATTGATGAGACTGTCTGCTTTGTAGGTCAGGATCGTATCCTGCAGGTCGATGTACATACCCACTTTCTCGCTCGGCAGACAGAGTGCATAGACGCTTCCTCCGGGCAGAATATCGCGCGAATACTGCGGATTAAGACGACGCAGTTCGTAGATGTCTATTCCCAAGTTCTCACTCACCTGCTGTAAATGCAGCCGTTTGGTGGTACGAATGGTATCGGTCATCATCGCTTTCTCCACCGGTGCTTTGCAAATACCGTGTTCTTGACCATAGTTCATCGCGTAGTTAGCGGCAATGAAGATAGGCACGTAGTTACGCGTCTCGCGCGGCAGGTAAGGATAGATAGACCAGAAATCGCGTTTACCTCCTGCTCTTCGGATCGCCTTATTCACATTGCCGCTTCCGCAGTTATAAGCTGCGATGACCAAGTTCCAATCATGATAGATCGTGTACATGCTACTGAGGAACCGGCAAGCGGCATCGGTCGCTTTGATGACATCCATACGTTCGTCCACCAACGAGTTCACCTCCAGACCGAACAGTTTGCCGGTAGCAGGCATGAACTGCCAAAGACCTGCCGCTCCCGCATGAGAACGAGCCATGGGATTGAGAGCAGACTCAATGATCGGCAGACAGCAAAGCTCGTACGGCAGGTTATAACGGCAAAGGGCTTCCTCGAAGATCGGGAAGTAATAGTCGCTCATGCGCATCATACGAGCCACTTGTTTCGGGTTGCGCTTGACGTACCTTAATATAAACGCGCGCACGCGCTCGTTATAGGGCAACTCAATGACGCACGGCAGTGCCTGCAGACGTGCCTTATAAACGGAGTCGGGCAGAGTAGTGGTGTCATGCGTGAGCACGCAGCCGGTGGTGTCTAACCATTGTAGCGACTGATCGAGCGCACGCATCTCTATGTCGGTCAGTTCGCTGTCGTTCCATTGCGTGTAATACGGGATAAAGGCCGGAATAGGCGCAATACTGTCCGTCTCCAGACTATCCGCCACTTGTAGCGGCACTAATTCCAGCGACTCTACGTCGGTGGAGTCTGTCGTGAGACTGTCGGGTTGATTGATTTCTTGTGCATAGGCAGTCATAAGCGCTGCCAGCACGCATAATAAAATAAGTATCTTTTTCAAAATCGTATAGCTAATTTGAGTTCTGTACTTTGACGGCGTTGTTCGTCAAAATTAATCTGCGGTTCTATGTTCACGGACAAATCCGGAGAGATGTCATAATCGAAGAGCTGTGCATCCACGTATGCATCTATCAGCGAAAGGGTATAGACAATCACCGTAGCCAAGATCGAGTAATCCCTATAACGCCGATACATATCCTGATTGCTCTTGAGCGTCTTGAGCCATGTGTCTTTACCTCCCACACGCGCCAGATCGTAGCCGTCGGGCAGGATCGCGATATAGCTCTTGCTTGCATCTTCAGTCACCGTCCCGGCTTCATTGTCTTTGTAGAGATCCAGATAAGCATTCCGGTAACTCTGGTAGCGGTTCTGGTTAAAACTGATCGCATAGCCGCATCCCATGAAAGCTCCATAAACGATCGGGAGTTTCCAGTACGATTTATTGTAGATCTGTCCCGCTCCGGGCAGGATAGCAGCTAACCAAGTTGCCTTGATAGCGTCGGGTTTCTTGGTCAGATCGATATAGTACTGGTACTCGTCCACCTTTGTGGTGTCCGTGTGATGATAAATGGTGTCCTGATTTGCATGTAGCGCAAAAGGAAGCCATAGTAATATGATCAATAGCAGTTTTTTCAACGTAGTTTGGCAGCTATTTGGTTCAATTCATTCTCGTTGGCATAAGCGATGATGACCTTTCCGTCTTGTATCTTCACTTTCAGTCCGGTTGCCTCGCTCAGCTCTTGTTGCAAAGCCTCATGCGGATTAGTTCCTTTTTCTTTGGTCTTCTTCACTTCGCTCTTGTCTTCTTGCGCCAACTGCTCCACTTTGCGAACGGATAATCCTTCGCGCAGTATCCGCTGGTACAACGCCAACTGCCTTTCGGCGGAAGGAGTAGCAAGGATCGCACGGGCATGTCCCATATCGATCTTCTTCTCTTTGATACCCACTTGAATCTCTGCGGGCAGTTTGAGCAAACGAAGGTAGTTGGCTACCGTTGCGCGTTTCTTACCCACGCGCTCAGACATCCTTTCCTGCGTCAGGTTGTAGTCATCCATCAGACGCTGATAAGCCAGTGCTATCTCAATGGCATCGAGGTCTTCACGCTGAATATTCTCGATAAGGGCCCATTCCATCACTTGCTCGTCTTTGGCAGTACGGATATACGCAGGGATACGCTCCAAACCGGCTATCTTGCTGGCTCTGAAACGACGTTCACCGGCGATGATCATATACGTACCATCTCCATTGTCACGCAAGGTGATCGGAGAGATGACGCCATGTTCGCGGATAGAGTCTGCCAATTCCTGCAATGCTTCTTCGTCAAACGTGCGACGCGGCTGATCGGGATTAGCGACGATCTTCTCCAGCTCGATCTCCGAGATCGAACTACCGCCGTTCGTATCTACATGCGAGGTGTCGATGAGTGCATCGAGTCCTCGTCCAAGTCCTGTAAACTTTTTCATTTATTTCGTGCTATCAATTCTTTCGCTAATGCTATATAATTCTGTGCTCCCTTGGAAGTAGGATCATACTCCAATACGGAAACGCCGTGTGAAGGAGCCTCGCTCAGACGTACGTTACGGGCAATGACGGTGTTGAAAACGAGGTCGCCGAAGTGACGTTTCACCTCTTCGTACACCTGATTGCTCAACCTCAGACGGTTGTCGAACATCGTCAGCAGGAATCCCTCTACCTTGAGACTCGGGTTCAGTTTTGATTTGATGATCTTGATCGTATTGAGCAGTTTGGCGATACCTTCGAGTGCGAAGAACTCGCATTGCACCGGGATGATCACACTGTCGCTGGCAGTAAGAGCATTGACGGTGATCAGTCCCAATGACGGACTGCAGTCAATCAGTATATAGTCGTATTCGCCTCGTATGGGTGCGAGTATCTTCTTAAGCAGTTGTTCGCGGTGCTCCATATTGAGCATCTCTATCTCTGCTCCCACGAGGTCGATATGACTCGGAATGAGGTACAAGTTCTTGGTATTGGTCTCCACCACAGCTGAATGCGGATCTACACCGTTCACCAGACACTCATAGATGGTGTTGTCCAACTCTTGTATCTCTACGCCCAAACCCGACGAGGTGTTCGCCTGTGGGTCTGCATCAATGAGCAGCACACGCTTACCTTGGGTTGCCAAAGCTGCGGCTAAGTTGATCGAGGTGGTGGTTTTTCCAACGCCACCTTTTTGGTTCGCTAATGAAATAACTTTACTCATATCTGTTCTATTATTGTTTCTGCTTGTATTTCGCGGCAGGCATAATTACCATACCGGCAATGATTTGTACCATGACAGGTGCATGGTCGGCAACGCAGGTCGTTGCGTTGGATGATGTCTTCTGTTTTTTGTTTCCAGCCCGCAAAGCCGATGATAGGATGTGTGGCACACCATACACTGATGGCTCGTAGTCCGACCAGACTTGACAAATGCTGGTTTGCACTATCCATACAGATCATCACATCCAATGACCGCATCAGTTCCAGTTCTTGCTCCAACGGCAACTGTCCGGCTACGCTGATGGTTCTGGGATAAACGCTCGCCCATTGCCGTAACATCTCACATTCGATAGCTCCTGCTCCGAAGAGAAAGACATGCGTCTGTTCGTCTGCTGTCAGTCGGGCAAGCACCTCTTTGGAGATGCGGTATGGCAGCATGTTCGATTTCGATTTGGCGAAAGGAGCGATACCTATCCATCGTCCTTCTTTGGTACCGAAGAGTTTCTGCACGGCATTCGCAGCACGTTTGTTAACCGGCAGCGCAGTAAAATCCGTGTCTGTCTCTAATCCTGCACGACGGAAGGTGTCTCGGTAACGCTCAAACTCGCTCGGCAGGCTTTTCTTTCCGATGCCCCAAACGGTAATCAGGTGCTTGCGAATCCGTCCGTAACGAACACGTGTCACCTTTTTGCCGCTTAGCCACATCAGCGCTCCCAACACGCGCGTACGCGGCATGTTTTGTAGATCAATGACTGCATCTACCTGACCTCGCAACTCTTTCCATAAGGCAAACACACCTTTCCAATTCAGACGATTATCCACCTCATGGTACGTCACGTTGGGAAACGAGGCGAACATCGCGCTCAGCTCTTTCTTGCCTGCTATGATGAACCGGTCATTCGGATACCGACGGCTTAGCGATGCAATCACCGGAACGGTCATTGCCACATTGCCTAACGTCGAAAAACGAATTACCAAGTACGTCATATAAGCATTCATTTTTCAGAATTCAGCATTCAGTTTTTAGGTCCTTTCCATTCGCTCCAGGTGGCACCGAAATAATAGGTCAGCGTGTCGCCGAGTACATACGGACGAACGGCAACGAGATTACCGTCCACGGTATCCATTAGAGTAGCATCCGGTGTGCGGACAGTAAGGCGGATTCGACCTTGCGAAGTAGAACCGTTGTAGTCATAGTTCATCTGTGCAGCCGTCTTGTCGCTCAGTGCATCTTCCGTATATTGTACGGTGAACAGGTCATAGGACACTTGGTCGATCGTATCGTGCATGTAGATACCGCCTCCTGCCAGCAGTTGCAGGTTCGCTGCCTGCGGATCATCGCTTGTCAGTACTACATCCGCTTGATTAAGAGGCTCGTTTGCCTTGGCGGTGATGGTGATTGACTCTTGCAAGATATGTCCTGCTACCAGCAGACTGTCGTACTCCAAACGGAAAACGAACTTGTCCGGCGTTTGCTCCATTATCTCCCAACGGTCATACGCGCCGCCGATCCATGTCTTGCCTTCAGCGATAACCACCAGACCACCGGCTCCGCAGGTATGTCCCACTTTATAGCAGTCCAGACCCTTACCGTAGTTGATATGGTATGGCAGACTTAACACATGCTCGCGGTAGTAGAAACTATCTACCACCAACTCGGGACTTGCCTTCAGCCACAGATCCACGCCGTTACTCGGGTTCTCCGGTCTCAATGCCGGTCCGTACATGCGGAATGCAGCATACTCGTTCTCCCATGCAAAGTCATCCTTGCGTTCCGGAACAAAACGTCCGTACACTTTCGGCTGTACTGCCTCTTTCTGACAAGCGGTCAGCGTGAGCACCATCAATGCAAAAAATACTATCTTTTTCATAATAACGTAATTCCGTAATTCCGTAATAACGTGATTACTTGGGCTGTCTTCCTATATACGCGAGGATTCCGCCATCGACATAAATAATCTGACCGTTCACAGCGTCCGAAGCGTGTGAAGCGAGGAACACAGCAGTGCCGCCTAACTCATCTGGCTCTAACCAACGACCGGCAGGAGTCTTCGCGCAGATGAACGCATCAAACGGATGTTTGCTACCGTCGGCTTGCGGCTCACGAAGCGGAGCTGTCTGCGGCGTAGCGATATAACCCGGGCCAAGACCGTTACACTGGATATTGTACTCGCCGTACTCCGAGCAGATATTACGGGTTAACATCTTCAATCCGCCCTTAGCTGCTGCATACGCGCTGACGGTCTCGCGTCCGAGTTCAGACATCATCGAGCAGATATTGATGATCTTTCCTTCGCGTCTCTCCATCATCTCCGGCAGAACAGCTGCAGCTACGATATATGGAGCCACGAGGTCGATGTCAATCACTTGTTGGAAATCCTCACGTTTCATCTCGTGCATCGGGATGCGTTTGATGATTCCGGCGTTGTTCACAAGGATATCTATCTGTCCCACTTCGGCGTGGATCTGCTCTACCAGTGCCTTAACAGCTTTCTCGTCCGTCACGTCGCACACATAACCATGTACGTTCGTGATACCTTCTGCGCGGTAGAGCTCGTATGCTTTATCAATCGCCTCCTGACTGCGGGCATTGAAGATGATGTGACTTGCTCCTGCTTGTGCAAAAGCTTTCGCAATCGCGAATCCTATTCCGTAGCATCCGCCTGTAACCCAAGCGTTCTTGCCTTCCAAAGAAAATAAGTTTGTCATACTTCTCCTTTCAATTTTTATTGACTATCGACTAACGACCATCGACCAACGACTTACTTGAGGTCCGTGATTTTTGAGAAGTCCTGATCTCCGTAATCGAGGTTCTCGCCTCCCATACCCCAGATGAAGGTGTAGTTATGGGTAGCAGCGGCGGAGTGAATAGACCATTCCGGCGAGAGAACCGCCTGATTGCCTTTCATCCAGATGTGGCGAGTCTCTTCTACCTCACCCATGAAGTGACAAACGGCTTGCTCTTCGGGTACCTCGAAATAGAAATACGCTTCCATACGACGGCTGTGAACGTGTGCCGGCATGGTGTTCCAAACGCTTCCCGTAGCCAGTTCGGTCATACCCATTTGCAGTTGGCAGGTCGGCAGCACTTGGTTAACCAACATCTTATTGATGTTACGCTCGTTCGACATCTCCAAGCTGCCCATATGAGCTACTACAGCGTCCGCTTTGGTCACTTTCTTGTCGGGATACGTGCAATGCGCGGTAGTGGAGTTGAAATAGAAGAGTGCCGGTTTGTTGGCATCTACGCTCTCGAACTTCACCTCACGGTCACCACGACCGAGGTACAATGCCTCTTTGTAATCGAGTTCAAACACTTGGTCTCCTGCGATCACACGACCTTTGCCTCCGACATTGAAGATACCCATCTCGCGGCGGGTGAGGAAGAAAGGAGCCTTGAGCGGATCAATCGCTTCAAGCAGCAAACTCTCACCAACAGGCATAGCGCCACCGACGATCATGCGGTCATACATGGAATAGACCATGTTCACTTCGTTCTTCACAAACACGTTCTCGATCAGGAAATCCTTACGCAGACGAGTAGTGTCATAACTCTTGGCGTCAATAGGGTTTGACGCGTACCGTACTTCATAATTTGTTTTCATATCGCTTTAAACTATTAACTTTCAACTAACGACCAACGACCTTTCCCTTAATCGGCATCAGCCAAGCAAGGTTGATACTCAAATCAATAGGACTTGCCATGTCGAAATGGTCGGTGGCGTTGGTACTGAAGATACCGCCGAACGAGTAGTCGAAACGGATCTCCAATTGGTATAAACCGGCGTTCTTGGACTGAATATAAAATCCCGTTCCAACGAGCAAACCCCAGTCGAACCTGCTTTTGAGCGGACCGTATTGTTCGGCAGCCTCTCCGTTCACCAAATCCCCATGATTGCCTTCATCTTTGATGCAATAACCGATTTGCGGACCGAGGTTGAAGATCCAACGGGCTTTCTCGCTCCCGAAGTTCAGATGCATCAACAGCGGAATCTCGATATAGTGCAGGCTGCGGCTGTATTTGCCGATGGAGTCGTTCTTCTCCGCCCAGCCTCGATGAACGTAGTTCAACTCAGTCTGCAAAGCGCAGTACTTATGTCCGGCGTAACGGAAGACGAGTCCGCCGTTTCCGCCTAAGACGCAGGCTTTGGTGATAGGCGACATGTTATTCACTCTTGGAGTGAAGATCACGCTGCTGGCACTCACACCGCCATGAAAACCGATGTAGTACTCCGGTCGCCGCAAACGAGGTTGAGCCTGTATTGCACCCACTACGCCGCATAACAGACATAGGGCTAATATGTATCTTTGAATCTTCAATTCGTAATTTTTAATTATTAATTATTAATTATTAATTATTTTCACAGTGCTGTTCTGCCAACCGCTCTTCTCGCCGGTTTGTATCCAGCGGATGTCGGATTGCAGTCCTTCGATCTCTTTTTGACCATGGAGCCAAGCGATGAGTGCCTGCATCAGGTCGTAACCCAATAAATCATACCGCGGTACTTCGCTCACGTGCGTAGCATTGAAATAGGTGTTCCAAAGCGCATCGTATTCCTCACGCTGCATCGGATCGTCGAACATCGACAGATAAACCTGCGGCAGGTGGATGTCCTCTTTCTGCCAGCTGTACTGACTGAAGATACGAACGGAATAACCTTCTTCTTGCAGTTTCTGCAGATGCGGCAGAAGGATACGCACATGCTGGTATTTATCGCTATGCAGGATGATGAGGTTTTCCTTGGCGGTGTCCATCGCATAAGCGGCGGAGTCGTTAATCAGATCGCGTAGCGGAAGGGTAGTGCAGGAGATCTCCTGTTTCTGCATCCGTTGACGCAGCGTACGAACCGAGCCTGCCAAATCTGCCTCACGCACATCGATTGCTACGCAATGCGCGTCATGGCTCTTGATCCATGCGCAGAGACTGTCCGCTTCTTGCTCGTCGGTGGAGTTGAACTGCAGCACGTTCGGACGGTTAGAAAGGTTGATATCATCGCTGAACGGTAACATCAGCGGTACGTTATGTTCTTCACACCATTGTGCCATCCGCTCTATCTGAATCGGATAGACGAGACCGAGGATCGCTTGTGCATGATCCAACTCATGCGCCTCGCAAAGGGCGTTCACACGTCTCTCGCTACGCTCGGTGTCATACACACGGAGACGATACCGCACGCTGTCGTTCTGCAGGCGATACATAGCCAACAAAGCGCCCTGATAGAACTCCAACAGACGGTCAGCGTTCGTACTGCGTTTGGTCTGCTTGCTCTCAAACGGTAACATCAGCGCAATCTCAACCACCTTGCCGCTGTCCGCAGCAGGGCTTGCGGCTTCTTCAATAACCGGCACAACCGGCAGATCCTCGCGAACGAAGAATTCCTTCTGCACAGGCTCTTTCGCAGTCATCTCTTTGACTTCGGTCTTCACCACCTTAGCCTGTGTCTCCTTGACCTGCGGCTCTCCTTTCTCCTTTAACCTTTCACCTTTCACCTTTACGATCTTGCGTCCTGTCGGAATAAGCAGCGTGTCGCCGTAACGCACACCATGTTCGTCTATCTGCGGGTTGAGACGAACGATCTCGGACTGCGACACATGGAAATTGACGCCAATGCGATACAGACCTATACTCTTCTCCACATCGTATCGGTACACCTCTTCGCCGTTCACGGTGTCCAAGGGGTAATTGAGCAGCTCTTGAGCTGCCGCAGTTGAAAATTGAAAATTGAAAATTGAAAGGACAATCAGTCCTAACCATCTTCCGCAAATATTCCTTTTACCTTTCATCTTTCAGTTTATTTCGTATTTTCTTTTTCTCACTATCCAAACGATGCCTCCGATGAGTGCTAAGATAGCTATCGGACTGATGGTACTCACTAACTGTACCTGCATCCGGTTCTCGTGTGCGCGTCGGTCGTTGAGCAAACGCAGCGCCACGCTCTTCTCTCGCAGACCGATGAGTCCTTCTTCGTCGGTGAGCCACAGAACGGCATTCACCGCAAAATCTCTATTGGAGAACTGCATCTGGCTGTATCGATCGTAACCCATCGGCAGCGGTTGACCTTTCTGCACTTCGTTCAGCAGGATACTACCACCGGCTATCACTATCTGCCGAGTGCGTCGGCTCTGTTTGATAATCGGCTCGTGGGTCTCTATCCCTTCGGGTGCTATACGATGCGCATACACACTTGGGAACACCCCTTCAAGCGACACCGCAACCGGTATATACTGATACCTAAACGTGTTCATGTCGGGATTGAGGTCACTCAGATTCACTTCTGCAGGAGCTGCTGTCACACGGCTTGCTGTGCTGGTTGCCAACAGAATACGTTTCTCAATACCATCTTCTCCGCCCACCGCATCTATCGGACTGACAAACGTGCTCATGATCTGTCCTAAGCTCTTCGTCACCGGCGATCCTTCGCTCGTCAGCAGCAGCGGAGCATACGTCCACGGCATCGGCTGTAAGTTCGGCTGCGAAGGGTCATTGCTCACGTTCACCGGAATAGGCAGACACTGGATATCCTGCACAAGGGCAGGGTTGATACGTATGCCGTAACGGAAAAGCATCTCCGTCAGTCCTAACTCACGCGCTACGACAGGCGTGAAACCGTCGGACTGCAACACCTGTTCGCTGAACTGCACGCCGTCCAGTGCCCATAAAACCGTTCCGCCTCGCATGATGTATTGGTCTATGACGAACCGCTCTACGTCGCTGAAAGCCCTTTGCGGACTGATCACCAACACCGCCTTGTACCCGTCTAACACATGCGCATCAACGGCATTCATTTCTCCCTCCCTTGTGGGGAGGGTCGGGGAGAGGTTTCCTCTATCCACTTGGAAGTACTTACTCAGCGCAGTCATCAGATCGTACGTGTGTGCCTCGTCGGGTTCACCGTGTCCCTCTAAGATAGCTATTCGCGGTGTCTCCCGTTGGGTCAGCAGATGAAGTGCTTCCATGAATGCAAACTCCAACTGCTCAATGCTGGCATTCAGGTTCTCTTCTCCGCTCAGTCCACGGGTGTTCTTGAGCAGCGTCACCACCGCTTTGCGTCCTTTGTAACGCATCAGCGCGTACGGATAAATGGTCGTCTGTGCAGTCTTGCCGTTCTGTTCCCGCTCATGTATAACGATCGGTCGCAGACCCATTTTAGTAAGGCTGTCCGTCGAGGAGGAAGTTAATTCGTAATTTTTAATTTTTAATTTCCCATACACATCCATTTCGTCCAATGTCTCTTCCGTGGCTTTCTTGAGTCGTCGGAAACCGGCATTGAGGTCGCCGTCCAGCAGCAGCGTCACTTCGATCGGTTCATCCGTCTGACGAAGCAAGTTCTTCGATGCCTCGCTGAGGCTGTAGTGCTTATCGTCCGTCATATCCCACCGAACGGGACGCATTTGCAGCGTTCCGTAAAGCAGGAGCATGATTCCCACAATGAATATGTACCAAGCGTACTTCCGCATGACTAACGACTAACGACCAACGACTAACGACTACTTCTTAATCTTCTCCCAAACCTCTTGGTTGATCACAACCGGGTATTTCTCACGCAGTTTCTTGATCCACGCTGCCTCGAGGAAATCCTGATAATCGGTTGTCACTTTGCCTTTCTCATCGTCCCATGAAGCAGGAGCTTTGAGTTTCTTACCCACACAAACGACAACCGGCAGTTGCTCGTTCGGAGTGAACTCAGCGCCTTTGATCTTCAGACCAAACTTATCCACCGCTGCGTTCTTGCCTTGCTCCCACAGACCGTACTGCATCTTCACGCAGTTCAGGCTGTCTTGGTTCACACGGTGCGCAATATAACTCTTGACGGAATCGGGATGCGCATTCTTAATGATAGCTTGTGCTGCCTTGGCGCTTTGGGCGTCTTTGCATTGCAGCAGATAGCCTTTCCAATGCGGTTTCTCCCAAACGTATTTCTTCTTGTTAGCTTTGAAGAACGCCTCAAGACCGGCTGTGTCTTTCGCTGCTTTGTCCCACACCTCGCGGAGCGAAACCTCAAACAGCAGAATACCGTCATGGTACTCCTGAACGAGGTTCTTGAGATCCGCATACTTGTCCTCCAAGTGCTCGTCTGCATATGCTTTTACCTCTGCATCGCTCATCGAAGCAGGCAGCTTGTACTCGGCACGCGTCTTGCGAATGAAACTCTTCTCTGCCTCTTTCGCACGCTCGTCACGCTGCACTTGACGGCTGATCTGAGTACGCATCGAATCCAGCGGCTGAATACCACGCTCTGCCTCTTTGTAGAGAATATGCCATCCGTATTGGGTACGCAGCGGAGCACTGATCTCTCCGGCTTTCATGCTGAATGCGGCATCCTCAAAAGGCTTCACCATCATTCCCTTACCAAACCAACCTAACTCACCGCCACGCATGCTGCTTCCGCGGTCATCCGATTCAGCACGTGCTACCTCGGCGAAGTTCTCCGGCGTCACGATCTTGGCAATACTGTCAATCAGCACTTTCTGCGATGCCTCAAGGCTGTCAGCGGGTACCATCTTCATGATATGACTGGCCTTAACCTCCAAGTGGTCACGCTCCTCTTCCACCTTCACGATATGAAAACCATACTGCGTGCGGAAGACCGGACTGATACCGCCCACCGGTGTGTTATACACTGCCTCTTCGAGCGGATAGACGTAACGGAACGGAGTGATCCAGCCCAACTCACCGCCGGTCTGTTGAACCTGCGGATCGGTGCTCAACTCACGCGCTACTACATCAAACGGCTCTGCCGGTTGACGTTTCTCTATCTCACGCCATTTACCTTTCACTTTCTTCCTTTCAATTGTCATTTTTCCCACCGTCACGCGCTCATAGGCCTCGTTGATCTTCGCCAATGCCTCTGCCTCGGCTGTACTGTCTGCCGTTCCCGGACACTGGATAGCGATATGTGCTGCACGACGGTCTTTGGACATATGCCGCCAACTCATCTCGATGAGGCTGTCCATCGCTGCCTCGTCCTGCAAGTACTTCGGCGTTGCCTGCGCACGATAACCCTTCAACTCTTTCTTGAACGCTTCGGTGGTGTCAATGCCTTGTGCCTCGGCTTCCGCTACTTTGAGTTTGAAATTGATGAACATGTCGAGGTACTCAGTCATGGTCTTGGGATCGAGAGCACCTGCTTGGTTGTTTTTCTCATAGATGTACAGAAACTCCTCCGCCGTCACGGGTTTACCGTTGATGGTCATCAGTTCCTCTGCTGCAACAGCGGTCACACTCATCGCCGCCAATGCACAAATAAGAAAGCTTTTTTTCATTATATTTTTCATTATATTAATTGTTAATTTTTTCAATCATTCTGCCCTTTGCCCACAAAAAGCGTGCAAAGGTACAAAAAAAATCGGACATATACAAATTTTCGGGTGTTTTTCGTCCAATAAAATGCAATTTTATGTATTTTTGTCCCGCTAGTACCGCTATCCCCTTTCCTCTCCCCTCCTTTTCCCTCCGCACTTTTCTTTGCCCTTCCGTCCGCTCCTCTATCTCCGCTCCTCTATCTCCGCTCCTCGTCCTTCGCCTATTCCCTTCGCCTATTCCTTCGCCCTGTCCCCGTGCCTCGCTTCTTTCTTTTTTTTCAGGACGATACTATCGTCCGCTCTTTCCCTCCCCTCCGTTCGCTGCCCGCCCTTTGCATCCGCCAAGATTGGCGGATCGGGCGGCGCCTCCGTTCCTCTCTTTCCCCCTTCTCCTCTCCCTTCGTCCTCTGTGTCGTTTCCCCTCCCTCTGTGGGAGAGGGTCTGGGAGGGGTTGTAGCTCCATGCTGCTGCGGTGAGCGTCAATATAATCCGGACGATACCATCGTCCGCAAAAAAGATATTCATTATTCATTATTAATTATTCATTTTAATAATTCTTTGTCCCTTGCGTCGGGATTTGATCCCGACAAAAACGCCCCCTAAATCCCCTTTCCGACCCGAAAATCTCATTATTCTGACTTTTCCAAGCCCCAAAATTTGCATATATCAAAAATTTTGCGTACCTTTGCGCCAAATTTCAGGACAACCTCTCACCCACTAACCCTCTCACCCACTAACCCACTTCAAGGGCTCTGCCAGAGACCGGATACAGAGTGGATCGAGACCGGAAAAGAGGTATCCTAGACCATACTAATTGTAATACAACCATAATAACCACATATACAACGATTTATAGCCAATGTCAAAACATCTAAAAACAACCATATTTTCAACTTTAACAAGCACCCTTTTCCAAGAGGTGCCTTCTCCTGCTGTTTCCAAGGTTCACGCCCGTGGAGTTCGCTA
>ONWR01000023.1 GCA_900321605.1 uncultured Bacteroidales bacterium | reverse complement strand
CCCTCGAAAACGCCGATTACCTCATTCCTGCCGGAACGTACCCCGTGGAAAGCACTTGGTCACCGCGTTTCAAAAAGTTCCTGCCGCTTATCAAGGATGTGCCGGAACGAGAGGGAATCCGCATCCATAAGGGCACGATACCCGAACACTCGAAAGGCTGTGTCCTGCTTGATTTGGCAGGGATGAGCAATATAACTGTTTTGTTTAACCAATTAAATGACACCGAAGAAAATGCGCAAATTGAAATCATTGACCGTTATGCTGCTTAGCGCGGTCATCCTCGGAGCAGTCACCCTCGGAGCAATGTCCTGCAAAGCGTTGCGGACGATCACAACAACCTCCACTTACGTGCAGTCCTCCGACTCCACCAAAACCTCCACCACTATCTCCACCAAAACGGTAGAGGAGTATCAAGGTAAAAAGAAGTAAAGCCGAAATCTCTACGGCGTTAAAGAAAAGAGATATTCATTATTAATTATTAATTATTCATTAAATCTAAATCGCTATGGGAAAAGTAGTGTATGCAACCGGTATTGACCATGTCTCCTAAATCGCTATGGGAAAAGTAGTGTATGCAACCGGTATTGACCATGTCTCCGGTTCTCTGGCTAAGCCGAAAGTAAAAGATGGTCACTCTTGTGGTTCCTACCTCATCGGTACGCACCGTGTGGCTCCGACCACGAACCCCAATTGTACTCGTCTCTTCATCCGTCCCGCAGATGCGTACAATCGTACCACTCCGGTAACCACCGAGGAGACTCGTATCCGCAACCGTTTCTCGTCTATCGCAGCTTCCGTGGCTGCTCGTTCGAAAGACCTCATGAAGATCTCTGCCGACCAAGCAGCTTTCGCAGCTCAGAAGGATCAGCCGGGCGGCAAAAAGACCATGCGCTCCTACCTCTGGAAGCTGGAGAAAGAGGCGTACGATGCCGAGCACAACGGCTAAAAGCCGAAACCCTCTAAACAGGGCAAAAGAAAAGCGTCCGATAATCTCGGGCGCTTTTCGTTATGTTTAAATTTATTTACCGTTTTTTTAACGCTTATGGGCATTTTTTCCGGTATTTTGAGGTTGAATATATATAAAAAAAACCTTTGCAGGCGCAAAGGTGATTTTTAACGTAAGTCCACCGTGACCTTGAAGTTATATCTTCTGCCGGTTAGGTAGTTCGGGGATGCCCATTGCTGACCATAGGCATCGGCAACCCAGAAATAGGAGTTGACGTTCTTCCAACCGACGAGGTTGAAGACCTCGAACTGCAATGCCCACTGTTTGACATGTTTGGCAGAGGGCTTGCGCATGAACTTCGCTGTCTGGGCGTTGAAGACATACGTGGCTCCTAAGTCGATACGTTTATAGACCGGCATTCGTCCCCAAGCTTGCTGGTTGCGCGGAACGTAGAACGGCTGTCCTTCGGCAAACTGCATCTTGAGGTGGAACTTGAGTTGCGGTAACTTAGGGATGTAGTCTTGGAAGAGCATGGAGAAGTTCCACCGTTGCTCTGTCGGAGAGGGTATCCAATCAGATTTCAGATTGGAGATTTCAGAGTTCAGATTTCTTTGCCGTGCGGTCATGGTGGAGAAAGAGATCCACGAGTCTGCTCCCGGAACCAGTTCGCCGTAGAGCTTGAGATCCAGTCCAGCAGCATAGCCCTTGGAGTCGTTCTGACCGGAGTAACGAACGCGCACATTATCAACGGTATAGCTCTCCATTCGGTCGATGTGTTTATAGTAGGCTTCGGCAGTGAGTTTGAAGGGTCGTCCCCATGCGCGGAAATAGTAGTCTCCGCCAAGAACCACATGCACGGAACGTTGCGCCTTGAGGTTTTTGTTGAGCAGGATGCGGGTCACCCCAAGGTCGTCTGTGATGGTGTCTCGCAGCTCTTTGTAGAACGGCGCTTGGTAGTAGAGACCTGTTGCCACGCGGAAACAGAAATCGCGTTTCCAACCCGGTATCCATTCCAAGGACGCACGGGGAGAAGGCAGCACTTCGTTGTTCCAACTCCACCATTGGAGTCGTCCGCCGACGGTTAAGATCCACTGACCGCCGGTGGTGTTCCATTTATGCTCGTTCTGCACATAGGCTTGCAGTCGTGCGGAGTGCATGTCACTGTTGCCTCGCAGGGCGTACCACAGCTCCATTGACTTGCTGTTGTCAGGCAGGGAGTAACCGGCACTGTCTCGCCATTCCCATTCGCTGATCCGGTCTTTGATGAGTTCGAACTGTCCGCTCACGCCCCATGTGAGGGTATTGGAGCCATGTTTCCAGTTGCCGTTATGAGCGAGGGTGATGACGCTTGCCTGAAGGGTGTTACGCGCGTGTTGGTGGAAGATACCGGTTCCGAGCACGGCTGTCTGCCCTTCCGAAGGGTTGATCTGTTCGGAGTGAACGTTACCTGCCGAGCTGCCACCTGCAGGGGCATTGGAAAGCACGTATTCACCGGTGATGTCGAAGTTCTCACGCTCGTTGGTATAGAAACCCGAGAGGTCAAAACCTATCTCCACTTCGTTGCTTACTTTGCCTTTCGCGCTCAGGGCTGCGAAAGCTGTCAGGAACTTGTCTTTCTCTTTTCCGTCATAGTAGATAGTGAGGTTCTTGGCGTCCTGTCCTCCGAACGATTCCGAGAGGCTGTCCGGCGTGAAGCGGTAGTCGTTCTGGCTGATGTTACCAAGGAATGACATCTCCCATGGCGTGTTAATTTTTAATGTTGAATTTCTAATTTTCCAAGTGATGTACGTCTGGTAGTCGATATAAGTGGGCTGATAATTGCCGGCAGTAGAAAGTCCTCCGAGCATGTATTTGCTGGTCTTGTATCGGAAGCCGTGCATCATCGAGTACGTGCTGTCTCCATGACCGACATAGACGTTTGCGCCAAGGAGGCTGGCACTCAGGCTGGCTTCAAAAGCCTGCGGTTTTTTATAGCTGATGTCCAGCACAGAAGCCATCTTATCGCCGTACTGTGCCCCGAAACCTCCTGCCGAGAAATGGACGTTCTCCACCATCTCGGGGTTCACGAAGCTAAGTCCTTCCTGCTGTCCGCTACGGATGAGCAGAGGACGGTGCACCTCAATGCCGTTGACATAGACCGAGTTCTCGTCAAACGAACCGCCGCGTACGTTGTACTGGCTACTGAGTTCGTTGGTTTGGCTTACACCGGCGAAAGTGATAAGCAGGCTCTCTATTGATCCTCCGGTAGCATCCGGCATGACGCGTGTCGTGGAGGCATCAATGCGATCCATAGTTCCTTTGGTATGCTTGATTCCGCGTATCTCTATCTCGCTGAGAACCTGCTCGTCCGTGAGCATCTGTACGTTGACGTTCAGCACTTCGCGGAAGTCGATGATTCGTTGCTGCACACTGGTATAGCCTATCATCGAGTAGATGAGTGTGATGGTGTCCGCTTCGTCTAAAACGAGTTCGTAGAAACCGTTTTTGTTGGTTGACGTGCCGCCCAGTAATTCCTTTGTACTTTGTACATCGTCCCTTTGTACATTACTCCATGCCGCTATGTTGACCAGCTCGATACCTATATTGTCCTGATCCACCACATATCCGTACACACGTGCTGTACGTGCGTAGCAAGAGAGGCTGCATGCGAACAGCAGACAAAAGTTTACTATTTTTAAGATTTTACTCATTCTGTGCGTGTGCTGTTAATTACGGAGTTTGGTCGGAGGCAAGTCGGAGTAATTACGGATGCAAAAAATGTACGATTTTTAAGATTGCACGCTTTCATTCAGTTCTTCTATGTACGCGGTCAGTTCTTCTCCGCCAAGCCCTGTCTCGGACGAGGTGACGAAGACCGGCGGCAGTTCTTCCCAGTCTTCTAAAAGGCGTGTTTGATAGGCTTCTACATTCTCTTTAAGACGCATTCTGCCGAGTTTGTCCCCTTTGGTGAAGACGATGGCAAAAGGCACGCCGTTCTCGCCTAACCAGTTGATGAACTCCAAGTCTATTTTCTGCGGTTCGTGACGGCAGTCGATGAGCACAAACAGACAAACCAGCTGTTCGCGCAGAAGACAATACCGCTCAATCATCCGTTTGAGAGCCTCGCGTTGTTTCTGTCCTGCTTGCGCATATCCGTAACCGGGCAGATCCACGAGATGCCATGTCTGGTCGTTGGTCATTGGTCGTTGGTCATTGGAATCGGGTCGAACGACGAACGACGAACGACTAACGACTAAAAAATGGTTGATCAGCAGCGTCTTACCGGGTTTCTGGCTCGTCTTTGCCAACTTTGGGTCATGACAAATCATGTTGATAAGACTGGACTTACCCACATTACTGCGTCCGATAAACGCATATTCCGGCAGTTGACTTTGCGGACAGTCTTTCACATCCGGAGAGGAGATAATATATTGTGCAGATTTTATCATAGGAGTGTTTCTTGCCCTGTGATGGTATATGTTTTGTCGTAGCGGAGAATATAGATTCTGCCGTTACGGAGAATTTTGGTGGCTGAAGGGGCAATGTCTTTGATCTGAACATCTTCGATTCCGTTCTCCCTGTTTGAGGAGGCTTGAAAAGGCATAGAAAGGATGCACTCTCCTATTTGCACGAATAACTCATAAAAACCATTCTCGAACTGCTGCATATGGATGTCCTCTCCGGGCAGTGCATGGAGCGAGCATACATATTCAGAAGCTTCATGGAGATTATTAGTCATTACCCAAACGCTGTCAACGGGAACATCGTAAATGTCCTGATTGTTGTAATCGCGGAGGTAGTATTGCATAACATGCGCATTGTAGTCGGTCTCTATATGTACCCACCATATACCGGCTTCCAGACAATAATCGAACTCCTTCCCGTTGAAACGGAAGCTATACACCTTCACACAATCACCGAAACGCAGCCAGGCTAAATAGTTCCTTTCCGGCATGCTTACCATCGGAGAAAGGTCAATCGTGTCGCCGTCAGTTGGAGAGACAATGGTCTCCAAAGTGGCACTGCCGTGCGTGGACGTAATCCATAAGCTGTCGGCTTCCACAGGCTCTCCGCCGTCCGTAATATTCAGAATGAGGTGATGCGGATTGATGTTGGTTAACTGAACAATAATATTCTTATACGCATCGCATTCTCCCTCATAATAAAAACTGTTGCTCCAGTAGTCAACGCCGTTGATCCACGCCACACATTGAAACTCATTCTCCGATTGCCCTAAGAGCGGATATAGATCAATCGTGTCGCCGGATTGTGCGTGTGTGCGCATACACATGGACGCGTCCTTACAATGATAATCCTTATTTACAATCCAAAGGCTGTCCACATGCGGAGCTTCGGCTTTTCCGGCTTCACGGATGACAAACAGCAACTTGTGCGGAGTCACGACGATAGCGTCCTCGGTAACGATGTCCAACTCCTTAATTATGGCGGTGTCGCGTTTGTAGAGACGTTGGAAAAAACACGTATCTCCGACTTGTGCAAAGAACAGGTGATAGCCTCTTTCTAATTTGGAGATATTGATATAATCTTTGTTCTTCGCATGAAAAACGAGGGCTTTGCGAGTGGTGTCACTCTGAGATACAAACCAACCGCTATCCATTTGAGTCGATCCGGGGAGATTGAGTTGCACAAGATTATTCTGAGCATGGAAGTTGTTAACGGTTATGGTAGTCGTAACCGTTATGTTCTCTGCTCGGGTAGCGCAAGTCCCTGCTAACAATAGAAAAATAAAAAGTCTGTTAAAATGTTTCATAATAGCTTATATTTTCACCCTTCACCTTTCACTTTTCACCTTTCTTGCCCATACGCGGAAGCCGACCAAGCAGCCGAGTGTAACGATACCGGCTAAGAGATAGCAGACCCAATGCCATGCAAAATGGAAGCCCTCCGGGGCAATGAGAATATAACTGCTGCATACCATCGTCATGAACAGCGCAGGAATGAGCGCTATCAGGTATCCGAAACGATAGGGGTTGTCATGGATCTTCGCTTCATGCCGGTAGAGCCACACGGTGCCCGTCCAGAGCGTGAAGACCGCCAGCGTCTGGTTGGTCCATGCGAAATAGCGCCATACCACGTTGAAATCCACAAAAATCATTCCGAAGACGCAGAAGAAAAGCGGCAATGCAATCAGCAATCGCTTGCGCGACGGCTTCTGGTCCATACCCAGGTAGTCCGCTACGATGAGACGTGCAGAACGAAGCGCCGTGTCGCCGCTGGTGATAGGAGCAGCTATGACGCCGATGATTGCCAATATACCGCCTATGGCACCTAACCAGCTGCGGCTAACGCGGTCAACGACGAGTGCGGCTATGTTCTCTCCCGGGTGTGCAGCGGCAAAAGCCTGCAAACCATCAATACCGTACAAACCTTTCTCCGGATCGGCGAAGAACGTACCTGCTGCGGCTGCCCATATGAGCGCGAGAATACCTTCTGCCACCATGGCACCGTAGAAGATCCAACGTCCTTGACGCTCGTTGGTCACGCAACGCGCCATGATAGGACTTTGCGTGCCGTGGAAACCGGAGATGGCGCCGCAAGCGATACTTACAAACATCATCGGGAAGAGCGGCAGACCGTTGGTATGTCTGTTGTGCAGACCATCAAAGACCTCCGGCATTTCGGCGCTATGTCTCCAGAGCATAACGAACATGATACCAAGCCCCATGAACAACAGTATGCCACCGAAAATAGGGTAGAAACGACCGATGAGTTTATCTACCGGCAGTACGGTTGCCAACGCATAATAGCCGAAGATAATCAATACCCAAGCTATAGGCATAGACGAAATACCATAGTTGAAGGTAGCTAACGGAGCAAGTCCTTGGAGCAGGGTAGCAGGACCGCTAAGGAAAGTGGTGGTCAGCAAGATCAGCAAGACCAACGAGAGCACGCGCAGGAAGATTTTGGTACTCTTGCCTAATTGGCTTCCTACTATCTCAGGCAGCGATTCTCCTCCCATACGAATAGAGAGCATACCGGACATGTAATCGTGTACACCACCGGCGAAAATCGTACCGAAAACGATCCAAAAGAATGCTGCCGGGCCATAGAAAATACCCATAATTGCACCGAAGATAGGGCCAAGTCCGGCGATATTCAAAAACTGAACAAGGAAGATTCGCCAAGGAGCCATCGGCACGTAATCCACGCCATCTGTCTTGCTCAACGCCGGAGTCTGACGATCCGGCTCTACTCCAAAAATCTTCTCCACCAATACGCCGTAAGTAAAGAACCCGACTACCAGCAGAATCAAAGCGATAATAAAAGTGACCATAACAAGCCTAATTTAATTTGGCTGCAAAGGTACAAAAAAATTTTGACATATGCAAATAAATCACCCTTTTTATTGATATTTATTTCTCTCATCCCTTAACCCTCTCATCCACTCATCCACTATAGTGGACATTCGGATTCGAAAATTGTGAAATATGCGTATATGCTACCCATAAGCGTCGAGGACGATTATGGAATGTAGCATAACGCAGATGAGCAATAATCGACAGAGCGAAGCGGCGGAGAACCCAGACCGGTCTGCGGAGAGAAGGCCGTAGTGCCTTCTAAAAGAATAAGGACACCGTTTGTGGTGTCCTTTTCTTTTAAGTGGGCGTTTACGGATTCGAACCGCAGACCCTCTGCTTGTAAGGCAGATGCTCTAAACCAGCTGAGCTAAACGCCCTCTCGCTTGTTACGAGTGCCTTGTTTTTCAAAAGCGAGTGCAAAGGTACTGCTTTTTTTTGACATGTGCAAATTTTTTGGCAAAAAAATGCATTTTACCCCTCATTTTTTTGAAAAAACGCGATAATTGTACCATTTTTGACCCTCAAAACGGAAAAATATGACATAACAGAGGAGTGTAATCAGAATTCCGACCAAGATGCCTCCAGCTACGTCTTCTGTGAAATGTTGGCTCAAATAAATGCGGCTATAACCTCCCACTGCGGCAGCGATGAAAAGAAGAATCTGGATAGCTACGCTGATAGATCGCTGCGCTGAAAGACCGTTGGCACTGTTGGACTGCTGGGCTGAGAGACTTTTAGTGGCTATGATACATAGCACGAAAGCGAGCGCGAAGAAACTGGTGGTATGACCGGAGGGGAACGAGTAGTACTTACTCATCCGTACGCCATCTACCAGCGGAAGGGTGATGTCCGGGAAGTTGTTCTCAAACCATTTATAGGGTCGGTCGGTATCTACGAGGTACTTGAGTCCCTGCGTAGCCAAACCGGAGATGGATAGCGCAGCGGTTGCCAGAACACCGTCTCCGATGCGGCTGAAAAGGAGCAGCAGCACGCACACTACGTATGGAAACCACTCTGCTGCTTGCGTGTAATACCGATAGAATATATCGCGCGCGTACGTATGACGGTCGCATAAAAGGATGTGCAGTTCACCTTTAGGGATATACAAAAGGGCTAAGCCCAATACTACGACGAGTATCAGGCTTAGCGAAATGAAAACTGCGTTTTGTTTGAAGAGTTGCTTCATTTGTTTGAGTTCAGTTATTTGACGCGCAGACCATATGCGTCATACATCCGGTTGTCGATGACGATGTACATATGGCGGTTGATGAGTTTTTTCTCAGCCGAAGGCGCTTTATTGACGTTGTAGTCCTCTACATCCTGCGGAATGGTCAGCGGGCAAGCGGGCAGGGGAGTAGCAACACCATCGCTGAGCTCTACGTAATAGGTGTCACCCGGTTTGAACGGTGCATCCGTATGATAAACAGCGGATGTTGCACCCGGGATCAAAACTCCGTTGTGGTACCACTGGAAGGAGGTGAAGTTGCCATACGTATTGCCTCCATAGCCACTGGCATATACCGCAAGCACGTTATTGTACTTGAGCGAGAAGATATCCTGCGGATAATAGATCTGGAAATCGATGTCGAACTTGAGCAAGTCGCCGCAGTTCTCATCCTTGATCTGCAGTTGTGCCTTGTACACGCCCGGTTTGGTCATTTCACTAACAGGAATGGTCAGCCATGCGTCTGCGATATTATCGTTCGAGATATAAATCTCTTTATCTTGCGTTCCAGGAATCTTGAGCGTAGCCATACCTTCTATATCACCCTTGGTCTTGGTATAGGAAACCGAGAAATCTTCACCCGGGCACACATGCTGCGTGGCAGGATTATTATTAACGGTGATGTCGAGACAAGTGATGACCTTGACGTAATACCGTACGAAATGATCACAACCGGCAGCGTTTTTGTACACCTCTACTACGTCTTGCGAAGCATAATAGGGCGTGCCATCATAGCCGTAAGCGATGTCACGACCAACGATGGTATCGCGGTACTCTTCCGTTTCGCGGTTATAGATGATATAGTTGAGTTTTACGGTGTCGTAGCAGTTCTCTTGCACAGTATCAATCTGCGGATTTGCTATTTTCTCATCCCAATAAGCGGGGTCTGACTTGTATTCATCCAATGAGATACATTGCGGAATGACAGATCCGAAGACGGTATCCGGACGAACGATGCGGAAGGAGAAGGAGACGGAACCTAAGTACTGCTCGGACTCCGAGGTACATACTTGGTGACCGTACAGCGCTGCGGTTACATCATACCAACCCGGCGAAGTATAAGAGTGCGAAGTAACGGATTGACCGTAATACTCCGATGTACCATCGCCGAAATTCCAGTCCACACGGCTGATAGCGTCGGTACCCACATTGGCGTCAAATCTAATCTCATCGCCAAAGCAGTATTTCTTATCGCTGCGATAACCGTTGGTAAAAGTCTCTCCGTTGACGAGCACACCTTGCTCTACAGCGGCTGAACCGGCAGAGTAGGCATAGGACTCATCCTCACCGTTACCATATACGTGAGCAATGAAACCACGATCGTTCTCCAGTGTGAAGACCTTGATAGTTTCCGTGTTGTTACCTATTTGGACACGTGCGTACGAATAGGTGGGGTTACCCGGAACCTGTGTCCAGATGAGTTTATCTGACCAGTCGGCGCCATATTGACCCATATAGGCGGTAAGGGTCGTATTGGTACAAGTAGCTGTTTCCGTAACGACATTCAAGAAGTGTGCTTGCGTCTTCTTGGTGTAGCAGGCACCAAAAGTAATCTTGTTAATTTTCTGTTGTATAGGCGAAAGCCATACGGACGACGGGTCACCCTGACCGTTCACGATTTCAGAACCGGTAGCTCCGGCGAAGCTGTTTCCGGTGTCGTAGTTGATAACCGCAGCCGGACAGGAGGTCTCAATGAACGCTGCATCGGCTGTGATGACTTGATCTATATGACACTCGATCTTGGCGAGGTTCTTGGAGTAGGGATCAGCAGGTCCTTGCAGCAAGATATAATACGTCTCACCCTCGTTGATGAAGGTTTGCGTGTAACCGTCCACTTTCAGTTCCGTGCCGTTTTGGGTAGCGGTAATACCGATGATGTTACCATCTTTCTGCAAGGAACGGGTAGCAATAAACTGCGTTCCCCAATAATCGACCGGCATCATCTGCTCAAACAAACCATCGCGGGCGGCTACACCTCCCGGGAGTCGGGTCACAGGGCTACCGACATACACGGCAATCTTCTTACCGCCTTGAGCCACGATGTGCGAACCTGCCAACTGCGAGCTTACGTCGCTTATCAGATAGTAGGTCTGACCTTGGTTGAGCGTAACGGTGAAAGGTGTACCACTATTGTTTTTGCCATAAGTGTTTCCTTTCGGAGTAATGGTCACCTTGGTGTTATTCTCTGTTGCCAAGATGGTAGTCATCGTGACGGGCTTATCTACGCCGTTGGCATTCGGCTGGAAGTCCTGCAGATAATACTCGGACTGCAGCGCGGTGATAGGAAGTGCATTGCTGGCATCCATGGAGTACTGCGGCGTACGCATAATTATGAACACGGAGATTTTCTCTGTAGCCGTGATATGCAGACCGTAGTTATTGATCTTATCGGCATGGTTATAGACATCCGTGGCATTGATATGGTTGGCCGTAGGATACCATTTGGACGGATCCAGATAGTAGTCCGCAGGGTCAATCGCCGCTGTATTCTCACCAAAACGCGTCCATGAACCGGCAGCCACATTGGCTTTAGCCAATTGGTTTCCTGCATAATCGGTAATGGTGACCGTACACGCATTTTGCGCAGACACAGCAATCGTCGGGAAAGCCGGACTACTAGCTGAAGGCGGCTGACAAACGATGGTGTTGGCTACCCAGAAATCTTTTCCTTCTGTGGAAGCCTGTCCCCAAACGGCGTTACTGATTCCGGCAAAAAGTATTACCAAGAATAGTGATTTGATTTGATTTTTCATATAGATTCTTATTTATCTCTCGAAGATGGACCGATATTGGACTGATGTTGGACCGATATCGGCCCGATCATTCCTCGAAAGGTATTACAAAATTTCGATCTGCATAAATGCTATTCTCGATACTAGAGTATCTCGATCTCTACACGACGGTTGTTCTGACGACCTTCCTCAGTGTCGTTGGTGTCAATCGGTTGCGTCTCACCACGACCTTCGGCTTGCAGTCTCTCAGGAGCTATACCACGCTCGATGAGGTCTTTCATCACCTCGTTAGCACGACCGTCAGACAGTTTCTGGTTAGCTGCATCCTTACCAACGCTATCGGTGTGGCCGACGATCTTGATACGTACTTGCGGGTTACGAGCAAGATACATATACAGGTCGTTGAGTGCCTCTTCCGAACGAGAGAGGATACGTGTCTTGTTGGTAGCGAAGAAGAGGTTCTTGACGATGAATACCTCACCTTTCTTAATCGGCGTCAGAGCGATATTGAGCGAGTCGCCAATGTTCGCAATCACCATGTCGAGGGTGTCGTAACCCATCTGTGCGATATGCAGTTTGTATTGCGGACCCTCTGCTAACATCTGCTTAGCCTCTCCGTTGACGGAGTCGGTAGCAAGGTTGTAAGCCGGTTCGGTAGCACCGTTGGCGATGATCTGTACGGTTGCCGGAACCACGAGACCTGTCTCCTTATTATATACACGTACGCGAAGAACAGGACGCGGCTGCAGAGCGATGGTGACGTATTGGGTCGTACCTACTTTCTCTACGGTGAACTGCTGCTCAGCAGGGTAGTAGTTCTCTGCCTTAGCCGAAGCGGTGAAGTTACCCACTGCATGTTTCTGACGGAAGCCCTTCTTCGGGTTGATCTGTTTCTCACGCAGGGCGATCTTGCCGGACTCGGTACCACGGGTCTCTACGAACGCTACCGGAATAGGCTCGTTGGTAACAGCATCCACTACGCTATAGATAGCATAGGCAGGAGGAGGCGGCACAGGACGTGCGGTCTTACCCGGAATCTCGAATTGAATAGTGAACTTAGCACCTACAAACAGGTTATTCAGTTTCGTATCACCATTCATCGCCAGCATCGTGTTCGTTTTCTGAACCAACGCATCGGTCGGAATGAACTCTACCGGCTTTACGGCAGGCGTGCTGTTCGCATTCAGCACGCTGTACTCTGCGAAGAGCGATACACGATAGTGTACATGCTCCTGACCGAACGGCAGACGTTGACCCGGTTGCACTTTCTTTCTCTTTTTATCCTTGGGATCTACCGGTTTCGGTTGCTTTTGCAGCCAACGGTCGAGGTCAAGACCTATTTCGGCAGCTACGCTGATATCCGGTTGACGGAATTTGATCTTCTGATTGGTCGTACCGTTCAACTCATGAATGCCCATTCCGTAAGGCTCCAGGAAAGCAGGATCTTCTACTACGATATCGTATTTGCCTTTCTGCGTGTACGGACACATGAATGCATAGTGAATCTTGGCGCCAAGCAGGAAGTAGAAGTCCTTGAATTGTGCACCGAACATCACCGGCAAACCTACCTGCATCATATTGCGCGTCTCGGTCAATTTGTCAAACATATAGTAGTATGTAGCCCCGTAAGTCAAATCCGGACGTGTAGCGGTGAAACCGTAGTTGGAGGTCGAGTTGAGGAAACGGAAATCAAGACCAGTCTCGAAGAGGAAATGACCGTATTCGAGACCGTAGGTTAGATCCAAACCGGCACCACCACCGCCTACAAGTTGCTGAAGTGCATTGCTCTTATTGAGTGTTCCGGATCCCCACAACGCACCTTCCGGTGTTTTGGCAAGTTTATCCATCATCGCGGAGTAACCGGCACGTAGACCGAGGTTGATATACGAGATCACCTCTTTCTTGGGGTTCTCCAAACTCTCTTGGTATTTCTCGTAATCGCGGATAGCTTTTTCTTCTTTGGCTTTCTCGGCTGCTTCCTTCTTGGCTTTGTCCGCCTCACGTTGAGCTGCTATTTTAGCGCGCTCTGCTGCCTCTTTCTCACGCTGAGCTTGCGCTTTGGCAGCTTCTTTCTGTGCCTCCTCGCGTTTCTTCTCGTTCGCTTTGGCTTGAGCGGCACGTTGTTTCTCAGCTGCTTCTTTCTTCTCAGCAGTAGCTTTAGCGTTAGCGGCTTTCTTCTTCTCAGCTTCTTTCTTCTTAGCTTCAGCAGCTTTAGCTTTTGCCTTGGCTGCTTTGGCTTTCTCTGCTTCTTTCTTTTTCTTCTCTGCCTCTTTCTTCTTGGCAGCAGCAGCTTTCGCTTTATCGTTTTGCGCAGCAGGAACAGGTTCCGGCATTGCGTAAGCGGCTATAGGTGCGCAGTTCAAACTAAGAACAACACTGGCAATCAAAATGTTTTGCAAAAAGTTTTTCTTAGCCGCAAGGGCACGATTAACTCCGTTTTTCATATCTGTGTTCTCCTATGATTTAATGGTTAATGATAAATTTGAAACTGCGTTTGCTGCCGTCTGTCGTGACGCGCAGGATATAGAATCCGTTTACGTCGGGTACCGGTATCGTACAACCGCCGTCCGGGATATTGAATTTCAAATCCTGATAGATATCTCCGCTGGCATTGATCCACTGAGCGAAGCACTCGATATCGGTCTTTCCTTTCCAATCCGCATTCACATATACGGTCTGACCTTTTACAATATAGGTAGCAGAGATAATCAAGTCATCCGGATTGTCATTGAAATTATGTTTGTCTCCTTTGGCTGTGAACCGAACAGGACAGGTACATTTGCGCTTGTCCGCTTTGCCGGACTCCTTGATGGTGTAGCAAACGTAGTACTCTCCGTTGTTTTGAGGATTGGACTCATCCAGATAGAGCACCGAAGTGATTTGACCTGGAATCGCAATGCCGTCGTGGAACCATACCAGATCCACCAACTGTTGCGAAAGATCGAACGAATCGCGGCGGAGACCCAACACGTTGTTATAGCGCTGCTCTAACATTGGCACATCAAACTCAATGGTGAAATGCAGATCCTTATCCAGAACACTATTTGGACACTCCGAACCGATATGCAGATGGAATCCGTATTCTACACCGTCGTTTGCACCGGCAGGAACCGGAATATAAAGGATGGAGTCTCCCTGATTACGAATGGTTTTCTCGTCAAATCCGGCTGCTTTGGAAGTCGCATCAAAGGTAATCTCCACACTGTCGCTGGAGAGAGAAACACCTGCAGGGTTACTCAAATATACCGTCAAATCAACGACGTCGCCTTTCTTGCTGCAATACGGCAGACTCACGGAATCAATATCAATCTTGTAGTTACCGATGTTCACATGGAATGCAATACTATCGTAGGCTGCGAAGTTGATACAATTATCTTCGTCTCCCATGTGGCGGTAAATAATCACATACGCTTTATAGAGGTCCGCTCTCGGATAGAAATGCTCAATGGAGTCAAGATGGGTGGCTAAGGTATCTTTTTCGTCTCCGAAATTCCAATAGATACTGTCGTATTCGTAATTCAATTCGCAGCCGAAGACTACTTTGTCATCACCGCAGATCTTGTTGTCGCTGTCTGGTCTGTAGACTTTACCGTTGATAGTAATGAAGGCGGTGAGGTCTTTGGTGTTACCACCGGCAGGATAACCGTAACTCTCCTTCTCTCCAAAGCCATACACATGTGCGATAAAACCGGAATCGGAGGTCAGCGTATGCGCTTTATTCTCCACATTCGTGATACGGGCATATACGTAGTCCGAATTGCCGTTCAGCGGATTGAACTGGTCGGAGATGTCAGCGCCGTCTAAACGAACGGAACCTACATTGATCGCGGAGGTGACGATATTGATGAAGTGGTCAGTTACCAGATTCGTCTCAAAGGTTCCGAAAGTCAGCGTGTCAATACGTTGCTCAATTGGGTTCACCCAAATCTCCGAGGGGTCACCGTTGCAATACTTACCATTTTTGTGGTCATAACGGTCACTGGTCATGAAAAGGTGTACGGCACTCGGACAAGACGTCTCAATATAATGGCTTACTCCGTCGTACCATTTATGACCGTCGCCATCATAGGCTGTCATACCGTCTTTCTTTCCAAAATCGAATTCGAAGAAATGTTTCTTGTCTTCGTTAGAACCGTTGACAAAATCAAAGATATGTGCCGTGTCGCCATCGATCTTCACAACGGTGCCGTCCACCAGTGCTTGTACACGTACTTTATCAATACGCTCCCAATACGTACCTTCTGCTTGACCGTCAATAGTGGTCAAAGATGAGGTGATGGCAAAGCGTTTACCCCAATAGTTTACAGGCATCGCTTGCGAGTATACATGGTCGCGGTCACGAATATTACTCGGGATATTTGTATGCGAGTTACCGTTAAATACGGCAATCTTCTTATTATCGCGAGCCTTGATCTCTGTACCGGTGAAATCATATCCGATTCCGTTTCCGTAACCGGTCCATACATAGTAGACTTGTCCTTTTTTGAGTGTGTCTGTAGCATAGGTGATTCCGGCAGGATGTCCGTTTTGAGTGCCTGCTGTCGGGGTAATATCTACTACCACATTGTCATCAGCTGCCACGATGGCAAAATGACTACCTTGCGAGTTGTCTGCGTGTGCAGACGGAGTATAACACTGGATGCGGTACTCGCTCATCAACGAGGGTGTCGGCAAAATAGCTGCAACGTCAAACGATTTATTCTTATAGTTGGCAGCAATGAGCGAAATCGGTTTCTTGGATGTGATGTGCAAAGCACGATAGGTAGGTTGCTCCTCCTGCTGGTCGGTCACGTAGCAGTAATTCTCAATATCGTTGAGAGGATACTGATAAATAGTGTCATTACCCACCGTTACGGAATCGATAAACTCGGCGTACTCGTTTGCGATGTACACTTTGGTGGAGTCTTTGGCAGCGAAAGTGAGCGATAGTTTGTCATACGCTTGTTCGTCACCACGCATAAGGGTAACCCAGAAATCGGTACCTTGTGTAGATTGAGCGAAAAGGTGGGTCGGGAGCAAATAACTTGCTGCCAAAACCATTACCAAAAAGAATTGTTTTTTCATATGATTTGATAGTTAAATGATTTCGTGTTTTGGTGGTCGCACTGTGTGCGTTTGATTTCGGGTGCAAAGTTACTACTTTTTCCTTACACGCGCGTTCACAAACTCGCGATAAATGTGTAAAAATTGACACATTAACGAATTTCTTGCCCCAAAGTGGTGTAAATTGACGCATTTCGTATGATGACGATGCGTCCGTCGCGTATTTCTTTGCGCGTACCGCCTTTTTCTGTCTGCGTACGATCAACGCCGGTATGGGTGTCGTCATAGGCATCTCCGTAGCTCTGCGTGAGTTGCCTAAAGTCCACAATCTGCCCCTGTTTATTGCCCCAGATATACTCCGCCAATTCGGGGTAGTCGATAAACGGATTGCGGTTGCCTTGGATCTTATTGACCTCGATAGCACGGGCTAACTCTTTCTCGCTCACAGGGTCCATGCGATGCCATGTGAGCAGCAGGTCTCGCAACCAGGGACGGAACTCTTGCCATCCTTCATTGGTCATCGCCACAGCCGGTTCACCCGAACTAAGCCATTCTAACGAATCTCCGTAGCAGGTTGCGATATAGAAATAGGCACGTGCAAAATCGCCTTTGTATTCATCCGCAGGGCAGAAGACACGCGTCAGCCCATATGCCTCTCCGTTGCCGGTGACAAACGAACCGTTGTTAAACGTGCTGTCCGAAGGAATACCCGGAGCGTGATTCGATTTGCTGCGGTTCGCCGAGTAATCACCCGGCACTAAATGAAACAGATCGCAATACGCCGGATTGACATCCCCTCCCCACCAGCTCTTGGGTAACATATGCTCTATATCAAATCCCGCCACACTGGCTGTCGGCTTTTCGGGGTTGAAGTAGCGTACCTCATTCGAGTACATATCTAATACTTGGTTCGTATTCGTGTCGCGGTCGGTGTAGTAGAAGGCATCCCAAGTCTTTTTGCTTCCGCTGCCGTACCGATACCTTTTGCCACAACAGATGATGTAGCCGAGATGATTCTTAAGGGTGGAGTCAGCGGTTCCTTGCGCGAACTTGTAATAATCGCCCGGCATGGCTCCGATGGACATACGTGTGGTGTCCAGATTGACTGTACCGGCTCCGCCTGAACCCGGAGGCACAACGGTCAACTGAATAGGCAACTCCCGCGTGCGTTCAATACCGTCCAGACCGGTTGCTTTCGCTACCACCACATTATTAAACGGAATCGCTTTAGCTACGGTGTCCAAGGTGATGCTATAGAAAATATCCACTTCACCCCCTTCTGCCTGTAGTTCGGTCTGCGAAAGCGTAAAAAAAGTACTGTGGCTCTTTAGTGAAACGGAGATGTTTCCATTGATATGTTTGCCTGCAATCTCAAAACTAAGGATGTCCTCCATCGGTTCATCGGGGCTTGTCCATTTGACGCCTCCGAAGTCCATGGTAGGGTATTGCATCTCCAAAATAGCTTGCGTCGGATGTGGATCCGCAGCCTCAAACTCGATCTTTTGTACGTACCAGCGGTTGTTGGAAGCCACTTTCGCTCCGATAAAAATCGAATCTACATCGGCGTTCACGATGATCTCATACGGACGAAGCTCCGCACGGTGACCGGCTTGCCAAGCTATCTCTTGATCATAAACCAGAAGACGTTTGTTAGCTGCTGTGTCTGCACCGTTGGCAGGCACATATGCTGCCGCATAAACGGTCATAGTGGTAATATGATACGTGTCGTCCAAGCCAAGGGTCAACTCGCCTTTGGCTGAACCGGTTCCGCCTTTGAGGCCAAAACCTTCTTTGGCGCGGTAGATCCTATTGGCTGTAAGGATTGAATTGACGCAGTTATTGGTAGCGCTCAGCACAATATTGGTCAGTTCGCTGGTGGGCGAACTTGAATCTGCATTTCCGCTGTTGAAAACGATGGTGTACTTCTCCGCCATCATTCCGATAGCGAAAAAGATTGCCAATAATAGAATTATGCGTCGTTTCATGGTAAGCAATTTTCAAATCTCAAATCTCAAATCTCAATTTCTTTTTGCTACCGCTAACAGCAGATTCAGCAGCACGTACCAAAGAATGCAAGCTGTTCCGCTGAAGAGAGCGAACTCAATATGTTTGGTAGTAATCGCTTTAGCAACGCAGAAACCGATGAGAATAAGGCAGCCGATGAGGAAACAGATAATAATCATTTTCTCTTTCTTGAACGACTTAAAGCTGAAGAACGGAATCTCGGCGTTCAGCAGCCAGCAGCTGACAAACGACAGACCTATCAACGTCCACGCAATCCAGTCGTACGCAATGATCGAGATAGGCATACTGCATAAACCGCCCCAGAAAATAGCGTTTGCCGGTGTTGCCAAACCGATAAACGACTCGTGTTGGCGCTCATCGACATTGAATTTCGCCAGACGGAGAGCTGAGAAAGCCGCCATGATCAGCGCCAGACCTGCCCACCAACCGAGTATAGGTCTCAGATAGCAGAACAAAAGCATCGAAGGAGCCAAACCGAACGTGATATTATCTGCCAGCGAATCCAACTCTACGCCTATCGGGCTCGGGGCGTTCAACGCACGTGCGCTCAGACCATCGAAGAAATCGAAGAATGCGCCCGCTAAGATAAACACAAATGCCCACATAAAAGCGCCTTGCGTAGCCAGAAAAACGGCTATACACCCACAAAGCAGGTTACAACTGGTGATCGTGTCCGGAATAATTCGTTTCGTCATAGTATTTTCTTTTTTATCAAATTTACTGGTCTACTAGGTTACTAGTTCTCTAATTTTTTATATACAAAGTACGTTACCGCGAACGTGGTGATACTGAACGCGTTAGCGATCCAGAAGAACGCCGAGTAACCCACTGATTCTTGAATGAAACCGGCTACAAATCCCGGTATCATCATACTCAATGCCATGAAAGCGGTGCAAATAGCGTAGTGTGCGGTTTTGTACTCGCCTTCCGCAAAATACATCATATACAGCATATATGCCGTAAAACCAAAGCCGTAACCGAACTGCTCAAAGCTGACAGCCGTTCCGATAATCCAGAGCGACTCCGGTTGCGCCATACTCAGGTAGCAATATACGAAACTGGGCAGCGTCAGAGCTGCTGCCATCAGCCAAATAGAGCGTTTCAGACCTCGTCTGGAAATATAAATACCGCCTAAAATACCACCGATGAGCAGACCTATTACGCCCAATGTGCCGTACATAATTCCCACTATATCAGTTCCTAACGCTAATCCACCTCCCACGTGCATAGTGTGATGAACGCTGAAGAGATCCATTCCGAAGAGGGAGAAAGTCGTCTCTCCTTGTCGCAGTTCTTCCACCGCGTGGTCAAGCAGGAACGGCTGACACAACTTCACCAAGAAACCTTCGCTCAAACGGTAAAGCAGCATGAAAGCAATCGCCAAACCCACACCGGGCTTAGTGAAAAATGTTCCGAACGCTTTGCCTAACTCTATCCAAACACCTTTTGCCTCTAACCTTTCGCCTTTCGCCTCTGTTTCCACTTTCGGCAATGCAAAACAATGGTAAATAGTAATCAACAGCAAGATCACGCTGGTAGCGCCTAAGGTTACTTGCCATGACAGCGGAATATTGCCGGTCTTGTTCTCAATGTATCCGGCGATATACACCAATACGCCTTGCGAGAACACGGAAGCGATGCGGTAGAACGTCGACCGAATACCCACAAATGCTGCTTGGCTACGCTCGTCATGAGCAAGCATGTAATAGCCGTCTGCGGCGATGTCATGCGTCGCAGAAGCAAAAGCAGCGATGATGAAGAAGATCAGACTCCACCTGAAAACGCCTACCGAAGTGGTCTTGGCGGCAATCTGTTCTGCTTCCGGAGAGGGTAGTGTGACGGTCAGTAAGATGCACAAAACGGTCAGCAGACCTTGCATCGACAAGATCCACCATCTTTTTGTGCGGAAAATATCCACGAAAGGTCCCCAAAGACCTTTCAAAAACCAAGGAAAATAGAGCAATGTCGTGAAGAACGCCAACTGCCCGTTTGGCACTCCCATTTTAGCAAACAGCATCACAGAGATGCTGTTTACTAAGAAATAGGGGATACCTTCTGTAAAGTATAGGGTTGGTACCCATACCCATGGTGATATAGATTGATTCGTTTTCAAATTTCAAATTTCAAATCTGAAATCTCACCTTATATAATAACGCGCGCGCACGTATTATTGGAAGTTAGCGCGGTTATCGGTTACTTCGGCTTTGTCCTCAACCAGCTGCAATGCTTGGTAGGGCAGGTAAGCGAAGCGGGAAGCCAGCTGTGCTTTCTCTGCATCCACGTTCAGCTCTTCGGCGAGGTTGTTAGCTGCGCCGGTCTTGATTACGAACACACCCGTGTTGCCTTGGATCGGCTCGCTCAGTTTGTTCTCGCCTTGTGCGATAGCTGCGCCGATGACAGCAGGCTCCATACCTGCGTTACCCAGACGGCTGTCTGCCAATGCTACGCGCTCTACGCTCTGAACCGGCTGACCCATGATCTGAGCAGCTGCTTCCAAGCTCTCTGCGCCCTTGAGCTGTTTCTTGATATACTCAGCTTTAGCGTTGTTGGTAGCCTCGTAGGTCAACTCAGCGAGTACATCATCCAACGAACGGTACTCGCCATCGTTCACCTCTGTCAGAGCAGCTACGATGAACTGCTGACCGCACTCGAACACGTCAGATACCTGACCCTCTTTGGCTTCAAATGCCCAACGAACGATAGGACGGCTGCTCTTGAGCTGACCGATCTTATCGGTGGTAGAAGTGAGGTTGTATTGCGGCACAACTGCCATACCTGCCTCTTGAGCTGCTTTCTCCAATGCCTCGGCGTTGCTGTTGTTCACAATGAACTGCTTAGCGTTGTTGTAAATAGCCGAATAGGTCTTGCTCGACGGAGTTACCTCACGCGCCAAGATAGCCAATTTTACTTTCGGAGTAGCTTTGCCGACCTCCAAGATCTCGTAGGTCTGCTCGCCCATACCTTGAGCTACGGTGAACTTATCGCCGCGTTTGCCTGCAAAGGCAGGTTCAGCGATGTTCTTCGGCAGATCAGCTGCTTTGAACCAACCTAACTCCTGATCCTCACCATCCTCTACGATCGCTTTCAGCTCTACGGAATCCGGCAACGAATAACCGGCTTTCATGATACGAGCCATTGCGTACGTATTGTTCTCGAAAAGGATCTCAGTGCAATCGCCTTCCTTAGCACCCTTTGCGAATGCAAACTCTTTGAACTGAGCCGGAACGGTCTCCTCCGAGTAGTCGCGACCGTCGTACATTACGTCCGAATTGGTGTTCACAACGAGGCTTACGTCCTCGGTTGTCTTGAACTCCTCTTGCAGGTTAGTCAGCAGGTTCTCTGCGGCTTTGAAATCTGCCTCGCTCGGTACGATGTCAAATGCAACGTACTTGATAGCGCGGTTCGGAGTCTGTTTGTACTGCTCTTTGTGCTGTTTGTATAATTTCTTGAGGTCGCTGTCGCTCACTTTCACGAGGCTGTCTGCTACCGTGTAGTACGGTTTCATTGCAAACTCAGCGCTCAGACCGTTCTTACGAGCGTTGAATGCGAACTCAGCGTCCAGCGAGTTAGCCTTGAGCAGGTGTTGGAAGAGACTCGTGTATTTCTCCTGCAGATAGCTGATACGAACAGCTTTCTCCCAGTACAACCAATAGGTCTTAGCCTGCTGCAGGTTTGCGTTCTGAGCTGCGTCATCGCTCTCGTTGTTGATTGCCTGAATCAGGTTGATGACAGCTTGGCGGTTGAACTGACCGTTCTCGTCCGCAAAAGCACGACGGCTACGGATGATCTGGTGAACGTTCTCGCCGATGCAAAGCTCGCTCAGCTCGTCGGTGGTGATGTCCATACCGATCTTATTAGCCTGTGCGCGGAGCGTGTAGTCCATCATCAGCATGTTCCATACCTGATTGCGAATCTGTGCGTGCGTGTCTTCGTCAAAATCCGTACGACCGCTCTCAATCTTGTACACTTCTGTCAATTGTTCTTTTGCTGCCTCGTACTCCGTGTAGTGTACTTTCTGACCTTCGATCACGCCTACGTTCTCGCGGCTACGGTTGAAGAAACTGCTACCGGAGTTCAAAAAGTCTCCGAGGATAAATGCCAACATGGCGAGACCGACAATTGCGATCAACAATGCGCCATGATTTCTAATTCTTTGTAAACTTGCCATTTTTTGTATTTTAATTGTTTTTAATTTTGTTTCGTTGGTTTTACCAAAGAGGGTTGGTGGAGTAGTAGATATACGATGCTCCCTTGCCTATGGTCTCTGCCGTTCCGTTGAAGTTCGTCAGTTTACCGCGAAGGACTACGAAATCGCCTACTTGTACCTGATTCGGGTTGGTCAGCTTCTGTTTGTCCTTGCCGTAAACCTGATAAGCCTCGAACGAGAAGCCGTCGGTTGTACCATCGTTGGTAGCGGCAATATAGAACGTACCGTTACCGTACTGCTGAACGCCGCTCTCATGCTTGCTGTCCAAACGGCAAACCCAGCCTTTCACGTAGTACTCTTCCGTCGTCGTCTTGCCCGAACCGATCGAGTCGCAAATATGACGAGCCTCGTAAACATTCAGCGTTCCTGCCGGTACATCTGCTCCTTCCGGATCCGGAGTGATCTTCGTCGGGTCTTCCTTCGGGTCAAACTTCGCATTCGTAGATGCGTAGATATACGCAGCTCCCTTGCCTACGGTCTCTGCCGTTCCGTTATAAAGCGTCAACTGACCGTAGATGACCACGAAATCGCCGATTTGCACCTGATCAAGGCTCACGAGCTTCTTTCCGTCTTTGCCATATACTTGGTACGCCTCGAACATCTTTGCGTCCGAACTACCGTCTTTCGTAGCTGCGATATAGAACGAACCATTTCCGTAGTCCTTCACGCCGCTCTCGTGTTTCGAGTCGAAACTACGAACCCAGCCTTTCACGTAGTGCTTCTCCTGAGTTGTACCTCCGTTCGGCAAACGGCGGCACGAATCAACCGCTTCGTACACGTTCAAGCAGCCCGCAGGAATCTCAAATCCCACCGGATCCGCATCCGGATCAGGAAGGGCTACAACCGGAATCGAATCGTAGTTGTACTTGTTGTCTCCCGGCTCGTTGATGTACGGAGTCTCCTTACATCCGAATAGTACCATTGCGACCATTGAGGTCAAAACTAAAATGCTCTTTTTCATTGCTTTTATATTTTATGATATTAGACTCAACTGTCTTTTTATACACTTTTATTCAAAATAGCGTGCAAAGTTACAAAAAATATTTCACGCGCGCAAATAAATTAGGAAAAAAGTGAAAAAAAATTCATTTTTCTTGCATATGTCAAAAAATTGTTGTAATTTTGCACGCTTTTTCGATGGTAGGGTATTTTGTCCCCGCACGAAAAGCAGTTTATTAACCCTAAATAATTAAAGCAATAGCTACTATTACTCCCAGACCGCGTGGCGGTCGTGTTATCAAAGAGGACCCGCATCGTATCAATGATAAGATCCGCGGCGTCCGTGAGGTGCGCCTCGTAGGCGACAATATTGAACCGGGGATCTACTCCTTCCAGCAGGCAATGAAAATTGCCGATGAGCAGAACCTCGATTTGGTTGAGATTGCAGCAACGGCTAACCCGCCTGTCTGCCGCGTTGTGGACTACCAAAAATTCCTCTACGCGCAGAAGAAAAAGCAGAAAGAGGCGAAAGCTAACCAGAAAAAGCAGGAAGTGAAGGAGATCCGTTTCGGTCCCCAAACCGATGACCACGATTACAACTTCAAGCTCAAACACGCTATCGAGTTCCTGAAGGAGGGTAACAAGGTCAAATCCTATGTCTTCTTCCGCGGACGTTCCATCGTCTTCAAGGAGCAAGGTGAACTCCTTCTTGCTCGTTTCGCTGCCGACCTCGCTGAGTATGGCAAACCGGACAATGTGCCAAACCTCGAAGGCAAACGAATGATCATGTTCGTCAGCCCCAAGAGCCAAAAATAAGAATACTACAAGTCGTAGGGCCTACCTTATTTGCGCGCCGAGTGCGCGTGGCTGCCCGAGACTTTATTATTAACAATTAAATATTTATACAAAATGCCTAAGGTAAAAACGAACTCCGGTGCTAAAAAGCGTTTCACGCTTACCGGAACCGGTAAAATTAAGCGTAAGCACGCTTACAAAAGTCACATTCTGACGAAGAAGACTAAAAAGCAAAAACGCAACTTGACCCATGTTGCGCTCGTAGATCAAACGAACCTGCGTTCCGTTCGCGAAATGCTGTTGCTTCGTTAAGTACTAACCATTAAAGTGAAAGGACAGAAACATGCCAAGATCAGTAAATCACGTTGCTTCGCGCAACCGTCGTAAGAAGATCATGTCGCTCACCCGTGGTAACTTTGGTGGTCGTGCTAATGTATGGACCGTAGCAAAGAACACATGGGAGAAAGGTTTGCAGTATGCTTACCGCGATCGTAAGAACAAAAAACGTACATTCCGCGCTCTCTGGATTCAGCGTATCAACGCTGCTGCTCGCCTCGAAGGTCTGAGCTACAGCCAGCTGATGGGCTGCCTCAAGAAAGCAGGTATCGTCATCAACCGCAAAGCGCTCGCTGACCTCGCTATGAATCAACCCGCTGCTTTCAAAGCAGTTGTTGATCAGGCTAAGAAAGCTTGCAAGTAATTGCGGCATCTATCCGCCAATCTCGGCGGATCAGTTCTTACAAACAAAAAGGCTCGCATTCCTGCGAGCTCTTTTTGTATCTTATCCCCTCATCCACTCATCCACTAACCCACTAATCCTCTCTTTCAGTTCCTCGCTTGCGGGTACAAGCGGTAATCGTAAGTAGTTCTGAATGATGCCTTTCTGCGCCAAAACGGCTTTGATGCCCACCGGATTACCTTCCGCAAACAGCAGTCTGACCATCTCCTCGTACTTCGCCTGCAATGCACGATCCTTATCATGCACGATGTGCCAGAAGTCTTCCGCAAACGCATTGCTTGCCACGCTTATCAATCCTGCTCCTCCGGCTTCCATGATCTCACACGCAATACCATCATCGCCTGAAATAACAAGGAATGGTAATTCGTAATTTTTAATTTTTAATTTTGAATTGGCAAGAGCGATCAAATCTTTGATTTGAGCGATATTGCCCGACGCCTCTTTGATGCCCACGATCTTATCCGGATGAGCTTCATAGATCCGCATAACTGTTTCCGGCAGCAAGTTCACACCCGTGCGCCCGGGTACGTTATATAATATAACAGGAATAGGACTTGCTTCCGCTACTTTGCAGAAATGTTGGTACAATCCCTCTTGATTAGGCTTATTGTAGTACGGACAAACGGAAAGAATAGCAGCAAAACCGGATAGATCTATCGTTCGCAAACTCTCACAAACCGCAGCGGTGTTATTACCTCCGACACCTAAAACCAAAGGCAAACGACCATGCACATATTCGCGAATGAATGTGCGTACTTCGTGTTTCTCGTCTTCCGTCATCGTAGCTGCTTCGCCGGTAGTACCGAGTACCACGAGGTAATCCACAAAACCTTTCAGCTGTGTCTCTAACAGCCGTTTGAGTGCCTCGTAATCCACCTTGCCGTTTGCGTCAAACGGCGTAATCAACGCTGTGCCAAGTCCTTTAAGTTCGTTCATTAGTTCACTCCTTCACTCCTTAATCGTTACTCTTTATAGTGGTGATAAAACTCATGATTTGGTCATAGAGCCATGACGCTTCTATATTTACGTTCTCTCCTTGTTCCGGCGAGAAGTCCGGTAGCGAGATAAGCATATCATGTAGTCCTTCACCTAAATTGAGTCCCACTTTGAAATCCGCATCGGTGTACATCGCTATATACCGTAACGGCAGTATCGGGCGTGTGGAAAGGTCTATCATCAGCTCGTAGTGCTCTGCACGCAGGTCATCCAAGACATCTTTCTTTGGCGTGCCCCACCAATTGTAGTCCGCCAAACCCAAAATACGGCTCTGTGGCAGAATGAGCGTAGAAATCTCTTTTTTCGCTACGTATCCCCACATCGTCACGTCCATTTGACGACGCAAGAGATCCTGTCGGATTGACTTAATCGCGTCGTTTCGTTCCAAAAGATCGCTCTCGTAGATAAGAAGCACCTTCAGCGGTTTGTCCAGATGCGGAAAACGCGGATCACGCGCAGGCTGCTTCTTGAGCAGGTAATCAAAGATGAACTGATATAATTTTCTCATAAATCCATTTACCATTTAGTCATTTACAATGTACCATTTATTGAGTCATTGAATCATTTCGAGAAATTCGTCCTCTGTCATTAGTTGGATGCCGAGGTCTTCAGCTTTCTTTCGTTTCTCGGGTCCCATGTTCTCTCCTGCCAAGATGAACGAAGTCTTCTTGCTGACCGACCCCACGTTCTTGCCTCCGTGGGCTTCAATCAACGCCTTGTATTCGTCTCGGCTGTGTTGGCTGAATGTGCCGCTTATGACGATGCTCATTCCCGCTAACTTATCGGATTGTGGTCCTTCGGCAGCTTCGCCTTCAAACTGCAATCCCGCTTTGCGGAGCCGCTCAATAATCGCCAGATTGCGTTCGTCTCGGAAATACGCCACGATGTTCTCGGCAATCTGCGGACCGACATCTTCGATCGCGCAAAGCTGTTCGCTGCTTGCCTCTTGCAGGCTGTCAATGGTGTTATAGACGCGTGCAATCTTCTTAGCGGTGGTCTCGCCTACCATGCGTATTCCGAGTGCAAAGAGCACACGTGCCCATGGTACGTTCTTGGACGCCTCGATGCCTGCTAACATATTCTGTGCGGATTTCTCTCCAAGCCGTTCTTGCGCTGCGATATCTTCGAGTTTCAGATCGTATATATCTGCGATGTTATGGAGCAACTCTTTCTGATAGAGCAGGTCAATCGTCTCTTCTCCCAAACCATCTATGTTCATCGCTTTGCGTGACACAAAATGTTCTATCTTGCCTTTGATCTGCGGCGGACATCCTGCTTCATTCGGACATCTCCAAGCCGCTTCGCCTTCCACTCTTACCAACGGCGTGCCACATTCCGGACAAACATCCGGGAAAGAATACATCATTTCATCATTGAGCGACGGAGTCGCGCTCATTTCATCATTTCGGTCGGCACGACCGACGATTTTCGGTATAATCTCTCCGCCTTTCTCTACCCACACTCTGTCACCCGGACGGATGTCCAGCGACTTGATAAAATCTTCGTTATGAAGCGTCGCGCGTTGCACGATCGTACCGCTCAGCTGTACCGGCTCAAGGTTGGCAACAGGCGTCACTACACCGGTTCTGCCGACCTGATACGTGATCTCTTTGAGAAGCGTCAGTTGTTTCTCTGCAGGGAACTTATACGCAATCGCCCAACGGGGTGTCTTAGCCGTAAAACCAAGCTCTTCCTGTTGCGCTAAGTTATTGACCTTCAGTACAATACCGTCGGTGGCTACCGGCAGGTTCTTACGCTCGGTGTCCCAGTAAGCGATATACGCCATGACCTCGTCCACGTTCTTGCAGACCTTGATCGCATCGGATATATGAAAACCCCATTGTTTGGCGGTCTCTAATCGCTCAAAATGCGTCGTTCCGGGCAGTTGGTCGCCTAACATATAATAGAGGTACGCCTCCAAACCTCGTCTCGCCACTTCTTTCGGGTCTTGCAGTTTGAGCGTACCCGAAGCTGCGTTACGCGGATTAGCAAAAAGCGGTTCTTCCTGCTCCTCACGTTCTTTATTAAGCGCCTCAAACCGTTCCCAAGGCAGCAACACCTCACCGCGTAACTCAAAGAACTCAGGGATGTCATTTCGCTCGATTCGCCAGGGAATAGAAGAGATCGTCTTGATATTATTGATCACATCATCGCCTTGCACTCCGTCGCCTCGTGTCAGCGCGCGCACTAACACACCATGCTCGTACCACAGCGAAATAGACAAACCGTCGTATTTGAGTTCGCAGACGATTTCTACACCCGAAGGCAACTTGCGAACCCAGTCCTCTATCTCTTCGCGCGAATAGCTGTTCGCCAAAGACAACATCGGATACTTGTGCTTAACCGTCTCAAAACCCTTTGTACCTTGTACATTGTTCCTTTGTACATTAAGGTCGCTTCCTACGTGTTGTGTCGGAGACTTGGGGTCAAACATATCCGGGAACTGCGCTTCCAAGTCCTGCAAACGGTGCATTTTCTCGTCGAACTCACGATCCGACAGAGTAGGCATGTTCAAGACGTAGTACTTATAGTTCGCCTCTTCCAATTCCTTGCGCAGGCTCTTCAACTCCTCGCGCTCCGGTTCTTCTATTTCGCTGAATAAATCCACTATTGTACAATCAGTTTAAGGCTCTTCACCGTTCCGTTATAGTAAAAACGAATCACATACATGCCTGCCGGTAAGGGTAGGAAATCCTTGATCTCATCCGGCAGGTCTGGGTTCTCGCGATTGAAAGTATAGTATTTCAGATGCGCCTCCGGATTAAACTTATTGAATTTAAGCTCAGTAGGTGCACACACTTTGTAGCCACTGATGGTGTAGATGTCGAAGTACACCAACGGATTTTTGTTCTCTTCTCCCGGCACATATGCGTAATAGAAAGTCAAACTGTCCATGCCGAAGTCGCTTCCGTTGAAATACGGTTCTCCGGACATCGCGCTGTCTAAACGAAGTCCCACCAACACCGGATCATGGTCGGAGCAGCGGAACATCGTGTTATCGTCCGACTTGTCATAAGTATAACGATCGTCTTCGTCCGAGTTGATATGATAAGCCGCCATGCCCGTTACCTGACGGAAAAGAGTAGAGTTACAGATAGCATGGTCAATGTAACTGGCAAGGTTGCTGAACATATAGCTGTAACTGCTGTCCGCATGGAAAGCGCGGTGCAAATCAATCAACCCACGGTCTTTGAAAACCTGAATAGGAGTTGTCATCGCATAGCAGTTAAGGTCGCCCATGATCAGCACATCATCGTCTCGGATGTTACGGTTCTGGCGGTACGAGTTATACAGATCCACCACCGCTTTCGCCTCGTTCACACGGATCGATTCGTCGCCGCTCATCGCCTTGAAGTGGTTGATACCGAAGATAAATTTCTCTCCGGAACTCTTCTCTCTAAAACAAAGCATTTTCTTGCGGTCTTTGGTCTCCACACCGGTCTCTACCGCCTTGCCTATAGGATCTACTTTGTTGGCATCGTACACAAAATCAGTCTTTTGCATCGTACCGGCAGAAGGTTGTGAGAAGAATCGGTAGTTACGTCCCGGCAGGTTCTTATTGAGGTCGCTTACGATCTCACCGATAGCTTCATCGCCTTGCTGCAACTCCACCAGACCGAAGATATCTGCATTGATCTTCTTCAGTGCCTTGCTGATCTTCGTACGCTGTTTCTGACGATCGTATTCGCTTTGAGCGCCCATCGAACCGATGGTCGTGAAGTAGTTCTCCAAGTTAAAACCGCAAACCAACAGGCTGTAGTTTCCCAAATCGGGTAGACCTTTCTCTAAATCAGCCCGTTTATTGCCTTTCCATTTGCCGTCTTTGAACGTCAGACTACTGGTACTATTGACCGTAGCACGGAGGTTATAGATCTTCTCTCCGCAACGGTGGTATTGGGTAATGTCACTAATAGAAAACATACACGAACTGTTGATCCGCACGGTCTCGTTGTATTCGGCGGTGCCCAACACACCTTGGTTCTCCGGCTGAAAACGACGCCACGGAGAAACGGTATATTTGCCGTTGGCATTCGTGCAAACGACCATTGGTACATCAAACACAACGGTCTGACCTACGTACGGATACAAGGCTTGACCCGACCATGTAGCGGGATCATCTATCGTGATATGTACTTCTGCAGAAAGGGCTATAAAAGCACTCAATGCGATGCTTAGTAAGAAACAACGTTTCATGGGCTGTGTACCTGTTTTTTCAGTTTTTACCATTCAGTTTTATAAAATCGGCTACAAAAGTACAAAAAAATTTTGATATATGCAAAAAAAAGTGTATCTTTGCACCAAAAATCGTCAAATCATTAATTATCGAGTCGTCAATCTCATGTCTTTTTCTGAGTTTTGGACACATATTAAAGTGCGTAAATGGGGCAAATACGTGGTCACCTGTCTGGCTTTTCTGGTGGTGTTTCTTTTTGTAGGCGACCAAAGTCTGCTGCGTTCGTGGCATCGTTGGCGTGAGATTGTCCATTTGGAGGAACAACGGGATATGTATCGCCAAGGAGCAGAGAAAGCGCAGCAGGAAATGTTACTGCTGCAGAATCCTGACAGCTTGGAGCAGTACGCGCGCGAACATTATTATATGCACACGCCTAACGAGGATATCTTCCTCGTGGAGGAATAAATGTGAAAATGAGAAAATGAGAAAATGAAAAAATCATCTATACTATTGATCATCGGTTTGGTCATCTTGGCAGTAGGAGCTGCCTTGAACGTAGCTAAAATAATTTTAACAATTTAACGTTTTGTAAAAAAACATTTTAACGTGAATGCAGGACTCCGTCCGCAATGAACATATCATCTTAGGAGTAGACCCGGGAACGTTGTTCATGGGTTACGCTTTGCTCAAGACCGTCGGGCAGAAGGTCGAGATCCTTGAGTTTGGCGCCTATGATGTCCATAAATTGGAAGGGCAATATCCGCGTCTCCAAAAGGAGTTCTTCTTCTTGCAGGAGATCATCGATAAGTATCATCCTACCTGTTTGGCTATCGAGACGCAGTTCGTGGACAAGAACCCCCAGACGATGATCAAGATCGTTCATGCGCAAGGCGTAGCGATCGCTGCAGCGCTCTCCAAAGACGTGCCGATCTACGAGTATTCGCCGATGAAGATCAAGATGGCAATCACCGGCAACGGACACTCTACCAAACAGCAGGTGGCAGGCATGTTACAGCGTTTTCTGCATATTCCGGACGATGAGATGCCTAAGAAACTCGATGCCACCGATGCCCTCGGTATCGCGTACTGCCATTTCCTGCAATTAGGCTTGCCTGTCTCCGAAGGAGGTGCCAAAGACTGGACTACCTTTGCCAAACGGAAAGGACTGACCGACAGCGGATTAACCGGGCCGGCTGCCAAACTCGCAGCAGTTCTGGCAACCGTAAATAAGAAAAAAAAGTAAAAATCTTTCCCTAAAATTTGGTAGTCTCAAAAAAAAGTAGTAATTTTGCAACCGAATTGAAATATTGTTGATGAGTTGATAGGTTGATGAGTTTATACGTGGTTTAAATAGTTTAAACAAGTTAACTTATTCAACAACCCATAAACTGATAAACGCATAAACTGATAAACGCTTAAACAAATAAATAAATTATCTTATGGCTTACAAAATTTCAACTGATTGTATCGCTTGCGGTACGTGTATCGATGAGTGCCCGATGGGCGCTATCTCGGAAGGCGAACACTATTCCATTGATCCGGACGTTTGCACTGAGTGTGGAACTTGCGCAGATGTTTGCCCAAGTGGAGCTATTAGCCTCTAAAAAGTGTTTTTTTTAACAAAAAATGTGTATTTTTGAGGGTTCACAACCGTGAATCCTCATTTTTTTATTAAAAAATGTAAGGTAAGTATTGCAAATATGGATTTTTTTTTGTAATTTTGCAGCGAATTTGAGAAAAAAGTTGTTAAATGGATAAAAAACAGCAAAATATGACCATGTTAGACGCATTTTTTAGGATTCACGATTTCCTGGTGGAGCATAGCTCGATGCCTATCAGACGGTTGCTAATGGACGAAATCAATTGGGAGGATCGCCTCATTGCTATCAAAGGTGGTCGTGGAGTAGGTAAGACCGACTTCCTGCTCTCCCGTGCCAAGGAGATTGAGCAGCAATGGAAAGAAGCAAGGCAGCAGGAGGAGTTTACGTCTAAGAAAAGGCGTAAAGAACTGGAAGAAGTTCGTCCTTGCTTATATGTCAACTTGAACGATTTCTTCTTCACAGATCATTCGCTGGTTGAGTTTGCAGGTAAGTTCGTGAAAGCTGGCGGCAAGTATCTGTTTATCGACCAGATTTTCAAATATCCCACTTGGTCAAAGGAGCTCAAACGCTGTTACGCCAAGTACAAAGACCTGCATATCATCTTCTGTGCGACACCGGTCATGCCGATTGATGAAGAGAATAACGACCTCAAGGATATCGTTAAGACCTATAACTTGCGCGGGTTCTCCTTCCGTGAGTATCTGAACTTGCAAACAGGTCTGCGGCTCCATTCTTATACCCTCGAGGATATTATCCAGCATCACTCCTCTATCTCCCGCGAGATATGCGAGCGCGTGCAGCCTTTGAAATATTTCAAAGCCTATCTCGATCACGGCTACTATCCTTCTTATCTGGAGTCCAAGTCGTTCGAGGCAGCGCTGCTGAAGGTGATGAACAGCCAGTTGGAGGTGGATGTACTGATGATCAAGCAGATCGATGTGGCTTGCCTGCATAAGTTGCGCAAACTGCTCCATATTCTGATGAGAGATGCACCGTGTGCGCTGAACATAAGTAGTATTTCCGAGGAGATCGGTCTCAGCCGTGCGACAACCATGAACTATATCAAGTATCTCAAGGACTCGCGTCTGATCAACCTCCTCTATATGGAGAATAAGAACTTCCCGATGAAGCCTACGAGGGTCTATATGCATAATACCAACGTGGCAAAGATGATCTTCACACGTGAGGTGAGCCCGGAGGATCTGTACGAGACTAATTTCTATACCGCTATCCATGGCTCACATAAGGTCAATGCTACTGACCGCAGTGCGATGTTCGTGGTGGACGGTAAGTACTATTTCGACGTACGCGAGAAAGCCTCCAGCAGAGACACTATCCGTCCCACAGCGGTAGCAGAACTCGAAACCGGACGCGGTAACCAAATACCGTTGTGGCTCTTAGGGTTCCTCTACTAGACCACTAGTCTTCTAGTCAACTAGTCTTCTAGTCAACTATCAAACAATTCAAACCATTATAAAATCAATTTAATCTTATGGCAAAAGAGAAAAAATTTATGACCATGGATGGTAACGCAGCTGCGGCACATGTGGCTTACATGTTCACCGAGGTAGCTGCTATCTATCCTATCACGCCGTCGTCTCCGATGGCGGAGAACGTGGACGAGTGGGCTGCCGCAGGTCGCAAGAACCTGTTCGGCGAGACCGTACTCGTGCAGGAGATGCAGTCTGAGGCCGGTGCAGCAGGTGCTGTTCACGGATCGCTGAACGCAGGTGCCCTCACCACCACTTTCACGGCTTCGCAGGGTCTGCTCCTCATGATCCCGAACATGTACAAGATCGCCGGTGAGTTGATCCCGACCGTCTTCCATGTATCGGCTCGTACGCTCGCTTCGCACGTGCTCTGTATCTTCGGTGACCACCAGGATGTCATGGCTTGCCGCCAAACCGGTTTCGCTATGCTCGCTGAGGCTTCCGTACAAGAGGTAATGGACCTCGCCGGTGTGGCTCACCTCGCTACGATCAAGAGCCGCGTGCCGTTCCTCAACTTCTTCGACGGTTTCCGTACTTCGCACGAGTACCAGAAAGTAGAGGCGATGGATATGGAGGATCTCCGTCCGCTCGTTGACTACAAGGCGCTCCAGGAGTTCCGTGAGCGTGCTCTCAGCCCGATGCGTCCTGAGATGCGCGGTATGGCGGAAAACCCCGATGTCTTCTTCGCTCACCGCGAGAGCTGCAACCGTTACTACGACGGCGTAGCAGACATTGTTTCCGACTACATGAAGGAGATCTCGAAGATCACCGGTCGCGAGTATCGTCCGTTCAACTACTACGGCGCTGCTGACGCAGAGAACATCATCATCTGTATGGGTTCGGCTTGCGAGGCTATCCGCGAAGTGATTGATTATGAGGCTGCTAAGGGTAACAAGAAACTCGGTCTCATCAACGTGCACCTCTATCGTCCGTTCAGCCTCAAGTATCTGCAGGAGGCGCTGCCGAAGAGCGCAAAACGTATCTGCGTGCTCGATCGTACCAAAGAGCCGGGCGCTAACGGCGAACCGCTTTACCTCGATGTAAAAGACGCACTCGACGAACTCGGTCTCAATAACCTGCTCGTTGTAGGCGGTCGTTACGGTCTGGGTTCGAACGATACCACTCCGGCACAGATGCTCGCAGTATTCGAGAACCTCGCACTGCCGCAACCGAAGAACCACTTCACTGTGGGTATCAACGATGACCTCACCTTCACTTCTCTGCCTGTTGGCGAGGAGATCGCGATGGGTGACGCTTCGCTCTTCCAGGCTAAGTTCTACGGACTCGGTGCAGACGGTACCGTCGGTGCTAACAAGAACTCGGTTAAGATCATCGGTGACACCACCGACAAATACTGCCAGGCTTACTTCTCTTACGATAGTAAGAAATCCGGTGGATTCACCTGCTCGCACCTCCGTTTTGGCGACGAGCCTATCCACTCGACTTACCTCGTTACCACGCCTAACTTCGTGGCTTGCCACGTTCAGGCTTACCTCCACATGTACGATGTGACCCGCGGTCTGCAGGACGGCGGTACGTTCCTGCTGAACACCATATGGGAGGGCGACGAGCTGGTTAAGAACCTGCCGAACAAAGTGAAGAAATACTTCGCTGACCATAAGATTAAAGTTTATTACATCAACGCTACGAAGATCGCACAGGAGATCGGTCTGGGCAACCGTACCAACACCATCCTCCAGTCGGCTTTCTTCCGTATCACCGCAGTCATCCCTGTTGAGAAGGCCGTTGAGGAAATGAAGCACTTCATCGTCAAGTCTTACGGCAAGAAGGGTGAGGACGTGGTGAACAAGAACTACGCTGCGGTAGATCGCGGTGGTGAGTACAAAGAGCTCGCTATCGATCCCGCATGGTCGAAACTGCCTGCTGATCCCGCTAAGGACTACGGAGATGAGCCGGAATTCATCACCAAAGTTGTTCGTCCGATTAACGGTCAGGACGGTGACCTCCTCCCGGTTAGCTCGTTCAAGGGCATCGAGGATGGTACATGGCCTGCTGGAACCGCTAAGTTCGAGAAACGTGGTGTGTCTGCCTTCGTTCCGGTTTGGACCGCTGACAACTGTATCGAGTGTAACAAGTGTGCGTATGTTTGTCCTCACGCTTGTATCCGTCCGTTCGTCCTCGACGAGAAAGAGCTCGCAGGTCTCAACGGTGCTGCTACCCGCGAGATGAAAGCTCCGGCTGCCATGAAGGGTATGCACTTCCGTATGCAGGTCGGCGTTATGGACTGCCTCGGTTGCGGTAACTGTGTGGATGTATGTCCGGGTAATCCGAAGACAGGCAAAGCACTCGCTATGGTCGATCTCGAGAGCCAACTCGGCGAGGCTGCTAACTGGGATTACTGCGTAGAGCACGTAGCTACCAAGCAACACCTTGTTGAACTTAACAACGTCAAGAACAGCCAGTTCGCAACTCCGCTCTTCGAGTTCTCCGGCGCTTGCTCCGGTTGCGGTGAGACACCGTATCTGAAGCTTATCAGCCAACTCGTCGGCGACCGCGAGATCATCGCTAACGCTACCGGTTGTACCTCTATCTACTCCGGTTCTGTTCCTTCTACTCCTTATACCAAGAACGAGAAGGGTCACGGTCCGGCTTGGTCCAACTCCCTCTTCGAGGACTTCTGCGAGTACGGTCTCGGTATGCAGATCGCACACCGCAAACTGCGTGAGCGTCTTGCTGCTCTCATGCAGAAGGGCCTCGAGTGCGCTGACTGCTCCGACGAACTCAAGGCGATGTTCAAAGAGTGGCTCGAGAACCAGAACTCTGCAGAGGTTACGAATCGTCTCTATGAGCCGATGGTGGCTGCTATGGAGAAATGCGGTTGCGACACCTGCAAGGCTATCCTCGCTGAGAAAGACCATATCGTTAAGCGCAGCCAGTGGATCGTCGGTGGTGACGGTGCTTCCTATGATATCGGTTACGGCGGACTCGACCACGTCATCGCTTCCGGCGAAGATGTCAACATCCTCGTGCTCGATACAGAGGTGTACTCCAACACCGGTGGTCAGGCTTCCAAGGCAACGCCGCTTGGCGCAATCGCTAAGTTCGCTGCTATGGGTAAGCGCGTTCGTAAGAAAGACCTCGGTATGATTGCTACCACGTACGGTTATGTTTATGTAGCACAGATCGCTATGGGTGCTGACCAGGCTCAGACCCTCAAGGCTATCCGCGAGGCAGAGGCTTATCCCGGACCGTCGCTCATCATCGCTTACGCTCCGTGTATCAACCACGGTCTGAAAGCAGGTATGGGCAAGTCCCAGGCTGAGGAGGCTAAGGCTGTTGAGTGCGGTTACTGGCACCTCTGGCGTTACAACCCGCAGCTCG
>ONWR01000006.1 GCA_900321605.1 uncultured Bacteroidales bacterium | reverse complement strand
ATCCAGCAGTTTCAGAAAGGCCACGTACAGTTGATTCATCCGGGACGAGACGATGGTACGAGAATCCCCGGAAGGACGCATTACCTCGTCCACCCACGATAATAATTCGTAGATGATAGACTGACCTTGCAGGAAGGCTACGCGCCGGCGGTAACGTCCTGTCTCCTCCGAATAGAGCGGCACAAGACCACGGTATGCGGTAATGAGTTTTAATTGCCGTGGCGAGAGGTGGATAATAGGATGCCGCAGGATAAAATGCAGTTTCTCAATCCAGTCGTCTTCATCGCGCAGACATGCGTACAATATATCCTCTACCTTCTTTCCGTCCAGCGCAAAGATCACACACCGGTAGCCCGACGACTGCGAGAGGACCCGCGGCAACCGGTTGGCGGGACTGAACAAGAGGTCATTCGCATACATGGTGTAAGTTGTTCCGGCATACTCAAAAGTAATCTCTCCCGCAACGCATTGCCACATATACGACCGCCCGAATGCCGAACCGTTTTCCAGCAGCAGGTCATTCAAATCACTTGTCACCACTATGTCCTTAAAACGTTTTATCTGCATATTTCTATCCCGGAGCCATGAATGAAATCCGCTTGCAAAGTTACACAAAAAATATGACATATACAAATTTTTAGCTCGTATTCTTTCGAGAAACTATATTTTGCAGCAAAATTCAAAGAAAAATGTAATTTTTTCCGAACGCGTTAGGGATTGGAAGGGCTACGGTATTAGGTACTAATGCGGAACCTGTGAACCCCTGCAAAGCCGGACGCCCGCAGGGTGTATATGCAGCCGGTACAGCAAAGGGCTGTAGTCACCCACCGGAGGTATATGCAGCCACCGGCAGGTAGAGTGAAGGACGCAGCTGCTTGGTCAGGGCGAACAAACGTGACAGAAAGAGGTAGACCGTAGGTAAGTATAAAAGAAAACCGCCGGCTCGTTATGAGTCTGCAGTCTTACACAATCCGTACTTGGGTTGCAAGCACAATGTAAAGGAAGTGCCTTTAGCTTGGCAACAGTTGCAATTTTTTGCTATTTATTGTTATTTAACCGGATCTCCTCATGATAAAGGTAATTGACCAGTATCGGCTTTCCTTTTTCGGCTCGCCCATATGGCAGATCATTGCGTAAATACGGCATTTCATGCTCGGTAGCAAAGCGTTGCACGTCTTCCTCCAGACGATGCCACCAATTGCGTTTGCCTTTGTTGTAAATTTCATCGTACAGTGGCATAAGATGCGGATATTTTTCTGCAATGTAATGCATGATTACGGGTTTGAATTGTCCGCGCAGATTCAGGTTCTCCAGCCAAATGAGGTCGCACTGTTCGCGCACCCTCTCCATGATACTCCAAACATCTGTTATACCAGGGAAGATAGGCGAGATAAAACATACAGTGCGGATTCCTTTGTCGTAGACCTGCTTCATAGCAGCTAGCCGACGCTCAATACTGACTGCTTCATCCATATCATTTTTGAACTGCTCGTCGAGCGTGTTGATTGACCATGATACGGTTACTTTTGGAAAGGTACTCAGTACATCCAAATCGCGCAGCACGAGATCAGATTTGGTAGTGACAAGAATCTCCGCCTGTGCGCCCTGCAACTCCTCTAATAGCCGGCGTGTGCGACGGTAGTGCTCTTCTTGCGGATTGTAGCCGTCTGTCACTGAGCCGATTACAATACGTTGCCCATCGAATTTGTGAGGGTCTTTTATAGGTTCCCAGTTCTTCACATCCAGAAACGTCCCCCACGGCTCTGTATGTCCAGTAAAGCGTTTCATGAACGAAGCATAGCAATATTTGCAAGCGTGTGTACACCCCACATACGGGTTCACCGAGTAACCGCCCACGGGCAGTGACGACTTGGTCATCACACTCTGCACTTGCTTCTCGGAAATAAGTATTTCACTCATATTATTCTTTTGATAATCACGACAAGTTCAATTACCATTTCAGCGGCTCGTCCAGGATAGTGCCATCCGTCATGGGGCTGTCTGCATCGGTGAAAGCATTCGCTTTGTATTGGATGCAAAGCATAGTCAGGTTCTCTTTGCCGGTGTTCTTCAATGCACGTTTGCCTTCCGGTGCAACACGTACCACAGCTCCTTCCTTAACAGGGAATTGCTCGCCGTCCACTTGGTACGTGCCTTCACCACGAAGGATGAAATAGAGTTCTTCGTGCGTCTTGTGCGTGTGCAGGAAACCGCTGTCTTGTCCTGGAACAAGCGTCTGGTAAGACAGCTCTGCTCCGGTAGTACCCAAAGCCTGACCTAAAAAGACTTTGCCTTTGAGGGTGAAATCGGGACCCATCGGCAGTTCGTGTTCAATAATCTCAGCAAAAGTACCTGCTGTTACGGCGGTAAAATTCTTGCCGCTCTTAATCGTTTCAATCTGTTTCATAATCGTATAATTTTTGTGTTTGTGTTTCAAAATCGAATGCAAAGGTACTACATTTTTTCGACATATGCAAGAGGTTACAAATAGGTGACATAGTAACCTTTTTGTCTATTTTTGCAAATACAGCACATTAGGAAAATAAATTTTTATAAAAAACTTACTTTTTTTTTGAAACTATTGCGTATATCAGTATTTTATAGTACCTTTGTCGTCGGAAACGGTGGTCAATGACATCGTTACTTTGTAACTCGTATAATTGCCACGTTTCCTCCTCTCCCCAACAAACGCTCCAAGTTAGCGTCTGTCGGGGACCCAATAATAAATTCAAATCATTATGCAAAAGAAAGACAACAAGAACTCAATGTTTGAGATGTGCCCGGTGCGTAATGTCATCGCACGGTTTGGTAACAAATGGGGATTTCTCGTGCTGTTGGATATCAATGAGCACGGCACGATCCGTTTCAATGAACTACATCGCGTCATTCCGGATATCAGCACGCGCGTATTAAGTAGTACGTTGCGCACGCTTGAAGCGGATGACCTCATCGTCCGCAAAGTTTATCCGGAGATTCCTCCTCGCGTGGAGTACAGCCTCTCGCCGATGGGCAAGGAACTGGTACCCATCGTGCAAGAATTGACAGCGTGGGCATCCAAGAACCTGCCGACGATCATGAAGCATCGTCAGCAATTCGAGGAATAAGCTAATCCCGCGTTAGGGATTGGAAGGGCTACGGTATTGTGCAACAATGCGGAACTTGTGAACCCTTGTAAAGCCGGACGCTCGCAGGGTGTAGATGCCCTCTTAGGCGGAGGCCGCTTCTCCCGTTCCGTCGGGAGAACGCTCCGGGGCTGTAGTCACCCACCGGAGGTAATTGCAGCCACCGGCAGGTAGAGTGAAGGACGCAGCTGCTTGGTCAGGGCGAACGAACGACAAAGAATAATGGCAGACCGTACGTATACAAAAAGAAAAACCGCTGGCCAGTGACGGTCAGCGGTGAAATAAAATAAGAGTAAATAATGGGGTTATAGAGAATACACTTTCTTGCCTTCGAAGTAAGTGGCTTCTGGTTTCGCCTCGTGAATCTCTGTTTTTGGACAAGTGAGCACGTCCTTGTTAACGAGAAGGAAATCGGCATACTTGCCTGCGCTGATGCTACCTCTTTCCTTTTCAAGGAACATCTGCTTAGCACAATTGATAGTGAGGGCGGTGAGCGCTTGCTCACGTGTCAAGAGTTCCTCTGGCCACCAAGGCTTAGCGTTTTCCGGATAGTACACACCAGTAACGGCGATTTCCATAATGCCAAATGGGTCGTCAGGACTACGGAAACTAGCAGGGAAATCCGTGTGTGAAGACACGTTGATGCCGTGATCGAAATAGGATTTTAGGGGGAAACTCTTGTCTTTGAGTCCTTCGGGCATTGTCTCGCGCAACTCAGCTTGCATATCTTCGGAATAATGATGCCACAACATTCCCGAAGTGACATAGATATTATGCTCTGCCATGCGCGCATAGTCCGACGGGATCACACTATGTACATGTACTAAGGTATTGCGCATCTCGTCCTTTCCTCCGTTAATGAGAGCATTGACGATACGATTGACCGCTTTGTTGCCCATGGCATGTACGTGCATGGTCAGACCTTTGGAGTTCGCCTTACGGGTTATTTCCGTCAGTTCCTCCTCCGACCAGTTAGGAATGCCCTGATGACCATCGGCGTAAACAGGTTCAATAAAGCCAGTGCCGCTTTCAACTGTGCCGTCCACGAAGAGTTTGAACCAGTTTGTCTTGACATGTTCTGTCGCGTATTTCTGCACCTCTACGGCTTTCTCCAAAGCCTTGTCCTTATCCATCCAACTCTCCATTTCGTAAGCCGTGCCTAAGATAAAATGCATATCGCCAGACTTGTCCATCTCTTGGGCTGCCTTATACAGATTCTCGTTGAAGAAATAGGTGGTGAAGCCGTCCATATACATTGTATAGCCCTCGGAGAGAAGTTGCTCCTGAATGAGTTTCATGTTCCCTTTTGCGATGTCGACAGAAAAGACACTTTCACTGTCCATGAATGAGCGTACATAAGTACTTGCCTGCTCCAACAGATAGCCGTTGGGCACGCCATTGGCATCCATATCCAACTTGCCGCCTCGAATCTCTGTCTTTAATACAGTCCCATCTTCTGCCAAAATGCCAGCGTTTACCAACATAATAGTGTTCACCAACGCCTTATGCCCCTCCTCATCAACGAAGTACATAGGAATATCAGCGCAGATGGCATCGAGCTGCTGTCGAGTTGGCATATTCTTTTGGAACTCAATCACATTCCATCCTTGACCAATAATCGCGTTTGCTCCTTCTGCCCGTGCTTTCTTAACTGCGTCAGGCACAATTTCCGTCAAGAACTTCTCCACGCTGTCGTCCGTGGAGATGAGCGTGCCGATGGATTTGAGGGCGTAGCCCATGGCATAATGTGCGTGCCCATTTCCGCAAGCAGGCATCACAAGTCCTTTGCCGCTGTAGTCCACGATCTCCGTCTTGCCCTCTTCAATGAAAGCTTCGGCACCAGACTTGTCACCCACATAGACGAATTTGCCGTCTTTCACAGCCAAAGCTTCCACAATCTGATTGTCTTCGGCTGTATAAATCTTGCCATAAACCACAAGGTCGGCACTCTTATTGCTTTTGCAGCCGGTAAGCGTACTCGCACCTAAAATGGCGCAAAGAACAATGATGCTCGAAAGAATTTTTTTTACACTCATACGAATTGTTTGTTTCATGATTATCTAATATTTTTATAAAATTGCTTGCAAAGATACTACTTTTTTTTGACATATGCAAGTTTTTTTCCTATTTTCTTCAAAAAAAATGATCAAAACCGCGTTAGGGATTGGAAGGGCTACGGTATTGTGCAACAATGCGGGACTTGTGAACCCCTGCAAAGCCGGACCTCGTCGAGTCGGATGACATCCGACACAATGGACGATGAAGAGGGCGGAGCTGATGCTCTGCGTCGGGGACGTAATACAAATCGCGCATCAATGCACGATGCAGGAACGCGAGAAACAGCCGGCATCAGATGCCGGGAAAAAGAAGAAAGAAATCGTTACCACGTGCTCACGTGATTAGGTGATCACGAAGGTGTCGGATGTTATCCGACGAAATGGACGGAGAAGGAGCGGCACTAAAGTACCGCGAACGAGACGAAGAAAAAGCCAGCCTGCTCTGTGGTGGAGCAGACTGGAGTTCCGAGAGATCGAGTTATCGGGTTATCGAGAAAGCGAAAGAGTTCTTATTTCTTTACTCCTTCGAAATGTTCTACTATTTTGATTTTGATGTCTTCGAAGTTGTCAACTATTTTGACTTTGACATCCTCAAAGTGCTCCACGATTTTGACCTTGCCACAGGAGTCCTCGAAGGCATCCACGATTTTGATGTCCACGTCCTCAAAAGAATCAACTATCTTGACCTTGATATCCTCAAAAGAATCTACAATCTTTACTTTACCATAAAGTTTGTAGGTCTTGCCATCTTTCGTGATGGTGCAACTTTCCTTATCTATCTTGGCTTCACCTGCAAACGCTGAAATAACTGCAGTAATAGCTAAAAGGGCAATTAAAATTTTTTTCATACTTAAACAATTTTGCGGCGCAAAGGTACAAAAATTTTCCGATACCGGCAAATTTTAGGGCAAAATAATGCGTTTTTTATGCATTCTTTGCCGGAATAACAAGGAATTTTTGTTGTTTATCGCAAGCGAGACAGGAGTTTGATGAAACTTCCTATGCAAGTCCGATCCGCCCACTATCGGCACACCGGTTGCCATCCGTTCACGAAATTGGTCTATTGTCATGCTACGGTCCATTTGCAACGAACGGGTGAAACGATAGCACCTTCTTTCTTGAGGTCTGCAAAGGCTTTGTCCACCTCTTTGCGGTCTGCGTTCAAGGACTTGGCTACTTCGCCTGCCGATACCGGCTTGCCTGCTGCACGCATGGCATTCAATACTTGCTCTTTCATAAGAATAGTTGTTGTTTTGTGAGTTAATTATTTATGCTTTGTTGAATTATGGATCCTGCGGTAAAGCCGTGAATTGTTTTTTATATGGTAACGTGCGAATATGTTCGTTGCAGGTGACTGCACATGTTAGTGGAATCAATTTTCTTCATTTATAACCATTGAATCACATCGGATTGCAAGAAGTCTTCAAAACTTATACCTCCTGTTCCTATGATATAGGAATGCAATGGTTTAAATGACTTTGCAAACTCTTTCATTCCACTATTCATTTTACGTCTGCCACTTTTGACTTCAAATTCAAGACACAAAATGTTCAAATCTCAAATACAAAATACTCAAAATTCGCTGCAAAGATACTATATTTTTTTGATATATGCAAGGATTTTGGCGAAAATTGTACAAGACAGTGGAAATTGAAAGGAAAAGTGTTATTCTGTGGACTTTAGTTGTGCGGAGAGGGAGGCGAGCAGGAGAGTGTAAGTATAGCATGCATCAATATGCATTAGCACTATTGCCACCATAGCAATAACGCGAAGCCATTCAATATTCGTTATTCTGAATTGTCCTGCCATATCTACAAAGACCCACTTTATTCTTTCATTAATGTGTTCAGCGTCGTTACCGAGAGTTTGCTCATGCCTTCTATGGCGTCGCTCACGTTGAGCAGCAGCTTAGGGTTGCTCACATCCCAATGGAACGTGCCGGAGTCGCTGTACCGCGCTGTCTCCGATTGCAGCACATAGACATAGCCGAAAGTCCTGCCGTTTAGGATGAGACGGTCGATACAGAGGACACGCTTCGCTTTGCGGTTAATGACGATGTTGCGCCAGATGACGTTGGACGGCTGTGTATTGTGGGTCGGCGCAAAAGTAGTCTGATAAATCATGCTTGCCCCTTCGCTGTCCACCTCGTAGTCCGGCAGCAGGCTGATATAGGCATCGCTGCGGAAGGAATAAGTGTTGTCGTGGTTGCTTATCGTCTTCAGTTCGCTTACCTTGAAGGGAAGGTCTTTCTGCACGTCTTTTGCGAACTCCTCACTTGTGGTTGTCCTTTGCACCGCGCAGGAGCAGAGGGCAAGGGCCATAGATATAAAAAACAATACTCTATTCATCATTTATTCCATTTAGCGTTCATCTGTTTTGCATATTCTTCCAACGGAGGCATACCTGCTGCGCTACGCCAGATATTCACACTATCAGAATTGAGCAAAGTGTAGATAACTCGCTCTCCTGTTGAATCTTCTACAATTTGCGATCCGTACCGCTGCGGCTTGCCTTCAAACAGGGCGATACGATCTTCCAGCAAAGCTATATCCTCCTTGCTCAGTTCGCCTTGTTCTGCCGCTTTGCGCAAGAAAGGATAGAACTCTTTTTGCGTATCGAGATCGCTATGCTGGACTACAAGCCAGATAACAGAGTTCGCCAAGCCTACTATTGTTTTAGACGGAAAACCGTACGTGTCAAAGATGTCCAGGATTTCTTGCAGATTGACCTCGTCTGCTTGTTGCATAGCGAGGATGAGTGAATCACGTAGGACTTGATTATCCGGCTCCGTTTGACAAGCAAACAAGAACGCGTGTCTCGGTTCCTGATCACGTTGGTAGATTGCTTCCAGGCGCGCAATCAATTCATGGTTGTAATCTTTCTCTATGCGCTGCTGTCTTTGCTCCACCGTGTCTTTCAGCACTTGCCATTCGGGGTATTGATGCAATGGCAGAAAGTCCGGATTCTCCGCAAAGTTAGAAGTGTACCACTCTTTGTCGTTGCTAATCAATTGGTTGAGGCGCATGAATGCCGTTTGCTCATCTCCTGCCATGGCTGCGACTGCGGCAGCATTGGAATAGTGGTAACTCTGCGGCTTGGCATCAGAGGCGTGAAAAGCCTGTTTGTAATAGTTGTTAGCCTGCTCGTAGTTTTGTGCCATATAGCACGAATCAGCCTTATTTACGGCTGTTTGGAAAGGAATAGTAGGCTTGCACGCGCAAAGCGCAAGTAATAATATGTAAAATATGGTTCTTTTCATTCTGCCTCTTTTAAACTAGGTCTAGTAATAATGTACGTTCAATTAGTTTCATTTCCAAAACTTTAATTATTTTCATTTTTCAGAAATCCGTTGCAAAAGTACTACTTTTTTATGAATTATGCAAGAGAAATCGTTCAAAAATGACAGAAATCTGCGATTTTTGCGGAAGGATCACTCTACATATGTCACATAGCTGCCGCGGATGCATTTCCATGTGCCGTTGTTGAGGAGGAAGATATTGTCGCCATAGACGCCAGAGATCTTGTTGCCGGTTTGGTCCACAGCGTACCACCATTTGCCTTGCTTGACACAGAAAAAGCCGTTTCCGAACATTGCCGGAAGCTCGTATGAATAGGTCTCCAGTTTGCGCCCCGAACAATGGTAAATGTCCCAGTAGCCGGAAGAGCGCTGCACGGTCACATAGCCAAACGGATAGTACCTAATCTCCTTGCCGTAGATGCCGCTCACGAGGTTGCCGTCTTCGTCTGCGAGGTACCATGTGTTGCCCCGGCGAACGCGGTAATAGCCGTTGTAGAGCACGTTGATTTCATCGCCGTAGAGGATAGAATAGCCGTTGCGGTAGATATAGACCTTTTTGCCGGACAGCCGCACATGGCAGCCGTTGCGCAAGTCCTGGTAGTGCTCGGTGCAATACTCCGGTTTGCGGGTGGTCAACTCGTTGTTCGTGTCCTCGAACCAGAGGTCGTACTTGTCCGACACGACATACTGCGCGGACATCGTCAGGCTTGCCATCAGGGCGAAGCAAAGAGTAAGCAGTTTGGTTCTCATAAGGCGATGATTTTGAGGGTTAGACATGTTTGTCTATATGTGCAACAAATCGTGTGCCAAAGCCGCTACTGCCCTTATTTTGCAATTTCTTCAAAATGCTCTAGAGCCCAGCCGATAAGGGCGGAGACGTGCGGCATGAGGGACTGACCGCGGGCGGTGAGGCTGTACTCAACTCTCGGCGGCACTTCGGGATAAACCTGCCGGCTGATAAGCCCTATTTGTTCAAGCCGTTTGAGCGTCTGCGAGAGCATCTTCTGGGAACAATCGGACATATCACGGTGTAATTCATTAAAACGCAGCGTGCCATGTTCGTTCAGATGGTACAACACAAGCAGCGACCATTTGTCGCCGAATTTGTCAATCACGTTCCGAATCGGACAGTTCAGGTATTGAGGATCTACCTCCCTCTGCAATTTTCTCATTTTCCTATTTCCTTATTTATATATTTAATACGAAACAAAACCTACAAAACCCCTCTGCCGTTTGCCAAATGCGCTGCAAAATTACAAAAATTTCCGAAAGTAACCAAATATTTTTCGGAAATTCGCTCTAAAAAAGTTACTTTGTCATCATTTTTTGCTTTTTTGGGGGCTAAAAAAATAAATGGGGGCTTTCTATCGCGGACACTACCCTCGTACATGTGTCAAAACCTCGTTTTGGCAGTAAGTACTCGGGTGTGCTCCGAGGTTCTATGTGTTGCAAGTAACACTCGAAGTGCTATCCGAAGCACTTCTTCACCCGCACAAATTGAAATTTGCGGGGTCCCCCATTGGAAGCGAAGCGAGAGATAGAGAAACAAAAACATCGCCAAGTGGGCACCCCGCGTGTGGTTTGTAGCGGTGCGGCTACTATGTATTAGTATGCAGGGAGGCATTCTGGAACCACGAAACAGCAGAAATCCGACGAAGATAGTGTGAGAAAATAGCAGAGCAATACCACTCTGCACTAAGAGAATATAAACAATGGTTTAAGTTTTTTTCAGCCCCTGAAGAAATCTTTTACTGTTGGAGGCGTAATAGGATGATTGCGAGAATAATCATCAAATTCTTCATTTTCTGGGCGCTCGAATATATCCCTTTTTATATGATTGTATAATTCTTTATTTGCAAGTCTCCATATAAGCTCTCCAAGAAGTGCAAATATAACGTATACCACCATAGCACCTATTGAGATCTCTATCATTATTCCTATAAATAATACAGCAGGCTCTATTGAGTATAGCCAAATATCCAGAGGAACAAGGGTTAGTATAACACCCATAACACCAAAATACATTCCACAATTATCTCTAGATTCCAAAGCTTCCTTACATCTATCACAGCAAGGGATTTTTGCCTTTTTAGAGAATGTTTCCCTTTTGCGCATCATTGTTGTTCTAGATGTCTGTGTCTTGGAAATAGTATGCTCGTAAAAAGTCGTTGCCTTATTTTCTCCACAAAACCAACAGGTTGTACCGTCTTCCTCCCTTTTAATTTCGGGAGTACTATGCTTTACGTTCTCTTTGATTAAAGTTATGGGATATGCACAATTTGGGCACTTTTGTGCATATTCAGATATCATTTCCCCACATTCGGGACATCGTAACAGAGCCATGTCATTTATAATTTTTTATAGTGTAAAAAGTTACGCCATACTCCATCAGGATGTCCACGACGAATGATTGTAGTGTTGCTAGGTTCTTCAAAGTAAGAATATACATTTCCTTCGACAATGGAATTATTAGGAATAGTTGTATATTTATTAGGTTCATATTGATATTTACCATATCCAATTGATGTCAAATATAGCGTTCTTCCGGTCTTGTTACATATATAATCTTTAGTAGGATTAAGAGCTTCAACGTCTCCGATGGGAGATTTGAACAAAAAATATATAGCATATCTTTCTTCATGTGATTCGATAGAATTGATATTATCTATTACTGGAATAATTTTGTGGAATAACATCAGTACAAGAACACCAGCTAAAAAGAGAAATGCTTTTTTGAAATTTGTTAAAATAAACCCGATGGCATAGCACAATATGGCATTCAATAACAACAATCCACCAAAACTTACTGTTATGGCATCGTCTAAAAGGACTATATTCGCGAATATAAACACGATGATTGAGCCAACAATCTTCCATACAGTTAGTTTTGAAAAAGTTCTAACATTAACGTTTTTTTGTAAGTTTGCATTTTCAGTATTTTCGGAATTTTTCAATTCCTTAATCTTTGAAATAGGCATACCACAAACGGGACATTCATTCGCGAACTCGGAAAACTCTTTTCCGCATTCTGGGCATTTAATAAGTGACATCGTTTCGAATTATTTATTGAAAATTACTACTATTATCTAAGATATGACAACATATCTTCAAAATACTTTCTTTATTCTAAATTCTGGGAATATTTCATCACCTCTTAACGTCAGTTGTCCAAACAATTGACATTTAACTCCTTTTGAGATTATAAAAGGCTTCGTTAAGCAACAATTCATTTGGGCATATTGATCATGTAATATCATCAACTCATTGTGTAAGGAATTAATTAAAAAAGCCGAGTATAAGAATTTTCGTTGGAATTCACTAAAATCTAATGTATAGTATCCACTTTGCGGATATATAGTTATCTTTTGATTTTCAACATTAATATCATATAAGGCATGAGCAAAAGCATTACGGATAGGTGTGCAGTACGCTTCTTTAAGAAATTCCGATATTTGTAATGAGTTTGCCTCTATAGGGTCTATAACATTGTTCTGCATCCATTTTTTCTTTCCGAAAGCAAAATCATCCACATCAATTCTCCAAGAATAACTATCACCTCTTAATATTTCCCCTAACCGATATAACGTTTTCAAGAAATCATTTGATGCCCATATGTGTGAATAAATCATCATTTCTATATTCAAATCATCAAGTCCATCTTCTCCTTGATATAAAAAGCCGTCCTTACAATAATTCTTGTTTAGGTAACGTATATAGAATCTTTCTTGTGTTTTCCAACGAAATATATCCCAAATATCATCAACGACATAAGTCATTCCTGTTATATCCATATTCCCTCTTGCAATTAGCAGAAGAGAAGACAATTGATTTGTATTCCATGCTCTCTGAATTAATTCATGAACGGCATCCTCTATGCTATACTTAATTTCTTGAATCATTAACAAGGATATACTACTAAATTACTACTCAATTACTACTCAATTACTACCTTTTTACTACTCTTTTGCATTTTCTTTGAAAATAAAAAAAAGCTTAAATTCAACTAGTTACAAACACAACGGATTTTCTTTGCAAATAAAAACTACCCATAATAGAGGATGTATATAACGCTTTGCGCTCTGCCTTTTGCTTGATTTTACTTCTCAGAGAGGGGACGGTATTATTGTATTTACCGCTTGTCTGTTGTTTTATGCCATAGGCGGTGGTTGGTTGTTATTTTTAATCGCCCATATATGGTCGATACTTTCTCCGGTTTAACGTCTCGGAGAGGGGACGCTCGCTTAAACTAAGACTACGTGCGACTCACGGCTGTGCCGTTCAATGGCACTATGTCTTGTTCTACGCTCTCCCCACTGCAACTTTACAAGTTACATCGGGGACCCTATGATATTGCCACGAGGGCACGATTACCTCATGTTTAATGCCATCGGTAACATGCAGAGGAAAGGAACACTTCTTGCATAGTCGATAGTTGCGTAGTTATCTCCTTTGAAATGAAGATTCTCATAGTACGATTTTCTTCTGCTATAGTACAATTTCTCAGACTGGATAGCCCAAGCCACATGATTGAGTTTCTGCGCTAAGAACCATTTCTCCAACAAACGAGAAGTACGTCCGTTACCGTCCGCAAACGGATGGATGCTTACGCAAACGAGATGAATCATACTCGCATAATAGAAAATCTCATCGTAGGACAAGTCTGTCTTTACGAGAATGTCAATATCATGCATGAGTTTGGCCATTTCGCCCGCTACGATACTCGGCTCTGCGCCAGTATAGACTTTTACCCCGCCGCCAAACACACCAACAGGCATGTCACGGAAAGCGCCTTTGTATTTGTCTGCAATACCGGAACTGTTGGAAAGAATCTTGTGCGCTTCGAGGAATGCGCCAATATTGATAGCATTTTTTGCGGCAAACTCATAAGCAGCAATCATGTCATCTATCTCTTGCACGTCGCGGCTGATGATTTTCGCCTCTTTGAGTTTCATGTAATCATCTTCGGTCATCGACGAGCCCTCAATAAGGCTGGAGTTACAGGACGAGCTGAGCAAGTAGAACTTGAAGTTCTGTGGCGTGAGCGGCTTAGAAGCAAGTTTCTTGACGCGCTTCTCAATCGTAATCGGTTGCTGTGCTTGGTAGTCAGCAAAATACTCGCTATGTATAATCTGTAACTGCTCCATTTTCATGAACCTTTGCAACTTTCGGCTGCAAAGTTACTGCTTTTTTTTGATATATGCAAGAGAAAATGGCATTTTTTAAGCAAAAAGGGCAAAAAATGATGACAATCCGGAAGGGGTAGCAAAAAAAAATGGTAGTCATCCCTATTATAAATAACGGCAGGTCTTGGGGACACTGCCGTTATTTATTTGGCGCAGAGGTACAGTACACGCTCCGGAAGCGCAGAAGTCGTCGTTTCCATATGCTGTTTCATGTATATGGGAAGTTTAGAAGTACCCTGTATTATTGTTTCTTGTAATACTTGCTGTGCCGGTATTGCCCGTGGCGGAGAAATAACAACTTAAAATAATAATTCTGCCAATTTATCTTCCCGAATGATTTTCGGGGCACTCTTGCCGGCAAGGACAAGGATTTTCTTTCCGTCGCGATAGATATGCAGCTGACGTGAACGGACAACAGCTGTCAGCGTCGGGTCACTCTCTATCTGCTCGCGGATAGCGCGGTATTCACCATCCGGGGCGAATAATTTCCGCTGCAGGTGGCTGCACATATTAGTGGTGTCTATCAATTTCATTTCTCTTTCGTACAATAATTCGGGTGCAAAGGTACAAAAAAAATCCCACTTATGCAAGGATTTGCGGGATTTTTAGTTGTTTATTGCTGTTTTTTGGCGAAGGAGGGCTTGGATGAAGGTGTCGAGTCCTTTCTCTTCCGGCTTCGGCACTCATTGGCGCTTGCCTCTTGCTGGTCTGCGATCTGTTGTGCTCGCTCTTCATCTACCCCTTGCCTATCTCCACCGTCTCCGCGCTCTTCGGTGCTCCGGTGATCATCTGGATCATCCTCAAGAACAAGTAAAAAGTCCGTTCCGAGTCCGTTCCGAGTCCGTTCCAGTACCGTGAATGGTTAACGAATGACTAAGAATATATAACGATTTATCAGCCAAACTTGGCTGATTCATAAAAAAAAAATGACATTGCACTATTTGCACTATTTGCACTTTGGAAGGGGAAAGTGCAGAAAGTGCAGAAAGTGCAAAGCAAAAAAAATGATGTGGCAGATCACCTAAAATGATCCAAAAATTATTTATATTGAACGGACGAAGGCAGAATGCGGTCCACAGAGCCGATGTCGGGATTAAATCCCGACGCAATAGACGAAGGAGTGAGCGGTGTTTCCTATCCGCCAAACTTGGCGGATGCAAAGGAGGAGCAACCAAACCGTTTCGTCTTGAAACAATACAATATGCAAATAAAAAGAGGGATTGTTGGAGTCTGTGCGGTGGTAATTCGGCACGCCCCTTCCCTAAATTCCTGAATTGAATTTAGGGTGGGTCCCTCCGAATGTACGTTCGCACCTTGCGGTGCATATGCAAATAAACGTATTTTTTTGTAAAAAGGGTAAACCCTCTATTTTAAGCCCGCTGACATCTTCTGTATGCAAGCATCCAAAGCTGTCAACGGACTTAAAATAATAGAATACATTCTATTTTTTACAAAAAAATACGTTTTTATTTGCATATGTGCAATTTTTGTTGTAATTTTGTACCCGATTTAAAATGCAGTAGTGTGGCGATACACAAAAAAATAGTAGTTTTAGTCCTTTGCGCATGGTCGATATGCAGCTTCGGTCAAGTGTCCAACGCAGGGCGTTCGGTGTTCTCATTTATGAGTCTGCCGGCTTCTGCGCGCATCAATGCGATGGGCGGTTCGAACGTCAGCCTCAGCAACGGAGACGTAGCGTTGGGCATGTGCAACCCTGCCCTGCTGCACGCTCAGTCGCATCAGGTGATGCAGCTCAACTACTCGTATTACCTGCCGGGCACGATGTTCGCTTCCGTGCTCTACGGACATAACTTCGGACGATCGAAGATCGAGAAACCTTTTATCGGTGAAGGCGAACCCGACAAACCCAACTATTTCGCAGTGGGTATTCACTATTTGGATTACGGCAAGATGAAATATGCGGACGAGCAAGGCAACTTGACCGGCGGCTCTTTTGGCGCGCGCGATATTCTTATTGACGTGATGTACGCACGGCAGTTGGGTAGGATGTTCAAAGTGGGAGTCACGCTCAAGCCTGTCTATTCGATCTACGAACACTATACCTCGTTTGCGTTGGGAGCCGACGTGGGTGCGCATTTTCAGTCCAAGGACTCCACTTTCCAGATGGGTCTGGTGCTCCAGAACATCGGTTGGCAGCTCAAAGGCTTCTACTCCGGTGAGGGTGGTAAGAACCATGAGATGTTGCCGCTTAATCTCCAATTGGGTATCACGTACCGCATCCCGAAAGCGCCTCTTCGACTGCATGTACAGATCCATAATATGCAGACATGGAAGTTGGACTACGAATGGACAAGCCGTGACAAGAGTGCCACCACGGGCGATTATATCTCGCATAAGGTCAAATGGTACGATATGATGTTCCGCCACACGATCTTCACGATCGAAGTAGTGCCCAAGAGCGAGAAATTCTATATCGCGCTCAGTTATAACCACCGCCGTAGAGCGGAGATGAACCTCATCGACCAACGTTCGATTGCCGGTTTGTCATTGGGAGCAGGTGTGCGGATCAAGCAGTTCCGTGTGGATTTTGCGATCAGCCAGATGACAAAATCCAATTTCTCGTACCAAGCGGGACTTACGATTGATATTAACTCGCTCCTTAAGTGAGATTTGAAGATTTGAGGATTTGAAGATTTGAAGATTTGAGGATTTGAGGATTTGAGGATTTGAAAATTTGAAGATTTGAAGATTTGAAGATTTCAGAAGTCAGAATTCAGAATTCAGATATGAATAAGATTATTGTAGCTATTGATGGTTATTCGTCTTGCGGGAAGTCGACGATAGCGAAAGCGCTTGCGAAATACGCGGGTTACACGTACGTGGACACAGGTGCTATGTACCGTGCTATCGGACTTTATACGCTGCGTCACCGGCTCTCGGAACCGGCTGAGATCATTGCCGCCCTGCCGGATATTAAGGTGGGATTCATCTTGGTAGATGGCGCACAGCACGTCACGCTCAACGGCGAAGACGTAGAGTCGCAAATCCGTACGTTAGAAGCAGGCAACCAAGCCAGCCGGATCTCGCAGATCAAAGAAGTACGTGCGTTCCTCGTTGCCCAGCAACAGGCGATGGGCATTGAGAAAGGTATCGTCATGGACGGTCGCGACATAGGAACAGTGGTTTTCCCGAACGCCGAACTCAAGCTCTTCCTCACCGCTTCACCCGAAGTGCGTGCGCAGAGAAGGTATGACGAGTTGGTAGCGAAAGGCGAGAAACCGGATTTTGACGAGGTGCTCAAAGATGTCACCGACCGCGATTATCGGGACACTCACCGTGCGGAATCGCCTCTCCGTCAAGCAGATGATGCTATCGTCGTAGATAACAGCCACATGACACCGGATGAACAAATGGAAGTCATCTATGGTTATTTCAATCGATTCAAATAGCGGTTTCTGTTTTGGCGTCACGAGCGCTATCCGGACAGCGGAGAACGAGCTGCAGAAAGGTTCGTTGTACTGTTTAGGCGACATCGTGCATAACGGCCAGGAGGTAGCCCGTTTGGAGAAGAAAGGGCTCTCGACCATCGATTATGACGACCTGCGCACTTTACCTCCTCACTCCCGTGTGCTGCTCCGCGCACATGGTGAACCGCCTTCCACCTATTGGATTGCTCAACAGAGAGGCATTGAGATCATCGATGCCACTTGCCCTGTAGTGAAGAAACTGCAGGATCGTATTCGTGCGTGCTACGAAGCCCATAAGAACGATGAGAACCTGCCTCCGCAGATCGTCATCTACGGCAAGCCCGGACACGCAGAAGTCATCGGTCTGCAAGGTCAGACCAACGACACCGCACTCGTCATTGAGTCCGCCGAACAACTCGACCGGCTGGATTTCAGCAGACCGATTTACCTCTTCTCGCAGACCACCAAGAGCGTGGAGGGGTTTCAGGAATTGGTGAATGCAATCAAATCTCAAATTTCAAATCTCAAATCTCAAATTGCGCTGGAAGCGCATGACACCATTTGTAGGAACGTGGCAAATCGGGTAAGTCAGTTACAGGCGTTCGCACGGTCAAACGACTTGGTGATCTTCGTTGGCGGCTCCAAGTCCTCCAATGCGAAAGTGCTCTATCAGCATTGCTTGGAGGCGAACCCCAATACGCTGTTCGTCTCATCGGCGGACGAGTTGAATAATCTAACAACGAAGTGGTCTAACAGCGAAGCCGATATCAGAATCGGTATCTGTGGCGCAACGAGTACTCCCTTATGGCTGATGGAGAAAGTGAAAGAGGAGATCGAAAAGACCCAATAAATAGTACATCGTAAATAACCAAATAGTAAATACATTTATGGATTCTAACAACATCAAAACAGTTGGCGTCCTCACCTCAGGAGGTGACTCGCCGGGAATGAATGCCGCTCTTCGCGCTGTGACACGCGCAGCCATCTATCAAGGCATTCGCGTCAAGGCTATCTATCGCGGCTACAAAGGCTTGATAGACGGCGAAGTGAAAGAGTTTACCACCCAAGACGTTTCCGGTATTATCCAACGTGGCGGTACGATCATCAAGTCGTCACGTTGCCCCGAGTTCAAGACTCCGGAAGGTCGTCAGAAAGCGTACGAAACGCTGCAAAGAGAGGAGATCGACGCGCTGATCGTCATCGGCGGCGACGGTACATTCACCGGCGGAAGACTCTTCTCGCAGGAGTACGATATACCTATTATCGGTCTGCCCGGTACGATCGACAATGACCTTTGGGGAACGGATGCGACGATCGGTTATGACACCTCGCTGAGCACTATCACCGAGTGTATCGACAAACTGCGTGACACCGCTACGTCGCACGAGCGTGTGTTCCTTGTAGAGGTGATGGGTCGCGATGCAGGCTTCCTGACGCTGAACGCTGCTATAGCAGGTGGCTGTGAGGCAGCTATCATCCCGGAGCGTGCATCGGTTCCTGAGCAGATAGAAGAAGCTATCGGTAGCGGTCGCCGCAAATCGAAGAACTCGTCCATCGTACTCGTTCAAGAGCACGCAGTGGAAGGTGGCGCCAAGACCGTAGCGGAGATTATCGAGAAAGCGCATCCGGAGTACTCTACCCGCGTGACCGTTCTCGGACACCTTCAACGTGGCGGCAGTCCTTCGGCATACGACCGTATCCTCGCTTCCCGTATGGGTGTAGCAGCCGTTCAGGCGCTTCTCGACGGTCAGCGTAACGTCATGGTCGGTATTCAGAACGACGACATCGTGCTCGTTCCGCTCACCAAGGCTATCCACCAGAAGAAAGATATCAAGGAAGACTCGTGGGAGGCTCTCCAGACGCTGTCCATCTAATAGTTTAGAGTTTAGTGTTTAGTGTTTAGTGTAGATACAAAAATAGCGAGGCAACACCTCGCTATTTTTGTATTCGTTGTTCTGATTAACGAACGGATGTCAGTTTCTTGATCTTCGCGTTCAGTTTGTCGCATTTCATCAGTTCCTCCAAGGAGAGGTGCATACGGTAGTTCCAGAAATGACGCGGGTTAGCAGGTACGTTGATACGGTCTGCGAACTGGTCTTTGATGCGCACGTCTCCGTCGATAGCGAGCCAATCCTGCAGCGGGAGGATCGTCCACATAGCAGGGCTGTACATATGCTGGTTGATGATGAACTCGGCAATCTCCGGCGTCATCTCTTTTGGAGCATCTCCCCACCAACCCATCTGCTCGTTGTAGAAACGCTGGGTCACCGCACGGTCTTCTTCCCACCAAGCGCGCAACGGGTTCATATCGTGCGTGCCGGTCGTGCAGACAGACTGATACGGAGCGTCGGCAGGATGCGCGAACTTAACGGTCGGGTCTTTCGGCATACGCTGGATCTCGAGACTGAGAATCTGCAACTCATGCATCACATCGGGTACGCAAGCAGGTACCATTCCGAGGTCTTCGCCGCAGCAGAGCATATGCGTTGCACCGATGAGCGTCGGCAGCTTGCGCATAGCGGAGTCGCGCCAGAAGGATGTATGACGACGGTAGAAATAGTCGTTGTAGATACGCATGAGTACCTCTTTCTGATCGCTGTAGAGCTCGCTGAATGAGTGACTCTGATAGATCGAGATACGCGGATGCAACCATCCAGGACGACGCTGGTCTTCCACGAAGAGCACTTCGCAATGGAGATAGATCAGACCGTTGCAGATATTATGTACCGCTTTCTCGGTCAAGCCGCTGGCTTTGAGTTGTTTCTCATCGCCAAGCAGACGATCAGCCCATTCCTGTACTTTCGCCTGCGTGTCAAACTCCGGACGGAACCAATAGACGTAGTTATCGCGTGTCTGGAGGGCGTTTTTCTTAGCCCATTCGGTATCAAAACCAAGGACGTCACCCAAGAAGTTCGCACGGATATAAGGCTTGGTCATACGATCCCAGTCAAGGCAAACACCCTGTGCGCAGAGATCGTCGTAGCTGTACGGCAAAGCCGGAACGAAATGTCCGCAGAGTCCCCATACATCGCTCTTACGCATCTGCCAGATACGGAAGAAACCGAGAATATGATCTATGCGGTACGCATCGAAATAGTCCTGCATCTTCCGGAAACGTGCTTTCCACCAACCGAAACCGTCTTTCGACATCTCGTCCCAGTTATAAGTCGGGAATCCCCAGTTCTGACCGCTGATGGAGAAATCATCGGGCGGAGCACCGGCAGAAGCGTCGAGGTTAAAGAGCTCCGGATAAACGGCTGCATCCACAGAGTCCGGCGAGATACCAATAGGTATATCACCCTTCATAGCCACACCGATGGAGTGCGCATAAGCGACTGCGTCTGCCAACTGCTTGTCGGCATGGAACTGGAGGTACTTATAGAACTCTTTCGGCTGTTTGTCACGTTTGTGCAGGAAAGCAGCATACGGCTCCAACCAAGCGTGGTTCTTCTTCTCAAACGCTTTGTATTCCTCGGTAGCAAAGAGCGCGTCTTTGTCCTGTTTGTAGAGGGCTTTGAAGAACTCCATCTTAGCGTCATAGACGTTCTGATAGTCCGCAAAAGTGAGGGCGTTCAGTTCGGCTTTCTTAGCTTCGTATTTCTTTTTCAAAGCCGGAGTCAGTTTGCCCATCTTCTCAATATTGATGTAAATGGGGTGAAGGGCGAATACCGAAACGGCGTTGTACGGATAGCTGTCGAGGTTGTTATGACGAAGCGTGGTGTCGTTGATCGGCAGGGTCTGAATCATCTGCTGACCGGTAGCCGCAGCCCAGTCTGCCATTTTCTTGAGGTCTTGGAACTCACCGATACCGAATCCCTCTTCGCTACGGAGCGAGAAGACCGGAACGGCTACTCCGGCTCCCTTCCAGCGAGGCTGCGTACGGCGGAAACCACGGTCGTTCTGACAGATGATCTGTCCTTTCTCCACACCCCAGATCTGACGGTTCTCACCCCACTCCATATCTACGGTAGCACCGGTAGCGAGGTCATAAACGAGGTATTTATATTCCACGATGTTCTGTCCCTTGACATTGACGTCAGCACGCCAAACAGGGAACTCGGCATCGCTCATAACGAGTTTCTTCTCGGGGTTCCAATCGCCTAATTCAGGGCAGTTACCAACGATAGCTACGCCTTGCGTCGGCAGGATCTGCGGCAAGTCGATCGTGAAACGGATGCTGCCTTTGACTGCTGCAGGTTTAGCGGCATTGTGGCGAAGGAAGAGTGCCTTGAGGAATGCGGTGGTGTAGAAACTGTCCTCGTACGTGCTGGCTTTCCAAGCGTCACGGACTACTACGTTCTTGTCCGTAGCACGGAAACTCAGTTTGCGCGGCTCGCCTGTCTCGTAGATGAAGCGACCGTCCTGCAAACGAATAGCGTACTTGTAGGAAATTTTGGAAACGGCGGCTTTGGTCTCCACATGACCCGACCAGAAATCGGTTCCTTGGCAATCCAAGACCAAAGGCGATTTCTCCGTCCAGCCCATCACCGGATCTTGCGTCTCAATGACACACAGACTCTGCCCATACTCGGCACGATAGTGAATTTGAAAAAGAATGTTCATGGTTTTATTTACGATTTAGTTATTTACGATTTACGATTTATTGACCCATTTAGCCATTTAATCATTTCAGGGCACAAAATTACAAAAAAATCTGCATATACGCAAATTATTTTTCATTTTTTCTTAAAAAAGGCCAAATTAGGCAGGGCAAGAGGGTGTTTATCGTCCAAAGGAGCACTCCTGCAAATCCGGCGTTCACCGATCCGAAGAGCGTAATAGCCCATGCTCCGCGTACCCCCACTTCCGCTATCGGCACATTCGGGGTGACCGTCACAAGCAGGAAATAGATTAGTACATTTGAAATTTGAAATTTGACATTTGAAATTGCTCCCAAAGCATAGAGCACCAAGCCTAATTGGACACACCAACAGGCAAGGCGGACGAGACTCTGCATCGTGCTTTCGAGAAGCAAGGGATAATTGAGTGCCACGTATTTCTTCAACGCTTTCGGAAAGAGCGCATAGACAACCGCCAAGACCAACACTATTCCACCCAAGGCATAGAGATAGCTGTTTCCCAAGATCGTCAGCACAGCAGGCGAGAAAGCGATTCCCACACAGCCTGCCAAGACGATAGCCGCCGTCATGGTAGCAGATCCGACGGCTCCCATACTCAGCACTTTAGTCCAAAGGTCTTTGGAGAATTCAGAATTCAGATTTGAGATTTCAGATTGCGCCATCAACACTCCTCTCGCCGGATATTCGCCTAAACGCCACGGAGTGATCAGTCCGGCGAGTTTGGAATAATAGACCTGCCTGTTTGCCTCTCGCCAAGACATCGGGACGAGCGTTTTCCATCGCCACGCTTCAAGCGCCATGTTCACCGGCATCAACGCAACACAAAGGATGATCGCAAATAATTGCGGCATTCCCATCGAGCGGAAGGTTTCCCACAGCGAGGCATAGTCATCAAAAATGATGAGCCGATACACCAAATAAGCGCACGCTACCAGCGTCACCGACCACTCAATGATATAGAAAAGCGTCTTTCTGTCCATAAAACGCTGCAAATTTACAACAAAAATTGCATATATGCAAATTTTTTAGTAATTTTGTGCCGTGAAATCACTCTTAGCGATCATATTACTCGTTGCCAACATCAGTTTGGACGACATCATCCTCGATATTTACAACGCTGTAACAGAATTTGGCGAGGTGGACTACGAGCAGTTACAAACGGATCTGTACGCCTTGCACGAGTCGCCCATCGACCTCAATCATACATCCGAAGAGGAGTTGAGCCAGCTGTGGTTTTTGTCTCCAAAGCAGATAGATGATTTGTTGGTTTACGCGGATAAACATCCGTTCGAGTCGCTGTACGAGTTACGGATGATTCCTTCGCTGGCGGACTACGAGATCCGCGATCTGCTGCCGTTCGTAACGATCCGCAAGCCGGAGAACGGACAGCCGGATGCGACCTATAATAATATAATGTACGCGCGCGAGGTGTTTCATCGTGCGCAGCATGAGATCCTCACGCGTGTAGATGCGCGGGACATTGAGCAGTTTGAAGGCAAAGATCCGATGTTTGTACAGACGCGGTATCGGTTTGACTATCAGCGGAGGGTGGTTTTCGGTGCACAGCTCCGCCGTCCGGCAGGAGGAAGAGCGAAAGACCTGCAATACGGTGCTTATCTGCAACTACGCGACATAGGTCCGCTGCACACCTTGGTGGCAGGTAACTATCAGGCGTCGTTTGGTCAGGGTTTGGTGCTTGCACCGGTTTTTCATTCCGGTAAATCATCATACGTCACTTCGGTGGGACAACCTCGCGAAGGACTGAGGTATTACTCTTCGTCGGACGGCGAAGGGCTGCACGGTCTTGGAGCTACGTTTCGTTGGAACCGGGGCAAGGCAACGCGTCTGGACGTCAGCGCGCTGTACTCCATGAGGCGGTATAATGACTCCACGTGGCATCATTTAGTGGGCGCTAACCTCACCTTCCGACATAAACAACTGCAAGTGGAGCTGACGGCGATTGAGAACATCTGGTCGGATAGTATTCATCCGTATCGGAACGCGAAGTACAACCGTCATTATTTCCGAGGACGCAATCAATTTGTCGGAGGAGCGTCTGTGCGATATAACTACGGTTGGTTTGATGCTTTCGCTGAAGTAGCCGCAGCGCAGAACTATCAACGGTTTGAAGAACCACTAAACGGCGGGAATTGGGGCGTCGGCGTGATAGCAGGCAGTCGTTTCTATCCGGCGGAGGGCGTGAGTCTCATTGCGCTATACCGCTATTACTCGCCGTATTTTGACAATGCGTTGGGCTACGCTTTCTCGGAGAGTTCGCGTCTGGGCGATGAGAACGGCGGTTATCTGGGCTTTGAGCTCACTCGTTGGCGCAACTGGAAGATCAGCGGCTACGGAGATGTGTTCTATTTTCGGGGATATAAGTACGGTTTGGGCAACGACACTTGTACGCTCGGTTATGACGCAGCGGTGGATGTGCGGTACGCGCGTCTTCGGTCTTCCGGCGAAGGATGGTGGACGGATATGCGTCTGAGGGCGCGAAAGAAAGGCAAGACATCGACGTACTCTACCCGTTTTCAGTTCAATTGGACTTGCGGCGGATGGTCTTTGCGCACTACAGCGGATGCCAACCTCGTGGATAAGAAACAAGACGAAGAACGACTTCCGCTGACATATGGCGTGAGTGTGGCGCAAGATGTAGCATACACGTTCCGGAGAGTGCCGCTTTCCGTCCGGCTGCGTTTACAGGGGTTTGATGCACGCAACTGGGACAACCGCATCTATCTGTACGAACATGACGTGCTGTACGCATGGTCGATACCGGCTACGTATGGTTTGGGAGGAAGAGGCTATTTATGCGTTAAATGGCAGATTTTGCCGCAGTTAGCGATGTACTTGAGGCTGAGCGAGACCATTTATGCACGAACTTGGTATAACGAGAAGCATCCGAAGTCTGTTTTTGCCTCTCAACCCTCGAAAATTCCTACTCGGACGGACATTCATCTGCTCTTTCGGGTCAAATTATAAGGCTCAGAAAGGCGCTATATAGAACACGTTTTGTTGCATATTTTAGAACATTTAAAGTTCAATATATCGGCAAATAGGTTGTTTGTAAAGCAGGAATAACAAAAGCGATTTTCCCCAAAAAAAGTGTCCGAAAAATTTGCATATATGAAAAAAAAGTATTACCTTTGCAGCACTTTTAGTTGAACACCAAAGTACCAACGGTTAAGACACTACTTTTGCGCATGACTAAAAAAGCAAATGCATATTACTCCTCTCTATCTTTCATTGCTACAAAAAGCAGTGCTATGGGAGTGACTGCGTCAAAGAAGAGGTAAAACCAGAACCGGTTTGCCCCTTTTCTTTTTTTCTAATACTGTTACAATATCGCATTCGTTGCGACATGAAAAGCCTATTTAAACCGTTAGATGCTTTCCGTTGGACCAAGAATAGTCCAAGGTGTCCGCGTTGGTTTTTGGAATATAACAAACGATCTTTGACGTATTGAAATGACTGAAAATTATCAAAAATGCATAAAATTCAACTACAAAGTTGTTTTTTAGACGATTTCTCTTGCATATATCAATAAAAAGTTGTACCTTTGCAGCGTATTTGAAAAGTACCACTACAAATGATAGCCACTTTAGCCGAAATTCAGAAGTTCCTCAATGACTTTCATCAGAAAGTAGAGGTGTTCGACATCTTCTTCCTCGATGACCGAGAGAAGAATCAAGGTTCTATTTCCAAATTAGACCTTGTTCCGGGAGCACGTAAGCAAGTAGTTCAGTCTCTGACCATTGAAGACTATTCTGAAGGTCCCATCAAAAACATCCTGAACAAATGGGGTGACTTATGGGTCTTTGGGAAGGACATCAATGGACAAGAAGTATATATTAAGATTGCTTATGGAGTACCAAACAGACGTGCTATTTGCATTTCATTCCATGTAGCAGAGTTTCCTATGAATTATCCTTATAAGAAAGGAGGTTTATCATGACTTTACAACCAGTAATTGACAGCCCGTTTTCCGAAACTGCGAAAGCTCGTTTACATAGCGAGACAAGGACTACGGATTTTCGTGGTGAGATGTACACGTATGAGCACATCAACTATCGTTGTGATGAAACAAACATTGAGTTTACAACCGATGAGATGGATTTCGACAACTTGGAGCGGGTGTATGTGCAATATCGCGCTAAGCACGATATCCCTTCGCCGAAGGAGTTGACTGAGATGCGTGAGATGTACGGATTGTCGGCAGCAAAGATGTCGGAGATCCTTGGTCTTGGCGCTAACCAGTACAGGCTCTATGAAGACGGTGTGATGCCGAGCGAGGCGATCGGTAAGATGCTTCGGAGTATCCAGACACCTGCGGTTTTCCTCGGATACGTGGAGAGCTGCAAGAACCAGATGCCGGAAGCCGAGTATGAGAAGTTGTGCCAGAAGATCCAGAAACATCTCATCAAAGATCTCAAAGCTCGTAACAGCATTTCGTGGTTTAGAGAGCTCTTCTCTCCCCACGTTCTTGGCAAAGTAGCACTATAAGAGACTGCGGACATCTGCATTTTTGATAAACGGTAATACGATGTGTTGCCGTTTATTTTGTATTCAGTCATTTATCAATTACGTCACATGAGATATGGGTATATTCGCGTCAGTAGCGACACGAGAAAAGAACTAAAAGATATATCGAACAGAACGATCTTTGACGTATTGAAATTAAGCAATAGAGACACACCTTCGTGCGTCTCTATCAAAACAAGGAATCTTTATCATGCATGCTATTTACTCAGCAACCAATCTACAGCGTAGAGTTGACGGATACCATCATGGTCAATTGGCGGTTGCGGGTCAAGGGTGATAAGGAATTTGGGATAATGGTCTTTCAATGCCTTTAATGGCGCCAGTTCACGTTGGAGCGTTGCCGGCTCCATGACGGATAGAGCTACCTGATAATATTCATAGTTCTGCCCGTTATGGCACACAAAATCTATTTCCTGATTTCCGACTTGTCCCACATAGATGGGCTTGAAATGGTATCGGCGTAACAACTCCAGATAGATAACATTCTCCAGTACACGACCTTGGTCTGCATTCCGGCTGCTGAGCAGTGCGTTGCGTAATCCCACATCCGCCAAATAGTATTTGCGCGACGTGCGAAGGATTTCCATTCCCTTGACGCTCATCCGCTGAGCAGGATAAAACAAATAACAATTGGTCAGTGCCTCCAGATAATTATCAATTGTATGGGACGAGATTTTCAATCCATTGGATGTAAGTGTGTCAGCTATCCTTTTGGGATTGGTCAGATTGCCGATATTATCCATTAGGAACAAGGTTACGCTATTCAGTATGTTTATGTCGCTGATATTATACCGTGTTACCACATCGCGCATCATGACTGTATCGTATATGTCCCTGACATATTGGCGCACTTCGTCCGGCGAAGACAATTGGTATTTGAAGGGGAACGACGTAGAACTGATGTAATCATTGTATTCTTTGGTATATATATAGGGAAAATCCTGTGTATATTCTTTGAATGACAACGGGAGCATATTGATTTTAACGTATCTGCCGGATAGCAGAGTCGCCAATTCGCCCGAAAGCATGTGGGCATTACTGCCGGTGAGATAGATATCCACATTGGGTTTGAGATAGAGGCTGTTTACTGCTTTCTCAAATTCGGAAACGAGTTGAACTTCGTCCAAGAATATATAATTCTGCTTTTCTGCTTGCAGAAGGTTGATTAAATATTCATGAAGCGCTCGGGCATCCAGAAGGTGCGAATAAGTCATGTCTTCAAAGTTAAGACTGATTATTTGTTCCTGCTGCACACCTTGGTCAAGCAGTTTCTGCCGGAACTGCCGCATCAATGTACTTTTGCCGCAACGGCGGATACCGGTTATCACCTTGATGATACCTTTGTCCTTCCATCCGGAGAGCCACTCCAAATAACTTGTACGTTGTATCTCTTTCATAAGATCAAGAGTTATAAATTTTAAATTCGCTGCAAAGATACAACAATTTTTTGAAATATTTGCAATAAACTTCAAACTTTTTGCGAAAAATCTTCATTTTTGAAGTAAATTGCAAACTTTTGCCTTGTTTTGATACTTAATTTCACTATTTCAAAGAACACTCGCGTTCGGCAAATGGCTCGCAAGAACCAAACCGCTCCGCTAATTGGTAAGTGCGACCATTGCCTCCGCTCTCCCCACTACGAACAGCCTGCGGCTTGGTTCGCATCGGGGACCCCAATCAAGGAAAAAGGCGGCGCACCTATATGTAAAAAAAATACGGATATAAATAACTAAATACGGAATCATAAAAAGTTACAGAAATATGGGAAGCTTGTTTACAAATTTAGTTCAGAAAGTCGTTATCTCTCGTAAATGGACCGAGAATGGACCGATGTTGGACCGAGAATGGACCGATGAAGTCGCGGAAAAAAGTGTGCAGATGAGTACCGTTTGGGCGATGATGCGGGTCAAGTTGGTCAAGTTGGTCAACTTTGTCATGCCGTTTTTGAAATGGACAAAATGGACAAAATGGACAGAGCAAATTTTTGTAGAAAGTGCAGAAAGTGCAAAAAGTGCAAAGTCAATTTTTGCCACTTTTGCCACTTTTGCCAGTGCAAATTTTGTAGGTAAAGCATCCTGTGAGAGTACGGTGAGGTATCGGGAATGGTCTAGGATTAGTCTTATAAAACCCTTACTTAACCCTTACTTAACTCTTACTCGCTTCCGTCTTAGTCTCGGTTCGAATCTCTCTCGATTCTCTCTCGCCAGTCTGATTTGCCTATGTATGCTGACTACTGTCGGCAGCGGAAATGCGTGGGGAGCAAATGTGACAGGTACGTTCACCAAGATTACCTCTACAGATGCCTTGACGACAGGCTACTACATAATAGTCGGCAGCGAAGACGCATCGCAAAAGGTTAGTGGAGCAACGGTAGCGAACCCCAACTATGCATTAGGAAACGCAGTCGATAATAATAAGCGCGTTACAGGAGTATCAGTCACTATCACAAGCGGAACTACAATCTCAAATCCAGACGAGGCTCTTGTATATCTTATAACCAAGAGTAGTAGTAATTATACTTTCCTCAATGTGAATACCAATAAGTATCTTTATCAGGCGGGCACAACGAAAGGCGGCGGTATGGGATTTCAAGCTGCCAGCGCAAATTTCACGTGTGCAGGATATAATTCCTCATCGCCTCATGGTTTTAAATTTACATTAGATGGTGCAAGTAATAACATTTTTAAATATCATAACCAAAGTAAGTTTTTTGCAAATTACACAGGGGATTATTCTACATCTATGACTCCTGTTCGCTTGTTCAAGGCATATAAAGTGACTTACGATGGTAATGGAAAAACAGGAGGTACAGTTCCGACGGATGCCACGTATTATTCAGGAAACGGGTCTACAAGTGTAACCACCAAAACCAATTCCGGTAACTTGGTAAAAGCTGGCTATACATTTGCTGGATGGAACACCAAGGCAGACGGCGCGGGAACACATTACGCTGCGGGAGGTACTTTTACGATTACAGCCAATACCACTCTTTACGCTCAATGGGAAACAGCTTGTGCTAATTCCGTGACCATCAGCAAGGGGACAGAGACCAATTGTACGTTTACATTAAGTAAAAGCGGTGCGCAGGCTTCGTGTGACGGAGTTTCTACTACGGTGACCGTTTCACCGACGTCCGGTTACGGAAATCCATCTGTCACTCAAACAGGCGCCAGCGCGGCACCAACGATAACCGGAAGCAGTAATACATATACGGTGGCTTATGGTGCTAATACGACAGGTACATCAACTATCAATGTGTCTTGTTCGGCAAATACTTACACGATAACATTGAATAAAGACTTGACGCCGACCACCGCGGGAACGGCAAGTATTACTGCTACCTATAACGCCAGCACCAATCTAACAAGCGCCATTACCAAGCCGACCAAGACAGGTTGGACGTTTGGCGGTTACTACACAGCCAAGAATGGTGGCGGCACGCAGATTATCGACGCAAGCGGAAATGTGATTGCAAGTGTAAGCGGTTATACCGACGCCAGCAAGAATTGGAAATACGTGGGTAATATAACTCTGTATGCTAAATGGACATGTACGGTAACATGGAGCGTGAACGGTTCTACAAGTGTTTATTCGACACAAACGGTAACGTATAACTCATCGGGCAGCAAGGTGGCTTCTATTCCCGGTCCTCCGTCTCCAGCATCCTATTGCGGTGACAAGTTTATGGGCTGGAGTGCGAAGAGTGCCGGCTCTGAATCCAAAACAACATCTTATTATGATGATTTGTTTACGACAGTAGGTGGTTCGCCGGATATTAAAAGCATAGGCGATATTACATTCTATGCCGTATTTGCGGATTATGATGAATAAAAGCGAAAGGAATGAATAGTATGAACGATTTAAAAACGCAAACGATTATGAAAAAGACATATACTATCAAGAATTTCGCAAAACGGTTGGTAATGGTACTGGCTGTTGGTTTGATGGCTTTCAATGTGTGGGGCGCTGATCCTAACACAACATTCTCATTCACATCCAGTACTGCGTCAACAGCACTTGATGTTACAGCGCCGGCGAGTACAAGGAGCGGCACAAGCATCGATGGGAAATCGGTCACACAAAGTCCTATAACTATTTCTTTCTCCGCAGGAACAGGAAATGATCCGTTGTTTTGGCAGACGACCACAAGTGGAACATATCAAGTCCGAATGTATAATGGGAATTCAGTTACTATTAGTGCTGCTTCTGGATATACAATTAAGGCTATCACAGCCTCTGGTTCTAACGTTGGTGGAACAACCTATTGGAATAGTGCTGACGGTGTATTAAACGGAGGTGTTTCTGATGCTTCGCTTACGACAAAAACTTTTAGATGTATCAAAAGTACTGTTCAAATTAACAGCATTACTGTCACATATGTTGCTGATTGTGACAAATCAGTTACTATCAGTAAAGGAACGGCAACTAACTGCTCGTTTGAATTGGGAAAGACAGGCGCACAAGCATCGTGTAGCGGAGTTTCAACAACGGTGACGGTTAATCCGAATACGGGTTATGGAAATCCTTCTGTTACACAATCGGGTGCAAGTGCTGCTCCTTCGATTACGGGAAGCGGGAATAACTGGACTGTAAGTTATGGCAACAACACAACAGGAACATCAACGATTAATGTTTCTTGTTCAGCGAATAATTATATTGTAACATTGAATGATAATACCGGAAGTGGCGGTAGCGGCAGCAAAACGGTGACGTATAACGCCAACACGAATTTGACAACCATCGTAACAGTTCCTACTAAAGCGCACCATGATTTTGCAGGATACTGGACGAGTACGGATAATGGTGCGACCTTTGGTACGAAGTTGGTTAATGCGGATGGTTCGTGGGTTGCGAGTGTGACAAACTACACAGACGCCAGCAAGAACTGGATCAAAGCAGACAATGTGACGCTGTATGCCAAATGGACGGAGCATGGTTTGACTAATTACCGCACGAGTTGTTGTACGGAGTTGGACATGATAGATGGAGAGGCGACGCTGACGCAAGGCGGAAACAGTGTGACGATCAGCGGATGGTCGGATGTAAGCAATGTAGGCACGTACACCGTAAAGCTATACAAGAAGAACGGCGCAAGTTGGGATTTGGTAAGCGGAACAACTTCCGGCGGTTCGGCAGGTGCGCAGGGTACGCGTACGGGTATAACGTCCGGCAGTAAGTCGGTGACGTACACCGGCTTGGAGGTTGAGTCGGAATATAAATTCACCGTTCAAGCAATTGCAGGAAGTGCGGCTTATTGTGATGGTGTAGAGACGGCTGTAACGGAGATTAACAGCAAAGATGTATCGAGTACGCCGTTTAAGTTCCGCTATGCCATCTATATAGACGATGGTACGAATGACAACTATGAGTACTATTATATCGAGCCGACGGGTAATACCGACGAAGGTTCGGTAGATATTGATTTGAGTGCGCACGTTGACTACTATCAATTTAAGATAGCCGGCGGATTTAGCGGTTGGTGGGGACAAACCTACGATGGAAAGATAGAGGCATCAACTGTTTCAGATTGGACACTTGACGGAAGTAATAACGTTAAGTTAAAATCCGGAGCAGGTGGTACCTATACCTTCACTGTTGACTATAGCGGAACCACCAATCCAAAAGTAGGAATCGAATATCCGAGTGCAGACCAAGATGCGGGATATGAAATCTACTACGATAACTCCGTACTCAATTGGAGTAATTTGTACTATCGTATTGGTAATAACAGCAAATGTTCGAAAGTGGATGTCTCGCTTGTACCGGGGACGGATAAGTTCTACAAGGTAACGACACCTGATTTCGACAACATGGACGCTTGGCACATAGCCAATAACTACGGATGGACCGGAAGTAACTCTATATATCGTACGAAAACCAGTAGTGATCCAGCCGAATCACCCAAAGCTATTACAAATTCTATTGCCTTCCAGCAATACGCAGTTACGGAAGACATCACCGTTATTCCGACGAGTACTCACTCGACCGGTAGCGATACAGGAGACGCAGGAAACAGCAACTGTGAGTTCTATACGATCAATACACCGACCAGCGGCATGTTAACGCATAATGCGGCGATAACGTCGTATAGTCACGGAACAGTGACGGTAACCTATACCAATACAAGCGGTTCGGCTGCATCTTTCACGAGCGGTAATGCCGACCTGGCGCACCGTTGTAAATTAACCATTACGGCTACGCCTGCAACGGGCTATAGCCTTAGCAGTCTGCAAGTGAATAGTTCGAACTTTACCAGCGGAAACGAGCATATCCTTGCTGCGGACGCTACTATCACAGCAGTGTTTACCGCCCAGACGAGCACCGTAACGCTGCAAGCGACAAGTGCAACGACGGGTAGCGACCAAACGGTATTGGCAACCTATGATGCTTCCATGCCTTTGGTAACAACGGCAGACAAGACGCCGGCTGTGGCGGCTATCTCCCGAACGGGTTATACCTTCAACGGATGGTGGGATGCAACCAGCAGTGGAAAGCAGTACTATAGTCACAGCGCGGGAACGATTGCCAGTGCGAACAACTGGGACAAGACCGGTTCGCAGACCTTGTACGCGCAGTGGATTGCGAAGGAATATACAATCACCTTGGATCGTGAAGGCGGTTCTACCGGCGCAGAGAGCGCAACGGCTACCTTTGATTCCGGAACACTGACCGGCTGGAGTGCGCCGACGAAGACGGGTTATACCTTCGGAGGTTATTACTCGGGCGATAACGGAACAGGCACGCTCGTGATTAGTACGAGCGGCGTGCTGCAGAACAGCGTGACTATCAATGCAGTTAACTGGACCGACGCAAGCGGACACTGGATCAAAGAAGGTGGTGCTACTGTCTATGCGAAATGGACAGCTAACGAATACACGATCTCGTACAAGGATCAGGGCGATGTGGCTTATTCGGGTAGCAATAGTGCATTGCTGCCGACGACTCACACCTACGGCGCTGCGACGGATCTCGTGGACGGTGTGAAATCGGGTTACCGCTTCGACGGTTGGTTCGATAACAGCACATGTACCGGTAGTGCAATAACCTCTATTGGTGCGACGGCTATTACGGCGAACACAACGTATTATGCGAAGTGGACGGAGGTTTATACCGTGACGTGGCATGTGAACGGCGAAGAATATAGCACAGGCGTCGTAACCGGTAACTCTCAGGTTCCGGACGGCGAGAAAATTTCAGACGTACCTACTGCGCCCGCGGATAATACCTTAAATAACTGCGCGAACAAGTTCATGGGATGGAGCGCCAAGGACGCTGGTTCAACAGCCAAGACAACGAGTTACTACGATGACTTGTTTACGGATGTAGAAGGTTCTTCGACGATTAGTGATGATATCGATTTCTATGCGGTATTTGCGGAAGAAACAGCAACTCGTGACGAAGGTTATTATGTCAAACAAGCAGGTGTGGCATTAACGGTAGGTAAGACATATGTCTTTGGATCTGTAAAAGCATCAGCGAACGAATCATTGGCTGATAATACCACGTTTGGAGCAGTAGCATTTACCAACACCTATAATTCCACATCTCCCAACTGGGGGCCAAGAGTTGATTTAACACCGAATACCAGCGGATATATTGCTGCTGATAATGCAAGTTTAACAGATGCTTGTAAGTGGACATTAATTAGTATCAGTAGTGGTAATCATACATTCAAAAACGGTGACAATTATTTATATTTAGGTAGTTTACTGGGCAGCACGACTAATGGAGCGCAATCCGGAGTTAGCACCAGTAGTGGTAATTGCTACTTGAATAGTGTACATGCTACTTGTAAAGACGCTTATATCCTTTACAACACTTCAGCATACACGGACAAAATGATGATGTATAATACGAGTTATGGATACCGTATGTATGTATATACTCAAACAAAGAGTGAAAGTATGACTCCATACGTTCGTTTCTACGAGTATGACCCGGGATATACTTACTCTAACTACGTTACTCAATGTGCGGCAAATCAGGTGCGTGTGACGTACGATTTCAATGGAGGTACGGGAACGGCATGTACGGAAGGTGTGACAACGAAGAGCGCAAGTTATACCGTTTGTTCGACCGAGCCGGTAAAAGATTATTATGATTTCGCCGGTTGGAATGATGGTACGAACACGTATGACGCAGGAGATCCATATAATCTGCAAGCGACGACCGAGTTCACGGCAACATGGACTCCGACGGAGTATAGTATCACATATTACCTGAACGGCGGTACGCAGCAAGTCACTCCTGCTGCTCCGACGAGTTATACGGTAGAAAGCAGTGCTGTTACACTTCCGACTCCGACAAAGAATCACGACCGTTTCGATGGTTGGTACGGAAATGTGGATCTCTCAACAGGCGGTGTACAGACCAGTATTGCTGCGGGTTCGAATGGAAACAAAGAGTACTGGGCAAAATGGACCGCACGTAATGAGATCAAGTTCTATGCAGACGACAATTTGCTGTCAACGATTTATCGCGCCACAGATGAGAACCTGCAAGCATCTGTAGCCGGTCAAGGTAGCAAGCCTGATGATCCGAGTGCTCCGAGTGCATGTAGCAGCAAGGTATTTATGGGTTGGACAGAGACGTGGTTTAACGATGAGACAGACACAGAGCCTGCGGACTTGAATGATGCAACAGGCACGCGGACGGGAGCAAAGACCTATTACGCTGTATGGGCAACGAGAGCCGGAAGTCCGGGTAGTTATACCTACTCCGCTTATTCAACGACCTGTTGCGGCAAGTCTGTGGAGGTAGATGGCGGAAGTCCGAGCAACGGAACGGTAACGTTTGATAAATCGTACGCATGGACCTGTAAGGGTGATCGCGAGATTGTGATGACTATTGATCCTGCAGACGGATACCAATTGCATACTTTCAGCGTGGCGACCGGCGACGGAAAAGTTGCAGCGAAGAGTATGAGTGCAGATGTCGCATTGGATAACAACAGTAGTGCTGCACAAGTAATCACACTGACGTTTGCAAAAGATGCAGATGGAGATTATGACGTAACAGCGACGTTTACGGAGATGACAGCAACATCATGGACTTGGACTAAAAATGTTGGTGGAGCTGAAGTAACAACAGATCCTATTGATATTTATGTCGGGCAGAAAGTGCAAGTAGATGTAGCATATTCTCCCTCAGGATTGTTGAGTTCACATACTGACAATAAAGCTTACATTTATGATCCATCTCCATGGAGCAATAGTAATGTAGGTTCGCCCGCTGTAGCAGGAGCTTACTTTACGGTAACCGGTACTAACGCGGGTTCGACCTCTGTCGTTCTGAATCATAAGGATGGGTTGACAAAGACTATTTATTACAATATCCTTGCATTGCCTTTGGTTCATTTCAAGGATTTGATACACGGAGAGACTTTCGCAGATGTTACGGCGTCCATTAGCGGCGATAAATACACCGTAACAATGACAGGAAAGACACCGACGCACGATGACTTAGATGAACCGGGAACGGGTAATAGTTGCGAAAAGACGCACTTGCACCTGATCGGTTGGATACGAAGTGACTATAGTAAGGTTGCTGACTATATGAACGGTACAGGCGAAGCTCCGAGTGTGAGTGATTTAACCACCGCAGGAGCAGAATACTGGTTCCTACCGGATGCGGATATTAATGTGGAAACGTATAATGGCAAAACATTCTACGCCGTTTGGGCAATAGAAGAATAATAATCGAATTGAAAAATGAAAATTGAAAAATGAAAGGAGAATTTATTATGAAGACAAATATGATAAATACCAATTCGGTTATTAAAAGTATCTGCGCAGTAGTAATGCTGCTTGGAATGAGTGTAAGTGCGTGGGGAGTGACCATTAATCTCAATACATCCACGAATGTGTTTAGTTTAAATACGAGTGGGAATGATGCCTCAAGTGAAACTGAAAAAACGGTGGGAGGCTACACGTATAAGTTAAAAGCCTCGAACTCCTGCTACTATTTTAGTAGTAAGGCACTTTTAATAGGGAAACAGTACTCCTATATAACATTCCCTGCTATCTCGGGTAAGAAATTAACCTCAGTTACTATTTGGAATTGTGCAGGTGCAGCCGAACCTGAAATTCTTATATGCCCGACTGGAAATACTACAGCCGTATCCGGTGGAAGCGCTGCTACAGTTTCTAAAGGAAGTTCTCAAACTTGGACTCTTTCGGGTACATCTGCCAATACTGCATATAGGGCTTACATAAATTCTAAGCATAATCTTCAAATGACAGGTCTACAATTAGTGTATTCAAATACAACTGCCTATACCGTTTCATTCTCTGCTATAAGTGGCACACCGACAGAATCATCTATAACAGAGGCGAGTGAGAGTGCTGGAATAACTTTACCTGATGTTACTCCTAATGATGATGTAAAAGCCGTTGGATGGGACTTCTTTGGATGGGCAACGAGTTCCAACAAGCCAGCAAGTCTGACAGAGTCTGCTCCCTCTATTGTTGGAAAAGCAGGAGATAAATATTACCCCGAGAGCAATGAAACATTATATGCTGTATACGCTAAAGGTGAATTTACAAAGGTGACTTCTACCGGAGGTATAACAAGCGGAGGAAAATATATCATTGTAGGAGATGACAATAATGAAGAGAGGAAACAGGTATGGCAGATGGGAGATAACTACCGTGGGGATGGTCCTTATTATGAGATGCAAGGTCATTTATTGGGGCAAGGAGACACCCGTCTAAAAGATTCTTACAAAACAGTTGATTTATATTCAGGACGTTATGTTATTACAGGATCAGCCGGAAGTTATGTCATCAAAAACGAAGCGGACACAAAATATATTGATGTATATTTAAACGATTGGTTTACCTCGTCCTCTTCCAGGAAGAATACGATAACATTCGGAGAAGGTGGTTTATGCTCCATAAGAAATAACACCGGAGGTTATTTAGTTGTATTTGTGGGAGGATCCTTTGGTGATAGTGGATCTACATGGGCACGAATGCTTTTATATAAAGAAACTACTGCATCGGAATATTCTTGCACCCCACCAAATGCCACATTACGTCTTGTAGCTTCGCCTGCGGCTGGTGGAACGGTTGTCTTTGATGACAATAGTAGTGCAGAGATGGACTTTGCTACAGCAGATGGCTACATCGGCAATATTACTGCGACGCCTAATGACGGTTACGATTTCGTGAACTGGGTTAGTAGTGACGAAGATGTAGCTATAGTTGATGCTGCTGATGATCCAACTACGGAACTTACAGCAACGGAATCTGCTACTATTACCGCTAATTTCTATCAGAAACGTAGCATCAGTTACATTCTAACCGAAGGTGGCGTAGCAGGAGTAATTGGTAACCCAACTACCGTTACCAAAGGCGAAAAGGATGGATTTAGTGCTATGTTCACAATGCAAGCACATTACAAGGATATGACCCTTGTTTCTGTTACGATGGGCGGAAGTCCGATGACAGAAGGATCTGGAGCAGATTATGAATGGGAAGTTGATGGTAGTACAGCGATGTTAACTATTCACCATGCTAATATAGATGGCGATATAGAAATCACCGTTTCGGCTACGCATATGGAATATACCAAGTACGCGTTTAGCTGCTCGGAGTTGACGCTAACGCCGCATTTGGCTACAACGGGAACACCGATATTTATTACATCGACGGCAAGCAAAACCGTTCGTTCGCAGGATTACATTGAGATAACTGGTAGTGGTTTGACACCAAGTACGGCATTGACATTCCCCGACCTGCCGTCCAAGTTCGCAATTAAGAACGCTGATGGTACAGCTGTCACCACCGACGTAAACGGAGCGATAAGTACAAACGCATATATCTTCTATACTCCGGATGCAGGAGACACCAGTGACGGTTTGGACAAACTGACAGGTATCACTGTGAGCGTAGGAGGAGCGAAACCCAAGACGGTTGTGTTAACGCAAGACATCATTGGTCGTCATTTACCTGCTGACTTTGTGATAGCAGGAAAAGTAGGCAATAAGTGGTACGCGCTTCCTGCTGATTTTAGCGAAGAAAGTACTCCTGATCCAGTAGAAATAGCAGTGAACGACATAAATAATCCAAGCCTCGCTTATACTGCTAGCACCAACATCTACAATTTATATGGACAAAATAGTGGTGCTTCAGGATTCCTCTATAATGATGGAGATGATGACGGTAATCCTGATGGTGAGAAAATCAAACTTGGAATGAAAAATAATAGCAATAAGCCCTTATTCGCATACGCTTTCCCGAAAAATAGCCTTAAGGGAGATGGTTCAGCAACGGTTACTAATAATATCAATAAACAATATTGGTGGACACTCAAACAAATCAATACAAGTATCACCAATCCACAAGATGCGAAATATAACTTAATTAGTTCGAACAACCCCGGAACGCTGAGCATCAAGAATAGCCCGTTTGCATGGGGTACATATGCAACAGGTGTAGAAGAGTTGAGACTAATACCGGCAAGTGATATCGTGTTTACGGAAGCATACTTCGTAGAATGGGGACAGCACGGAGGTGTGATCGAAGTGGATGCAGTAGGTGTGGATGCCACATCGGTAGTGGCTCATCTGGGCGAAGCAACCAGTTCCGCTATCCCGCTGAGCCAGACGCTGACGAGCGGAAAGAGCAGAGCTTCGAAATATAACTACACGGTGAACTTCGACGGTATTGACTTTGCGGCTGCCGCAAGCAACGGAGCGATGTTGACATTAGAGTGGAAGAAAGACGAAACGGTCAAGGCGGTAAGTAATATCGTCGTGCCGAAGATTATAGCAAGCGACATTACTATCAATAAAACCAATTATCCTCTTAAGAGCGATTGGAATACGGAAGTGCATGTATTACCGGGCAAAACGGTAACGATAGATGCTGATTATAGTCCTAATCCTGATGTGACTATCAAAGAGCTTAACATCTATCCGGGTGCAACAGTTGTGGCTTCGACAGGTACGCTGATTGCTACCACTTTGGTTCTGCGTAATGGTTGGAGCCGTGCGGGTACGAAGAAATATGATGTAGCTCGTTTGCACGTAACGTCTTCTACTGCTACATTGAAAGCAACGAATGTATATGCAGATTGGTATATTGACTATGATCAGTATTATCCGATTGCTGTGCCATGGAATGCGACGGTAGAGAACTTTACGTACCGGTACTGTACCGTTGATCCGAGTGTAGGACCTTCAGAAAACATCCGTATGCGTTACTACGACGGCGCGAGCCGCGCAACGAACGTACAAGAGGGTGTAGGAAGCGGCGCTAACTGGAAGCAGTATGGCGAAGGAGGTAACTTGCCTGTTCCGACGACGTTGACTCCTTCAACCGGATATGCGATGACTGCTAAACGTCCGACAGGAAAGGCGTTCTCTATCATCCGCATGCCGCTGACCTTACCGAGCGGCACATGGGGAGAAGGAACTTGGACGACGAACGGAGAGTCCGGCGAATTTGGTGGCACACACAAAGATCAAGTATCGGTAACGGCACATGGCACAGGGTCAACGCCTACATATGCAAAGGGATGGAACTTGATTGCGAACCCGTACATGTCATTGCATCAAGGAGCGATCACCTATACAGAGGGAGAGACGAACGTGGCCTATGTGAATATTCCAGACGTTGATTTCAAAGAGTATGATCAAAAGCCTACTGCCCTAACCAAGTTAGCACCGGCGAGTGCGTTCCTAATCAAGGCTCCGGAAACCGGAACGATTACATTTGGAACGGCAAACCGCAAACCGTCCGCTCCAAGTTATCGTACGGAAGAAAAGCCGGAAAGCATTCCAGAACAACAGGCATATATCGTGCTGAGCAACGAGCAATCGGAAGATATGATGGGTATTCTGGTGAGTGAGAAATATACTTCTGAATATGAGACGAACGCCGATCTGGAGAAGTTGCTCAGCGACGGAAACACCTTACGTACATACATGCGATACGGCGATATGAATATGGCGTACGTGGCGATTAACGAGATGCTGGCGAAGGAATGGATTCCGGTGAGCGTACGTATCCCGGCTGACGGAGAATATACGTTCTCGCTGCACGAAGCAAGTATAGCCGGCGAACTGGAAGGGGTTTACCTGATTGACTATCAGAACGGCGATAAGGTAACGAACCTGATTGAGCAGAGTTATACCTTCTCGTCCACCGCAGGCACCATCAACGGACGCTTCGCTATCAATGCCAAAGCGGGCGAACGTCAGACACCGACCGGAATAGACGCTATTAACGCAGGCGGAGATATCAACAGCGACAAGCCGTTTAAGTTCATCTATCATGACAAGGTATATATCTGGATTAACGGAATAATATACGATACCACAGGAAAACGCGTGAAATAAATAAGTGATGTTTAACGAATGAACGAATGAAGGAGTTAAGGAATATGAAAACATTGAGATATTTATTGATCGTAATCGGCGTACTGAGCGTGGTGAGCGTAGCCGCAGCCACGTTCGGTACGACGTACCAACCTCAGAGACGAGGAATCCAGTACAGTCAACACTACGCCGAGATGCCGACTCTCACAATGAGCTCCACCGGCTCGGTGATGATGAAGTCCGGCTCAGCGCTGCCGATGGCAGCAGTAAGCGGAATCACAACGGCGGAGGACTACGCGCCATCGGGTCCGAGACGGGCGAAGCGAGATGTCGGAGATGGCGGAACAACGGAAGACGGTGATGAGGATCCGGATAATCCGGGTGAGCCTATGCCCCTCGGCGATACTATCCTGCCGCTGCTGCTGATGGCACTCGCTTTCTGCGGCGTCGTTTATCTCCGCCGCAAGAAGCGAACGTTGAATGGATGAATGGGTGAATGGATAGAAAATCGGAGCTCTTTGGGCTCCGGTTTTTTATTTAGGTGGTCCAAAATGGCCTAAAATGAGACAAAAAGACAGAAATAATTACGATTTTTGGAAAAATATTTGGATATTTGGAATTTTTATAGTAATTTTGCAGCGTGAAACTAAATATAACGAAAAATGCGCGTAATAGCAAGAAAAAAAATTGTTGAGTATTACTCTATTCACCCGCAAGCCAAAACAGCATTGGATGAATGGTATACAAAAACAGAAGAAGCCGAATGGAAAAGTTTACAAGATATCAAGCAGACATTCAATTCTGTGGACTATGTGGGGAACCAGCACTATGTGTTTAACATAAAGGGAAATGATTTTCGCTTGGTAGTTGTGATTAAGTTTACGCCGCAACATGTGTTCATCCGTTTTATCGGGACACATACCGAATACGATAAAATAACTGACATTCAAAATTTGTAAGACTATGGCACAGATTAAGACTGAAAAAGAGTATGAAGCAGCAATGGCACGTATTGACGAGTTGTTGCCGTTGACTTGGGGCGATAATGTGCCGGAAGATTCTCCGGAGAATATTGAATTGTCGCTTCTCTCCGACCTCGTAGCCGAATACGAGGATGTACATTATCCTATCGCCGCGCCTTCATTGGTAGAGGTGCTCAAACTTCGTTTGTACGAGATGGGGTTGACACAAAAAAGCGCCGCAGAATTGTTGGGCATTAGTTCCCCGCGAATGAGCGAAATCATGCATGGCAAGACCGAACCATCCCTTTCCCTAGCACGCACGATGTGTCTTAAATTGAATATCACGCCGGAAATGGCTTTGGGTTTATAGGCCGTGCAGAATGGATGAATGGATGAATGGATGAATGAGTGAATGGATAGAAAATCGGGGCTCTTCGGGCTCCGGTTTTTTATTTGGGTGGTCCAAAATGGCCTAAAATTGTTCAAAAAACGCAAACAAATATTTGTTGTACCGTCGGCACGCCCTTATAAATAAGGAATCCTCCGAAGGTACAGTCGCATAATTGTGCGAATAACAAGTCTTTTCTGTAAAAACCTTAAATAAATTTGATTTTTTTCATAAAATCCTTGTGTATTCCAAATATTTGTTGTATCTTTGCAGCCAGAAATTCTAAATTATTTAGAATAACATGCAGCAGAGCAATTCATCAATCATCTGGAAAGATGCCCGTACGGTGTTCACTACCAATCAGTTAGCGCTTCTTTTAGGAGAAACGAGCACGACCTTGGTAGCGAAGCGGATGTATTATTTCGTGCATAGCGGACAACTGCTTTCCTTGCAGCGCGGTGTTTATGCCAAGCCCGGATATAATCCCGAAGAACTGGCATGCGTACTACAAGTACCGTGCTATCTCTCGTTGGAGTATGTGCTCCAAAAAGCAGGAATAGTCTTTCAGTACGATACTACCCTCACAGCCGTTAGTTTTCGGAATCGCTTGCTTGAGGTGGGTGGTCACGCTATCCAATACCGGCAGATGCGAGGCGAACTAATGGCAGATATGAGAGGTATCCGAAATATAGGCAATATCAATATTGCTACGCCGGAAAGGGCATTTTTGGATACGCTGTATCTGAACGCGCAATATCATTTCGATAACCTTCATCCGTTGGATAGGAAAGTTGTACAAGACTTGCTTCCGTTGTACCAAAGCGAACGGATGAACGAACGGGTAAAAGCAATGTTTAACGTCAAATCCTAAAAACTTATGGACCTTAATAGACACAAATTTCTGATGCTTCAGATTTTGAAGGATATCTATTCGGACGCGATGTTAGCATCTGTGCTGGGTTTCAAAGGAGGAACCGCATTGATGTTCTTCTATCAGTTACCCCGCTTCTCAGTGGATTTGGATTTCAACCTGCTGGATGTCTCCAAACAGGAGGAAGTCTTTAACCGAGTTCGCAATATCTTGCTCAAATATGGCAAGATTCATGACGAAGCGATTAAGTTCTACGGACCGCTGCTCGTTTTGGACTACGGAGCCGGTGAACGTAAGCTGAAGGTGGAAATCAGTAATCGTCAGTACGATAACCATTACGAATGGCGTAACTTGCTGGGATTGGAGATCCGTGTTATGACGGAAGCCGACATGTTCGCCCACAAGTTATGTGCATTATTGGATCGAACAGAGACTACCAGTCGTGATATCTTCGATTGCTGGTTTTTCCTCAATCGTCGAACGCCGATAAACCGCAGCATCGTGGAGACTCGCATGGAAACGTCGCTGGAAAACTATTTGCAACGCTGTATTGAGAGTTTGCAACAGATGCCAGGTCGTAGCCTGCTGAACGGTCTTGGAGAACTGACAGATGCTGAAACAAAGACTTTTGTACGGAACAAGATGCTTTCTGAAACAATCCAAATGATGCAGTTGTTCCAAGCCTTCCCGCTAACGGCATAATGCAACGAGATATTATTTGTGTACAAATGGTCAAAAATGAGGGAAAAATATATTTTCTTACAAAAAAATTTGCGTATATAAAAAAAAAGCAGTACTTTTGCACGCTTTTTCGCGATTGTTAGGGGTGTAGGCCCCTTCCGGCGGAGGCCGGTTTCCCCGTTTGTCGGGGACACCTCCGGGGGCTATCTGGTTTTGACAGCAGGTAGAATGGTTGTGTAAGCACGCCGAGCAATGATGCAACGCTCGTTAACTCGCATCAAAATATAACTGGCGAAAGAACATATGCTCTCGCTGCCTGATTGAAGTATAGTAGATCGGCGTATTCGGGCGCAAGGCGCTTGAACGAGACGTCACTCCAAGCCGCGTCTGTGGGCTGAAAGGATATAGTGGCGCAGGAATACACAGAATAGGTGTCGCAGGCTGCGATGCGATGCCGAAGATTTAGCAGATAAGCCGGTGGTTGGTGGCTTGGGTCTTGCCGCCGGACGAAAATGAAGGCCAAGATAAGCGTGTAGAAAGCATAAGTATTCCTTGTTTGGACGCGGGTTCGACTCCCGCTAGCTCCACCTAAAGTGAAGCAATCGGGGGACTCCCCGCGCGGGTTCTTAGCCCTGAAGGGCACGATTATTGCCAATGGGCAATTTTCGACTCCCGTTAGCTCCACTCATAAAATGGTGGTATAAAGTATTTATGCCCCTTCCGGCGGAGGCCGGTTTCCCCGATTAACGGGGACACCTCCGGGGTATTAGCTCAGTTGGTAGAGCGCAACGTTCGCAATGTTGAGGTCAGGGGTTCGACTCCCCTATGCTCCACGTCGGACGCGACGATCAATGACTTCATTACTACGTAATTCGTGTAATTGTCGTGCGTCCTCCTCTCCCCACAAATTAAAATTTGCGGGGACTAAAAAGAACTAACTCTTATGGCAGTAGAAATACGTAAAATAGGCACAAAAAAAGAACTGGAGAAGTTTATTCAGTTCGCTAATGATTTGTACGCCGATTGTCCGTATTACTGCCCGCCCTTGTTCTTTGACGAAATGAACTGCTTCAATGCAGAGAAGAACCCTGCGTTGGAGGTTTGCGAATACCAGCTGTGGATGGCGTACCGTGACGGTCAACCCGTCGGACGTATCGCAGGTATCATCAACCGCAAAGCCAACGAGAAATGGAACACGAAGCACGTGCGCTTCGGATGGTTCGATTTCATCGATGATCTGGAGGTCAGCAAGGCCTTGCTCGACACAGTCGTCACGTGGGGCAAAGAGCGTGGCATGGACGGTCTCAACGGACCGGTCGGGTTCACGGATTTTGACCACGAAGGACTGCTCTTGGAGGGCTACGAATACCTCGCCGTCATGGCTTCGCTGTACAACTACCCGTACTACGTCAAGCACGTGGAGGCATACGGGTTGACTAAAGAGGCGGATTGGATCGAACTCCAAGTGTTCCCGCCGAAGACTGTGCCTGAGCGTATCGAGCGTCTGGCAGAGATGGTCAAACAGCGCTACCATGTACATATCGTCAAGGTGAAGAACTCGCGCGAGCTGGTCAAGCGTTTCGGCATCGAGTACATGGACGTCATCGATGCGGCGTACCAGAAGTTATATAACTTCCAGCCCATGACCGTCAAGCAGAAGAACTACTACAAGGATATGTATTTCCAGTTCCTGAACTTCGATTTCGTGACCTTGGTAGTGAACGAGAAAGAGGAGTTGGTGGGTGTCGGTTTGGGTATGCCGGATATCGCACCGGCGTTGCGCAAATGTGGCGGTAAGCTCTTCCCGCTAGGATGGTACTACCTGCTCAAAGCGCTGAAAGCCAAACAGATGGAGTCGTTCAGCTTCCTGCTGATTGCGGTCAGACCGGACTATCAGGACAAAGGTGTCAACGCCTTGTTCCTGCAGGATCAGATACCGCTCATCAACCAATACGGTATCCGCAAGTTAGAGACCACCAGCATGTTAGAGACGAACACCAAAGTGCTGTCCTTCTTTATGCAGTTTGACCATAAGCAGCATAAACGGCATCGCGCATATATCAAAGCGATCTAATGGAAAAAAGCAATAATCCATACGACGCAGCGCTCGTACGGCTCAACACCTATATCGCCGAACAAAACATGCGCGTGTCCACGGTTCGTGAAATGGTCTTGGAGCAAGTGTGCCTCCTCCCGCAACCTTTCACAGCCGACCAGTTGGCGAAAGCTTGCCAAGCGGAGCGTATATCCGTGGGAACAGTCTATAACGCACTGAGCTTGTTCCTCTCCGCGCAGATCCTGCACGCCACGAACCGCCAGCGAGGACGAGCAGCTACCGAGTATGAGTTGATCACCGGCGTCAAAAACCACATGCAGATCATCTGCCAGCAATGCGGAAGGGTCTCGGACATCCACGATAAAGCGATTGACCGACTCATACAGACGCGTAAATACTCCAATTTCAACCTGCAGCACTACTCGCTATTCGTGTACGGCGAATGCAAGCACTGCCGAAGATTGAAGAAAGAATAAAAAAACCGGCCCCGTAGCTCAATTGAATAGAGTGTCAGATTCCGGTTCTGAAGGTTCTGGGTTTGAGCCCCAGCGGGGTCACAAAAAACGGACAACTCAACGTTGCCCGTTTTTTGATGAGGTTTGAAGGTTTGAAGGTTTGGATTTTTTCAAAATCTTGTTTATAATCGTTCTAACTCTCAAACGAAGCACGAAGTGCTCAAACTCCCAAACAAGACACGAAGTGTCCAAACTATCGTAGTTTGATATCTACGATTATCGGTTCATGGTCGGCATAGCGGTGCATGGATTTGTCCTTCATCTTAAACGCACCGTGCGAGTAATACCAATCGGCATTCACATGCCAAGGACGCACACGAACGATCTGCGTCGCCATCGACGGGTTCGCAAAACAACGATCCAGATAACCCATCTCTCCTTTAAAGACATACGAATAGTCATCCGGACAGAAACGCATCAACTGGTCCTCATAGCCCGCACGAACGATGGTCTGAATCGGTTGTTCCTGCGTATAACAGTTGTAGTCGCCCAGCAGCAGAACATCCGGATCATCAAAACGCTCCACCGCTACGGGCAACATCAGCAACAACGAATCGGTATTGTCCATCCGTTTGAGGTTCGTGTCATAATGTGTCCTGCCGGGACGCTTGGACTTGAGGTGGTTCAGACTGACAATCAGCCTCTTGCCGGAAGCGATTTCCTCAAAAGCCTGCGCATACATCCGCGCATAGTAATGACTCGTGGTATCGCGGTACGCTGAGAGGGGCTGCTCGTACGGCTTGACCCGACGCGTGTCATAAATGAAACAACCTCCGATCCGGTCCATATTCTCCATCTTCATTGCCACAAACGCATAATGTCCGCCTTTTTTATTGAGCGCCTCTAACAACATCTGCGGTGCTTTATCGCCCACCTGCATCTCGCAAAGCGCAAAAATATCGGCATTCATCGCCCTCATTGCGGCTACCAGTTTACGGGTCTTCAGCGCCTGACGTTCTGGCGTCATCTTCTTCGTCGCATAGCCGCCTAAGTCCGCGAAGTAATTCTCTATATTCGCACCCACTACCCGCAGTTCGCCTTTCTTGGGTTTCGGCAGCTTATCGACAGGCGCATGAGAAGTCTTCACACCCTGCCCTGTCACCAGTTTCCGCTCACCCGTCACGCGCGCTGTGAACCCGCGTACGCGATCACCCGTGCGTACCTTATAATACTGATTGCGACAATTGACACAGATCGAATGGGCACGATTAGCCTGAACGATCTGCCAATACATCGTACTGTCACCATCCGCCAAACCCACGGCTCGTTCCTCAGGGCAATACAGACGCTCAGGCGCCAAGATCAGCGAGTCATAGAAACTGCCGCAGACCACCAACGGCGTCGTCACCGTCACCATCCGGTCGGCGTACCGGCTCCAATCGGACTGAAGTTGCTCCAAGGTAACACGCTCGGCGGCTTGAACGCCGAGAACCAACAGGCAGAAAAGCCCTAAAAAGAAACGTTTTTTCATAAGGTGTTCGAATTTCGGTGCAAAAGTACAAAAAAAATCTCATATACGCAAGTGTACATGAGATTTTTTTAGTTGCGGAGGGCGGGATCGAACCACCGACCTTCAGGTTATGAGCCTGACGAGCTACCACTGCTCTACTCCGCGACGTCGCGCGAACTACGGCTCAATACGATTCGCGACCTGCCTAATGCAATTTTCTCAGAAATAAATTTCCTCGATAATTCGTCGCTCATATGAATTTTCGCCGTGTTCTCGCTCTCCCCAAAAATTAAAATTTTCGGGGACCCCATAGGATCCTTTCTGTCTTCATCTTTGGAAAGCGACTGCAAAGGTACTACTTTTTTTTGAATTGACCAAATTTTCGGGCAAAAAAGTGCTTAAAAAGATTCTTTTTTATCAAAAAAGGCACAAATCGGCGTCTGTGATAGTCCCTTTTGGGCGTTTTTTGCCACGAGACGGCGTACTCGGAGTCGGATGAGAAACAGGCGTCTGAGGAGTCGCTATCAGTGTAAAAGGAGAAGTATAACGACCCAAATAAGGCGCAATGATGTTCCTTGTCTGATCGTCCGTCCATTTGCATTTATCCACGATCCACTCCAGATACGAACGGTCGATACGAAGCATCGAATCGATGGACTCGCCCTTATGCGCGCCTTGAGTCAGATAGTAAAAACCACCCTTCTTCGTCAACCAACGGTCGAAACAGATGAACCCGAACTCATCGCGTTGCGCCCATTGCCAGCCATGTGCTGCCACCTGCGCTTTGAACACCTCAATCGTTGCCATCACATCGTCTAACGAGTTATGCGCACCCTCGAACGGATGACCGTAATAACGCGTATAAGCTGCTGTGAGGTTATTATGCACTTTCTCGCCGTTCTCGTCCACCATGCCTGCCGTGTGAATACGCTCCAAGAGCAAGGCGTCATACCACGTGCGCCCTTCAAAATCAAAGCCAAGTCCCAGACGCTTGAGGTTATAATGAAGGATCGGTGCATCGTACCCATTGCCGTTATAAGACAGCAGATCGCAGCCCTTGGTGAACGCAATCAGGTCATCATACACGCTTCTGAGCCCCACACCATGCTCCTCCAAAAAGGACTTCGAGATATGATGCACCGCTTCTGCCTCCGCAGGAATAGTAAACTCCCCTTCCGGCAGGATATACCAATCACGCGTGTCGATCACCGACCAGTTATCGGTGTCAAACTTCACCAGCGAAAGCTGGATAATATGTTCTTTCTGCACATCGAGACCTGTGGTCTCCGTATCGAATGCAACCAGTTGCATGTTTAATGTTTATTGTTTAATGTTTAACGAATTATTCCACGTATAGTACCAAGCCTTTCAGGTACTCGCCTTCGGGGTGGTAGATATTGATCGGATGGTCCTGAGGTTGATGCAACTGATGCAGGATCCTCACCTTGCGTCCGACCTGCGCTGCCGCTGAGAAAACCGCCAAACGGAATGCCTCTTTGTCCACAGCCTGCGAACACGAGAACGTGAACAATATACCTCCCGGACGAATCATCTCTATCGCTTTCGCGTTGATCCGCTGGTAACCGCGAAGTGCATTCTTGACCGCATCCCGATGCTTCGCAAAAGCCGGAGGATCCAAGATAATCAGATCGTACGTACTACCCTTCTCCCTTTGCTCGCTCAGAAAATCAAACGCGTCCGCCGCATAAGCATGGTGACGAGGATCATCCGGAAAATTATGCGCTACGTTGATATTGACCAAATCAATCGCTTTCTGACTCACATCGACCGAATCGACCGTCCTCGCTTCGCCTCGCAGCGCGTACAACGAGAAACCGCCGGTATAGCAGAACATATTCAGCACATCCTTGCCCTTGGCATATCGCTCCACCAACGCGCGGTTCTCCCGCTGGTCAATGAAAAAGCCGGTCTTCTGACCCCGCAACCAATCGATGCGGAACGAGAGACCGTTTTCCTCGGACCAGTATTCGTCGTTGGTCGTTAGTCGTTGGTCGCTGGTCGTCAGCCAACCTGTCTTCTCTCCCTCTATCGGAGCCTTGAACGGCAAGGTATCGTCGGATTTGTAATACACCGCCTTCACTTGCTCCACTTCGGCAATAATCGCCTCCGCGATCTCCTTTCGGCACACATGCATACCCACCGAATGAGCCTGCACAACGGCGGTGTCGGCATAGACATCGACGATCAGACCCGGCAGAAAATCACCCTCTCCGTGAATCAGACGAAACGTGTTATTATCCGGTCGGATCAGCCCAATGGACTCGCGCACACGGTAAGCCGCAGCGATCCGTTCGCGCCAGAAAGTCTTCTCCAAACGCTCCACGCCGAACGCCAAGATCCGCACGGCTATCGAACCAACCTGCCAATGACCGACACCCAACACCTCGTTCGCCGACGAACGAACCACCACCATCTCGCCCTCCTCCGGAGCAGATGCCTTATGCGACGCATCCAACACCACGCGTGAGATAGCGCCGCTGAACACCCACGGGTGAAAACGTTTCAGAGACTCCTCCTTATGCGGTTTTAAATAGATTGTCGTCATTCTACGCCATGAGTTAAATCGTGATACGCATGAAGCGACAGGTTATCGCTCACATGCTTCAAACTATGCAGATGCTTAAAGCCCAAAGCCGCAATAAAAGCCAACTCCATGTCGAACACGCAGTCCTTATAATCCGAAGCCAGCACAAAATCGCAGTTCGAGTAACAAACAGCTTGCTTCACCTGCTGATGGCTAAGTCCTATGGGCTCTAACTTCAACTCCGGTTCCGGGTACGTCACGTTCGGGTGATTCAGCCTCACTTCCGTCACTTCCACCCACGAGCCCAAATCAAAATTAGCACTACCGGCATAGCCGATATTATACACTTCCGCCTCACGATCCAGATCCTGCAGGCTCCTAATAATATTTATCGCGCCCACACCCGTGTACACGAGCGTAGCGTCACTAAGGTCGAGACCCAATTGTTCGCGGACTTGGTCGAGCAACACATGCTCGCCTTCTTCTGCCATAAAGATGTATTTTGCCATCGGTTTTCAAATTTGCGTGCAAAGTTACAAAAAATAATTGAATTTGGAAAATGAAGAAGCAAAATTTTGCATTTTTTGTGTATTTTAGTCCAGAAAAAGCTCCTCTACCCCCTAAATTTGCATAAAATTGCGTTTTTTTGATAAATTTTGCCTCTAAAATTTGCGTATATCAAAAAAAAGCAGTACTTTTGTCGTCGATTTCGCCGATAAACGATTTCGTTGCGCTGCAACTCATGTAGTTTTCGGGAAATCTCCTCTCCGATTAAAACATCCCAAACGATGCTTTAATCGGTAAAAAATCGGGACGCAAACCAACGGAGTGTTTGTGGACCGAAGAGCGGAGGCACAAGTTGCCCGTTTATTTAGCGGAGCGGTATAAACCCTTGCACACTTGTTGCCGAACGCGACCGGCCGGTTGGATGAGCGACTTAGTCAGCGGTCTGCAAAACCGTTTAGAGCGGTTTGACTCCGCTACCGGCCTCTAAGAGCCGCCCGACCAAGGGTGGCTCTTTTTAGTTGAGAGTTTATAGTTGAATGTTGAGAGAAGTATTTTAGTAGAAAGTTTGAAGTTTCATGGACTCTGTCATTAAGGATATAACGACTCAGGAGTACAAATACGGCTTCACCACCGATGTGGAAACCGATATTGTACCGGCGGGACTGAACGAAGACATCGTTCGGCTTATCTCTGCGAAGAAACACGAACCCGCGTGGCTCCTTGAGTTCCGACTCAAAGCTTTCCGCAAATGGCAGACGATGCAAGTCCCCACTTGGGCGCATCTCAACATTCCCGAGATCGACTTCCAAGCTATCTCCTATTACGCTGCGCCAAAGGCGAGAAAGAATGATGCGAATGATGGGAATGATGGGAATGATGCCAATGATGCCATCGATGAGGAGATCATGAAGACCTTTGACAAGCTCGGTATTCCTTTGGAGGAACGCGCAGCGTTGGCAGGTAATATGGCGGTGGACGCCGTCATGGACTCCGTGTCCGTCAAAACAACTTTCCGCGAGACCCTCGCAGAGAAAGGCATCATCTTCTGCTCCATCTCCGAAGCCGTACGAGAGTACCCCGACCTCGTTCAGAAATACCTCGGTTCGGTAGTGCCTCCGACGGATAATTTCTATGCGGCACTCAACTCCGCCGTCTTCTCCGATGGTTCGTTTGTCTATGTGCCCAAAGGCGTTCGTTGCCCCATGGAACTGAGCACCTATTTCCGCATCAACGCCGGTAACACAGGTCAGTTCGAGCGCACGCTTCTGATAGCCGACGAAGGCGCTTATCTCTCTTATTTAGAGGGATGTACAGCCCCGATGCGCGATGAGAACCAACTCCATGCAGCTATCGTCGAGATCGTCGTTCACAAAGACGCCGAAGTCAAGTATTCGACCGTCCAAAACTGGTATCCGGGAGACAAAAACGGCAAAGGCGGCATCTATAATTTCGTGACCAAACGCGGCATCACCCACGAGAACGCACGGCTCTCTTGGACGCAGGTCGAGACCGGTTCCGCGATCACATGGAAATACCCGTCTTGCATCCTTCGCGGAGACAACTCCATGGCGGAGTTCTACTCGGTAGCGCTCACCAATAACTACCAGCAGGCAGATACCGGCACAAAGATGATCCATATCGGCAAGAACACCCGTTCGCGCATCGTCTCCAAAGGTATCTCTGCCGGACATAGCCAGAACGCGTACCGAGGACTCGTCAAGATGGGCGTTCACGCCGAGAACGCGCGTAACTACAGTCAATGCGACTCGCTCCTCTTGGGCGATAAATGCGGCGCGCACACCTTCCCGGACATGATCATCTCCAACCCCACAGCGACCGTTGAACACGAAGCCACGACTTCCAAGATCAACGAAGACCAGCTCTTCTACTGCCAGCAACGAGGCATCTCCCTCGAAGACGCCGTCGGGCTCATCGTCAACGGTTACGCCAAGGAAGTCATGGACAAACTGCCCATGGAGTTCGCCGTCGAAGCCCAAAAACTCCTCCAAGTCTCCCTCGAAGGCTCCGTGGGATAAACCGCTTTCACTCACACAAAAAAATGGCATACAATTTTGCGTATGTCATTTTTTTAGTTTGTGTACTTCATAAAAATACAAGTAAACTCAATTTTTATTTCAAAATCCTTGCGTATGTCATTTTTTTTGTGTAATTTTGCAGCGCAAAACCATTAACACAAACAATTATGCCGGAAATCAGTCGTTTTTATGGAATAGTTATAACTATGTATAACTCGGAGCACAACCCTCCGCATTTTCATATTCGTTATAATGACTATCGCGCAACAATGGATATCAATACAGGCGAAATCAATGGTAACTTACCTCGCCGTGTATTGACTCTTGTATATGAATGGTTCGATCAGCATAAAGACGAACTGAAAGAGAATTGGCTTCGCATGGAGAATGGCGAAGAGATTATTAACATTAAACCACTTGACTAATATGAATCTGATTTGGATAAATAGCGCCAAGTATTTAGGCGATTACCGTTTGTCTCTGTCATTTTCTAATGGCGAGCAACGAGTGTTTGACGCGAAAGAGTTTATCGCGGCTCACCCTTTGTTTGCGTCACTTAAAGACAAACAATTGTTCAGCCAATTCCAGTTGGACGGATGGACAGTTTCTTGGCAAGATGGTCGCTTAGATATAGCTCCGGAGTATTTATATGAAATAGGCACTCCGGCATAAAGAGTCTCGTCCCTTTCCAGAGAAAGTTTACTGGTACTCACAACCATGTTCGCGTGTGTAGCTTTACATGCGCAATTTGATCAAAAAGCCTTCAACCAATATCTCCAACATGGCATCGGACTCTCTCTGGGTGTCGCTTGGTAAAATCGGCTTGTTTACCCAAACTGAGTAACCTCAAAACCATCAATTTCTCAAAAAAAAATGGCATACCTCCCAAGTATGTCATTTTTTTGTGTGCCCCGAAGATGCATAGTCCATATTGGATAACATGCTATTTATCTGCCAATTATATATACTTACTATATATTTTTTGTGATAAAGCGGATTATCCCCTATTGCGTATTTCGCAAAAAAGTAGTACCTTTGCACCGAATTGTAAAACACAGAATTATGGAAGGTCATTTTTTAGAAATACCCGACATCATTATTATCGCGAACACAGCGGTCGTGTTGGTTATCGCCTTTATTGTTGAGCGGATTATCTCGTTCCGGCGCGAACTGACAGACCTGCGTATACGTCTTCTTGCCGCCCGGCATGAGCAGGCTCAACGCGACCGGATCATTCTTGAGCAAATCAAACAACACTCCGACAAACCCGACGCGCTGGACGAGTTGCAGCACATTTTCAGCAACAAAGTACAACTTATTCGGCGCGAATATCCTTCCCTCACGGACACGGACGTGCAGGTACTTGTTTTAATCGGGTTAGGTGTGGATAACATCGACATTCTGTCCTTTACAGGCATGTCCAAACGCACCTATTACAAACGCCGCCAACTCATCGCACAGCGGATGAACACGACGGCTGCTAAGTTGGACGAATTGGCAAAAACAGTATTCACCTCTAATTGATTTATAAAATGAAAAGCACTCTTTGGAATATTTTGCAGAATATGGTTTGTCTCCTTCTAATCGGAGTATTAGGAAGTTACTTGGATTATCTATTTTCGATCGAGGCTCGCTGGATCAGTCTTACTCTCTTTTGTGCATACGAGGGGTTCTCCTATTTTCGGATGACGCGTAAAACGCCGATTATCTTGACCGAAGAAGAACGGACACAAACTATCCCCGAACGCCAGTCTTTCCATCACGCGCCCAACATTCCTAACGGGCTGGATATAGCAATCGCTATTCCGTTTACTTTTATGATTATTTTTGCATATTTCGGTTTGTATAATATATTGAATGGTGCTTCCTTTTCGGACATAGTGATTCGCCTCTGGAAAACGCTGTTGATGATATTCCTATCCGTCACTTTCTGGCTGGTAATGGGTGGAACCGTTGTGTTGAGTATTTTCAGTTACCGGCGTCATGCCCGCAACCAATACATCATTGACGGCGACACACTCATTATTCAAGAACACCATCTGTTCCGGACTGAAGATGAACTGCGTATCCCGCTGGAAACCATTGATGCAATCTATACGAGTTATAACAACACCGCTTACCACGGTTTGTATCTCTCCATCCAAGGTGTCACGCGTCGTCTGAATAGCGGTGAGAATTCGATCGCCCTTGGCAAAGCCATCCTGCTACACAAGACATCCGAAATCCCCTCAAAATAACCTTTTGTAACAGAAGACAAAGAAAGAGGAGCTCGCGCAATAATCCGCGAGAAATGCACAGGGGGAAGGGGACTAACATCCAGATAAGCAGGTAAAAAATAGGTAACAATATCGAAAATCTCGCACTAACCACGCACTTAGAACGCACTAACCACGCACTAACCACGCACTAATTTTAGCACATAAAATGCTTAGTATTATATACTATGTATATAATACCGAAGATATTGATTTTTACTCCAGATTGATATGCTCTGCTTGCACAGCAGAATCCAAGAAAATGGATGCGGATTGCGCAAAACGGTCGGCATTCTCCGTTGTCAGATAAGCACAAGTACCGCCTAAACTCAACTGCTCGCGGTACTCCGGATGACGCTTCAAATAGTCCTTCAGGCTCTCCGCCACTAATGTTCCTTGCGAAATGATCTGAATATGTTCGGTATGAATCGCTACCGGAAACTCCGACTCCTCAATCTCCTCGTGATAACGAAGCCAACCTTCAATCTTCTCTTTCAAAAGCGGATAGTGCGTACAACCCAAAACCAAGGTATCTATTTGCGGATCTTTCGACAAGATCTCACGCAGATACTTACCCACAAAAAACTTCGCTCCATCGCTATTATGTTCCCCTGCTTCAATCAGCGGAACCCACATCGGACAAGCCTGCTGAGTGACAACAAGACCGCCTTCGGCTGACAGACCGCTTCGCTGACAGATCGCTTCGCTGACAGACCGCTCGCCGGGCTCGCTGATAGACATTTTTTGCAGTTCCAACACATAGCTCTCGGAACTTACCGTTGCAGGAGTTGCCAAGATCCCCACATGACCGGTCTTTGTAATCCCGGGCACAGCTTCCACCGTCGGACGAATGACTCCAAGCACGTTGTGCTTAGGAGATTTGAGATTTGAGATTTGAGATTTGAGATTTATCTCCAGCAGATCCCGCTGCTGAATCGTCCGCAACGCCTTCGCGCTTGCGGTATTGCACGCCAAGATAACCAACGCACAATCCTGCTCAAACAGGTACTTCACCGCCTGAAGCGTATACCGATAAATGACATCGAACGAGTGCGTGCCGTAAGGCGCACGCGCATTGTCTCCTAAGTACAAATAATCATACTCAGGTAACACTCGGCGGATCTCTCTCAAAATCGTCAATCCTCCATAACCACTATCAAAAATACCTATTTTCGCCATTTTCGACTGCAAAGGTACTGCTTTTTTCTCATATTTGCAAATTTTTGGCACTATAATGGCATATTTTTTGCAAAAAACGGTTAAAAACCTTGCATATATCAAAAAAAAGTTGTATCTTTGCACGCTAAATTGTAATTTATTACAAAACTGCACAAGAAGAACACCTTTATTGTTGAACAAAAACATAAAAATATACGTATATGAAATTCAATGTATCGAGTTCTAAACTCTTCTCGCAATTACAGGCAGTTAGCCGCGTAATTAACAACAAAAATGCGCTGCCCATCTTGGACGACGTACTGTTTGACCTGTCGGGCAACGAGTTGACATTAACCGCTTCGGACGGTGAGACCACTATCCGCACTTCCATCGAGGTGGACAACGTAGAGGGAGCAGGCAAAGTAGCTTCTGCTGCCAAACTGCTGTTGGAGACCCTCAAGGAGTTCAGTGAGCAACCCCTTGCTTTCACCATTGATGAGAACAATTTCGCAGTAAGCATGGTGAGCCAGAACGGTACCTATTCGTTCGTTGGCGTCAACGGCAACGAATATCCCGAGATGCCGGCGGCAGAGGCTGACGCTCGTTCGATCGCTATGCCGGCAAACATTCTGCAAAGCGCTATCGAGAAGACCATCTTCTGCACGGCTGATGACGATCTCCGTCCGGTGATGAACGGTATCTTCTTCGACATCGCTGAGGACAAAGTGACCATGGTTGCTACCGATGCTCACCGCCTCGTTCGTTATACCAACACCGGTGTGCAATCAGGAGTTGCTGCCAGCTTCATCCTGCCTAAGAAACCCGCCGGTCTCCTCAAGAACCTCTTGGCGAAAGAGGAAGAGGAAGTCAAAGTGACTTTCGGCGCTAAGAACGCACGCTTCGAGTTCGGCAGCACGATCATCGTTTGCCGTCAGATCGAAGGACGTTTCCCAAACTACAACGCTGTCATTCCGCAGGGCAACCAGAACGTAGTGACCGTAGATCGTCAGACCATGATCAATGCCTGCAAACGTGTAGCTGTCTTCGCTAACAACGGAACCGCACAGTTGCGTCTGGCGCTTAGCGAGAACCAGATCAAGATCTCCGCACAGGACATCGACTTCTCCACCAGCGCAGAGGAAACCATCAGCTGCGATTACAACGGCACTCCGATGGCTATCGGCTTCAAAGCACCGTTCCTCATCGACCTGCTCGGCTCCATCGCAAGCGCAGATGTACAGCTCAAGCTCGCTGATCCCGCTCGTGCAGGACTCATCCTGCCGGTAGAGAATGTTGAGAACGAAGACATCCTCATGCTGCTCATGCCGATGCTCTTGAATGATTAAGTACCAAACGTAAAAAACGTTATATATGTACCGCAAATTATCACAACAGGAGATTGCGCAACTGGAGAGCCAAGGCTGTAAAGCCACCAATTGGTCGGATGTCGAAGTAGCAGAAGGCTTTGATGCACGCTTTGTACGTCACACCAATTTCTCGGGACACAACCGCTTAGGCGTGTACGGCAAAGAGATAGAACTGCCCGGAGGTATCAAGATCCACACGGGTATCTATAACGCGATGCTGCATAACTGCGAAGTGGGCAACGAGGCGCACCTCTACAATATCCATAACTACATCGCCAACTACTATATCGGCGACAACACCTGTATCGAGAACGTCAACGCTATCCTCGTCGATGGTACCAGCACGTTCGGAAACGGAGTGCGTGTACCGGTTATGAACGAAGGAGGCGGACGGGAGATTCCCATCTTCAACGAACTGAGCGCAAGTCTCGCATATATCCTCACCCTCTACCGTCATCGGCCTAAGATGATCCAAGAGTTAGAGAGACAGATCGAAGCGTACGCTCAGGCACAGGCTTCCGACCATGGATATATAGGCTCCAACGTGCGCATCCTCAACTGCGGTAGTATCAAGAACGTCAAGATCGGCGATTATGCCGAACTGACCGGTGTCAGCCGTCTAAAGAACGGAACCATCAACTCCAACGAAGCAGCTCCCGTGCATCTGGGAAGCGGCGTCAAGTGTACCGATTTCATCATCGCCTCTGGCGTAGAAATAGGCGACTCGACTTTGGTGGACAAGTGCTTCGTGGGACAAGGCTGTATCTTCGACAAACATTACTCGGCAGGTGAGAGTCTTTTCTTCTCCAACTGCCAAGGAATGCACGGAGAAGCCTGTGCGATCTTCGCAGGTCCGTACACGGTGACCCACCATAAATCGACCCTCCTCATTGCAGGAATGTTCTCGTTCCTCAATGCCGGCTCGGGTTCGAATCAGTCGAACCACATGTACAAACTGGGTCCTATTCACCAAGGTATAGCGGAGCGTGGTGCAAAGACGACCAGCGACAGTTATCTTCTCTGGCCTTCCAAAGTGGGAGCTTTCTCCCTCGTCATGGGACGTCACACCCACCATGCGGACACCTCCGACCTGCCTTTCTCGTATCTCATTGAGAACAACTCCGAGAGTTACCTCGTGCCGGGCGCTAACCTGCGAACCGTCGGTACGATCCGTGACGCACAGAAATGGCCGAAACGTGATAACCGCAAAGATCCGCATAAGCTCGATCTCATCAACTTCAACCTCCTCAGCCCTTATACGGTACAGAAGATGTGGCGGGGACGCGAAGTGCTGGACGAGCTTCAAGCACTCAGTGGAGAGAACACCGAAGTGTACGGCTACAAGAACTGTAAGATCCGCAACTCCTCGCTTCGTCACGGACGCGAGTTATACACCATCGGTATCCAGAAATTCTTGGGTAACAGTCTTATCAGCCGTCTGGAGCAAAGCGAATGGTCAACCATAGACGAACTCCGTGCAGCTCTTCGTCCCGACTCTCCTGTCGGACTCGGAAGTTGGGTCGATATGGCAGGTCTCTTGGCGCCCAAAGACGAAGTGAAACAGCTCTTGGACGACATCGAGAGCGGAAACCTCACCCTCGAAGAAATACAAGCTCGCCTCGTAGAGATGCACGCTAACTACTACTCGTACGAGTGGACTTGGGCATTGGACAAACTGGAGAAAGTGTGGGGTTGCGACGTCGATCACGTCACCTTAGAGCAGGTTCGCAAAGCCGTAGAAGATTGGAAAACAGCGGTAGTAAGCCTCGATAAGATGGTCTATAACGATGCCCGCAAAGAGTTTGACCTCAACAGCCAGACAGGTTTCGGTGTCGATGGAGACCGCGAACAAGCGGAAGCTGACTTCGAAGAAGTACGCGGTTCGTTTGAGTCCAACTCTTTCGTCAAAGCCGTCCTCGAGCACATCGAGAAAAAAACAGCTTTGGGCAATCGAGTGCTCGCAAAGCTCGCCACAATTAACAATTAACAAATCACAATGAACAAAGCCTCCTATAAGTTTCGTACAAAACTTGAAGAATCGTACCTATTTAAAAGTTCGTACCAAACGCCAAGAGCCCTTTGTGAATTGTAAATTATACATTGTGAATTCTAAAGTAACCATCTTAGGATGCGGCAGTGCAAAGCCGACCAAGACCACTTCCCCTTCCGGGCAGTTGGTCGAGTTGTGCGATAAGTCTTTCCTCGTCGATTGCGGCGAAGGAGTACTGCTGACGATGCAGCGACTCGGTGTACACACCGGGCGGCTGTATAACATCTTCATATCCCATCTGCATGGTGATCATTGCTTCGGACTCATCGGTCTGCTCACCACGCTCGGCATGCTCAAAAGGACGCAACCGATGCACATATATGCGCATCCCGACTTGGAGAAACTGCTCACGCCGCTCTTGAACTATCATGCCAACGACCGGCTATACGACATCATCTTTCACCCCATCAACCCGCGCAAACACGAGGTGATCTTCGAGGATCGCACTGTCTCTGTAGAGACGATCCCGCTCAAACATGGAGTACCGACCTGCGGATTCCTCTTCAAAGAGACCCACCGCGTCAAGAACGATGATGGCACTTTCGACCACGTCACCCGCAAACGCTACGCCTATTGCTCGGACACTATGTACAGCGAGAAGATCATCCCCATCATCGAAGGAGTCGAAACGCTTTACCATGAGTCCACCTTCCTGCAATCCATGGCGGCACGCAGCAAAGAGGTGAAACATTCCACCGCAGCGGACGCAGCCACTATCGCTCAGAAAGCCAAGGTCGGCAAGCTCATCCTCGGGCACTACTCCGCACGTATCGAAGATCACTCCCTCTTCCTTGCCGAAGCCAAACCCATTTTTGACAACACCTTCCTCGCAGAGGAAAATAATGTGATACCCCTCTAATTCTGAAATCTGAAATCTGAATTCTGAATTCTTAATTCATGGCAAAGACCACGATTCAATATGTCTGCTCGTCCTGCGGTGCAAAAGCTCCGCAGATGTTGGGTCGTTGTCCGGTCTGCGGAGAATGGGGCACGTATGAAGAGGAAGTTCTGGAAAGCGGTCGGAATGCCGGTATAACGAAATTCCGAAATACCGACAAGTCCTCCGCGCCTAAACGTCTCCAAGACGTTGAAGCTACGGAAGAGATGCGAATTGACATGTTGAACGGTGAGTTCAACAGGGTCTTAGGCGGCGGTTTAGTGCCGGGCAGTCTTGTGCTGCTCGGCGGTGAACCCGGTATCGGCAAATCGACCCTCGCTCTCCAAGTGCTGATGCAGCAAGGCGAACGAAAGACCCTCTATGCCTCCGGCGAAGAGTCTGTCAGACAACTCAAACTGCGTGCAGAGCGGCTCGCCGGAAACGCCGAAAACCTCTTCATCTCGTCCGAGACTTCACTCGAACGGATCTTAGACCAAGTCAAAGAACTCGAACCCGAGATAGTGGTCATCGACTCTATCCAAACCATCGGAACCGAAGCCGTTGAAGCGACCATCGGCAGCCTCTCGCAAGTACGCGAATGTGCCGCACGAATCATGGAGTTCGCCAAGACGCGCAACATCCCCTTTATCATCATCGGACATATCAACAAAGAGGGCTCTTTGGCAGGTCCCAAAGTACTGGAGCACATCGTCGATACCGTCCTTCAGTTCGAGGGAGACCAGCAGTATATGTACCGCATCCTCCGCGCACAAAAGAACCGTTTCGGTTCAACCTCCGAAATAGGCATCTACGAGATGCGGCAGAACGGTCTGCGCGAAGTCACCAACCCCTCCGAACTGCTTCTCTCCACTGCCCGCGAAGGGCTCTCCGGTATCTCCATAGCCGCAGCTGTCGAAGGCGTACGACCTTTCCTCATCGAAGTGCAAGCGCTCGTCTCTTCCGCTGCTTATGGCACGCCCCAACGCTCCTCTACCGGCTTTGACGGCAGACGGCTCAACATGCTCCTCGCCGTCTTGGAGAAACGCGTGGGCTTCAAACTGCTCCAAAAAGATGTCTTCCTTAACATCGCCGGAGGACTCAAAGTGCAAGACCCCGCTATCGACTTAGCCGTCCTCGCTGCCGTTCTCAGCAGTAATATGGACATCGCCCTCGATGCCGGTACATGCCTCTGCGGTGAGGTCGGTCTCGCTGGCGAGATTCGTCCCGTTAACCGCATCGAACAACGCATCTCAGAAGCCCAGAAATTAGGCTTCCGACGCATTCTTGTTCCTGCCGAGCAGAAGATAGAAACAGGACGCTACTCCATTGAAATTGTACCCGTTAAAAAGGTCACAGACGCCTTCAGATTATTGATAAAAAACTGATTTGAACATGAAAAAATCAGCTGTACACTTTTGTTTAATTAAAAACCGAAACGGCAATGGGATATAATAGCCGTCAATCTCTATGAAACGCATTTACATGTTTCTGCTTTGCGCAATCTTCGGGCTTAAAGCTTTTGCTAATGACGTTATCGTCTTGAAAGACAACACTCGAATTGACGCAAAAATTGAAGAGGTTAGCAGTTCTGCTATTAAGTACAGAATGGTAAGCAATCTCGATGGTCCTGTCTTTGTTCAGGAAACAGACCAAATCGCTGTTATCATCTATGATAACGGAACAGTTAAAACTTACAACAATGCAGATTCTAAACCTGCTTCCGCAAAACAGGCTTCTACAGCATCTGCCGCTACTGCTGCTAACAGCAAAGCCGAAGAGCCTGCTGCAGAAGACCCCGCTAATGACAAAAAAATCAAGTTCAATCCGACACCTTCCGACAAGTTTGTTGTTGGTCTTACTGTCGGTTATGTTTCAAAATCCGTGAAAGAGACAGATGGTGTTGAGACGGAAAAAGGTAGCTTTTTATTAGGACGCCATGGAAAAACGACACCTGTTATGCGTTTCGGTCTCACTATTAACCCGACCTTCAAATATGGTATCGGTATCCGCACGGGTGTTTTCATGGAATACGGACGCGAGAAAGGCAAAATCAGTGGCTATAATATAACCGCACACGACATCAACGTTTCTCTTCCTGTTCAGCTCTCATACCGCTATGAATTGATTAAAAATCTGAGCTTTATGATCTACACCGGTCCTGTTTTCGATTTCGGAGCTTATGCTTTTACTCAAGCAGATGGTAGTAGTAATAAAAGCAAAAATTTGTATTCAGTAGATGGATACAAAGGTTTCAATGCGCTCTGGGGAATCGGAGCAGGTGTTCAATGGAGCCGTCTGAGATTAGACGTTGGTGGTGAGTTCGGTATGTCTAAAAAGAACAAAGAATCTGACTACTACGCCACATGGAACAAGCCTTTCTACATCACCCTCACTTGTATGCTGTAATAAATCCTAAAACTTATAATTAAGTTTTTCAAAGAATCCAATAAAGCGCTTCGAGTACGAGGCGCTTTATTGGATTTAAATGTTTTTATGTTTTTTCTAAATTCAAAATCATGGGAAAGGCTAATTAACCAAAAAACGATAATTTTATTCTATTTATTGAAAAAATGACGCTAAAATTTGCATATGTGAGAAAAAATGTGTACCTTTGCACGCTTATTTTGTGAACATGCCCAAAAAGTGTCTAAATATATGCCTTTTATTTATGCTCGCGTGTGCGAGTATAAGTGCCTATGCGCAGAGCGCAGGGACGCAACAACCGTTCCTGTGCGAGCTCGGTATTCAGGCGGGTTGCGGATACTATGTCGGCGATGCCGCAAATCATATTTTCCTGCGTCCGCGTGAGGCTTACGGCATCCATTTCCGCTATAAGTTCACCAAGCGCTGGGCGATTCAAGCGAAAGTGTCCGGACAACGGATCACCGCCAACGACTATACTATCCGCGGCGAGAAGCTCGACACCAAATGGGAAAACCGCATGATCAATGCCGACGTCATGGCGGAGTTCAATTTCTTCCGCTTCGGTAGTACCAACAAATACGACAAACGCATCCGTTGCTACACCCCGTATATCTTCATCGGTCTCGGTGTCGGCACATATGGGTTTGCCAAGGATCAGAAGATCAACGCTACCGCTTATGTGCCGCTGGGCATCGGCTTCAAGTGGAAATTCCATGAGTTCGTCGGACTCAACATCGCTTGGCAGCATAATATCTACATGGCGGATAATATCGAGGGAAGAGCTGCTCTCGACAACAAACACCAGCTCAACGGATGGAACTGGATGAACTGCGACCTCACCGGTATGCTCACCGCTGGCATAGTTTTTGAATTCGCAAGAGCAAAGAAAGAATGCCGCATCTGCAACTGGTAAGAAAATTGAAAGTTGAAAGTTGAAAGTTGAAAGATAAAAATGGATTATAAAACACAAATAGACAAAGAGCGCTTACCGCGACACATTGCCATCATCATGGACGGTAATGGTCGTTGGGCGAAGAAACAAGGGCTCGCACGCATGTTCGGTCACAAGCAAGGTGTCGAAACGGTACATAACATCACAGTCGCTGCTACGGCGCTCGGTGTGGAGTACCTGACCGTCCCAAAGAGGAAGTGGATGCACTCATGACCCTGCTCGTGGACACCATCGCCAAGGAGACGCCGACGCTCATGAATAACAATGTACGTCTGCAAACCATCGGTGACATCGACCGTCTGCCGGAGAAGACCAAGGCGAAGTTCCTTGGCTGCATTGAGCAAACAAGCCGTAACACCGGTCTGACCATGGTCATTGCGCTCAGCTACTCCGCTCGGTGGGAGATCACCCGTGCAATGCAGGAAGCCGTACGTCTGGCGCACAACGGTTCGCTTCGTCCCGAGGATGTGAAAGAGCAGTTCGTCTCTTCCCTCATGACGACCCGTGACATGCCTGATCCGGACTTGCTCATCCGTACAAGCGGCGAATACCGTATCAGCAATTTCCTTCTTTGGCAACTTGCATATAGCGAGCTCTATTTCACCGACTGCCTCTGGCCGGAATTCACCGAAGAAGAGTTTTATAAAGCCATCATTGACTATCAGAAACGTGAGAGACGTTTCGGCAAAACATCCGAACAAGTAAATAAATAACCGTGAAGAGAATTTTATACATAGTAGTCCTCGCTCTATGCGCCCTGCTCGTGCGTCCCCTCCCGACACATGCGCAGGAGATAGAGTACGGACTCTCCAGCAAAACTTACGAGATAGCGGGAATCGAAGTAGAGGGCGCGGATAGTTACGAAGACTTTGTGCTCATCGGCTTCTCCGGTCTCGCTGTGGGAGATAAGATAGAGGTGCCCGGCGCACAGATCACCAAAGCCATCAAACGTTTCTGGAAACAGGGTCTGTTCTCCAATGTCAAGATCAAAGCCAAGAAGATCGAGGGCAATAAGATCTGGCTCGTCATCGAGCTGGCACAACGTCCCCGTATCAGCGAGGTGCGTTATGAAGGACTCAAAAAGAGCGAAAGGGAGGATATAGAAATCAAAGCCGGTATCCGTCAGGGCAGTCAGATGACCCCGAACGTAGAGGATCATGCCAAGACAGTTATCAAGAAATACTTTGCCGACAAAGGCTTCCACAACGCCGAGGTACACGTCATCCAGAAAGCCGACGCCGACCATCCGGGCTACGTGCGCGTCCTTGTCGCTGTGGACAAGAAAGTCAAAACGAAAGTCGGTAAGATCTATATCACCGGCAACCATGCACTGACCCACCGTCAGATCAACAAGGCGATGAAGAAAACGAACGATAACGATATCGTCAACCTCTTCCGCTCCAAGAAATTCGTTACCGCCGAGTACGAGAAAGACAAACAGGCGGTTATCGAGAAATACAACGAACACGGTTATCGTGACGCCTATATCGTTGCGGACAGCGTTGTTCCAAACCCCGAGAACCCCAACCGCGTAGATGTCTATATGACCATCAGCGAAGGAGACAAGTACTACGTCCGCTCCGTCAAATGGGTCGGTAACACCATCTATCCCTATGAGTATCTGGACGCTACCTTGGGTATCAAACCCGGTGATGTCTATAACCTCAAGACCCTCAACGAACGTCTGCAGACCGATGATGACGCCGTCAGCAAACTCTATACCGATCGCGGTTACCTCTTCTTCAACGTAGAGCCCGTTGAGGTGAACGTGGAGAATGACTCCATCGACTTCGAGATGCGCATGTACGAGGGCAAACCGGCTACCATCAACGATATCAAGATCGTCGGTAACACACGCGTCTATGAGCATGTCGTTCGCCGTGAGTTATACACCAAACCCGGACAGCTCTACTCGCAGTCGGATATCATGCGTTCGCTCCGTGAGTTGGCGCAGATGGGTCACTTCGACCAAGAGAAACTCGTGCCGGACATCCAGCCGAATCCCGAAGACGGAACGGTGGATATTACCTATAACTTGGAGACCAAATCCAGCGACCAGATCGAGTTCTCGCTCGGTTGGGGTGCTACCGGTATCACCGGTACTATCGGTCTCAAATTCACCAACTTCGCGATCCAAAACCTCTTTAACAAGAAGGCGTACCGGCATATAGTACCGCAGGGCGAAGGTCAGACTTTTGCTATCAACCTGCGTACCAACGGTATCTACTCCACCTCCGTCTCGCTCTCTTTCTTGGAGCCGTGGCTCGGTGGTAAGCGTCCTAATCAGTTGAGTGCCAGCTTCTTCTTCTACAACCAGACCGGTTGGTCCAGCCGTTACCAGAAAGCGTACCAAAACCTCTATAACACATACTCGAACTACTATTACTACTCCGGCAACTCCAACTACTACCAGCAGCTGGCGGAAGCCGAAGCCGACAAGGATAAGTTCATCCGTCAGTTCGGTTTGGCTATCGGTTATGGTAAGCGTCTCAAATGGCCGGACGACTACTTCAACCTCTACGTCGAGTTGGGGTACACCCTCTTCTGGATGAAAGACTGGCCTTACTTGCTGATCACTAACGGAACGGCGCATAACCTCTCCTTGAACCTCCAGTTGAGTCGTTCGTCTATCGACAACCCCATCTACACCCGTCGTGGTTCGCAGTTCGTGCTGGGTCTGAAGATCACGCCGCCTTGGTCGCTCTTCAGCAAGAAAGACTACTCCACCCTGCCTGACAACGAGCGTTACCACCTCATCGAGTACCACAAATGGAAATTCATGGGCAAGATCTTCACGCCCCTCACGCCGGATAGCAAACTGGTACTCATGACCCGTGCAGAGTTCGGGTACCTCGGCTATTTCAATAAATACGCCAAATCGCCGTTCGAGACCTATTATATGGGTGGTGATGGTATGGCGGGTTATTCGTCCGGTCTATCGACCGAGTATATCGCTATGCGTGGTTACTCTGCCGGTTCGCTTACCCCGTACGACCTCACCAGCGGACGTAACCTCGGTTATGTCTATAACAAATTTACGGTAGAGCTCCGTTACCCCATTACGCTTGAGCAGAACGCTACCATCTGGGCTCTCGGTTACATCGAAGCAGGTAACTGTTTCGCTGACTTACGAGACTACAACCCCTTCAACCTCAAGCGTTCAGCCGGCGTCGGTGTGCGTATCTTCCTCCCGATGTTCGGACTCCTCGGTGTGGACTGGGGTTGGGGTTTCGACGAGATCAACGGCTCCAAACAGTATAGCGGTAGTCAGTTCCACTTCGTCCTCGGACAAGAACTGTAAAGACCGCTTCGCGTAAAGAATAAAGACCGCAGCCATAGGCTGCTAAAAGATAAAAGACCAGATATGAAAAAGATATTCAGTATTCATTATTCATTATTAATGGCAGCCCTGCTGCTTTGTGGCACGACTTTTGCAGCCAAAGAGCAGCCGATAGCATATATCGATATGCAGTACATCCTCAAGAACCTGCCGCAGTACGAGCAGGCGAACGAGCAGCTCACTATGCTCTCCAAACGCTGGCAGAAAGAGATCGACGCCGCGCAGCAGGAAGCACGTGTCATGGCGACCAACTATCAGACGGAACAGATCTTCCTTTCTGAAAACATGCGTACGCAACGCGAGCAGGAGATCGTCAAAAAAGAGCAGGAAGTGCTCGAACTCAAACGCAAATACTTCGGTCAAGAGGGCGAGCTCTATAAGAAACGCGAAGCGCTCATCAAACCCATTCAGGATGAGGTGTATAACGCTATCCAAGAGGTCGCTAACGAGAGACGTATTGTCCTCGTCAAAGACCGCTCCGCCGATCCCGCACTCATCTATATGTCCTCCAAGCTGGACGTCTCTGACCAAGTGCTCCGCAAACTCGGCGCGAAATAATAAAGACCCATTGTTCCACAAAAAAGCCTCAGAAGCATAACGGACTTAACACGGAGGCAATACGGACTAAACACGGACTCGTGGAACATTAAAATAACGTAATCACGAAATAACGATAAAAAAACTATACAACAATGAAAAAGATTATTATTGCAATGATGCTGGTTTTGCCGATGCTCGCCAGCGCACAAAAATTCGGTTACATCAACCAGCAGGAGTTCTTCGCTCAGATGCCGGAGATGGCACAAGTAAAACTCAAAATGGATACCATCAACGCACAGTATGAGTCGCAGTTGGCTTCCATGAACGAGGAGATCCAGAAGAAGTACCAAGACTACCAAGCGCAGGAGGCCACCATGGCGGACGCTATCAAACAGATCCGTCAGCAGGAACTCCAAGAGATGCAGCAGCGTATCCAACTCTTCTATCAGACCGCTGAGCAGGACATCCAGAAGAAACAACAGGACTTGTTGGCTCCTATTCACGAGCGCATGATCAAAGCGATCAAAGCAGTCGGCGAGCGTGAGGGCTACACCTATATCTTCGACTCCGCTGCCATGGCGTTCATTAGCACCGATGCTGTCGATGTTACGCCCTCTGTCAAGAAAGAATTGGGTATTAAGTAAAATTGTACATTGTACATTGACACTTTGTACATTGATTTATGGCTGACGGCTATCTGGAGTCCCACTATGCCGAATACGAGAAGAAAAAGGCAGAGTGGCTCAAAAAGAAAAAGAAATGGTCGTATAAGAAAACGACTAACGACCAACGACCAACGACTAACGACTAAATTTTTATGGTAAAAGCAATTCAAACAACTCTTCGCGATAACGCGGTAGCACGCTGGGCGGTATTAGTGCTGGTGGCTTCGATGATGTTCTTCGCATATATGTTCGTGGACATCCTCTCGCCCCTCGCTTCGCTCTTGGAGCAAAACCTCAACTGGGATCGCGGTGATTTCGGTACTTACGCAGCTGGCGAGTACCTGCTCAACGTCTTCGGTTTCCTCATCCTCGCAGGTATCATCCTCGATAAGATGGGAGTCCGTTTCACCGGTCTGCTCTCTGCCAGCCTCATGGTTATTGGAGCAGCTATCAAATACTGGGGCATCTCGTGGCCCGAAGCCAACACGGTGGAGTGGCTGAACTCTTGGTGGCCTTCCATGCCCGGTAGCGCCAAACTGGCGATGTTCGGATTTATGATCTTCGGCTGCGGATGCGAGATGGCGGGTACTACCGTCAGCAAGATCCTTGCTAAGTGGTTCAAAGGCAAAGAGATGGCGCTCGCAATGGGTCTGGAGATGGCGATAGCTCGTCTCGGTGTCTTCGCTGCGATGTGGCTTGCACCGCTTTTCAGCGAGCGTTTTGCAGTCAACGGCACGAACTCCGTGACCGCTCCGCTGCTCTTCGCTTCCCTCCTCCTTGTGGTCGGTTTGCTCAATTTCTTTGTGTTCACCATCATGGATGTACGCTTTGACAACCAACTCGTGGCTATCGGAGAAACGACTGCCGAGAAAGATCCGGAGGAGGAGTTTCATATCTCCGACCTCGGACAGATCTTCAAGTCGAAGATGTTCTGGATCGTAGCGCTCCTTTGCGTGCTCTACTACTCCGCTATCTTCCCCTTCCAGCGTTTCGCTACGAACTTCCTCGAAGAGACCCTTTCTATCTCCAATGCCGAGGCAGCAGGACTCTTCAAATGGTTCCCGATACTCGCTATGGTTCTGACGCCTTTCCTCGGTGCGTTCATCGATTACAAAGGTAAAGGTGCGTCTATGATGCTCCTTGGCGCAATTATCATGATTGCGTGCCATAGCGTCTTCGCTTTCGTGCTGCCTGCGTACCCGAGCAAAACCCTTGCCCTGATCACGATCCTCGTGCTTGGTGTCAGCTTCTCGCTCGTGCCGGCATCCATGTGGCCTTCTGTGCCGAAGATCATCGACGAGAAAGTGCTGGGCTCGGCTTACTGCCTCATTTTCTGGGTGCAAAACATCGGTCTGTGCCTTGTGCCGCTGCTCATCGGTAAACTGCGTGTGGCTACCAACGGCTACCTTGTACCGATGATTGTCTTTGCGTCCTTCGGCGTCCTCGCGTTCCTCTTGAGCCTCGCACTCAAGATCGAAGACAAACGCAAGAACTACGGCCTCGAACTCCCGAATAGAAAGTAATCGGAGCTATCCGTAGCTAACAATAACTAATGAACACCCGCGCTCATACGCGTGATATCTAAAAAGCAAAAATCGCTCCCTCTGAGCGATTTTTTGCTTTTTATTTGCACATGTCACACAAGTCTTAGCTTAAGCGCGGGCAATCTATGTTATTATGTGGATAGGGCATGGTGTTACCTTTCTAATGCTTCGGTGAAAATTTTACCTATCTCAAGATAAGTTTGGAGTTTGGAGGCGGTTTCGCGGGTTTGTTCGGAGGGGCGGATGGTCCAGTTAGGATATTCACCGGCAACTTTGGTATAGATCGGCGAACGGGATAAGGATGTGGATGATGTAACGTTCTCTCCGCAGATATCATTGATATACTCGGCATGTGCGGTAAAGGCATTCCGTTGCCAAGTGCCTCTCTCTTCCAAGATCCTTGACACTACTGCCCAATCAGCAGCATTGCAGAGATGAGCTTGATGGACGGCGTATATGCCTGCGTCGATGCCAGTTAGAGGTTTCTGCTCTATTGGCTTCTGTGCGGAAGAGGGTGTGACTATGTTCTCAGCGTTAAGTACTTGTATATTTCCGTCTTTATCAACATGCACATCCATGTGCTCGACGTTGTTTATGTTTTGCCCTACAGGAGCATGGAAATGTATTTCAAATTTAGCACTCATTCTTTGGTGTTGTTAAATTGTTCGACATTAGCGATGAATTGCCCGACAGGCGCGTTGAAATTGAAAACAGGAGCCTTATCTGTTTCTTTTGGCTGACTCGTTTCTTGGGCTGCTTTCTGTTTGTCTTGCGCATATTGAGCGAGGAAGTTCATTGCGGTTAAGAGGCTATCACGTGCCATGAAGTTAGGGATAATCATAGGCGCCGCTTGTTCCATTTGCGTATATTCGTTAGTCAATTGTTTGATTAGTTCCACATAGGCTTCCTCTTCTTTCGCCGGATATAAACGACGATTATCGCGCTTTAGTTCTTGCAGAATCTGTTTGACGCGCAGATCAATATAGACATCAAAACAAGCATTGCGAAGTTCACAATCTAAGTTGTCTATTGTCGGCAGCTCACGAAAATCCTCTTTCCCGCTCATCATTAACATTCGATAGCCATGAACCAGATAAAGACACTTGCAGAAATCATAACTATTGGTAGTGAGCAGTTGTCCGCTGTACTTCTCATGGCGCAAGATATGTTGCACCATACCTATACGTTGCCCAACTATTTCACGGCTATCATAGATAGATTGCGCAATGGCAACCAGAGAGGTCGGCTCAATATAGCGGACGAATAACGTCAGTTCATCCATATCAGGCGCATTGCCCCAAACTTTAGGAAGTCCATTGGATAGTAAACCGTTTAGACGAAGATAAATGCTATTCAGATAATGGGCATCGTCCACGAACTCTTTTGCTTCTTCTTTCGAAAGATACTTTTCTGCTGCATCTTGCAGATGACCAAGAACGTCTATTCGTTTAATCGGATATTTGATACCTTGCACGAATGTATGAAGCAATAAGTAATACGGGAATGTCTTGCCAAACAGATGTTGATACTTAACGACTTCGTTAAGCGCCACTTTCCAATCTACCTGAGCCAGATTTTTCCCCTCTGCTATTTCTGCAAAGAGTTCCAACGGATTGATAGTAGGCGGAGCGGTCTTTTTGTATAGCTGAATATCCTTAATGACTTGTTCTACAGCTTGTTGGTCGAAGTGGAAGTTCTTTCTTGAACGCTCATCCAAGACTTGGAATATATCATTAGCCAACGCTTCTTCTTCGATTGTTTTCAGCCCATCCACCTTTAGCATAACGTACATAGCCGCAACGACCTGATAGCCCGGTGTCCGTCTATAATATTGTTGGCTCGGATTCTGTTTTTGAAGTATTTGTTGGGCTTTGTCGATAAAATCCCACGCGGAAAGCACATGCTCCGGATGTTCCCGAAACTCGTCCAACAGATGAATAGCCACTTGGAGAACTTGTAATGGTGGGACGGGATTATGCGGGTCAGCGCAGGATGCAATGTATCGGACTAATATACGAGCATCCGTATCTTGTTGATTATTTTCCATGAGTTATGATTCGTTTATATTAAGGTTTTCTACATTTGCAATAACATTCTTAACCGGTTTATGGAAATGCAGATGAGTTTCTTGTGATTGCGGAGTCGCCATATGAGGATCCTCCCATTTAACTAATAAATCATCAAAACCTTTATATAGGGCTGTTTCAAATTGTTGGATGTGTTCCGTTCGCATGTAGGTCATGTTAACTTTGTACACTTTAATAGTCGGCCATTCCTGTTGTAGCATTCGAAGTAATTCTGCTGCCCGTTTCCCTCCTCTATACTCTGCTATAATAGCAAGATTCCTTCTTAATGTGGCTGCATGATATGACGGAGAGCAACGTATATCGTCTCTTGTACTACGTCCACCTTCAAGAATACTTTGTATCTCCCAACTGTTTCCATCTGCTATTCTACTCCAATTATGTATCCCTGCATATTCCCCATCAAAAGGATCGTCTGTCGGAAATTCTTCAGGATTATCAGCAAACTTGAGAGCAAACATCTTTGAAATATACTTATATACATCAACAACTCTCTTTTCTCGTGTTGTATCAAAATCCTCCACAGCGACTCTTCCTTCTACCACGACATCTGTTAGCCTCGTTGGTTTTTCCCAGCGAAGTGGATTAAGCCATAAAGTAAAAAGAGATGCTAATTTATATGTGTTGTCGTAATACTCACCTTCCCAATCTATCTTTGATAAATCACCATGAAATAATTGCTCCGCTACGACATGACGATACAATAAAGTATGGTGTGTTACTTCCTGCCAGTTGTCCACTATACGAACAGATCTAACACCTTTTTCATCTGTCTCCACATTTGTAGATAGACGCTTGCGCTCATAGGCGAAGTTATCCGTCATATACAAATCGTATAATTCATCCAAAGAAAGTTGACTCTTTTTAATACCGAACAAATCAACAGTTTCAGTAGGCAAATCAAAATGAAATTCAAGATGAGAACCATCAAAATACTCATCCGCTTCCGGCAAAAAATCTATTATACTCTCCCAATCGATATCCATGGTTGCAATTATTTTCTAATCGTTAATAGGTATCGTTCTAGGTTACCGTTGTGTTGAATACAAACGGCAAGGTCGTTTTGGCGGATATGTTGAGCGTAGAACTTGCCGAGGTCGTAGCGGTCGTAACGTGGGTCGAGCGTAAGGGCGAGACCTTGTGGAGACTCCGCGGCACACGGGATAAGCAATACCGGACTTGTGAAATCCGGAGAAGTGCCCACACAGATATGCGCTTGTTCTGCAGAAGTTACCCGTTTGCGTTTGAGGAACTGATCAAAATCAAGCACTTCGTACGGTTCTTTTCTTGAGTCAAAGAAGATAATATCATCTTTTAAATTGCACTCTTTGTTTGTGCATCGTTGTACGGTATAGAAATGCCCATTCTTGGCGTAGCCGTCTTTGGTGAACATCAATTTGCCCTTTCCGCATCGTGGACAGATTCTACCACCGGTATTATCTTCCTCTTTCACGCCTCCTAACTCCGTTACAAACAAGGATGGATACTGTTTGTCGAAAAGCACATATGATGCCCGTTTGGCGCGTGTGATAGCGACATAGAACACACGCCGTTCTTCTGCATGGTCGTACGAATCTGAACGGCTTAACACATAATCCAGAATCGGGTCGTCGGCTACTTGTGACGGGAAACCATAATCATCATAGCCGCTGTTACAATTCAATAGGAACACGTAATCGGCTTCCAAACCTTTGCTTGAATGGGCGGTAAGTGCTTGTATCCGACGACCTGCAATATTCAATTCGATTGCGCCTCCATTCTCATCACGTGTTTTACTTGCAGCTTCCGGGAAGACACTACCGATGTCGTAACGATAGCGTGAGACGATGTATATGCGTGCATCTTGCGGCAAACGCGCAACTTGCTTCTCAATGATGGAACGTTCAATTTTCTCATCTTCATATCCGGCAAACGCCAAATAAGTCACTCTATCTTTATCCGGACGCAGTTTCTTTTTCTTTTGGGCAGGGTTTTGTTGCACAAAATCAGATGAACGTTGCAGAAGCGGTTCGCCGAAACGGTGGGTTGCTTCAATCTTGATTTCTTCTGTCGGTCCATTGAATTTCTCAAACTGCGAGAACAGGCTGATATCACTACCGGAGAAACGATAGATAGACTGCCAATCGTCTCCCACGCAGAAGATACGTGTACGTGGATTCTTCCGTCTAAGCGCAGATAAGTAACGGTACTTATCCATAGACATGTCTTGGAACTCATCCACAAGGATATAGTCGTAATTGTATATCTGCTTTTGTTCGAGTAGTGCGGACGCTTTCAGCAAACAATCGGTGAAATCACACTCTTTCCGCTCTTTAAGCGCTTCTTCATAACCATCATAAAGCGGTTGTACTAAATGGCGAAGCAGGAACGTATTGCGTTCCTTGTTAACATCCCTATCCGAAATAGAATTTTGGAGTTCAGTTATTGTACGACCATTTGCTTTCAAAAGTGCAATAAAACCACTTATCAACTTCACAAGACTTTCAATGGAACGGTTGAGAGGAACAGCCAATTTCTTAGCTTTCTGCTCCATTGTCAGCGGAGAGTAAGGAATTCCTTGTTGTTGGAGCAATTGTTCAACCCGCACACGGGCAGAAATTATTCCTTGGTGAAAATCAGCACTGGTGGTATATACCATTGTTGTACCATTCTGCTGATGCAGTTGTTTCTTCCATTGAATGCCTTCATTGTAGTCGCGGTCGGCTCTTGCCCATCCACCTTGCTTTCCCTCTCCAAACCAAACAGGAACACGTCCATGTTGATCAATGGCGAAATGCTCCAGATACAGGACTTTGTCTTGCCCGTCTTGCTGATAGTGGATTGTGAAGTCCGGCTTGTATTGGCGGAACTTGGTAGAAGATGTGGGATGGGGATATTTCTCCTCATAGCGCACATTCAAACCCAATTCGGTAAGAATCACCATCAACTCCATTTCTTGGCGGCTCTTGACATAGCACAACTTATTGTCCATATCGCGATAAGGCGCCATTTTGCCATATTCAAGAAGGGCTTTGAGGTATTCTTTGTAACTGCTATATTCGTAGTCGTATTGGAGAAGCGTTTTCTGAACCGTTTGGAAAAGGAAGAAAGACGATTCAAAGGTAGTGTTCTTATGGATAAGCGCGTCAAAAATAGTGTTGAGAGTGTTGTTCTCACAAATGGTTGGCTTCTCACCCTCAATGCGCGAAATTGTGTCAATCGCGTGTTTATGGAAAGTGCTGCACTCAACACCTGCTACACCAACGCGCGTCTGGAGTTCTTCCGCTGCTTTGCGTGTGTATGTCACCACCAAGATGTTACGCGGGTCAACGTGCATTTTGTTGACCAAGTAGTGCGTTTTAGCGACGATTGTTGCAGTCTTTCCACTACCGGCTGCTGCCACCACTAACACATTTTCGCCAAGCGTCACAATTGCCTCGCGTTGTTGGTCATCAAGCGGATAAGTAAAGAGATTGTCAAAATACTCTTTGTGCTCTATCTTCTGTTGCTCGCGGAACTCACGGTTATGTTGCGGAACAAAATTCGCGTCTATTTCGTAAAATGGACATACCTCTAATATCTGTTTCTTGACCTGTTCCCAATCGGAAATGGCGATATATGGATTCTTTTGGAGAAACTCTTGGAGAATGGCATCAGCGGCTTCTTTTTGTCTGCGCTTACGCTCGCGTTCTTCCGCTTCACGTTGTAACCGCTCTTGTTCCAATCGTGCTTTCTCTGCTTCTCGTTCCTGACGTTCTTTCTCACGCTTAGCTTGCTGTTTGACATACAAATCCTTTATCTGCTGCCGATACAGATATGCTAATACCGCTGCGAGAACGATGATAACGGATAATATGATCAGAAAAAGTGTCATTTATATCTCTTCAATTCCTAAACTCTTCAGATACTCGTATGTGCCATTATAGAACTCGGGTAAACGATTTGGTTAACCTGCCGCCTTCGTCGGTTTTTAATTATCAGCAAGGGCTTGCTTGGCCCATTGCGTGAGTTGGTCGGTGTCTATCGATTCCAACACAATCTGTTCGGGCTCAAGGTCAAGCAGGAACTGCATATACGTCGGCATCGTGAGCAGGTTACCTTCGCGACCGATATTAAAATCACCGAACTTAATGATTTGATGGACGTGATATTTCTCAGGATGCGCCAACACGGTTTTAGCACTCTTCGCCTTGGATGATTTAGCTTTTACTTCCAACGGGACACACTCTCCTTTCATACGAACGAGGAAATCCAATTCCAGTCCGGATTCTTTTTGGAAATAATAAAGACTCTGTGCTTTCTTATGCAAGGTATCCGCCATCAAGTTCTCAAAGATAGCCCCTTTGAATCCTCCTAAATTGCCTTGCAGGATGTCCGCACGCGTGCCTGATCCTAACATCTCCAAAAGTAAGCCTATATCCGACACATAGACTTTGAAAACGTTGTCTTTAGCGTTTCCCTCCATGGGCAGACCGGTAATATCGGTATTGTAGCAACGGCAGATAATCCCCGCATCTTCCAACCATTGCAGCGAGCCAAGATAGGTATCGCTTCTACCTCCGGGCTTGACTTGGTTGTATTGGAACTTCTTGTTCTCTTTGGCCAGTTGTTTGGGAATCGAATTGAAGCACTCACGGATATGCGGTTTGTCCTTATCGGGAGCGTACTTCACCATATCGTCTCGGTACTCCTTCAAGATTGACTGATGCGCTTTGCTCACCTCGTTCATGTTTTTGGACGAAAGGAACGCATTCACAGCATCAGGCAGGCCGCCGATAGCAATGTATTGGTTGAGCAGGTTCTTCATGGCTGTGTGAATTCCGGCCGGAACGGGTGTCTCTTCGCGGTAGAACTTCTTGAGTGCATCAATCACCTCCGTGGAGATATTGTTTGCCCATAGGAATTCCTCGAAATCCAACGGATACATCTCCACGATGTCTTCTGAACCGACCGGAACGGAGTTGATACCAAGCTCTTTTTGCTGTATCAGTTTACGATGTTGTTTCTTTTTCTCGTCGCCATAGCCTTGTATACCGAGGAGTGAACCGGTAGCAATAACATCGAAACGTCCGTCTTCTTTGAAGAATTTAAGTGCTGTACGAGCTTCCGGACATTCTTGAATCTCGTCGAAGATAAAGCAGGTAGTACCGGGTGTGAACGTGATGCCCGCAATCTGAGCAGAAAGACTGAGCAAGATGTCGTCCACCGCCTTGGAACCTACAAACGCAGATATTCGTTCCGGCTGCTTGATAAAATTGATATAAACAACCGTCTTGTAGTGCTCCTGAGCAAAGTGTTGGGCAATAAAGGTCTTACCGCATTGGCGGATGCCCATTATCACTAACGGCTTGTGGTTAGTATGGTTCTTCCACTGCAAAAGAGTGTTCTCAATCTTTCTTTTTAACATTTTTCCAAACGAATTATCTGTTCATTATTACACTTTTTCAAACGAATATTCTATATCTCATAGCACTTTCCGAAATGAAAAATCGTGCAAAGATACACTTTTTTTATCATATATGCAAATTTTCCGTAACTTTTTTCTCATCATTCTGTAAGATTGCCGGATTTTGGATGTTTTTACACCAATTCTGCGAGTTATGTAGTGAGTTATGTAGCGAGTTTTGTGAGTTGTGAATCGAGTTGTGTAATGGTCTGTAAAATAGTTGGTTATACGAAAAATATGTAGTACCTTTGCACCGTCAAACGTCGGAAAGCGAGAATGAGCTCACGATAAACTCGCACCGACGGACAGCGCTGTCATGACTTTTCGTCGGAAGTGGCTCGCTACATGATGAGAAACGCGTTTCTCAGAGAGTAGCCGCACTTCCTCCTCTCCCCAAAAATTAAAATGTTTTGGGGACCCTAACAAAATTAACGATTAAAGTTATGGCAAAAAGACAAATTTTCCTTCTGGGCAAGGATTTCCACGAGGTGGACGAGAATGCCCAAACGATCATGCTGCACGGTGAGACAGAGACCGAACTGCGGCATTGCAAGACCGGCAAACATCTGTATTGCTCTGCGCTGGGCGCGTTCTACATGCGCTATGGCAACGAGCTGCATCCCATCAAGGCGCATCTGCATGGTCCCAATTGGAGACGTTCCGGAGGATGGGGAAATTATCTATTCGTTAGGCAAGTGTGCAAATGGGCGCACAGGCTCATGGCGGTGTGGCTTCCTGAACCACAAGAAGGTCAGACCGAGATCGACCATATCAACGGTGTGCCGACGGATAACCGTGCGTGCAACCTGCAATGGGTGAGCCCTGCCGAGAACCGCAAACGGCGCGTGATCCTGCGTGCAAGGCGCATGATTGCGCGGCAAGACGGACGACCGGAGTTGCTGCCGGAGAATATGCCTTCCGAAGAATTACTCAAATTGTTTAACTCTTACAACGTTGCCGGTGACGTTTACGCCGGAGAATAATATGAAAAGTATAGAAATGAATCAAGCCCTCATGGAGGCAATCAAGACAACAGAAGTATTAGGTGCCAGCGCATTGGAAGAGACACGCGCACTACGGCAGTTGGTGGCATCGGCGAACACCCGTATTGAGGAACTCGCTCCTGCAGCGAAAAACCAAGCTATATCCATTCTTTCCTCCCTCTCTTGTGGAGAGGGTCGGGGTGAGGTTTCCAAATTCCTCTTTGACGGTCACCTCTTTGAGTTACGACGCGCGGAGACCTTCGATTTCATCAACAAACCACAGAAATACACCATGCCCGAAGGAGTTGCGTTCCGTCAGAAAACCGCCGAGCAGCAAGTGCTCAAAGCGCAGTCAGCCTCTATCACCAAGATCCTCAAAACCCTCCGCGATAACTTCCCGACGTTGCATCCGAATATCGCACCGGATAGTGTGGAATATACGGTGGTGTGCGTCGATTAAAGACCCGCTCGCTCTTTGTATCCGCATGGCTCTTGTATCCGCCAATCTTGGCGGATCCCGAGCAGCGGATCCCGAGCGTCAATTGAAAGAACAAAAAGAAAAAGAACCAAAAAAGAATAAAAAGAAAGTTTCTTCTTTCTCCTCAGATACTATGCAGGTAGGAAGAAGAAAAAGAAGAAAAACCTTTTATGAGTACGTTTGATTTTCTTTGGCAGTTGGTAGCGAACCACGGCGG
>ONWR01000008.1 GCA_900321605.1 uncultured Bacteroidales bacterium | reverse complement strand
TTGTCTACTTTTTTAGGAAAGTGTCAACAAAGTTAGGAAGAGTGTCTACTAACTTAGGAAAATAATCAAAAAACTGTCTACTAAATTTAGGAAAAGACAAATTTTTATAGGTTAAAACTTCACCTCGCAACGATCAAAGTATGAGTTTTGGGTGATTTCTTTTTCAATTTTCATTTTATCAGCACTTTCTTTCTCTAAAAACTTGTATATGTCAAAATATTTTTGTAATTTTGTAGCCGATTTGGGTGCATGACACAAATTAATAAGAAATGACACAAGAAGAACTGAAACAGATTACAAGCCAAAGCGAAAGGCGTACGATTGAGTATAAAGAAGCGTGGAGCGAGTTGCCAAGCAACTTGTTCGAAACGGTTTGTGCTTTTCTTAATCGAGATGGAGGTGTCATTGTGTTGGGCGCGCACAATGATGGTACGATTACGGAGGGTGTTAATCCTCGTGCCATTGACCAGATGTGCAAGAATATCGCCAATATCAGTAATAACGTCGAACAACTCAAGCCATCCTTCTTGCTACAACCGGAGATAGTGGATATCCAAGAACCATTGTCTCCAAAAGACAAGACACAAGTGATTGTTATTCAAGTGCCGGCAAGTAGTCAAGCACATCGATTTAAAAACAAATTCTTTGATCGTAGTGTTGATGGCGATTTCGAACTGCGAACAGATGCCGAGATAAGTGCATTGTATTTGCGCAAAAGCACGCTATACACGGAAAATACTATCTATCCGTATCTACGTATTGAAGACTTCAAAGATGGTATTGTTAATAAAGCTCGAAACCTCATTCATAGCATGCGCGAGAACCACCCTTGGCTGGAACTGGATGATATGGAACTCTTCAGACAAGCCAACTTGTACAGACGCGATGTCCGTACAGGAGAAGAAGGGTTTACACTCGCCGCGTTGATGTTGTTTGGTAAGGATGAGGTTATCCAAAGCGCACTACCATACTACAAGATTGATTGCGTGCTTCGCCGTGTGAATACAGATCGTTATGACGACCGTTTTACTTCGTTTGGCAATATTATTGATGGCTATTCGGAGTTGATGAGTTTCTTTGAACGCTATTTCCCGGATACATTCTATATGGAGGGAGACCAACGCGTTTCGCTACGCAATAAGGTTTTCCGTGAAGTAGTATCCAACCTGCTCATTCATCGCGAGTATCTCAATCCTTCCATTTCATTGATTGACATTCGCCAAGACCATGTTCTAATACAAAATGCGAATCGTCCTTTGCGTGCCGGTGTTATCACTCCGGACAATTACACACCGCATCCCAAGAATCCGCACTTGGCGAACTTCTTTGTGCAGATGGGACGTGCAGAGCACCTTGGTACAGGTGTGCGTAACTTATACCATTACGCACCAATATATCTCGGAGCCGAACCTACTATTACAGACGATGACATGTTCCGTATCCGCTTGAACATCGCAGAATCCAAGCGTGCTGAACTGACCATATCGGCTACGGATAGAACTACGGAAAGTTCGGAGAAAAGTTCGGAGAAAAAGTTCGGAGAAAAAAACATCGTTGAGAAGTTGGGTGAAAAGTTGGGTAAAAAGTTGGGTAAAAAGTTGGGTAAAAACAGAATCCGAATAATCGAGTTGATTGTAAGCAATCCCAATATTACATATTCTGAACTTGCGGAAGCATTATCTGTCAGCTCCACTACTATAGAAAATCGTATAGCAGAGATGTCCGATGTTATCATTAAACGTGTCGGACCTAAAAACGGCGGACATTGGGAGATAATTGAAAATTAAATCGTGCAGTTACCGTCTGCACAAATACACATATTGTCCGCCATGATGTTAAACCGATCACAATAAGACATAAAACCGCGCAAAGCGTTGCGCAATAACATAATAAAACAATAAGCATTACTATTATTTCGCGTTAACTGAAGCCAACCAATTTTTCAGGAATAACAACGACAGAAATAAGTAGTTAGGTGTCCCTATGGATGCCTCTCACTGATAAATAATAAGTTATGCACATCCCGTATGGGTGTGAGTACTTATTATCGGTGAGAGGTTCCGTGGTTGGCAGCCTTAGTTAACGCAATAAGGAAAGCACCCTTTTCTTTTTGCGTTGCGGATTGATAGTATGTGTAAATATTCTATCAGTCTATGGCAAAAAACGCAAATTTAGGAGCCGCGAAGAATGCGAAAAACGATGAGTTCTACACTCAGTATGCGGACATACAAAAAGAAGTAAACGCATATATTGAATACAACCCCGATGTGTTTCGGGGCAAGACGATTCTGCTGCCTTGCGACGATCCCGAATGGAGCAATTTCACCAAGTTCTTTGCACAAAACTTTGAGTTCTTCGGCCTGAAGAAACTTATTTCCACGTCCTATGCTATCGAAAGCAAGAAGTACAAGACCGATTGGCAACCGACGCTCTTTGAGACGGAGAATCCGATGTACAATGTAGAGAAGAGCCGTATTAAAGGCAAAATCTTCACCCTTACGCATGATACCAACGCAAACGGTCGCATCGATATTGACGATTTGCAGTGGAGTTATTTGGAAGGTGACGGCGATTTCCGTAGTGCCGAAGTAACCGCTCTGCGCGACGAAGCGGATATCATTATCACAAATCCGCCTTTTAGCCTGTTTCGGGAATTCCTTGCATGGATCATGGAAGGGAAGAAACAATGTCTTGTAATCGGAAATATGAATGCGATTACCTACAAAGAAGTTTTCCCTCTTTTAAAAGATAACAAATTGTGGCTCGGCACAACAGATGTTCGTTGGTTCTATCAGGAAAGTACGAATAGCCCTCTTTATGAAGCTGCTCATTCACGTTGGTTTACAAATATTGACCACGGAGCACGTCACAAGCCACTACAACTTATGAGCATGGCAGATAATTTGAAATTCAACAAAAAGTTAAAAGGACAAACTGAATATCAGCACTATGATAATTATGATGCCATCGAAGTTCCTTATACAGAAGTTATTCCTAATGACTATAGTGGAGTAATGGGAGTACCTATCTCTTTTATGGATAAATATTGCCCAGAGCAATTTGAGATATTAGGTTCTACTCAAAGAGGTTGCCATGACTTGGTTCCTGACACAAGGAAATATGATGATTATTGGGAATGTAAACCTAATGGTGAAAAGACAGGTTCTTCAGGCGGAAAAACAAATGAAAACGGGAATCTTTTAAAGAATGATGGTGTGCATAACTATTTTGAGAATATAGAAGGAAGACAAATACAATCTACTTATGGTAGAATATTCATCCGCAAAAAACAATAAATACTATGAAAGCAGAACGTAAGATATACACCGTTGAGGAAATCTGCAAAGGGTTTACTTACAACGAGGCAGAAGGCAAAGGTTTGTTTGGTCTTTCCGGCAAACTGACCATTCAACCGGAGTACCAGCGTAACTATCTCTACGCCGAGCAAAACGGCGCACGAGAGATTGCCGTTATTGAGTCCGTGCTCAAAGGCTATCCGATTGGCCTATTATATTTTAACCGCGTGGACGAGAACCATTTGGAAGTGCTCGACGGACAACAACGTATCACCTCATTGGGACGCTTTATTACCCGCAAGTTCGCTATTCGTATCAACGGAATGGAGCAGTATTTCGATTACATGGCGGAAGATCTAAAGGAGAAGATTTTGAAAACCGAACTGCTGGTCTATGAGTGCGAGGGAACGGAAAGCGAGATCAAAGAATGGTTCAAAACCATCAATATCGTTGGTCTTCCTCTGGAAGAACAGGAAATTTTGAATGCTGTTTATTGCGGACCGTTTGTGACACGCGCCAAAGAGGTGTTCTCCAATTCGCAAAACGCCAATATCAATAAATGGGCGGCATTCTTACGTGGAAACGTGAAAAGGCAAGCGTACCTGCATACCGCCTTGGAATGGGTCAGCAAAGGAAATATAAGCGCTTATATGTCGCTCCACCGCAACGATGAATCGATCAAAGAGATGGAGACCTATTTCAATAGCGTCATCGACTGGGCAAACGGTGTGTTTATCCATATAGAGAAAGAGATGTGCGGTCTGCCGTGGGGCGAACTCTATGAGAAATACCACAAGACGCCATACGACCCGGCACAAGTGGCTGCCAAACAACGTGAGCTATACGAAGATTACTACGTAAAGAACAAAAAAGGCATTTACGAATATATCCTTGGCGGCTGTCAGGATACCAAACTGTTGGAGGTGCGTTGTTTTGATGAGCCAACCAAGAAAAGCGTCTATGCGCGTCAGACGGAGGAAGCCAAACAAAAAGAAGTTTCCAATTGTCCGCTTTGTGCCATCGGTCATGACGCTAATCGTGCGCGTATCTGGAAACTGACGGAGATGGACGCCGACCATGTGACCGCGTGGTCAAAAGGCGGCGCAACAGACATCTCCAACTGCCAGATGCTCTGCCAGACACACAATAGAGCAAAAGGAAATAAGTAATAAAAGAGGAAGTGAAAAAGGAACTCCCATAAATAGGGAGAGAGTAGGGAATTATATAGAGCTACAAAAAGCACCTCACGGATGTGAAGTGCTTTTTGTATGCCGTAGATCTTGAATTATTTCACGATCTGACCGGAGGGGGTGTAGAGAATGCCGTTACGCTCGATGAGGAGGAGACCGTTGCGGAGGATCTTTGTACTTTGTACTTTGTCCCTTTGTACTTCGTCAATGCCCTGAGCGGATTCGGCGGTTTTGATCACGAAATTATACCATGTGTTGTTCTTCGCAATAGCATAGCCGGACAGGGTATAACTGCCTTTTTCACCTGCGGTGACCTCGAACGAGGCGTCCACAAACTGATAGTAGTCCTTGCCGATTTTGATGCGAGAATAAATCGGGTAGAGGTCATCTATGGTGTACGAACCTTCGAGGGTACTCGGTTTCAGAGCCAGCATAAACTTATAGCTTGAATCCGTCGGAGCTGCTTCCACATAGTATTGGAAACCATACATAGACGCATAGATGTCAAGGTCTTCCAAGAATGCATTCTCCAAGTAGATATCCACGGTGTCTTCCACTACCGTCTTATTGCTGCGGATGGTGAAGATATAGTAGTGCGAGTCCGTAGCGAAATAATCGACTGTGATGTCGTAGCCTGTTTCATCTTCGGTCACCACAAGACCCAAATCTACATAGGGGACAAACGATGTGTCTGCTGCATTGTACAGACCGCAATACCGCATGATCATATCTGATTGCGTGAACGTACCGGTGATAGAGGAACTCCTGTAGTTCATTTGGAGAAGATAGTTCGAGTCTGTGGCTGCGAAATAGTATTCGTTCACATATTCATCGATGATGATCGGCTCGGTAAAGGTGTAACGGATAGTATCCGAAGCTACCGGTTTGGCGTAAATCATATGCAACAGATAGAGGACGGTATCCGAAAGGTAGAGTTCCGCATTGATATTATAGAAGGTCTCCATATCAACAATCGTAGCTTTGGCATCCTTGATTGTACCCGGGATGACGGTGTCTGTGCCGTTGATCATCATGAGACGCGTGTAGTCCTTGTCAAAATCTTTCTTCTCATAAGTGCCCGGCAGCGAGTCGGTCTGGATATCGAGCGTAAGGATGTAATCCGGACGCTTGGCAACGATGTAATAGTCACCAGAACCGGCATAGTACTGCAATCCATAGATCTCATTAAATTCGAGCGCCACGGTGTCCTTTGCTTCTGTCGGGAAAGGATCAGTAGATGCTTGGCAAAGGAAATGGATCGTGAAGATGACTACATCCGTCTGATTTGCAGTGTTCACGCCTTTGAGAGTGCCGGAAACCTCATAGGTTTTATCGTTGGCATTGTATGTCACCGTGAAGGCTGCGTCTATAATACGGTACTCAGCGTCTTGATAGAGGATACCACTGAACATATCATATATATTCTCCATTGTGAACGAACCAAGGATCTGGTCTGTTTCAATAACCAAACGAACCATGCTGGTGGAGTCACTATTGGCGGCAGTGATCATTTGTACTTCGTCGATGGTCTCGACCGTTCCGTTGAGATCGAGCGTAGCATAGGAGATCACCGGTGCACCTTGAGCGTACGATATATGCCAAGTCTTGTCGTTCTCATCCAATACCGTAGCAACAACAGTGAACGACGAATCGGGAGCCAGCGTATAGGTGAACTCCGCCGTCTGGAAGGATATATATTTGATATTCACGTAATCCTCGATTCTCGTATAGGCCGGTAGCATGTCAGCCAGCGTGTAGGTCTTGCCGGAAACGAGTTGAGTCTGTCCCGGATCCAAGACTATATCAAAGACAAAAGCTAAATCACCTGATTCATCCTCTAAGCGGACATACATGTCGTTGCTCTGCGAATAGAACTTCGAGACCATGTTTGCCATCGTGAGGGTAGTGTCCGAAGCGGCAAGGTGTTGTTTGGCTTTCCACGTTTTGGTTAAAGTCGCTTTCTCAGGGAATAAGGTCTTCGCTCCCTTGAGCGGTCTGGCATTGACGCTGAAAACCATCGTCACAGCGCATAAAAGAAATAAAATTTTCCTCATAAATAATCTTCAATTATTAAAGGTTTTTGATAATTCGTTGTGCAAAAGCTATCGGTTCAAGCAATTTGCGGTGCAAAGATACTGCTTTTTTTTGAAATATGCAAATAAATATCAAAAAAGCGTCCAATAAAAATTGCATCTTATAAAAAGCGTCGTATTTTTCTCAAAAAAATCCATTTTTATTTGCATATGTGCAATTTTTGTAGTACCTTTGCAGCCGCAAAGGTTTTTAGAAACAATCGTACCTTGGTTAAGAATATGGATATTTCAATTATAGTGCCTCTTTTTAATGAGGCGGAATCGCTGCCGAAACTCTATGAGTGGATTGCACGCGTGATGAAGGAAAATAAGTTTTCCTACGAGGTTATTTTTGTGAACGACGGTTCTACCGACGATTCATGGGATGTCATAGAGGAATTAAAAATTAAAAATGAAAAATTAAAAGAAGGCATTGTGCGAGGTATCTGTTTCCGTCGCAACTATGGTAAGAGTGCGGCGCTGTACTGCGGTTTCAAGGCAGCGCAGGGCGATGTGGTTATCACCATGGATGCTGACCTGCAGGATAGTCCAGATGAGATCCCCGAGCTCTATCGGATGATCACAGAAGACGGTTTTGATCTTGTGAGCGGTTGGAAGCAAAAACGTTTTGATAACAAACTGACCAAGAACCTGCCTTCCAAACTCTTCAACGCTACAGCGCGTCGTGTTACCGGTATTCCCTTGCACGATATGAACTGCGGCTTGAAAGCGTACCGCAAGGAGGTGGTGAAGAATATTGAGGTCTTCTCAGAGATGCACCGGTATATCCCGTACTTGGCGAAGAACGCCGGTTTTACCAAAATCGGCGAGAAAGTGGTACAGCATCGCAAACGTGAGTTCGGTACCAGTAAGTTCGGTCTCAACCGCTTCGTCAACGGCTATCTGGATCTGATGACCTTGTGGTTCCTCAATAAGTTCGGCAAACAACCGATGCATTTCTTCGGTTTGGTGGGCAGTCTGATGTTCTTCATCGGTTTTGTGGCAGTCCTCATAGTGGGCAGCATGAAGCTCTATGCCCTCTCTAACGGTGTACCCGCCATGTTGGTAGGTGTTAATCCGTATTTCCACATAGCTATACTGATGATGATCCTCGGTTGCATGCTCTTCCTCGCTGGATTCTTGGCAGAGTTAGTTATCCGCAATTCGCCTTCACGTAACGACTACTTGATCAAAGAAGAGATCTAATGGCGCAAACTTTAACGGATCAAATAATAACGATTGAGCGTGCTTTGGGTGAGCGTATGATTGATCATGCGCTCGTCATCATACGTGCATGGATGAATGAGTTAGGGGAGAATAACCCTTACGAACAGGCGTATAGCGATATCGAGGAGCAGTATAACAAGCTCTTTGCCGAATGGTTGACCTCCGATGATCCCAAAGGCGATGAGATCTTGGACGGTCTCACCGGCGACACGTATCGCTTGACCGATGCTGTTTATCTCGATATACGTCTCAAACGGGGCATTGCGCCCGAGATGCATGGTTTTAACAAACAGAGTCATCAGTCTATCTTGCAGTATTTCTCCTATTGTCCGCGTTTCACGGAGGAGGACTGGAAATGGTTTCGGGAGGTCAATAACGACTCGAACTACTCAGCAGTCGCTTTGTTGGCCGTCGCTTCTTTGGCGAAAAATATACGTGAGGCGTTCAACGAACAAGCCCTCTTTGCCCTCATCGAAGGTATCAACGGCGCGAATGAAGTGGTCGCTGAGCAGTGTCTGGCGAATGTTATCATCTTGTTGGCGCACTACGATGTTCGCATAGATTATTTCCCGGAAATACAAAACGCTTTTCTCGAAGCTATTCATGAGCACGACGATGATGCAGAAGAAGCATTCCGGATCTTGGGAGCTATGATCAGTTCCTGCAAAACCAGTTGGCAGGAACGAATCTCCTCCGGCGAGATGACTATCGATGATCTGCCAGAGGAACTGCGTAACTTACTCGAGCTCACCGGCTCGGACGATAGTATGGAGGGTGTCGTCTCATGGGTGCCTGCTTCGGAACAGGAATATATGCAGGGTCTGATAGAAATCCTTCCCGATACGTGGGTATATAGCGAATTGGTTGGCGATGACCAAGATCGTGTTCGTGCGATCGCTTTTGCGTACCTCTCCATCGGACGCATGGATCTCCTTTGGGAGCATATAGAAGAGGCATCGTCTTGGCTCGTTCGCCACTTGCGAAAGGGTAGTAATTCGCCTAAGGATTATATCAACTACGGTCACTGCCTCCTATTAAAAGGCGACCGGATGATGGCGTACGAGACCTACCGTCAGGCGCGCACGCTGTGCAAAAACTCCAAGGAGTTCTTCGCGCTCTTCCGTCCGGACAGACGAGCCCTCGTGGATCATGGTATCCCCGTCGAGATCGTCTATCTCATCGAAGATAAACTGCTGAGCGTTAATTAAAACGCGACTCCTATTCCGGCATCGATGAACTCAGCCCGCACGCCATGTGTCTTCAATCCTAACTGTACAAACAGATGGTCAAGCACGTGGTATTTCAGCACGAACTGCATATAACACCATCCGTCCTGATAATTGCTGGCTTTCGAGAAATCATAGCCATAGAAGACTCCTCTCTTGAGCGGCTTGCCATTTTGGTCAGCCGCTTCGGCTTTTTTATACGGCTCTAAGTTCTTCACGGGGTCAAAGACATAGAATCCCACATGAATACCTGCCGTCAGATTGCCGATGATAAACTCAGGCTGAATACTGATACCTACTCGGAAGCAGTTCTTCACATTGCTTTCCTTCAAATACGTCTTCCCAAAATACGTCACGGTCGCACCTTCATTCCCGGGCAATTTGGCATAATCTTCACTCACGCAGGCATAATAACCATCGTAGAAAGCATCTACACCGCCTCCGATGCGGAAGATAGATAGCGGCACCCAATAAGCTGCGGCTTTGAGACTCGCTACGCCGAAGAACTTCTGTCCGTTGCGGTTATCGCCGTAGTAGTTCTGCTTTGCGCCTCCTGTAGCACTGATCTCCACAGCCCATTTCTTATCCACACCGTCGTATAACTTCCTCGGCACATCCGGTTTCGGCTCCTCGTCCTTTGTCCTTTGTCCATTGTCCATTGTTCCTTCGTCCTTCGGCTTGTATCTCAACCCGATTTCTCCACCGAAGATATTATACCCTGCGTTCGGGTGCATCATCGAGCCGTTGGAGATGTGATGCCAACCTCCCGAAAGTGTGATCTCAAAACCATCTTTAATCGGGAAATCCATATACAGGTCAAGCGCCAAATAGGCATTCAGAATAGAACCGATAGACCAGTTGGCTCCCTCGTGGTCTTGGTATTTATGGGTACCCTCGTACGTGTTTGAATAGCGTTTGGTAACAGCCGCCAAACCGACCGTCGGACGAAGACCGATGCGGAAATGCTTCCCGTTATAGAAAGGCTGATTCATGTACCCGTACGCCGTAAAAGCGGAACCGAGTTTGGCTTCGTTGCCCAGATTCAGATAACTGACGCCCACACCGATGGACGCATTGTTCCATTGCTGCAAACAGTGCCATCTGCCCGTCGGCAGAAACTCCACGGCAAAACTACCGCCTAATACAGGCCTTTGGATGAACGGATCTACTTTTCCGTCCTTCATCATCATTCCTCCGGTACCGCTCAAACGGTACGCCAACTGGTAATGGGGCAGCGCAAAAAGAGCCAAACTGCCGAACAATAAAGCTATAAAAACAACGATTTTCTTCATATTGGCTGCAAAATTACACTTTTTTTTGCATACCTGCAAATTTTTTTGTATCTTTGCACGCAAAATTCTGCAAATTTATGCTAATTCCCCATTTTTAGGGATTGCGTATGTCACTGAAAAGCAGTAATTTTGCACCCGTTTTTTGAATAGATTGTATGAGAAGATTTATAATATTCCTGATAATCATTGGGGTAGGAGCGTATGCCTGTTTGCAAGCACAGGTAACGGGTGTCGTGTTGGATGAACACGGCGAGCCTTTGGTGGGTGCGAATGTCTATTGGTCGGGAACCGGTATAGGTGTTGCTGCGGACTTGGACGGCTCCTTCACCCTCATGCCTACTAAATCCACGAACCGCCTTGTGGCATCTTTCGTCGGTTGTCATAACGATACCATCACCGTTCTCAACCGTCAACCCCTCACCATCGTCCTTATTGACGAAGCGGTCTTGGACGAGGTGACCATTACCGAACGGAAAATGGGAGTCCTCAAGAGCCGTACGTCGGCATTCGATACACAGACCATCGGTACAGAAGAACTCTGCCGTGCAGCTTGTTGTAACCTCAGCGAAGCCTTTGAGACCAACGCCTCGGTGGATGTTGCTTATTCCGATGCGGCTACGGGAGCTAAACAGATCCGTCTGCTCGGTCTGAGCGGTACGTACGTGCAGCTCATTCAGGAGAACACCCCTGCCGTACGAGGTTTGGCGCAGAATTTCGGTTTGGAATATATCCCGGGTTCGTGGATGAGTTCTATCCAAGTCAGCAAAGGTACCTCTTCGGTCATCAACGGCTACGAGGCTACCTCGGGTCAGATCAATGTGGAGCTGCTCAAACCCCAAACGCAAAACCCGCTCTCTGTCAACCTCATGGTCAATAGTGAGACCATGACGGAAGCGAATATCATGGGAGGTTGGAAGATTCCTCTCAAGGAACACGATCAGGAAAAGCATCATCGCCACGATGAGCATTGCCACCATGAGTCGTTGTACACGGGAATTCTTGCCCATTACGGTGGTAGTTTTCATGGAATGGATGAGAACAAAGACTCTTTCCTCGATATGCCGAAAGTGCAGAACGCTAACCTCGCTAACCGTTGGTTCTTCAAGCATGGCGACTATACCTTTCAGGCTTTCGTGCGCGGTCTGTACGATCGTCGAAGAGGTGGTCAAAGGGCGGACTCTATTGTCAATCCTTACCATATAGACCTCAACACTTGGCGCGTAGAGGGATTCCTCAAGAACGGCTATGTCTTCGATGAAGAGTCCGGTTCTTCTATCGCCCTCATCACCGCCGTCAGCTATCATAATCTGGATAATACATATGGTACGCGCACGTGGAAAGCGAACCAACTCAACGCCTATCTCAATGCCATCTATCAGGGTAACTGGGAAGGCGCAGGGCTGATTGACAATGACCATCGTCTCTCTGCCGGTCTCTCCATCAACTACGATAAATACAACGAAGATCTTGAGATCTTGAAATCTTCAAACCTTCAAACTTCTGAACCTACAAACTTTCAGTTGGATCGTCAGGAGTTGACGCCGGGTATCTTTGCCGAGTATAGCTATAAATACGCGGATAAGCTCTCTTTGGTAGCAGGTATTCGTGCGGATTATTCTACCAAACATGGTTTCTTCTTCACACCGCGAATGAATGTCCGTTATTCGCCTTTCTCGTGGTGGACGCTACGCGGAAGTGCAGGTATGGGGTATCGTTCGCCGAACACGATTGCGGATAACTCGTTTATCCTTCCTTCAAGTCGTGTCCTTTCGCTTGCGGACGAGATCAAGCAGGAGAGAGCTGTGAACACGGGTGTCTCTACTACGTTCTATATTCCCCTTGGAAACAAGCAGTTACAACTCTCGGCGGAGTATTACTACACCCATTTCCTCAATTCGCTTATTGTGGATCTTGACCAAGACAAACACGCGGTACATATCTACAACCAAAAAGACCTCTCGGGAGCGAAGTCTTTTGCCCATTGTGCGCAGGTAGAGGCAAGTATCGAAGTACTGCGAGGTTGGACTTGGACCGCTGCTTTCCGTTGGACGGATGTCAAGCAGACCACGATCAATGCCGAAGGACAAGCCCGCTTGCGAACCAAAGCCCTCACGAACCGTTTCAAAGGCGTCATCACTACCTCTTACCAGACGCCTCTCAAAAAATGGCAATTTGATGTCACCGCGCAGTTCAACGGAATCAGCCGAATGCCCGATGGTTTTACGGCGATGGGCGATTATCGCGGTGGGTACGGTACGCCTAAAGAGATCTCGTGGTATCCGCAACTCATGGCGCAGATCACCAAGTATTTCCGTTCTTGCAGTCTCTACCTCGGCGCAGAGAATATGACGAATTTTAAACAAGCGAATCCTATTATCGACAGTTTTCATCCGTACGGCGCAGATTTCGATGCTTCCATGGTCTGTGCGCCTACAACAGGATGGAAGATCTATCTCGGTTTCCGTTATGATTTAGAGAAGAAAGAATAACCTCCTCTTGGTATTCATCCCAACATGAAAAAGCGCTCTCGGGCGCTTTTTCACTATTTTTGGGGATTGTGCAGGTCGTAAAAAAGCAGTACCTTTGCATCGTTTTTAAGTTTAACTCTATTAACTTTTTTGCGTATGAAAAAATTTACAATCAACACTGCCCATGGGGCAACGAAGAATGTGTTTTTGATGGCAGCCTTGGGGCTGAGCATGATGGCTCACGGAGCCGAGTTAAATTATTACAAGTCCTTGGTCGATGAGCAGGCGGATGCTACCAAGGGTACTACTCAGTTGTACAGTTTGGACTATGCACCGGACGGTAGTCTCTATCTGCTGAGTTCGTACCAGACCGCTTCTTCCGAAGAGACCGGTCTGCTCTTTGACGGCAATGCTTATCAAGGTGCTACAGCTTCCAAGTGGGGTAGCAGAACCGGTGATATGAAGTACAGCAATATGCGTAACTCCTTCCTTGCCAAACTCGATGCCGAAGGCAATCTCCTTTGGGCTAAAGCAGACACCACCGGTGACTATGACCTGTCGAATACTGCTATTTCGGTGACGAATGACGGAGGTCTGATCTACGCCGATAAGTTCCGCACGCGTAAGGGCGTGTACATGAGTTTCTTTAATGTATATAGTCCGAGCGGAGAGTTGGTGGCATCGAATAATATGTCCTTTACCAACTTTGACTCGATTGAGGTAGATGGCAAGAAAGTGTTCCGCAAGGAAGCCTTCTCATGGGCAGGAGCTGCGCAGGACGAAGACGGATATATCTATATCGCCGGTCTGCAGGGTGATACGCTTCTGCCTAAGTGGAACGACTCAATCGCGCCGCGTAGTGCATGGAATACGAAAGGTTCTCTGAGCAGTAACTGCAATACAGTGATCCTCAAATACCAGATTGCCAACAATCAGTTCAAAGACTTGGACTATATCGGCTATGCGATCAACAGCGATGAGTTGGTGTACGATCGTCCTTTGGGGCTGCATTACGAGAACGGCAAACTGTATGTAGCCGGAACGTATAGTAATGGTACCGAGACGGGTATCTATGCTGCGCGTTATAACACCAATTTGGAGCGCGAGTATATCCGGTATCACGCTGTTAATGGTTCCCTGCAGTTCCAGCAGACTAAGTTCGTGGACGGTAAGATCTTCGTATGCGGCGGTCTCTCCAAAGGCTCTATCACGATGGGCGATAAGACGATTGCTACCTCCGGTAACTTCAATCACGGTCTCGTCTATATCCTCAATCAGGAGGACGGAACTGCCCTTGATTTCGATGTACACCCAGCTGCTAATAATGCGCTGAACATCACCGTAGCTGCTTATCCGACGGTGGACGGCTATGTGGCTTATAACCACGAGACGCTGAACGGTCTTCAGATGGCTCTCCATTATGACGAGGACATGACGCTCGTTTCGGTTGATACCATCGGTCATGGAGGTGGTTCGTCCACGGTATCGGTTGTAGGTCGTAATGCAGACGGAACGAAGACCATGGTCGGTGTTCGTGCTCAATCCAAAGCTCCGTATTATCTCTTGAACGAAGACGCAATGCAGTTTACTACCACCAATTGGTACTCCCTCATTGTCGAACTTGATACGACCGACCAGACTACCACCGGCATCGAAGCTACCCCTGCTAACACCACCAAGGCAGAGAAAATCCTCCGTAACGGACAGTTGTTGATCCGTCATAACGGAACGCTGTATAACGCCCTTGGAGGAAGCATTGAGAATTGAAAAATTAATAATTTGTTAAACTATAAGATTATATCGAAAACGACTCGCCGGGAGGCGGGTCGTTTTTCAATTCTCAAATCTTCAAATTTTCAAATTTTCAAATCTTCAAATCTTCAAATCATTCTGCAAGAATTTCGTACGAAACAGCATCGAGGTAGAATTTCTTGACGGTTGAACAAACACCGCAAGCCTCTTCGCCTTCGTGATGATGCTCCTCGGTAGCCTCTTCGGCTTTCGGCTGCTCCACGGGGATCTCCATTGCGCGAAGGATACCGTACACGCGTACGTTGTTGTTAACGCACTCTCCGGCAAAGGACTCGAACTCTACTGCGTTGGCACGGATGAACTCGCCCTCTTCGCTCGAACGAAGGAACGCTTTCTTACCGCCATGTTTGCAGAGGTGCAAACAGTTACCTTCTACGTAGATCGTGTCGCCGACCAGCGAATCACCTTGTACATACACTTCGTCCACCGAATAAACGGTAGGCGCTACTTCTGCCTTTTTCTGGCATGCAGTCAGAGCCATCAGCCCTGCTGCCAATACAAATAAAATCTTTTTCATAAAATAAAAATATTAATTGTTAATTGTTAATTGTTAATTAAAACGTTACTCCCGTTTGGAGAACGACCTGCCAACTATGTGCATGATCGTACTGATGCAGGCTGGCTTTGGGAGCTACGAACCACGAGTAGCGGTTCTTGATCGGGAAGGTATATCGTACTTGCACACTCTCCCTCACGTGTTGCATGAACTGATCGTAGTCCACCGTTCCGGCAAACAGCAGGTCGCCGATGGGCAAGAACAGACGGTAGTCGCCGTAGAGGTTCGCCAAAACCGAGTTACGGCTGTAGTTATCGGCAATGAGCAGCAGGTGGTAGTAGTTATTGGCGTTTTCGCCGTAGAGGTACTGCTGACCTCGTTTGAGTTCTATGCCTGCCGTTCCGAGTACGCGCCAACGGGTCGCTATATAGCCGAACTGCGCCGAGAGCGTGTGAGTCTTCAGTGCCGTAATCGGTACTTGCGTGTTGATGCTCAGCTCTTTGGTGAACGAGAACCAGTCGTACTGCACTCCGGCTATGAAACCCGTGGTAGGGATGAGCTGTACGCCTACACCGGCACGGTAACCGCTGTAATAACTGATCTTGTTATTGTTCGAGAACCGTGCATACGGCTCCTCGTCGTTTGCCATGTGGTAGATCGTGGTCTCGCCTAACTCGGAGTAGAAACGAATCTCGTTATTCTGTTTGTACCGTCCTCCGTACGCCATGAGCGACAGTGCGTACCGCTTCCACTGATAGCCGATGGTCGCTTCGATGCGCAGGTCAGAGACCTTGTTTTTCGCACGCGGGTCACGCATACGATAACTCTGCTCGGCGCGGAACTGTAACGCAGCACTCCATAGCACATGGTTCTTGAGCATTCTGTATCCTCCTCGGAAATAGTATATCTCCCTTCGTGCATTTCCGCCGATGGTGTCCACAGTCCAATAGGGTGCTGTCTGACGGTAGTCGGCGTTATCGACCCAACGGGTCTCTTGGCAGTCCTGCCATGTGTACGAGGCTTCTCCGAAAACGCGACTCACGGCATTGATGTCATATACCGAACGGGCGTTCACTTCGAACCCTCCGTTCTGTCTGCCCTCAATGACCTGCGTGCCTTGCCCGAACGAACCCGAAATACTCAGATCCGTCTGTGCCGTATCCGTCACCAGCGAAGTAATTACTATGAGTATCGTTAATAAATTCAATTTTTAATTTTTAATTTTTAATTTCCTTGTTAGACCGCTGCGCTGTTAGACCAACGACTAAAGACTAACGACTAACGACTAAAGTACCTCGGATTCGCGGGTACTCCCATTTCGAAGTCGTCGGAGGAGTTATTGGTGTCTTGCAGTACCCGACGACCGTTGGTTATCTCTTTGGTCTTGCGTCGCACGGCTTTGCCGAAACGGGTCACATCGCTGCCCGTAGGAGCTACATAGGCGTAACCGGCATCGAGTTTGTCGCTGAATGTGAGCCACTGGAAAGTCTCGGACGGTGCCATATTCACCGCATCCACAATCCATTCGTTGGGCAGGACGTACGATTTCTTCGATTGCGAGAACGTACCGGCTGAGGTCACTAACTCATAGTTGTAACTGAGATAGAGCGAGTCGGTCGCGAAATACTGCTCTGCGGTAACTCCTTCCGGAAACCTCGCCAGACCGAAGGACTTGTGTCCTTGATTGTGCGGCACCCAGATGGTGTAGGTATAGCAGTAGAGCTTGTCCATATTCGGCACCGCAGGGTTGTCCACATCGGTAGCACCGGCGCTGGACGAGACGTCATACCATTCGTAATCCGCATCGCTCAGGTCGAACGAGTTGCTGTTGGCTGCCGTATGATCCATGCCGTTATCCGCTATCAGCAAGGCTTTCCCGGGAGCCACCGGATGCTCATCGCCTTTACCCGGAATACGGTACATGGCATCCACGGCAAAATACCGATCCCGAAAATCATGGTCTCCCAAATCGTATTTCTGCACCGAGTTGAGGTCGGCTTCCACGAGGATCAGTCCGTCGGCATAGAGGGCGTCGGTGCTGTTGTTGAAGACCACGAAGTACTTATCGCCGATATACCGTTTGCCTTCCGGTGTCTCTGTGCCGGCAAAGAAGATCTCCGCCAACACAAAATCATCCGTTCTGTCTGCTACCCAATCCGCCGTCATCTCCACCGTACAGTCTCGCTCTACCTTCACGCCGCGTTTATAGGCACGTATAGGCTGACCGTCACCCAAAGCGTTTACCGTCAGGTCGTAGTACCCCAACGGCAGTGAGATCGTGGTGGATGACTCGCTGTAATCTCGGTTCATGTTGACGTCATGGGCGGAAATGACCACGTCGCTTATCTTCGTGACCCCTTCCATCTGCAGCACCACGCTCAACTCAGCCGTCTGCACCGGATCTTTCTTCTCGCAGCCCGTCCAAACCAAACAGCTGCAAAGCACTATGTACAATATCTTTTTCATCTCTAAACTTTCAACTTTCAACTTTCAACTTTAAATATTTAAATTCACCTCCATGCCGAAATAGGGACTTGCGGTGCGGTGGATAGTGACGGTGCCGCCGTCGGGTCCGCTCACCTGATAGTCCGGCAGTACGTCCAAGAGCTTATTGACGTACAGCGCTATCGTCGCATATTTAGTGATCGTCTTTTGTACGCGCAGGTTCAGATAGCCCTCGAAAGGCACCGTCCGCCTCTCAAAAAGTCCCGAGTTATAGTCAAAAACCAAGGTCTTGAGGATCGCGTCTTGTTCTGAAGCGGCGGTATAAGGATGCAACACTCCGTCGGAGGAAGCGATATAGGCTTCCGGACGACCGTTCTTCTCCAAGGTCTTCGAAGCGGTGAAGAATGTCATCTCGAACGTGGCGCTGACCGTCAGACCGATCTTGGCTATATGTACGTCTGCTACGAGGTTGCTGTTCAGACTCTCACGGATATATCCCTCCGTCCAGTTGTACAGACCGATATAATGATCCTGCACGTTGACGCCGTTCACTACTCCCGGACTCTTCTCCGTGGAGTACATCCGTTCGCTGTTACTATATACCGTCCTTAACCATGCTCCGTTGATCGTGAACCGCGTGCAGATGGCTTTGATACGCGGGCTTTGGTACTGCCATTCGACCCCTTGCTTATAGACCCTGCTGCCGTTCGTCGTCATGGAGTAGGTCAGCAGCCGATCGTAGGCCTTGGTGCCTATCGAGTAGTGGAGTGCCTCTACCTGCATCAGACCCCTAAACGCATCTTTCATGTCCTCCTCGAAATAGGTGATACTCAGCTTATGTTTTTGGATGTCTAATCCAGCTCTCACTTCCCATTTCAAGTTCCTTGCCGGACGCAGGTCGTAGTTGGTGGGATTGATGATACGCGTGTAGATCTGCATCGTGGTGTCGGTCGGCGCAATGGGGACATCGGTAGCCTGCAGATCCATATAGAGCTTGTTCGGAGACAGCTGCAAGAGAGTAGGCATCTTCGTGTGCTGACCGATAGAGGCGGCTATATACACCTTGCCTTTCGAGAACGGAAAGTTAATACCGATATTCGCTCTCGGGTCTAAGTAACACTTACCGCTGATGGCATAGTCCCTGTTGAGACCTAAAAGCGAAGTGCCGCGCAAACCGATATTCAGATCGATACTCACATGCTCGTGTACCGGAAAAGTGATGTCGTCTTGGATATACCATGCTAACTGATTCGTAGCCGGAATATCGGAATACGCACGGGGACGCAGGCTCGACGAGTAGTTAAGCGGTCGGCTCAGATCATAGATCTGCCCCCTGCCGAAGTTCTTGGCGTATCGCCATTCGATACCGCAACTGGCTTTGTGCTCTAACCGCCAAGTAGAAAAGAAAAACTCTGCTTTCGGACGAATGAACACATTCAGCGGCAGACCCTCTACCTCGTGTTTGGCTACGTATTTGTAGGGCAGCAAACCGACCGTCGCTTCCCCTTCCTGCATGTTGTCGATAGCAGGGTTCTTCGGGGTTGTCAGTTGAATGAAACGAGTCTGACGAATACGGTCTATCTCGCCGGATATATTCGCTTGCATGCTTATTTTCCACCAAGGCACATCGTTCTGCCTCAGACGGAAGGTGTTGTTCCAACTGATCTTATGGTACTCGCTGGAATAGCTGTCTTCGCGGTTTCGATGAATATCCAGATCTATCTTTTCGCGATCGATGCTACCCGTGTAGTCCAAATGGCTCTGGAGTTGCAACCGGAAGGACTGTACCTCCCATTTCTGTTGCAACCTAACGGAACCGGTGATACGTTGGTAGTTCTCCAAGGTGTTGGTCGGATCGGCTTTGGCGTTCAGATAATCCACACTAAAATTGAGTATCGTCTCCTTCCTCTTAGCGTCGGTCTCACGAGGCTTCACTTCAAATCCTTTGCCGAAGAAAAGCAGCTTGCTGAACCCGTCGGCTTTGAATCGTGCCCGCCAAGGGGTCGGTTTGCTCGTTCGTTCGATCTTCACCACGCCCGAGGTGACATCGCCGTATTCAGCACCGGCTATGCCTCGGATGATCTCCACTTTCTCGATGTCGTCGGTCGAGATCGTGCGCATGTCCACACCGGCTCCTACGCTGTTTCGTTTGGAGTCGGCTCCGCTGGCATCGGACTGCACGTACTGCATGTTCGCATCGGTGTTGACCGGTGCGCCGTCAATGACGAAAGAGGTACCCAACGAAGAGGCATCGTACTCGCTGCCGGAAGCACCGTTCGTAGCCTCGCGAAGACGAATCGTATTGGCACTCGTCAGGTTCGGATCTTTGGTCGTTCCGCCCGGCAGGGTCTGAAGGATGTCCGTGAACGAGGATGGCTGAATATGCTGCATCGCCTCTTTGTTGATGATCGAGGCACTACTGCGGTCGGTACGCTCTTCGGCGGTCACCACCACCTCTTCCAGCGTGAACATCCTTTCCAAACTGTCGATCATCGCTATCTGGGCGCTGTCCAACGCCAACGAGTCATTCTGCGCACCCTCAACAGGTGTACAAAACGCTAATTGCAACAATACCACAAATACTATGTCTCGTACCTTTTTCATCGAAAAACGCTGCAAAATTACACAAAAAATCTCACATGAGCAATAGTCGGAAGCAAAATCCCTAAAAATGGGGATTTCTCTTTTTCCTCTTGCATGTGTCAAAAAAAAGCAGTATCTTTGCACCCGAAAATGATAAAATGCTAAATGATAAAATGGTAAATGATAAAATGGTAAATGATAAAATGGTAAATGAAAAAATGTGTAAATGAAAAAATGTGTAAATGAAAAAATGTGTAAATGAAAAAATGTGTAAATGAAAAAATGTGTAAATGAAAAAATGTGTAAATGATAATATGATCTCTTTCGACCACGTCACCCATTATTATGGGAAACGCCTGATATACGAAGACCTCTCGTTCTCGGTGCCGAGGGGTCGGATCTTGGGGCTGTTGGGTAAGAACGGCACCGGAAAGACCACGACCATCAATATCCTCTCGGGGTTCATACAGCCCTATGCCGGTTCGTGTCGCCTCTTGGGCTACGACACGCGCACGATGCCTGATAAGGAACGCGCACGTATAGGACTGCTCTTGGAGGGACACGTGCAGTACCCCTTTATGACCATCGAGCAGATCGAGCGGTTCTATGCGCCTTTCTATCCTCGGTGGAACAAAGAAGCCTATTACGAACTCATGCGGCTCTTGAAGGTCAAAGATTATCAGCTCCTCAGCCAGATGTCCAACGGGCAACGTTCACAAGTGGCGTTGGGGCTGCTCATGGCGCAAGATCCCGAACTGCTCATCCTCGATGATTTCTCCTTGGGCTTGGATCCGGGTTATCGACGGCTCTTCGTGGAGTACCTCCGTGACTTTTGCAAGAAAGGCGAGAAAACGGTCTTCCTTACCTCGCATATTATTCAGGATCTCGAGCGTCTGGTCGATGACTGTATCATCATGGATTACGGGCGGATCCTCAAGCAGTGTCCCGTCTCCGAACTCATCACACCCGACAAAACCTTGGAAGATACCTTCATCGACTTAACAGGTAAATATTAGACCACCTTAAATCGTCAATTAAAATAAATCGTCAATAAATCGTACATCGTAAATCGTTAAATCGTCAATTAAAATGCTGAAAGCACTTTTTTATAAGGAATTTCTCAAGCTCCGCCTCATTTGGGGGCTTGCGTTGATCGTGCATGTAGGCATGATCGTGTATCTGCTGTTGTCTCTTCGCTCCACGCTCTTGGCGTCCGGGGTAGTGGAGATGTGGGCTACGATGATCGGCAGGGATGTGCTGATGATCAATCCGTTGATGTACCTGCCGCTTATCACCGGTGTGGGTGTTGCCCTGTGCCAATGGTTGCCGGAGATGCAGGTCAAACGCATCCGTCTGACGCTTCATCTGCCGCTTCCTTATACGTCCTCTATCGGCGCGATGCTCTTCAGTTCGCTTCTCGGCTTGACACTGCTCTTCACGCTCGATGCAGCAGTGCTCGCGCTCGTGGAGCAGATCTGGTTGCCGCGCGAACTGGTCGGGCGTACGCTCCTCACCTGCCTGCCGTGGTTCTTAGGCGGTTTGATAGGCTATAACGTCGTCTCGTGGTGCTTGCTCGAACCCCAATGGTCGATCCGTTGCTGTAATCTCTTGATCGGAGCATCGTTGGTGGCGCTCTGTTTCCTCTCCTCGCAACCTGCCAGCTACCTCATCATGTGGAGGTGGTTGATACTCGTCTTGGTGCTAACCCTCTGTTTTCCTTTCTATTCCGTCTATCGTTTTAAACTCGGCAAACAATGATAAATCTCAAATCTCAAATCTCAAATCTGAATTCTGAAATCTCATATCTCAAATACCTCATCATCGTCTTGGCGATGATGATGGTCGCTTGGCTTCTTCCGGCTTTCTATGAACTCGTACTGCCTCGAACGGACAAGACACCTTTTGTGGTCTATTCATGTTTGGATAGCACCTTCATCAAGATGGAGGTGCGTGATAAACAGGTGCATTATATCGATTTCCGGGGACGTGAGTTCACCAAATCCGAGGCAGATAGTCTCCTTCCGCTTTTCGCGTTCCGTCAGTTGGTAGCCGAGGAACGTCTGCCGGACAGCCTCTTCGGCGTCGCACTCACTCCCAAACTGATCCAGCAGAACAACTTCCATTTCAAGACCTCGCCTAAGCAACTCAATAAACCTGCCGTGGGACTCTATACCCTCTTGGAATCGGCATCGGGTAGGGTAGATCTCGTCCTTCCGCCGGATGTCTTCCGCCTTACCGACGAAGGCTTGGAGTTCGTGGATTGCGAGACCAATACTGTCAACCGAGCCAAATCGCTCTCTTTCTCACGCGAACTCACGAAACACGGATTTGTATTCCCCGTACAACTCATCTGGGGCAACTCCACTACGCGCAAGTCGTACGATAACGGTTTCCTCCTTACCGATAGCAACGACCGTCTTTTCCAACTCAAGATGGTCAAGGGCACACCTTGGGTACGGGAGATCATGACCACCAATACCTGCAGCTGGAAACAACTCTTCACCCTCGAACCCGACAACCGTGCCCTCATCGGTCTTGCCGTCTCGCAGGACAACCGTCTCTTTGCCGTCCGTTCCGATGGTCACACCGCTCCTATAGGCGAAATGTCCAATCTGCATACGGCGAAGCAGATCGTTCGACCGGAGGAAGATAAGAAATCTGAAATCTCAAATCTGAATTCTGAAATCTCCAATCTCCTCTACAACCCTTCCGAGATGCAAATCACCATCACCGGTGATCTCTTCCATTGGACCATCACCCTTTATACAGCTACGGACACGCGGTATTACGCGGTGGATGCGCGTACGTTCGAACCGGTAGCTTGTGCTATCATCCCTGATCCCGAGCAGCCTCTCTCTCAGCGTCTCGAGCGTTACTTCTTCCCTCTCCGTCTCCGTTTCTCCTCGTGGCGCACTCAACTCCTCGCCCCCTATCTCAATGAGTACTGATTTAGTGGGTTAGTGGATTATCTTCCGATATTGGACCGATGTTGGACCGATATTGGACCGATGTTGGACCGATGTTGACTCGAAAGCCCAATGGAGGGAAGAAAAATCGCTCTTTTCGGGCGATTTTTCTTGCATATATGCAAAAAAAGCAGTACCTTTGCACCGCGAAATGAGTTAATACAATGAAACAAGCTGCTATCATAGTGCCGGAGGGCTGTACACGCGTGTTGCTTCATGCGTGCTGTGCGCCTTGCTCCAGTGCCATCGTGGAATGGTTATTGGCGCATCAGATAGAGCCGGTGATATACTATTTCAATCCCAATATCTACCCGCAGGAGGAATACGAGATCCGCAAAAACGAAAGCAAAAGGCACGCAGAGGGACTCGGCATCCGATGGATCGATGATGACTACCGTCATGACATATGGCGGGAATCCGTGTGCGGTTTGGAGAACGAACCGGAACGGGGCAGACGATGCGAACGGTGTTTCCGTATGCGCCTCGATGCCGCGGCAAGAAAAGCACAAGAGCTTGGTATCCCATGGTTTGCTACTACCCTTGCTTCCTCGCGATGGAAGAACTTGGAGCAGATCAATGCCGCCGGAGAAGCGGCGGAAAACGCCCTCTCCTCTGCCTCGGACGGAGAGAGGAAAGTGCGTTTTTGGGCGCAGAATTGGCGAAAAGACGGCTTGCAGGAACGCCGAAACACCTTGCTCAAGCAATACGGTTTCTATAACCAGCAGTACTGCGGATGCGAGTTCAGTATAAGATAATGTACAACGGCTAAAAGCCGAATTCACAATTCACAATTCACAATTATCAAAGGGCTTACGGAGTTTGGTACGGACTAAAAGAATACGTACGGACTTATCAGTTTGTACAAAACCCTATAGGACGCTTTGTGATTTGTAATTTGTGATTTGTGAATTGAAAAAACGGAAAATCGCCAGAAAAGAGCGATTTTTCTCTTTTTTCTTGCATATATGCAAAAAAAGCAGTACCTTTGTAGCCGATTTGTGGGTTTGTGCCACAAAGGGTAATCTATATATAATAAGGAAATGGAGAGTTTTTTGGAATTGTGCCGACATAGGCGGTCGATACGCAAGTACACGAATCAGCCTGTGGAGCAGGAGAAAATAGATTATTTGTTGCAATGCGCGCTGATGGCTCCGAGTTCAAAACGGACGAACCCGTGGGAGTTTATCGTGGTACGCGACGAAGCGAAGCTGAGAGCTATGTCGGGTTGTCGTACGTACGGCAGTCAGATGTTCGAGACAGCGACGGCGGGAATAGTGATTGCGTTGGACACTACGCTGAGCGATGCATGGATGTGCGACGGAGCGATAACTGCGGAGCATATACTCTTGGCAGCAGAAGAGCAGGGTTTAGGCGCTTGTTGGTGCCACGTGTACTGCCGTGAGGCATCGGAGGACTTGATTAAGAGGCTGTGCGGGATACCGGAAGATAAGACCGTGCTTTGCGTCATCTCGCTGGGATACAAAGACGAGGAACGTAAGGACTATGACCTTGAGAAACTCAAGTACGAGAAAATTCACGTAGAGAAATATTAATTGTTAATTATTCATTATTCATTGAAATCGTGAAGCCAATAATAGGAATAACCGCCGGAGATACAAACGGCGTTGGATATGAGGTGATTATCAAAGCATTGCTGAACGCATACGTGTTTGACGTAATGCGTCCGGTTATTTACGGCAATGCAGCAGTTGCAAAACAGCATTTTCACACCTTAGACGAAGAGTTCCGTAACATCACATGGAACATGATCGATAGCCCTGAGCAAGCCAAAGACGGTCGGCTCAACATGATCACGTGTTACACGGATAACTTACCTGTGCAGTTAGGTACGCCCACGGAGGATGCCAACAAAGCAGCGAAAGCGTCGTTGGAACGTGCGTGCAGGGATCTGAAAGCAGGTCTTTTGGACGCTTTGGTGACTGCTCCGATTAATAAAGAGGCTCTCGGAGGAGGGCACACGGAGTGGTTAGAGAAGCAGTTTGCCGTGCAAGGAGGCGATGAGCGCACCAAAGAGAGTTTGATGATGCTTTGTACGGAAGGACTGCGTGTGGCGTTGGTGTGCAATCATGTGTCGATAGCGGAGATTCCTTCGCAGATCACGGAGGAGCGGATTTTGAGCAAGCTGACGACGCTGAACGAAAGCCTCAAGCGCGATTTCGGATTAGAGAAACCGCGTATTGCGGTCTTGGCACTCAATCCTCATGCCGGAGACGCAGGTCTGTTGGGCAAGGAGGAGCAGGAGATCATCATCCCGGCTTTGACGAAAGCCAAAGAGCAGGGTCTGTGGGTGTTCGGTCCGTATGCCGCCGACGGGTTCTTCGGAACGGGGCATTTCACGCATTTCGATGCGGTACTCGCCATGTACCATGACCAAGGATTGATTCCGTTCAAGACCTTGGATATGAGCGGCGTGAACTATACCGCGGGTCTGTCGATCGTACGTACCTCGCCGGATCATGGCACAGGTTATGACATAGCAGGCAAGAACGCAGCGGACGAGAGTAGTATGCGTCACGCGATCTTCATGGCGCTGGATGTGCTCCGTCAACGCAAAGAGTACGATGAGTTACGTGCAAACCCGTTGCCGTTCATCGAGCGAACGGACATAGAAGGCAAGCCGCGTAGAGAGTTCATTGATTTCAAGACCACCACCGGAGGAAACTGGTTTGAGACAAAGGACAATGGACAAAGGACAATGGACAACAACGAATAAAACAACACAACTATATGACAGCACAAGAGATTAGAAAATCGTTTTTGGATTTTATGGCATCGAAGGGACACCAAGTCGTACCCTCGGCGCCGATGGTTATCAAAGATGACCCCACGTTGATGTTTACCAACGCAGGTATGAACCCGTGGAAAGGAATCATCTTAGGCAATGACCCTATTAAATACCCGCGTGTAGCGGACAGTCAGAAATGTCTGCGTGTGAGCGGTAAGCATAATGACTTGGAGGAAGTGGGACACGACACGTATCACCACACGATGTTCGAGATGTTGGGCAACTGGTCGTTTGGCGACTATTTCAAGAAAGAGGCGATTGACTTCGCTTGGGAATACATCGTGGATGTGCTCAAGATCGATCCCGCAAACCTCTATGCAACGGTCTTTGAGGGCTCGCCGGAAGAGGGACTTTCCCGCGATGACGAGGCAGCTTCTATCTGGGCAAAACATCTGCCTGCCGACCATATTCTGAACGGTAACAAGCATGATAACTTCTGGGAAATGGGCGATACCGGTCCTTGCGGTCCGTGTAGTGAGATCCACGTGGACAGCCGTCCGGCAGAGGAGCGTGCGAAAGTGCCGGGACGTGAGTTGGTGAACAAAGATCACCCGCAGGTCATCGAGATCTGGAACATCGTCTTCATGCAATATAACCGCAAAGCGGACGGTTCGTTGGAGCCGCTGGCAAAGAAAGTGATCGATACCGGTATGGGCTTTGAGCGTCTGGTTCGTACGATCCAAGGCAAGACCTCGAACTACGACACCGATGTCTTTCAACCGATGCTCAAGAAGATCGGCGCTATCTGCGGCTGTCAGTACGGCAAGGACGAGAAGACCGACGTGGCTATGCGCGTGATTGCGGATCATATCCGAACGATCGCTTTCGCTATCACCGATGGTCAGTTGCCGAGTAACGAGAAAGCCGGCTATGTGATCCGTCGTATTCTCCGTCGTGCCGTTCGTTACGGCTACACGTTCCTGAACATGCGTAGTGCGTTCCTCTATCAGTTGGTTCCGCAGCTCATCGAGGATATGGGAGAGGCTTATCCGGAACTCAAGATCCAAGAGGCACAGATCACTCCGGTGATCAAGAGCGAGGAAGAGGCATTCCTGCGTACCTTGGATAAAGGTATCGGTCTGCTCGACAAGCTCATGGACGAAGCTAAGAAAGCCGGTAAGACCGAGATCAGCGGTGTGGATGTGTTCACACTCAAAGATACATACGGATTCCCGCTTGACCTGACCGAGCTGATCCTCCGCGAGAACGGCTTTACCACCAACGAGGAGGAGTATAACAAGGCTCTGGAGCATCAGAAATCGATGGGTCGTGAGGCCAACAAACAGGACTTGGGAGACTGGACCGTGCTGCGTGAAGGTGAGACCGAGTTCGTGGGTTACGACGAGCTGAGCTGCGAGACCCACATCCTTCGTTACCGCCAAGTGAGCCAAAAAGGCAAGACCTTCTATCAGGTCGTTCTCGACAAGACGCCGTTCTACGCTGAAATGGGAGGCGAGGTCGGAGATACCGGATGCCTGAAGGTACAAGGGGACAATGTACAATGTACAAAGGAATTCAAAATTATTGACACCAAGCGTGAGAATAACTTGCCGGTACATATTATGACGGAACTACCCGCCAATCTTGGCGAGGTGCTCATCGCTGAGGTGGACGCAGAGCGTCGTCAGGCGATCATGTGCAATCACTCGGCTACGCATATTATCCACTACGCGCTGCGTGAGGTACTCGGCAAGCACGTGGAGCAAAAGGGTAGTTTGGTTACGCCGGAGAGCCTGCGTTTTGACTTCTCTCACTTCCAGAAAGTGAGCCCTGAAGAGCTGCGTCAGGTAGAGCGTTTGGCCAATGCGATCATCCGTCAGGATTTGCACCTCGAGGAGAGTCGTCATACACCGATCGCTGAAGCGAAAGCAATGGGAGCTATGGCTCTGTTCGGCGAGAAATACGGCGATGACGTGCGTGTGATCAAGTACGGTCCGTCGGTTGAGCTCTGTGGTGGTTGCCACGTTTCCTCCACCGGTCGAATCGGTTCGGTTCGTATTATCATGGAGACCAGCGTAGCTGCCGGAGTGCGTCGTATAGAGGCGGTTACCGCTGCTCGCGCGGATGAACTCTACTATGCCGGACAAGATATGATCAATGGTCTGAAAGCAATGCTGAACAACGCACCGGATCTGTCAGCTGCCGTGCATAGGTCTATTGATGAGAACGCCGAGCTCAAGAAACAGATCGAGCAGTTCATGACGGAGAAGATTGAGCATTTCCGCGACCAGATCATTGCTTCGGCGGAAGATTTCGGAGATACCAAGATCGTGCGTCTGACCGGAGAACGCAATCCGGAGCTGATCCGTGGTGTGATGCCGATGTTGCGCGGTAAGTTCACAGATGTGAAGTTCGCTGTTGTCAGCGCTACGCAGTGTGACAACAAACCGATGATCGCAGTCTTCCTCTCTCAACCGCTCGTTGAGGCAGGTAAGAATGCCGGTCTGATGATCAAATCCGCTGCGAAACATATCCAAGGTGGTGGAGGCGGACAACCTTGGTTCGCTACAGCCGGAGGACGTGACGTTAACGGCTTAGAGGCTGCGATGGAAGAACTGATGAAGGAATTAGAAAATTGACGATTGTCTACCGCGTAAATCGTACATCTTTAAATCGTACATAAATCGTACATCGTACATCTTTAAATCGTACATAAATATGCGATTACCAAGTTCATATCTACCGACTACCATCCGTAGTGCATTCCGATTCATGGTCATCGGATTTTCGGGATCATTAGTCCAGACGGGATTCTTCCTGTTAGCGATCAAGCTAATGGGAAATCCCGAAAAAGGAATGGTGCTGTATTACGTGGCGTTCGCTATAGGTTTTCTCTTGGAGATGGTACCCAATTATGTGTTCACCAACTGGTACACGTTCGGCACCCGACCGACGCTGAAGAACGCAGGAGGTTTCCTCTTGGCGCGAGCTATCAATCTGGTCATCCAGTTTTCCCTTCTGCCGCTTCTCGTTTATCTGCTGCCCACGTGGCAGGATGATTTCCTGAGTATGTTGGTCATCTTCATTGCAGGATGTATCAACTACCTCGTATGTCTGATCTTTTTTAAGAAATAAATAATTAAAACCATGAAAATATACAGAGCAAATATCTTATATACTCCTTCGCCGAAGAAACTGGAGATCATTCCGCACGGCTATATTGTCGTGCGCTCGAACGGTTTGATAGAGGGTATCTACAAGGAGCTGCCGGAGAACCTCGATTGGAGAAGGCAGGTGATGGATTTCGGAGACAAACTCCTGATCCCGGCTTTCAACGACCTGCATGTCCATGCGCCTCAATACCGGAATATGGGTCTGGCTCTTGATCTGGAGTTACTCCCGTGGCTCAATACTTATACCTTCCCCGAGGAGACCAAATATGCGGATCCGGACTACGCGCGGCGTTTATACCGTCGTTTCGTACATGAGCTTTGGATGCAAGGTACGATGCGTTCCGCAGTCTTCGGCACGATTCATCCGGAGGCAACGCGTATCTTGGCGGATCTGTTCATCCAAGCCGGTATGGGTGCGTATGTGGGATTAGTGGGAATGAACCGTAACAGCCCCGAGACGCTGCAGAACACTACTGCCGAGCTGTTGGATGGTATGCGTATGTTGAAAGCGCATCTGGACGAGCATGGAGACGGACGAGTGCAGCCGATCATTACTCCGCGATTTGTACCGTCCTGCTCGGATAAGATGCTGCGTGCCTTAGGCGAATATGCGGCTGAGACCGGTCTGCCGGTTCAATCACACCTCTCCGAGAACCGCTCTGAGATAGACTGGGTGAAGGAGTTGGAGCCCGATTCCACTTGTTACGGCGATGCGTACAATAAATACGGTCTGTTCGGTCAGACGCCGACGCTGATGGCGCATTGCTGCTACACGGACGGCGAAGAGATGGAACTGATGCGCAAGAACGGCGTGTATGTGGTACACTGCCCGATGTCGAATAGCAACCTCTCGTCCGGAATGGCTCCGATCCGTAAGTTCCTCAACGCAGGTATTAACGTAGCACTCGGAACGGATGTGTCGGCAGGACATCATCTGTCGATGCTGCGTGTGATGCAATACGCTATTCAGGTGTCGAAACTCAATTATGCGCAGACGAAAGGCGAGATGTCGTTCCTGAGTCTGAGCGAGGTGTTCTATTTAGCTACCAAAGGTGGCGGTTCGTTCTTCGGTAAGGTCGGTTCGTTTGAACCCGGGTACGAGTTCGATGCGCTGCTCGTGGATGACAAATACCTCAATTATGACAACTACACCTTGGAGCAGCGTTTGGAACGGTATATTTATTTAGGTGACGACCGTGACATCAAACGTCGTTTCTGTCGCGGTGTCGAACTGACGGAACCGGTATGTTAAAATGCTTTACAAAAGGTCAAAAGACAATGATTGTGCATCGTCCCGAGGGGCTCTCTCTCGCTGAGTACTTGGCCATGGAGGCAGAGATGGTGAAGACCATCAGCGAGCCGACGGGGTTCACATGGATAGTGGCTCCGACGGTGATCTATGGCAAGCATCAATGCGTCGAGACGGAGGTGAACGAAGCGTATTGCCGTGAGCACGGAATAGCTGTTGTGCAGCGAAAGAGCGGAGGAGGCTGTGTCTATGCCGATGAAGGCAATCTGATGCTCTCTGTCATCTCGCCGAACGTACATAGCCAAGAGGTCTTTGATTGGTTTTTGGAGAAACTCTCATGCGCGTTGCGGACGATGGGGTACGAGGCGGTGACGACAGCGCACAATGATGTGTTGGTAGCCGATCGGAAAGTAGCAGGCACCGCTTGTTATACCACCTCCACCGGCACCGTGGTACACGCCTGTATCCTATACGACGTGAACTTGGATCATCTGCAACAAGCGATCACTCCTTCCGTAGAAAAGATGGCGAAGCATGGTGTAGCGTCCGTTCGGCAGCGCGTTCGCAACCTTCGCGACATCAAAGATCTCGGACCGATAGCGGTGTTCCGGCAACGAATAGAAGAACAAATAGAGCGCTCTTTGGCGCAATGTGAAAGGATATAAAATTATGAAAAACAATGTTTTTGCAGGAGGCTTGATTGCCTTGGGACTCTTCTTCGGAGGACTGTTCATTTATTGTGGTATTACCCGTTTTGCTAACAAAGACCGTGCGGTAACGGTCAAAGGTCTGAGTACGCGTGAGGTGGAAGCTGACTATGCCGTTTGGCCGCTGTCGTACGCATGGAGCGGTAATGATCTACCTGCGCTCTATGAGCGTTTGGAGCAAGTGACCGCGCGAGTGAAGAAACATCTGTTGGCACTCGGTTTTGAGGAAGCGGACATCCGTCAGGGGTCTATCAATGTACATGACAACTGGTCGGACTACTACGGCAACCATCGTCCGGAGTATAAATATACCCTCAATACCTCGCTTATCGTTTCAACAAACAAAGTGCAGCTGGTAGTAGCGAGTCAAGGCAAAGAGGCAGAGTTACTCAAAGAGGGTATTATCGTGAAGACCGAGCAATGGAATCTCGACTATCAGTACAACGGTCTGCCGGAACTCAAGCCTTCGATGATTGAAGAGGCTACGCAGAATGCTCGTGCCGTGGCTCAGAAGTTCGCTGATGATGCGCAGTGCTCGTTGGGTTCGATCCGCAGAGCAAGCCAAGGTCAGTTCTCGGTGGAGAACGACCAGTATCAGCCGTGGATCAAACACGTACGCGTGGTTACCACCGTAGATTATTTCTTGGATTAACTTGAAGACGCACCTGTCGGTCGGTGACTATCAGCCGATGGGCGTTCGTAAGAGGCAGTTCAGCCGGATCTGAGATCAGAAAGACTCTCAGAGCGATAGAGGACGGGTACTTGGCGAAGTACCCGTCGTCCGTATAATACCAGTTGATGGCATCGATGGGAAAATGACGCAGCGCTGCCTTGTGCCAATAGAGAATATGCTTGATCTGTTTCGGGACGACCTTGACACCCGTTTGACCGTCCTCAAAATGCACGAGGGCTACGATGCGCCCTTTATGAAGATGAGCTTGAGCTTGCTCGGTTTCATTGAGGCGGTGTGAGATCGTAATATGATGCGCGCCTTCGGCATTGATACGATCCATCTCACGACGGAAGAGCTGACCGTGTGTGGAGGTGTCATGATAATTGTTGTAGGCGATGAAATAATGGATCATCTCATGCAGTATAGTGTCCTCCACCACCGTCTCCGGCAGGTCGATACGCACATTGATGCGCAGCTGAAAATCTTCGTTCTTATAACCGCGGAAGAGTCCTTGCTTGCGGCGGGTATAGCACATCTTACCCAAGAACCCTTTCGCGTGACTCAGTTTGACAGGCACAGGAGGTAACTGTCCGCCGAAATAGCGGACATTGAATTCGTCAAAACGCTTCTGGATATATTCGACCGTTGGAATCATCAGAACCATCCGAGTCGTCGGATGAGGCGTAGTACGCAGGTCGGGATAAGCAGAATGATGAAGCAAAGGAAGGTCCAGAAGAGTCTTGGAACAGTCGTTTTACTCCAACCCCAGAATAACGCACGTAATGCACGGCGAACTAATGTCTGAGGACTAACGATGATGCCTAAGCATTTACCAATCTTGGTAAATACCGGCGGGATAGAGTAGAGCCCTGTATCCACCGCTCCCGGGCTGACATCGGTCACGTGTACACCGTATTGGCGCAGCTCAATATGCAGCGCGCGGGTGAAATGGGAGAGGAAAGCCTTGGTACTACCGTAAGTGCCGAGACGCTGCGCTGCCATTTTCGAGGTCACCGAGCACACGTTGAGGATATATCCCTTGCGGCGGGAACGCATATCTTGACCGAAGAGGTAACAGAGCATCGCCGGAGTGTACATATGCAGATTCATGATGAGCGAAGTGAACTCTTCGCTGTCATCGAGGATGTCGCGGTCATGATAAACACCGGCATTGTTGACCAATACCTCCACCTCTATATCGTGCGTGTGCGCGTAATTATATAGTTCGCGCGCGGAGGACTGCTGCCCAAGATCAAGAACCAAACTGACTACCTCGGTCTGGTATTGGAGATTTGAGAATTGAGATTTCAGTTCTTTGGCGCGGTCATGTATGGCCTCTTCGTTGCTGACGATTAGCAGGTTATACCCGCGTTCGGCTAACTGTTTGGCGAACTCAAGTCCTAAGCCGGACGAAGCACCGGTGACGAGAGCATAGGGTTTGGGTGTGCTCATTGTTGAAAAAAGTGTAGTAATTCAGTCATGTTCGGAAATACGCGGTCGGCTTTTTCCGCCCAGAGTGCCTCATCGGGCAGAATACCGGTGTTCACTGCTAAGGTGAGCAATCCTGCGGCTTTACCTGCCCGTACGCCGAGCGGTGCATTCTCCACCACGGCGCATTCCTCTTTGGCAAAGCCGGAACGTTCCCAAGCTTTCAGGTAAGGCTCCGGATCAGGTTTGCCGTGGGTGACATCAAAAGCGGTGATGATGCCGGAGAAGATACCGGGGAACGTGTCGTGCAGTTTGCTCAGCAGTGAGCGTTGCCCCGAACCGGTTACTACCCAGCACTGTACGCCGTTCTCATGCAGGTATTGCAGTACCTCACGGATACCCGGGATCAGTTCGGGCAACTGACCTCCCGTCAGTTCGTTGAACCGAGCGGATTTATCCGCATATATTGCTTCGATCAGTTCTTGCGGTGCTTCTACGCCGTGAATCAGATGATAAGCCTCGTTGATGACCGATGCGCCGGTTCTACCTTCGTTGCGGTAGGTCTGTTCGGCAGTGAAGGGCAGACCGTGTTTGTTCATTGACCATTCCCATGATTGAGCATGGTAAGGCATGGAGTTGAACAGAACGCCGTCTTGGTCGAAGAAGACTGCTTTTATTTTCTTATTGTCGCATGTATTCATTTGCTCATTTAGTTATAGTTGCGCGCGCCAAAGATGGCAGAACCGATACGAACCATGTTAGACCCGCAGTCGATGGCGATACGGTAGTCATCGGACATGCCCATACTTAAAGTTGAAAGTTGAAAGTTGAAAGTTGAAAGGATTGCTTTCGCTTCCATGAAGCACCGACGGATCTCGGTCTCGTCATCCGTATTGGTTGCCATCGTCATCAGACCGCGGCAACGGATGTGGGAGTAACGGTTAAGAGAAGGGAAGATGTTGGTTATCTCTTCCGGTGAAAAGCCTGTCTTGGTCTCTTCGCGGGCTACATGTACTTCCAAAAGCACATCTTGCACGATACCGAGTTTGGCTGCTTCTTCGTTGATAGCACAAAGCAGATGTTCGGAGTCCACCGACTGAATGAGGTATGGACGCAGTTTGAGCAAGTCACGTACTTTATTGGTCTGCAGATGTCCGATAAAATGCCAATAGATATCGGAGGGTAGTTGCGTACTCTTCATTTTGAGTTCCTGCACGCGGCTTTCCCCGAAATGACGTTCTCCGGCTTCGTAAGCCTGACGTATAGCCTCTATGGGTTGAAACTTGCTGACGCAAACGAGTGTTACGTCAGCAGGTATATGCGCGCGTACGGAATTTATTTGTTCTGCGATTGAATCCATTGTTCGTAAGGAGCCATGTAACGTTCTTTTTTCTCTGCAAAGACGGTGTCCATACTCACCATGATTCCGGTCTCATATACATTAGAGAGCTCATCATTGATGGCGTTGCCCATGAACATCAGATGGTCAGTGATGTTGAGATAGGCGGTGAACATCGGCGGAATGACCGTACCCTGCTCCCGTACGGCATGTTGCAGCAGATGGTAGTTCTCAAGGAGATCATCTCCCTCAAAGGGCGTAGGAATAGCTTGCACTTTCTCCTCGTGGTACGGTGCAAAGAGTGTTCGGTCACCCCGATGGAACCGATCGAGATAGTTGTAGATCAACTCTCGTGCCGTAGAGTTGTAGTCGGGATAGATCGTCACCTTACCGAATAGATAACGTATCTCCGGATGATTGTAGAGGAGCGCGCCTATTCCGTCCCATATATTATCCAAGGCAAAGAGCGCTTTCACACCCATTTCCCGATTCTGATACATAGGCTGCACGAAAGCTCTACCGAACTCAACGGAGTACGGCAGGAACTCACGCATGAAGCGCTCCGAATAGTGGAAGAGATGCGCCGAGGTGATGTACGGCTGACCGTCTCGTATCTCGGCTTCCGAGCCGAGCAGGTAACGGTAACCTCCCACGATCTGCCGGTTCTCGGGATCCCAAACGATCAACTGATGGTACGGACGATCCATGGTATCCATGTCGTCCATGTCCATCTCTTTTCCGGTAGAACCTCCTCCTTCACGGTAACTGATCTCACGCAAACGTGCAATCTCACGCATCACATTGGGGCACTCATGTGCCGTAATGTCGTAGATCAAGTTGTCCGCCTTATTGGACGGGCGAAGCAGGTGTCCTTCCAATTCGCTCATTAACAGAGCTGTTTCAACAGGTGGTATTATTGGTTGCATAAACAATTGATTTTACGTATTGAGCCCATTGTATGGGGGTTCGACTGTTGTCAAAAGTGGAGTAGGGAATAGGCGGTAAGACATGCACTCGGAAATGCTTGCCGTGTGCGCCGTACATCTCGTCCACGAGGTACAACATCTCGATATTGAGTTTGATATGTAGCAGTTTGCGGATGTAAGCCAACGTGTAGAAGAAACGGCTGTTATGTCCCTCGAAATAGATGGGCACAATGTCGCGTTTATATTCCCGCGCGCGCTGTACAAAGTTCTTCTGCCACACCAGATCTTGAATCTGCCATTTGCCATCAATGCGCTGCAGACGGCTGCAAGCTCCGGCAGGGAAGGTGAGCACATCCGTTTCGGACTCCCACATCCGTTGCTGCTCTGCGGCTTGCTCGCGTGTCAGTCTGCCGACCTTATTGACCGGTGCCCATAGTTCGTTAATAGGCTCCATGTACATCAGCAACTCGTTGACAATCACTTTCAGTTCGCGTTTCGCACCGGTTGACCGTGCCTCATGAATCATCTGAGCAATGATCATACCGTCCAGACCTCCGAGCGGATGATTAGATACAAAGATGACTGGCCGTCCGTCCGTAGGAATATTCTCCGTTCCTTCGATGGAAGCCGAGCATCCGAGCTCTTCGTCTATCACCAGACGGATGAAGTCGTAGTTGCGTTCAGTCGTATGCTTGCGCAGGAACGCGTTCATCTGCTTGATATGCGCAATGCGCTCCAGATATCGGATGAGGAAATCCGGTATCCGAGCTTTGGGGGCTTTGCTCTTGAGGATAGCCCGTATGTCAAATTGAAGTGGCATCAGTTCACAGCACGTAAGATGTCCATAATCGGTGTTTTCGCGATGGAGATGATCTCGCAGTCAAGCGAACTGAGGAACTGCTTGAGCGCATGTACCGCATCGTCCAACAGGGTAGCCTGCACGAGAACGGAAACCGCCTTGCGTGTCTCTTTGTCTCCATCTACCGTGATCAGTTCCACACGGCCTTTGTACCAAAATTCGCCTCCTTCGTTCGGGAAGATGTCAAAATACTGCACTTTCTTGCAGCTCGCTACTTCGCAATCACCGAAGATGAAAGGTTTGATCTCTTCCATCAGATGGTTCTCTACATCAGCGCAGTTAACGCCTTCTACCAGATAGGTCTCTTTTACTTTACCAGGGTTGTCTTCTCCCGTCTGGCGTTCATAATTAACTTTGATTTCGTACAATAACATAATAGTATTTTAGATTTTATAGTTGACATTTGAGATTTTTATTAAAAAATCAGATTTGCTACGTCTGTTGCTGTGAGGGTGGTTTGCGGCATAGGACGAATTGTACCGCTCCATAGCATCACCGGCGAGGCAGGATTGTCATCAATGACATGATCGGTAACCTGCGTGTCGTTCTGCATCAGTTGCCAACCCGGTTGAAGCATGAAGACGACGTCGCCGGTATGTTTTTTGCAAAGCGTAGTACTGAGCATCGGGTAGCGCATCGCCTCGTATCCCGGCATCGCTATCTGGACACCTTCGAACTCCATGAGGAAGTTGGCTACCTGACGTTGCAAGGTCTCCAGACTGAGTCGTTTCTGCTCAATGAGCGTTCGGTTGAGATAGATCGACTGTCCGTGACCTCCATCGACCCATCGCTCGTGACCATACAGTGCCATGAGATACGTGCCCGTAAGAGCTGCCGCACGATCGACATTGAACTGTTTGACCGGCATATGGATAGTACTCAGCGTCTCCGGTGCGATACCTAAGACAGGTCTTCCGACCACGAGAATCTGATAGTTCGTTCGTCCAATGCGTCGGTCGAGTTGCTCCATCAGGAAACCGAGGTCTTGATTCATACGCAGGTACATATCTTCTTGTTCAGCCGTCGCTATACGATCCGAGATCGCCTGCGGACTAAGGGTGTTGAGATGGAGCATGATTAGATCCGGCGTAGCGTCCGTACCTAAGGACTCGGTCTGCTGCATCGCTAACGCCAACTCAATGACGAGCGTGTTCGCTTCCGGTGCATGCAGCAACACCTCTTTGGCTTCGTACGAGAACCCTTTCTTACGTTCCTGCTGCGTAGGACAAGTGTACGTGAGGATGTCCATACGCGGTGTCCAAGTATGAGCAGCTAAGGTAGCTATACGTCCGCTTTGGTTCTGCTCAAAGGCAGCGGTAGGCAGTCCTTCGGTATAGGCAGCAGTCGCTGTCCATTGTTGCGAAGCGGGATCTAACCAGCAGGCAGCGTTAGCCGCATGACCTGCCAGCAGGACGGTTGTCTCCGGCTGAATACCTATAGCATAGATCTTCGCTGCGGGATAGAGCAGACGTAGTTTGTCGGTCATCGTGATGGAGAGCAACGAGTGCGGAGAGAGTTGTCGGTCAGTACCGATACCATGTACATTGGCGTCCTCCAACATCGTATGTTGCTTACGGTCACGACGCTCATAGTAAGCATCCATCGAATAACCATGCCTGTCGGGTGTTACACCGGTGATGAGGGTTGCGGTCGTTTCGTTGCCTCCATAGACGAGGTGCGGATAAGTGACTATGGTCTGAAAAGCCTCTTCGCTCAGCGTACGCAGTCCTCCCTGCTGCCAATAAGGACGCAGCGTGGCGAGGTTCTCTGCTGTCAAACCATCTACTACCGCTACTACCGTCAGACGCGGCATAGCGGAGATCGCAGAGAGGAAGAGACAGGCGATTAACGTACTATATAAATAATTCTTGCGCATAAGTGTGTCAAAGGAATAATGAGTAAACGATACCCGAACCCAACGAGAGGGTGACAGGAAAAAAAGGTAAGGAACGTCACTACCGCGAGCAGCAGAAAGTAAGGGATAGCTGCTACCAATTCTACTCCCCATGACCATCGTCCGCGACGACGGTCGTAGATGCTGAACAGCAGTACGATGATGAAATAAGCCGCTAATCCGACCGGCCAAGAGGCGTACCAAGGTGTGCCTGCTATGACGAACGGAGCGATGGAACCGTTACTAACTAAGGGTGTACCGTCTGCGAGATGAGCGCTTTGCAGGAAGAACATCAGTTCTTCAGGCAGGAAGAGCCGTTGATCGGAAGTCATGGGCTCGTCCGCTTTGGGACCGAAGAGCAGATTGATACCCGCGTTCGCCCACGATAGTCCACCGGTGTAATGACGCAGGAAACGACGGTAAGAGACGCCGGTATAGCCGGTATAGTCGGAGATAATACTGTCACCCAGAGTCTTGGCAATCAGGACATAAGGACGGGTAGCACAGTTATCGAATACGAAATTATAGAGATACGAGCGGTTCTGGGGCTGATAGTTCGTCAGCAGAGCCTGCCAAATGGCTTCCCGTTGTTGTGGCGTGAGGTTCAGAACCTGCTCATAGACAGGACGTTGCTCTGCCGCATAGCTATATTGGAACCAATAGGTATCGCTTGCCCCTAATTCATACCAAGTCTCCCCTTTGACGAACTTCCAATAGAAATGATCCACATTGAAATCAAAGATACCATAGTTGAAAGTGATATCTATATCGTTTGCCGGATCGCATATACGCAGACCCGTGTGTCCGTACCGCTCATAGAGCTCTTCGCCCGGCGTACAGGTAAGCAGCGAGATATAAGCTTGATCGCTCAAGCGCTGCGCCTGAAGGCAGGTCGTTACTGCCAGACAGAGAAGGGTGATATGAATACGAAGTTTATGCCACATACGAATAGATATAAAAGGGAAAAAACGTACAAACGATACCGAGCAACCACCCTGCGCATACCTGCGTAGGCGTATGTGCGTTCAGGCGTACCCGCGCGTACATAAGAGCTAAGGACACAGCGCCCCATAGGCAAATAGTACCCCATGTAGGAATCGCTCCTAAACCAAGACAGTAACTCATCAGTCCGCCAAAGAGTCCGCCCATACCGGTGAGGTGTGCGCTTATTTTCCAGTATCGGTTGATGAGTGCGACCAAGCCGATTGCTACCGTAGCTCCGACTGCTACCAGACTCAGGAACATCGGTGCGCGTAGGACTGAAATCATCAGATAACTCCAACATCCAAAGCCGAAGATCGTATACAGATAGGGAACGGTACGCTGTTGGGCGTCGGCTATCTGTATATCGCTCACTTCTCCTTTGCGAATGAGTATCCAGATAGCGGACATAGGCAGCAGGCAGGTCAGTACCAGCGTGCCGATAATAGCTACCCCGTACCAGACGGGAGGAAGGGGACACACATGAATCGAAATAGCATAGCAGAACAGCGCTACGCCGTACGTAGGTACGAAAAGCGGGTAGAGCAGCACACTCAGCGCTTTGGATACTATTTCTGTCAGTCTATTCATAGGGTCTTACGTAGCCGCGCTACGGGGATACCTAATACATCGCGGTATTTGGCTACGGTACGTCGGGCAATGGGGTAACCGTTGTTGCCCAACGCCTCCACTAATTGTTCGTCGGTCAGCGGAGCATGTTTATCCTCTGCGTCCACCAGTTCCTGTAGGATCTTCTTGATCTCACGTGTGGAGATCTCGTCTCCTTCGGCATTGGTCATTGCCTCCGAGAAGAAATACTTGAGCGGATAGATACCAAACCGCGTCTCTACATACTTACTGTTGCTCACGCGAGAGATGGTGGAAACATCGTAACCGGTACGGTCTGCTATGTCTTGCAGTACCATCGGCTTGAGGCTCGTCTCCTCGCCGTCGAGGAAGAAGTCGTATTGCGCCTTGAGGATCGCAGTCATCGTTTTCATGAGCGTCTCGTTACGCTGTTTGATGGCGTCAATGAACCATCGGGCGGAATCCAGTTTCTGTTTGATGAACTGTGCTGCCTGCTTATTCTCGGCGGTCTGCGGCATAGCGGAGTAGTTCTCTAACATTTCGCTGTACTCGCGGCTCACGTGCAGCTCCGGAATGTCTCCGGTATTGAGCACCACGTATAGCTCCTCATCGCGTTCCTCAATCGTGAAATCCGGAATAACGGTCTGACGCTGGGTCTCATAGACCGAGCCGGTAAAGGCGTTAGCGGGTTTCTGGTTGAGATGCACGATCTCCTGTACAGCTGTTTGGAACTGCTCATCCGTGCAACCGATCTTCTGGATGATCTTATCGAAATGATGCTTGGAGAACGCCTCAAAATACTCGCTCAAGATGGTCTGTGCCAATTGGACAGTCTCTGTCTGAGGCTTGCGGCTCAGTTGAGTCAGCAGACACTCTTGCAGGTTAGCGCTTGCGATGCCGGGAGGGTCAAACTGCTTGATTTGGCGAACTATATCTTCCATCTCAGCATCCGTTACGGTCAGCTGTTCTTGGAACATCAGATCATCCACTAATTGTTCCGTTGTACGACGCAGATAACCGTCATCGTCAATGTTACCGAGCACCCATTTGGCTATATGGCGCTGTGGTTTGGTCATCTTGGTGAGGTAGATCTGCGCTTTGAGTTCCTCTATCAAGCTACTTCCGCCGATGATAGGCACCTCACGTCGGTCTTCGTCCGCAGGATTGTACTGCTGACGCAACATATAAGAAGGTGTCTCATCATCCGAGACGTATTGCTCATAGTTGAAATCTTCGTTCTGCAGCGGGTCACGCTGACGACCGTCATCTAATCCGTCGTCCGGCATGTATCCCTCCTCATCCATCGTCATATCATTGGTCCACTCCTCCTTTTCTTCGTGTCCTTCTTCGAGTGCGGGGTTTTCCTGCAACTCCTCATTGATACGTTGACCCAATTCGATGGACGGCAATTCGAGCATACGAATCACCTGAATCTGCGCAGGAGACAACTTAGTCGTTTGCGTCAGTGTTTGATTTAGTCCAATGGATTGCATAACGATTTAACAGTTTAACGATTTAACAGTTTAACGATTTAACAGTTTAACGAATCAATTCGAGTACGTTACTCGTAATGTACTCCAACTGCTCTTCATCCAGTTCCGTATGCATCGGCAGTGACAGTACGCAAGCAGCCAGACGCTCGGCTACAGGGAAGTCGCCGTCTTTGTAACGCGGGTCGAGATAGGCTTTCTGCTGATGCAGAGGAACGGGGTAGTAGATCATAGCAGGGATACCGCGTTCAGCCAAACCTTCCCGTAACTTATCGCGATCTGCGCCTACTACGCGAAGCGTATATTGGTGGAATACGTGCGTCGAATGCGGTTGACGACCCGGGATTAATAGCCGTTCGCAGTCAGCAAACACCTTGTCATAATAAGCTGCGGCTTTCTGACGCGCAGCGATATACTCGTCCAAATGGGGTAGTTTGGCGTCCAAAACGGCAGCCTGAATACTATCCAGACGGCTGTTGACACCTATCTCGTCATGATGGTAGCGTACGCGGCAACCATGGTTTGCGATAGCGGTCATGCGGTCTGCGAGTTCGTCATCGTTGGTGAAGATAGCACCTCCGTCACCGTAGCAACCGAGGTTCTTGGAGGGGAAGAAAGAGGTACAACCGATGTGACCGATAGTGCCGGCTTGCTTGGTCTCTCCGTTGGCAAACGTGTATTGGGCTCCGATCGCTTGGCAGGTATCTTCTACTACGTAGAGGTGGTGCTCGTTAGCAAGCTCCATGATCGCTTCCATGTCGGCGCATTGACCAAAGAGGTGTACCGGCACAATCGCTTTGGTACGCGGAGTGATAGCACGGCGTACGGACTCGACGTCCATATTCATGGTGTCCCAATTCACGTCCACTACAACCGGCGTCAAGCCTAACAGAGCTACCACTTCTGCAGTAGCGATGAAGGTAAAAGTCGGAGTGATCACTTCGTCTCCGGGCTTCAGACCAAGTCCCATGAGGGCAATCTGCAACGCATCGGTACCATTACCGACGTTGATCACATGTTTAGAACCGGTGTACTGCTCCAGATGGTGCTGGAACTCGGTGACTTTCTTGCCTTTAACGAAAGCGGCTGTGTCAATCACCTCCTGAATACCTGCGTCTATATCCTGCTTGATTTTCGCGTATTGCGACTGCAGGTCAACCATTTGAATTTTCTTCATACTTATTTTTCTATTAATAAAAACTCCACTACACCGGGGTAAGCCCAAGCTGCCGTGATGTGCGGATTGGTATAATGCAACTCTACATCCAGTTTATCGGTGCGATTTGGCGAATACACACAACTGGCTTGAATGTCTTGCGGTTTCACTTTCGCAAAATGATTGATGCCGACACGAATACTGACCTCCACCTCTTCCGGGAACAAGCGTAGTATATAGCCTTCCGGTGCATTGATAGCGCGTAGAGGGATCGTGAATTTCTTCTCTGTGAACCGCTCTGTCAGTACGCGCAAATCGATGCTGTCGGTCTCAGCACGCATGCCTGCGGGGATAGCTAATGCAATGCGGAAGGATGCCGTGTCGCTTAGTCCGGACAGTTCTGTAGGCTGCGTATAAAGCGTATCAATCGCATTGAGCGCTTTCTCGGAACCATAGATCTTGGTTTTGGCGGGACTCAATTGGGGTTTATCGATCAGCTGATACTCGTCTGCTGTCTCCAACGAACCGGCAAAAACAATGTTCACTGTCTTTTCGCGCTCTGTGTAATACGAGCAAACCAGCTCTTCCGGCTTGGTGTCAATCAGATGACTTGTGCCTTGCAAAATATCGCTGATACTGCGTCTCAGTGCATCGGAAGGAACACGAATCGTACCTTTCTCGCCATGGATATATTGTCTCAGATCAATCGATAGATGTAAAGGATCGCTGTGATACGTATTGAGCCTGTATCCGGCATCTCTAACTTCAATCATCACGGTATCCGGCAATCCTGCTTCTCCCAGACCGATAGTCCCTGGCTTTCCGGTGTACTGGATCAGTACAGGTACGACCGTGTTACGCACCGATTGCATAGCATGTCCGTACCAGAGCATAGCCGCCAGTAGGAGAAATAGCAGGAATGTCAGAATATCACGTTTCATTTTTTCTCGTCGGTTGCAACTTCAGCAGCGTCAGCGAAAACACTGTCTTTACTTACTTTGATGGTCACATCTTTAGCGATTGTGATGATGAAAGTGGTCTCTTGAACTTCCTTGATTTCACCGTAAATACCACCTGCGGTCACTACTTTGTCACCTTTTTTCATGCTCTCACGTTGCTTTTGCAACTCCTTCTGACGCTTGGTCTGAGGACGAATCATGAAGAAATAAAAAACTACGAAAATGAGGATCATCATGATCCAGAACGACCATTGGTTTTGACCTTGTCCTTCTGCAGCCATCTCTGCCTGCAATAAAATGAAATTTAACATAATGTATAATATTTTTAATTCTTAATTTTTAATTATTACTTCATTTCACTCCGAGTGCTTTGAAGAAAGTGCCGTTGTACTTCATGTCCCGAAGCACCTCGGAGAGGATACCATTGATGAACATGTAGCTCTTGTCTCCCGAATACTCCTTGGCAAGCTCAATATACTCGTTGAGCGAAACGGTAAGAGGTATCTCCTCAAAATTGAGGATCTCCGCCAAGGCTGTTCCGATGATGATGCGATCCATATACGCAATACGGTCAGCTTCCCAGCCTTTCAGGTGCGTATTGATGAGCTCTTCGTACTCGTCGTGATGGGAAATAGCTTGCTCCAACAGGGAATTGGCAAACTGGAGTTCGCTCTCGTCATCGAACATCTCCAGAAGCGGTGTGCTCGGATCGCTGTCTACATTGAAACGCTTGATGGTCTTGACGATATAGCTGATTACGACATCCGCATCCACCGTCCAGTTGGATTTATCCAACACTACCTCCATCTCATCCAGTGCCTCTTGGAGTGCCTCGCTGCCGAAGAGCAGATGTTGGTAAATAAGACGCCAAATACGTTTGTCGTCCTCATAGGTGCAACTATCCGCTTCCATGTATTCGCGATAAAAATCGCTCTCCGTCAACTGACGATAGATCTCGGAAACGGCGGTCATTCCGCTATCCCAGACGAGACGCTGCTCTTGGATGCGCGCGCGTAAGATACGGTTGTCGAACAACTGCTGCGCGAATCGGTTTTGTATAAAGCGGCGATTCGGAGTCCAAGAAGAGTGCGTAGCGCGTGCGCGAGTCTTCTGTTCCTCCATCTGACGCTGAGCGTATGCCGTTAACTCATTGGCAAAATCCAACAACACGAAATACAAGTCATACGTGTCGGCGAAGGATTTGTTCAACTCCTTGCGTGCGGAAATAGTAGTTTTGTCCGGATTTTGGTAGTAAGCGAACAGCGTTTGGACAACACGCGTTCTAACCATCGTTCTATTGATCATAAACAGTAAATATATTGTTCGTGCGTAGGCGCGCATAATGCGCGCAAAAAAAAATTTGTGCAAAGATACAAAAAAATTTGCATATGTGCAAGATTTTTTGTAATTTTGCAGCCGATTTTTATATAAAATTTGTAAAAATGGATAAAATTAATGAAGAAAGACGCGATCAAGAGATCGTTTACAGCCGTTCAGTCAAGGCTGGAAAGCGCATCTATTACTTAGATGTACGCAAGGCTCGTAACAATGATCTTTACCTCTGCATCACAGAGAGTAAGCGTCGTCAGAACGAGGGCGAAGACGCTCCGTCGTTCGAGAAACACAAGCTTTTCCTCTACAAAGAGGACTTTACTCACTTTACAGAAAGCCTACAGGATGTTATTACGTATGTACAGAATGAGTTAGGTACAATCGAAGAGCGTCCGGCGTTTGTGCCTGAGGATTCGAAAGAAGAAGAGGCAGAAATCGATGAGCCTAAGAAAAAAGGGCTTTTAGGATTCCTTCGGAAATAACTGATTTAGACTGAAGGGGAAGGGAGGTTACAGTGCCGTTGGATTGCATGATAGTAACGATGTTGGTATCTGCGCCGAAGCCTGCTCCCTGATCCCGTAAAGAATTGAGTATTATCGCATCGAGATGTTTGCGCTCCAATTTTCGGAGCGCATTCTCTTTTTCATGCTCCGTCTCTAAAGCAAAACCGACCAAGATCTGATCATCGCGTTTGGTCTCACCTAAGGTCTTGGCAATATCATGGGTAGTGGTCAGACGTAGTGATAGTTCGGTCTGACCTTCTTGTTTTTTGATTTTCTGATCCGCTGTATCTGACGGAGTAAAGTCCGCAACGGCTGCGCAGAGAATAGCGATATCGGTTGTAGGCCAGACAGCCGTGCAAGCCTCATACATGCTTTGTGCTGAGAGTGCGTCTATGCGATGGATCGTGCCGAAAGGATTGATAAGGGGTGCGCTCACAGCTCCGCAAACCAATGTGACATCCGCTCCTCTACGCGCGCAAGCATGCGCAAGAGCGATACCCATCTTGCCGGTCGAGTAATTGCTGATAAACCGCACAGGATCAATCTTCTCCTGCGTGCCACCGGCTGTGATAAGAACATGCTTGCCGGATAGCGTCTTGGGCGTCAGAGCGTACTCTAATGCCTCTTGCAACTCATCGATCTCCCGCATGCGTCCTTTGCCGCTCGTACCGCAAGCTAAGGGACCTTCGGCAGGCTCAACGACCATCACGTTCTCCCATTGGCGGATAGTCGTTACGGCGTTTTGCACGGCAGGGTTCTCCCACATCTTATCGTTCATCGCAGGCGCAACTACGATAGGTTTGCGGGCTGCGCAAGAACAGATGGTGGTCGTCAGCGCGTCGTCCGCTATGCCTGCCGCCATTTTGCAAAGCACATTGGCGGTCGCAGGAGCTACGATCATCGCATCGCACCAATCGGGTAGGGAGATGTGTTCGGTAGCGTGTTCGTTGATAGCTGCAAACACATCCGAATAAACCCTGCTGCCCGAAACGGTTTGCAGGGTTAACTCGGTGACAAACTCCAGTGCGTGACGGGTAGTAGCTACTCTCACTTCTGCGCCCGCTTTGACCAGCGAACGAATCAGTTCCGGTATCTTATACGCCGCAATGCCACCACTGATGCCGACCAGTATGTGTTTGCCTTGTAAGCTCATTACTTCAGCGCTTCGTCCTTGTTACCGGTGCGATAAATGAGCTCGCCGTCGATGAACTCCTGAGTAGCCATCAGCGTCGGTTTCGGCAGACGCTCGTACTGACGGCTGATCTCGATTTGCTCTTTGTTCTCAAACGTCTCATCCAGTGAGTCTTGCGGAATAGAGAAGTCCTGCAGTTTGGCATCCAACTCTCTCTTGATGCCGGTACTGATCTGATTTGCGCGTTTGGCAATGATAGCTACTGTCTCGTACACGTTTCCTACCGGTTCGGTAAGCTGGTTGATGTCACGTGTGACAGTGTTTTTAGGTGCTTTTGAATTTTTGTAATCCATAATATATATTCAATTTCAATTATCGTATTTTCTTTCGGTTGAACGACTCATCAACCTTGATTTCTCAATATCTTATCAATCTTCTGCTTCATTTTCTCCACCTCTTTCCGGTGCTTGGAGTCCGGATATTCGGTGATGAAGTTATAGTACTCATCTTGTGCATCACGAGCACGTTCGGCTTTCTTATCCTCCAAGGAATGAACCATTTGCTGATATTTAGCTTGCATCACAATCCAGTTGAACTCCTCTTGATACGAGTTGCTCGGATAGTTCTTGAGCGCATTGCGGGCTACGATCTCGCTGCTCAGATAGTTGTTGCCCAAATACGTACCTAAATTGTAGTATAACTGAGCGCTTTTTAACTCTTTGTAAGCCAACTTATCGTACAGTTCGCTCATCTCCTCATAGGCTTGCGCAGAGTAGGGACTCTCAGGATACAACTCTACGAAAAGGTTATAGGCTTCTATCGCTTTCTGCGTGATATCCTGATCCAAACGGGCATCCGGCGAGTTGAGGTACTGACAGTGACCTATCTGGAAATACGCTTCGGTAGCATACTTGCCCTTGGGATAGTTGCGGACATATGCCTGATAGTAATCGGTCGCTGCATCGTACGATTTCTGACCCATATAACTGCGTGCTAAATAGGCCAACACATCCTCCGAACGCTCGGTGCCTTTGTAGTAAGAAGCCACATCGTCCAAGAGCGTTTGTGCCTTGACGTATTGCTTGTCGTTGAAGTACATCAAAGCCGCCTGATATTTCTCCTCAGGGTCACGCGACTTGAGCAAACGCTGATAATCTCCGCAACCGCTCAGTAGTACCGCAAATAATAATATAATAAATCCGTTTTTACGCATTGTAATCAAAAAATCGTGCAAAGGTACAACAAAAATTGGACATATGCAAGTTTTTCGGAATAATAATGCAAATTTTCTTCATTTTGTGCCTTAAGTGACCAAGAAATGGAAGGTAATGATTGAAAAGTGATGGTAAATCTTAGTTTAATCGCCATGATTTGGTTTGGCTTGTTTAGGATATTAAATAGGCTTTCCTTGTTTTGCCGAAAAATATCGTCTTTTACAAGAGTAGTGGCTATTTATGCAAAAAAAATATATAAAATTTCATTTTATTTGTTAAAAAACACTCGAAAATTTGCGTATGTGCAATTTTTGTTGTACCTTTGCAGACGCAAAGGTTATAATTATGAAAGGAAAATCAGGAATTTGGATCATTGTAGTAGCGGCGTTGGCGCTTGAGGCTATCTCTTGCATCATGTATTTTACAAGCCGTCATGCTATCCGTCAGGAGGCGCAGGACTTGGCGCGAGCTGAGTTGCGCAAAGCGGAGTTGGAGATAGAGTTGCGTACTATCGAATTGGAGACGGCTGCTAAGGCTTTGGCGAAGCTGGCTGAGAAGAGTCTGGACGATCCGGATGCTATCTATCCGGCTACTCGTTTGGCAGTTAGCACCCTTCGTTCCAATACGAGTCTCGCTGTCGCTTTCGTGCCGGACTATTTCCCGAAGAAAGGTAGGTATTACGAGATCTGCAGTAGTCGTATTTCTGAAGACAGTATCTTTACCCGAAATATAGGCAGCGCCGAGCATGACTATACTCAGATGGAGTGGTTTCAGAACGGTCTGGTGATTGACAGCTGTTGGTGGAGTGAGCCGTATTTGGATGATTCGGGTTCGCAAGAGATGGTGGTCAGTTGTTCCTGCCCGGTGCATGACAAGAACGGCAAGGTTGTTGCGGTGGTGTGCGTCGATCTGTCCTTGGAGTATCTCAAAGACCTGTCGGCTAATCTGGAGATATATCCCAATAGTTATTCCTCTATCCGTTCCAGCAAAGGAGAGAATATCGTTTCCGATGTCGATACGACGGCAGGGGATAAATATAATATCTTCCACCAAGAGATAGGTGCAACAGGCTGGCATATAGAGGTTATCATTCCGGACGATGAGCTCTTTAGAAGCCTGAACCGCATCGGTCGTATCGTTGGTTTGCTGATGATTCTTGGTTTAGGAGTCCTGATCTTTATTGTTTGGCACTCTTCCCGCAATCTGCATCGTCTGCTGGAATCGAAAGCTCTGAATCAGCGTATGGAGGATGAGTTGGAAGTAGCGCAGACTATCCAGATGGCTATGTTGCCCAGAGTCTTCCCGCCTTTCTTGGATCGTTTGGACCTTAATATATATGGTATTGTTCATCCGGCGAAAGAGGTAGGAGGCGATCTGTATGATTTCTATGTGCGCCACGATAAACTATTCTTCTGTGTGGGTGATGTGAGCGGTAAGGGTGTACCGGCTTCCTTAGTGATGGCAACTATCCGTTCGCTTTTCCGTAATGTCACCGCGCATGAGGAGAGGGCAGCGGAGATCGTTAAACAGATGAACGATTCGCTGGCTGAGCAGAACGAGCAGAATATGTTTGTTACCTTGTTCTTGGGCGTCTTGGATACCAGCAACGGTGAGTTGGATTACTGCAACGCCGGGCATAATGCACCCGTTTGCTTGTCTCATTCGGATGTCACTCCGCGTCTGTTGCCGGTGAAACCGAACCTGCCTTTAGGTGTCACACGTGATTATGACTATGTAGCGCAGAAGACGAAGCTGCACTATAATGACACGCTGTTCCTCTATACGGACGGTCTGACGGAGGCGGAGAATGCGCATCATGATCTGTTCGGAGACGAGCGGATGTTCGTAGCGTTGGAGAAGATGAACACCCTTTCCCCGCGTAAGATAGTGGATAACATGCGCGCTGAAATACAGGCGTTTGTGAAAGACGCGGAGCAGAGCGATGATATCACCATGTTGGCGCTCCGTTACCAGATTCCGGCTCTCGTCATGCGCAATGATATACAGCAGATTCCGACCTTGGCAGAGTGGATTGATAATCTGAAGCTGCCCGAAGAGTTGAACATGCCGGTTAACCTTGCCTTGGAGGAAGCGGTTAGCAACGTGATGCTCTACGCGTACCCCGATACCAATAACGGCAAAGTGTTTGTCGAGTTTGTCCGTAGCTGCACACCGGAGGGAGAGCAGTTGACGTTCACCATCTCCGATAGTGGCATACCTTTTGATCCGACTCAGAAATCCGAACCCGATCTGAGCCTTCCGGCAGAGGAACGGGCTATCGGCGGTTTGGGTATTCATCTCGTTCGTCAGCTCATGGACGAGGTGCAGTATGTACGCGAAGATGACAAGAATGTCTTGACACTCGTTAAGAAATTGAAAAGTGAAAATTGAAAGTAGATAATTGATAATTAAAACTATATGAAAACAGAAATTAAGGAAAACGGCAATCAGTTGATTGCAACGTTTAGTGGTCGTCTGGACACAGCGGCAGCAGTAACTACAGCGGAGGAAGTGAAGCCGCTGATGGTAGCGGAGAAAAAAGAAATCGTCCTCAATTGCTCTGAATTGGAGTATATCTCCTCTTCGGGCTTGCGAATCTTCCTCTCTATCCGCAAAGAGGCTGCTTCGCACGGGTCTAAAGTCATCGTACGGAATATCAATGCAGACATCCGTCAGGTATTCATGATGACCGGTTTTATCAGCCTGTTTGAAATCCAATAATAATTCCTATGGATCTGCATTCCGAAATGTTATTGGAGGAGTTCCGCGAGTCGCGTCCTGAATTGGAGAAACTCAAAGAACAGGTGCTTGCTACTCTTCGTGAGGCGCTGGATCGCAACGGACTAATCGTCACCGCCGTAGAGGCGCGTGTGAAGACCGAGGAGTCCTTGGCGGGTAAGTTGGCGCTCAAGGGAGGCAAGTACGCTACGCTGGATGAAGTCACCGATTTGGTGGGCGCACGTATCATCACTTTCTATACCGATGATGTGGACCGTATTGCAGCCATGACGGAGCAGTTGTTCGAGGTGGATTGGAATAACTCAGTGGATAAACGAATGTTGCACCAACTTGACAGTTTCGGCTATAACTCGCTGCATTATATCTGCCGTGTGCCCGGTTATCACTTCCGTTTTGAGTTACAACTGCGTACCACTTTGCAGCACGCGTGGGCGGCTATCAATCACGATACCGGTTATAAATCCGGCATCGAGATCCCACGTATGTACATGCGACGCATGAACCGTTTGGCGGGACTGTTGGAGTTGGCGGACGATGAGTTCAGCCGTATTCGTTCGGAGATCACCGACTACCGTCGCAGGGTACACCAGTTGGTGCAGAATGGCAAATTGGACGATGTCCTCTTGGACGGCGATACCTTCCGTTCGTATCTGCAGGCAGAGCCGTTTGAGCAACTCAATAAACGTATTGCTGCTATCAATCAGGCAGAGATACAGGATGCACCGCTCATCCGCTACTTGCGCGTGTTGGTAGCCTTGGGCTGCAAGACGCTGGGAGACGTCAGCCGTCTGATCCACAAATACGAAGAAGACGCCTATCGTCTGGCGCGTTACCAACTCGGAAACACAGATCTGGATATCATCTCTTCTGCCGTGGGCTTGCAGAACATCTGTATCGTCTGCATCCTCTCTACCGGAGGTGGTAAGATCGGTCTCGAACGGATGTTTGATGCCATCAACGGTCACAATACCCAGAACGCGGCGTTGGCGGAGCTGACCTATCAATTGGCTTCTAACCTGCCGTTCATGAGCCAACTAAATGCTTAACCCTAAAAAAGAAACAATTATGGAACCAAAACTCATTGATTTGAATGACTATGTACGTACCGGCGAAGGAGCCAATGGTGCGAGTTATAATCATAAAACAGACCCCAATATCATGCTCAAGTTGTACTTCCGCAATTTCGAGGCAGCTAAGTTGGAGTTGGAGGTAGCGCAGAAAGTGTATGCAATGGGTATCCCGACACCCGAACCCGGTGATCTGGTGACCGACGGCAAACAGGTGGGTATCCGTTTCCGCCGTATTGAGGGTAAAAAATCGTACTCGCGTGCTTGCGGTGATCATCCGGAGCTCGCAGAAGAGTACGGAAAAGAGTTTGCGCAGCTCTGTAAGAAACTGCACTCTGTGCATGTGGATACTACGCAGTTCGAGAACGTGAAGGATCGTCTCTATAAGATGTTGGCAGACAACCCCTTCTTCACCGACGAGCAGAAACAGAAGATCCATGATTTCATAGCTGCAGCCCCGGATGCGGACACTGCTATCCACGGCGATTTGCAGTTCGGTAACGGTATTTTTACCGAGAAGGACGGAGTACGTACGCCTTATTTCATTGACCTCGGCGATTTCTGTTACGGCTATCCGATGTTTGACATCGGCATGGTCTATCTGTGCTGCTGTCTGAACGACGAGAGTTGGACCATGGAGGTCAATCATATGACGAATGCTACTGCTGCCCGTTTCTGGGATGGTTTTGCTCAGGAGTATTTCGGCAAAGATGCCGACATGGAGAAGGTGATGAAAGAGGTGAAGATCTACGCGGGTCTCAAAACGCTGATTATAGAGCGTGATACCCAATGCCCGATGCCGCAGTTCCGAGCTATGTTGGAGGGCACGATTTATTAAGATGAAAGGTGAAAGACTTATCTAAGCCTTTACAAAGACTTTACAAAGACTTTTATAAGCTGAAAAATGGAAAGGAAAAAGCCTAATGGCAAATAAATATTTAGAAACCGATCTGCTTGACCGCGCGATCATCTTTGCTGTCAAGGCGCATCATAATACAGAGCGTCGCGGAAAGGGATTTCCGTATATCGTTCATCCCATGGAGGCGGTGGAGATTGTAGCGTCCATCACTCCGGATCAGGAACTCCTCGCTGCTGCTGCTTTGCATGACACGATCGAAGATACCGATGTGACGGTGGAGCAACTGCAAGCCGAGTTCGGCGAACGGATAGCGCATCTGGTTCATGCCGAGAGCGATCAGATCAACGGTGAGCTCTTCGATGCCGAGAAAGGCGATGAAGCGGCTACGTGGCATGCACGCAAACAGGCGGCGATTGACCGTCTCAAGGCGGCTCCGCATGATGCGAAGATCGTAGCGATGGGAGACAAACTGAGTAACATGCGTGCTATATGGCGTGATTATCAGACCAAAGGAGATGCTCTATGGTCTATCTTCCACGTCAAGGACAAAGAGTCGCACGCGTGGCATTACCGCGGTTTGGCAGATGCATTGAGCGAACTGTCTGATACCTTTGCGTATCGCGAGTTTGTACGTTTGATAGATGAAGTATTCTAATGGAAGTTTTATTTGATAATATCGTTAACGCGCGTGATTTAGGCGGGCTGGTAGGAGCCGGAGGACGGGAGATCAAACCTCACCGTCTGCTTCGTACCGCGCATCTGCACGATGCTTCTAAAGCCGACCTGACTCGTCTGCACGAGGAGTATAACCTTGCTAAGATCTTTGATTTCCGGTCCATAGGCGAGGCGGAAGCTTTACCGGATCAGGAGGTTGTTGGCGCCGAACATCATCTGCTGCCGACCATTGACTTGAGCGCAGAGCGTCTGACCGAGCAACCGATACCCCAAGAGGCGTTTTTGGACTTGGAAGCGCATATAGTAAATTACTCTTTTTATCCCGAAGTGCAAAAAATGGCACGAAATATGTACCCGTCTTTAATACGAAGCGAGTTCTCGCAGTTGCAGTACGCTACGTTCCTGCGTCTGATCATCGAGGCACCCGAAGAAGGAGGTATCTTGTGGCATTGCTTCCAAGGGAAAGACCGGACAGGGTGGGGTGCCGCTTATCTGCTCTTTGCCTTAGGTGTGGAGAGAGAGGCGGTCATTGAGGATTTTGATTTGTCCAACGCGGCGTACCGTGATCTGGTAGCCAAACTGAACGCAGAGATTGATGCTCGTGGCGGAGGAGAGGCTGAGAAAGAGGTGATCCTTGCTTTCATGGGTGTCTCGACACCGAATTTTATACGCACACTTGATCTCATCGACGAGGAGTTCGGAGGAATGATCAATTATCTGCATGAGCAGCTCTTCCTCGCTCCGGATGATATCCAGTTGTTGCGTAAGCGTTTTTTGAAATAAAGGATGAGCGGATAAGTGGGTTCAAAAAAAAGAACCATCACAAGGATGATTCTTTTTTTTGAGAGCCACTTCCCGGACTCGAAAAATGTGACCAAGTCACATTAATCGTTCGAGCGAAGCGAGATAAGAACCCCCGGCTTCGAGGCCCTGGAAGTGAAAAAAACGCCCCGAAGGACGTTTTTTCCCAGAGCCACTTCCCGGACTCGAACCGGGGACCTACGCATTACGAATGCGTTGCTCTACCAACTGAGCCAAAGTGGCCTTCACCAAAAATTTCAAAATCGACTGCAAAGGTACTACATTTTTTTGACATACGCAAATATTTTGTGAAAAAAAGTGCATTAATAGTGATTTTTTTATCCCTTATGCTCGGGATAAGCGCGCAAACCCACACGCATATCTATAATGAACGCGTGCGTACGTTGCGCGTCGCGCGTACGTGCCTGACGCTCATGGAGAACGAATTGGACGGGTCTGATCCCGAAAATGTGCTCCATATTTCGTTCGACGAGATGAGTCATGACGTACATTTCTATACGTTTTCTGTGAAGCACATGAATGCCAATTGGTCCAAGGAGAGCGACATCCTCTCTGGTGAGTATCTGCGCGGATTCACTACGCAGGACATTACCGACTATGAGCATTCCATCAATACGAGCCGCGAATATACCCATTACCGGTTCGCGTTCCCGAACCCCGAGATGGTGATTACCAAGAGCGGTAATTATCTGCTGACGGTGTATGAGGACGGTGATCCTGAGAACAAAATCGCTGAGATCCGGTGTTCTGTGGTAGAACCGGCTGTCAAGGTGGAGGCGAACGTCTATAGCCATACGGATATAGAAATCAACGGGCGTTACCAGCAGATGGATCTTAGTCTCAATACGGCAGCTATCGATCTCAAGGATCCGAATGAGATGCACGTGTTGGTACAACAGAACAACCGTACGGACAACGAGGTTTGGCTCTCCCGTCCTACGTATATCGAGCGCAACCGACTCAAATACCAGCAATGCAAAGATCTGATCTTCGAGGGCGGTAATGAGTATCGTCATTTCGATGCGTTCTCGACCTATTTTGCCGGAACGGGTATTGACCGCGTCTATTATGAGATGGGCGACTATCATGCAATGCTCTTTGCGGACGAACTGCGCACAAACGGGTATATGTTCAATAGTGCGGACGCTGATGGACGTTTTCTTGTCAACGCTGAGCGTACGCAGGACAGCGATGTGGAAGCGGAGTATATGTGGGTACACTGGACGCTGCCGATGGAGCAGCCTTGGTTTGACGGCGCGCTCTATGTAGGCGGAGACCTTTTCAATAACGAGATGGGGCTCCGAAACAGGATGCAGTACGACCCGGAAACCAAATGTTACTGGCTCGCTTCGCTGGTGAAGCAGGGCGGCTACGATTATCAGTATTGGTTTGTACCCAAATCTGAAATCTCAAATCTGCATACGGCGAAGCAGATCGTTCGACCGGAGGGAGATAAGAAATCCCAAATCTCCAATAATAAAACAACTACCACCCAACGTGTGGATGGTAGTTATTGGCAGACTGAGAACGAATATGCCGTGTATGTCTATTGGCGTCCTTTCGGCGCGCGGTATGACCGGTTAGTCGGCGTCTCGTTCCTTCGTTAATCAGTCGATGCGGATGAATTTTCCACTCTTATCGAAGACCAAAACCATGTCTTGATTCAGTTCGATGGTCTGATTCATGGTCTCCTTTTCATACGACGTGATGGTCGCATTGGGGAAAGTCTCCTGAATATAACTCTGTATGTTCTCCGGCACGAACTCCTGTTTGATACCGGCAGGGTTAGTGATCTCGCGGAACTGGATCTTGAGTTTCTTTTTGCCGATAGACATATATTCGAGCTTCGTACCGTCAGCCAGATGGAAGACGAACTTTTGATGTCTCGGCATTGTTTTCTCACTGGTGATCAGTTGTACCTGATCCTCGGTGAAGTTCTTCAGGATCTCCGTCTGCAGCACTTCCGGCATCTTAGTGAAGGATACCGGCTGTTTGCCGCGTGCAAATGCGGTGAGACAGAACAGGCTCACTAACGCAACACAAATGATCTTTTTCATTTTCCAAGCCTTTCTTTGATTGCTTTGCTCTCAGCCTCGTATCCGGGTTTGTCGAGCAGAGCGAACATGTTCTTCTTGTATGCCTCTACGCCCGGCTGATTGAACGGATTGACATCCAGTACATAGCCGGAAATACCGCAACCACGCTCGAAGAAATAGATGAACTGACCGATGTTGTACTCGTCAATCTTCTCGAACGTAATATGGATATTCGGTACACCGCCGTCCACGTGAGCGAGTTGCGTACCTAGCTCAGCCATCTTGTTGACCTCATCGACCCGTTTACCTGCGAGGAAGTTGAGTCCGTCGAGGTTCTCTTCGTCCATCGGCACAAGAACGGTCTTGTTGGCTTTCTCAATAGAGATCACGGTCTCGAAGATTGTACGCTCACCGTCTTGGATCCATTGACCCATCGAGTGCAGGTCGGTCGTGAAATCGACAGAAGCCGGGAAAATAGCCTTGTGGTCCTTACCCTCGGACTCGCCGTAGAGCTGTTTCCACCACTCCGAGAAATAGTGCAGTTTCGGGTTGAAGTTCACGAGGATCTCGATCTTCTTGCCGCTCTGATAGAGGGCGTTACGCATAGCTGCATACTGGCAAGCCGGGTTCTCTGCGTACGGTACTTTGATGTCCGTGGCTTTCTCCATATCCTGTGCTCCCTTCACCAGCGCTTTGATGTCGCCACCTGCTACTGCGATCGGCAGCAGACCTACCGGCGTGAGAACAGAGAAACGTCCACCGACATTATCAGGGATGACGAAAGTCTTGTAACCCTCTTTGGTCGCGAGGCTGCGGAGAGCACCTTTCGCACGGTCGGTAACGGCTACGATACGTTTGCGTGCTTCCTCTTTGCCCACTTGTTTCTCCAGCATGGTCTTCAAGAGACGGAAAGCCAAAGCGGTCTCGGTTGTCGTACCCGACTTGGAGATATTGATGATACCGAACTGTTTGTCAGCAAGGAACTCCATCAACTCAGCTAAGTAATCCTCGCCGATGTTGTTACCTGCGTACACCACGTACGGGTTCTTGCGGTCTTTGGCTACAAACGCATCGAAGGACGAAGCCAAAGCTTCGTTGACAGCTCGTGCGCCCAGATACGAACCACCGATACCGGCTACGATCACTACCTCGCAACGACGGCGAAGTTCATCTGCCGATGCCTGTACTTCTGCTAAAAACTCATCCGTGATAGAGGAGGGCAGATGGACCCATCCGATGTAATCATTACCGGCTCCCTGTCCGTTTTCCAACAGCAAGTTAGCGGCTTCGGTTTTCGACTCCAGTTGTTTCAAAACAGCAGCGTCCACAAAAGAGGCTGCATTTTTAAGACAGATTTGCATATTATTGTAATTTAGTTGTTAATGACTTGATTATCGGTTTCGCTTTCTGACGGTTGTACAGGATCTCGTACATGGCATCTACGATAGGCAGCGACACGCGCATCCGTTGGTTCGCCATGTAGATCGCTTTGGTGGCAAAATAACCCTCTGCTATCATCTCCATCTCCATCTGCGCAGCCTTGACTGAATAGCCCAGACCCAGCATCTGACCGAACTGCCTGTTACGGCTGAACTGCGAATAACCGGTGACGAGCACATCGCCCAAATAACCAGAGGCGGTGATGTCACGAGGCACGTTGTTCATCGCTGTCGCAAAACGCTGAATCTCCTGAATAGCGTTTGACAGCAGAACGGCTTGGAAATTATCGCCGTAATGAAGCGCTTGACACATACCGGCTGCAATCGCGTAGATATTCTTCATCACCGAGCTGTACTCCAGACCGGTTACGTCGCTTGAGATAGTAGTATGTACGTACTGCGTCTCGAATAGTTTTGCCCACACCTCGGCGTTCTGACGGTTCTCGCATCCGATGGTCAAATAGCTCAGACGCTCTAACGCGATCTCCTCTGCGTGACACGGACCGGCTATGACGCCCAACTGCTCCATAGCAATGCCGAAACGGTCGTGCAGGTAGTCCGTGATGATGATGTTCTTCTCCGGAATCATACCTTTGACAGCGGAGATAACCACCTTGTGCGTCATGTCCCGACGGATCTTATTGAGCGACTGCTTCACGTATGGAGAAGGGATCGCTAAGATCAGTACGTCCGACTGAGCTACGGTCTGGTTGATGTCCGCCGAGAAATGAATACGGCTCACGTCAAACTCCGCGGCTCCTAAATAGGAAGGGTTCTTGCCGGTTGAGATAAACTCGTCTATCACCTCTTGACGGCGGATAAACCAGTTGATCTCGCTTTGGTTTTGCATCACGATCTTAGCTAAAGCTGTTGCCCATGATCCCGAACCCAAAATGGCTACTTTTCTATACATATTTATTTTGGATTATAGACCGTTCGCTGCGCTCACTAAAGGAGTAAGGATTAAGGACTTAAATGTCTCGGATAGTCGAATGTGTTAAGTCTTTATTCTTTTAGCGAAGCGGTCTTTGTTCTTTTAGCGAAGCGGTCTTTTAATTGACTTCCGGTTTCATCGTCGGGAAGAGCAGAACCTCTTGGATGGTCGGCTGTCCGGTCATGAGGATAGCCAGACGGTCGATACCGATACCGATACCCGAGGTCGGCGGCATACCATATTCTAACGCGCGCATGAAGTCATGATCGATAACCATAGCTTCGTCGTCACCCTTGTCCGCAAGCTTCATCTGCTCTACGAAACGGTTATATTGGTCAATCGGGTCGTTGAGCTCCGAATAAGCGTTAGCTAACTCTTTGCCGTTCACCATCAGCTCAAAACGCTCGGTCAGACCGGGTTTGGAGCGGTGCATCTTCGTCAGCGGGCTCATCTCAACAGGGTAGTCCGTGATGAAAGTCGGCTGAATGAATGATCCCTCGCAAGTCTCGCCGAAGATCTCATCAATGAGCTTACCTTTGCCCATGTGCTCGGTATCTTCCACACCGAGTTTCTTTGCCTCTACGCGGATCTCGTCCTCGCTCATCGAAGCCAAGTCCAGACCGGTCTTCTCTTTGATAGCATCCAAAATAGGCAGACGGCGGTAAGGAGCTTTGAAATCCACCTCATGGTCACCTATCTGCACTTTGGTTGTGCCGTTCACAGCTATCGCGATTTTCTCCAACAGCTGTTCCGTGAAGCTCATCATCCAGTTGTAGTCTTTGTACTGTACATAGAGCTCCATGCAGGTAAACTCAGGGTTGTGGCTGCGGTCCATTCCCTCGTTGCGGAAGTTACGGCCGATCTCATACACACCCTCAAAACCGCCGACGATCAGTCGTTTCAGATAGAGCTCTGTCGCAATACGAAGGTACATATCTACGTCGAGCGAATTGTGATGCGTGATGAACGGACGAGCCGAAGCACCTCCGGCTATCTGCTGTAGGATCGGGGTCTCTACCTCGGTATAACCTGCCTCGTCAAACACCTGACGCATGGTGCGCAGGATAGTAGCGCGTTTGAGGAACGTGTCTTTGACACCCTCGTTCACCACGAGGTCCACGTAACGCTGACGGTAACGCTGCTCCGGATCATTGAATCCGTCATAAGCTACGCCGTCTTTGTATTTCACGATCGGCAGCGGACGAAGACTCTTGGCAAGCACCGTCAGTTTCTTGGCATGTACGGAGATCTCGCCCATCTGTGTGCGGAAAACAAATCCCTCGATACCGATGAAATCGCCGATATCGAGCAGTTTCTTGAATACCACGTTATACATCTGCTGCTCTACAGTCGTCGGCTGCTCGCCTTCGGCTACAGGTGCTTGTATGTCATCTCTCGATACATACACTTGAATACGTCCTTTGGAGTCTTGGATTTCGATGAAAGAAGCTTTGCCCATGATACGTTTGGACATCAGTCGTCCGGCAATACGTACGGTGTCACCTGTATGCCATTCTTTCAATCCGCAGGGCTCATTCTCCCTCCCTTGTGGGGAGGGTTGGGGTGGGGTTGTCTCATCTTTGAAATTCTTCTTGATTTCGGTTGAATAACCGGTTACTTCATACTCAGCCGCAGGGTAGGGATCGATGCCCATTTCGCGCATCGTCTGCAAACTCTGTCGGCGTACAATTTCTTGTTCACTTAATTCCATATAATGTTGTTTTTTATCGTTCAAAACAATTGAGGGTGCAAAGGTACTAAAATTATTTGACATATGCAAACTTTTTATTAAAATAATAAAAAAAACGTCCTCGAAAGGGCGTTTCTGACCATTTCTGATTATTTGTCATGGTAGAGTGTGCTATTTTGCTTTGCGAATCTCGATAACCTCTCGGATGACGACCTTCTGTTCGTCTGCGGTCTGAGCTTTGGTTAGCCATAATTAGTAGGGACGTAGGATTACTGTACTAAACGAACGCTGAAACGATAATACCATGGTCCGCTCGCCATCGGCCACAAATAGTGTCCGTAGAAATCTAAGATATAACTATCTGTCAAATCTAAGATATAACTATCTGTCGGTCCCGATGTAATATCTCTACTTGCAGACCAATAACTGACACAATCATCTACAACAGGAAGGAAAACTGCTCCTTTTAGTTCCATTTCATGCCACTTTTTCCCTTTGAAAGTGTTATGAGAATATTTATCATCTTTTGTTGTATAATAATAGTATCTCCGATGAACTACGCTGTCTCTATCTATCCATTCGTTATATCTCCATTCAAACCCTTTGTTAAGCGCAGAGTGAAAATCTGATGCTCCATTCCCATTGTCGGGTAGAATGATTAAGCCTTTCACTCCATTTACTTTTCCGAAGCCGAATAAATATCCAGCATTGGCTCTTTCGTGGAAAAGGTACATCCATTCATTCATGGTTAGTGTGTGCCACTGATTATGTTGGTCTCCACCATTGGTAATGGGATGATAACCCCAGTCTATGAAAGAGCTATCCTTCGCGTGACTCCATTCGAAAAGATCGCCATTTTCCCATTGGTTTGTGGCAAAACTCCAAGTATGGTTGTCTGGATGTTTCAAATTTCCTTGCGAAAAATGCACCTTTTTGGTTTTGCTTACCGAAAACTCTCCGCTTAGAGCACCGTTGACGGCGACAGTATCAATGGGCGATTCCTTTTTGCACGCAAAGAGAACCGCTAAAGTGAACAATAGGAAGGATATTTTCTTAACAATGTTCATATTTTTAGATGTTTTTGTTTTGCTTTTATTAATGTATCGTTATAAAAAAGCGTGCGTTTTCGTTTGCTTCATTTGATCTTTTGAGGTCTTCGACTACCTTAACAATTCAAATTTACACACAGAAAACTCACGCGTTTACGTGAGCGTGCATAAACCAAGACTTGAATTGCTAATAGATTTTTTGAAGTTGTCGAAGTTTCAAAAGATCAAGTTGGGCTTATTACGCTTTTAGGGACGCACGTTTGCGTCATATGTTATTTTAGTTCTCCTTTTTACGCTGTGGAGTTCAGCGGATTTATATAGGTGTGCCTATTTCATATAAATACTCCGGGGCGAGGTCTGCTCCATTAGCCCACTGAATTGTAACAGGTGTGAGCGCATACTGAATGAATTGGTCTTTGTCGCGCAAAGAACCAAAAACCTCACCTGTTAAGTGCGGCTCCAGATCCACTACCTTATGCGCTCCATCGCTAAAAGTGAGAGCCAATTTGTAGTCTCCTTGATAATCAACATCCTTTACGCGTAACATAACGATTTTATTTTAGAGGTTCAATTCTTCCTATTTGCTTGCTCCTTTCATTTTGCGCTGCAAAATTACAAATAATTTTTGATATATGCAAATCTTAGGTCAAAATTTTATAAAATTCTTCTCTTTGAGGGTGAGGAAAGGATGAGAGGGTGAGCGGATGAGAGGATGAGAGGGAAAGGGCATTGAGGGGATACGTGCGGCGGGAACGGAGGGGACGGGGATTAATGGGCACGAAGGAGACGTCCTCAGGGAGAGGTTGCTCGGCGAGACAGCGCCGAGAAGTGGACAGCACGGTGTGGGGATGAGCAATGGTAAGAGACTCCGCGCTGACGCACGGAGCACTCAACAAAGACTGCTCGGCGGAGGCATTTTGGGCGGCGAGGGAGGCTTCTTGAGCGGCTTCTTGGGCGGCGGATTTGAGGTCGCGAAAGATGCAGACGTAGACGTATTGATAGAAACGGGTATAGGGTTTGAGACCGGGTTCCGGTTTGGCACCACCTTTGACTACATGGAAATAATGATGGAAGAAACGAAGTCTCCATTCGATGCCTTCCTGAGAGTAGTCGTGTTCGAGGGCGTGAGCGAGTTTTTGGGCGGTTTTGATGAGTTCGCGGTTAGCTACACAGGCTGCTGACCACGTCTTGGGGAAATGGTACGTATAGAGTTGGTGCAAGCCACCAAAACGCGGAACACGACGAACGATGATGTGTTTGCGGTATTTCTGGCCTTTCTTGTGGGAGTTCATCATTCCGCAGTAGTAATTGATGCCGTCAATGGGATATAAATAGCGAACTCCACGGGCGTGAACCTTGGAAACAGCAGGAGAAGG
>ONWR01000038.1 GCA_900321605.1 uncultured Bacteroidales bacterium | reverse complement strand
GCAGTACTTTTGCACCTGTTATCGCAATCAGCGGTAACGAAGCCTGTAGAGGTTTTTTCATGTAATTGTAAGTATTGGGATCCCGCGGTACGTGAGTATAGCGGGATTTTTGTATACCTTTTGCAAGACGCATTTGACAAAATAAAGAAAATTGACATTTTAAAGTAAAAATATTTTGATATATTAAGGAAAAGCAGTAATTTTGCGGTTCTATTTATTTAAGGAGGAAAAAAGATGAAGAAGTTGATAATAGGTGTATTCCTATCCTTTTTTGTATTACGTGTGTCGGCAGTCGGGTGGACGCCGACGGATGGTGGTTTATTGGTCAACCTTGAGCAAGGTGACCGCTTCTTGCTATCTGTATGGCTCGATTTGGACAAAGACGGCGTAGAAGATCCCGGCGAGGAGTATTTCGTCTATAACTATAACCGTGTTACCCGTCCGGATGACATTTTTCATTATAGTGATGGTTTGTACTTGAAACTGTTCCCTCAGGCAGCTGATGCGACCGAACCGAATAAAATGACCATCTGGTCGGCGGGTGCCCCATTGGATCGTAGTAACATTGGTGGCAAGGATCTTTCGTTGGGTGGTGTTACTTACACGATTTGGAATGATGGTAAGACGCTCGTGATGAATAATGATTTTCAGTTCTTGGGCGCTTTGACGAGTGATTATAACGATGCGAAAGCCTGCGATGTGGTGTTTATTGCTCCGACAGATCAAGAATCCCGTATATCTTTTGACCCGAATAGAACCTTATATAACGATCGTGGTCGTACTGACCAAGCGGCGGATGGTAAGATTGATGGAAAAAAAGGAAAGGGTTTCTTAGGTATGACGTACCGTGAGGTATATATGTTGGATGTCCCGCGTAAAAACAACCCAATATCGTACACCAATGCGTCGCTTGTGACCTTCAATACGACATTCGAGACCAAAAAATGGTCTGATAAACAGATCACGTGCGAGCCTGGTCATGCTGCATACGCGTTTGCGGATAACAAACACAAACCGACGACTCGTACGCTCTTCCGTCTCTATATGTTGGATAAACCGCTTAACTATTGTGATAGTTATTTCTTCGCGACTGATGAACAGGATGTCAAATCGTATCGCAAGGTTAATGAACCGAAGAATGCTTCGGATTGGACTACGCCTAAAAAGATATATACATGGGATCAGATGACTCCCATGAAGCCGGTTAGTAAGTCAAGTTCGCCGCTCTATAAGACCGACTATATGTATGTTCCGGTTTCTGACAGTACGTATTATTATGTCGGTTGGAATAATGACTACCGAAAGGACGATGAGACCATGGGTTCCGGCACTGCTAAATCGCATTTTGAGAAGATCCGTGAATTGCCAATGAAAGACTTGGCGGGTTTTAAGGCTCCCGCTGGAGCGTGCGGAAAGATGGTAGTGGATACGACCTCGTCGGAATACAACTTAGATGTTCGTTTTGAACCGGCTGGTTATTTTCTGAAAGTAAGCACAGGCAAGAACGTACGTATGCGCAAAACCGGCGAGAACGAGTGGACCAGTGAGGAGATGTGGCATATTACGGATTACTATGCTTCTCTCACGATTAAGACGATGCTTTTCTCGGGTCCTGAGTTTTCGGAAGAAGACCCGGGTGTTGATGTAGAAGGATGGAGTATACCGGTTGTGGGTAATACCATTCTTGTACATGGGACAGAGGAGACGTGCGCAGGTAAGTCCGGATGGGCGCGTATCTATACGAATGATACCGATCCAAACGGACATATGGAGTTTATCTTGGCCGACTCTACATTACGTATCCATTATGACAACAATGGGTACTTGGGTGTGCAGATTCCTGACCAATATCCGGCAGATGGGGAGAGTACTGTCCTTGTAGAGAATGGTCGTTTGAAGGAGGGATTTACGTTCTTGGGCTGGAATACCAAACCTGATGGCTCGGGAGACAATTATACTCCGGACACTCCTATTGATTTAGCGGAGATTTTGGAGGACTCACTCGAAGTGGATGGTAAAAAAACGCTGGTACTCTATGCGAAGGCAAGATTTGATAGCGAGTATAATATAGCTATCTCGTTTAAGCATTCGGATGGTAAACGCTATTTCTTGCAGCATCCGGGAACAGCAGCTCCTCGTTATGCCCGTGCGCGAACTTATGATAATTGGACGGAAGTTTGGCAGGGTATGGGAAATGCGGATAATATTGATCCGGAATATCTCAATACCTTTACCATTCGAAAAGATCCTCCTATTCGATCCGGAGGTCCTCTGGCTGCCGGTGAGAAAGTGCTGGATCCTATGCACCATACCTTGCGCGGGTATGAAGACTCACTCGTTTTCTACGAGCACTTTGCTCCGGCCTTAGATGAGTATTTAGGTTTGTACTATCAAACTCCGAATACGATCTTGGCTAACAACAGTTGGGCGGGTTTGTTTGTAGCGGAGAAGGATAGTAAGATAGCTTGGCCGGATTTCAAGACGCCGGTAGTAGATAATGTGACGCTCAAGTCAACACATTATGTAGAAGCAGAGGTGTTGGGTGATGAGGGTACGTTGGATCGTAAAGAGCGTAGTAATAGTAGTGCGCCCTACGTTCAATATAGTGAAACGAACGATCAGTTTGATGGTGTTGCTGATGTAGAAAAGTCCACCAAGTTCCAGCTCTCTGCGGTTGTAGTAGCCGATGCGCACTATGTTATACTACCGGATACGTCAGAGGTTTGGCGTGATACGATAGAGTTTGGTTACCATGAGAACGAACAGAAACGAGAGGCTGTCTGGTCGAAACTGATCGGTAAGCAGTTTATGGCATGTATGTTGATTGTGGAAGACGATAAGATAGATACCGTCTATTTCCACCCGAACCGCGATAAAATTATCAATGACCCAAATAACCTGTATCTGTCTCCGTACTTCCGTGTGTCGATGGTCTTTGATCTCATCCGGGACAGCCGTGTGGCAGACCCGCTGCCCGAAGGTGACAGCGTGATGCATGAGGCAACGGACTACCATTGGCATAACGAGATCGTCAGCGGTATCAATAGTCCGATGGGGGTGAAGGACGCCGAGGGTAACTATATCGACATCGTTGATACCTTCCGTATCACGCTCAGTCATGGTGGTATCAGTAAGATCAAAGAGTACCGCGGTATCTGGAACGCGAGAGACGCGCATGTGAAAGCCAATGCCGCCGGTTCGTCACGTTACCGCGATGTCATCGTTCGCACCAAGACCTATCATTATGGCGATAACCAACAACGGTATGTGCTCAAACCGGAGAAAGAGAGTTATAACTTCGGACCGTTGGCAGGACAGACCAAACCGATTCGGTTTATACTCACGCAAGAGACGTATCATAAACTCTTGGATAAGGATGGTCGTGAAAAAGGAGAAGAAATCATTCAGATAGATACGCTGACCAAACAATTAGGTATGAGGTTAGCCGGCTGCAGTTTCACGGGTAACTCATTTGAAGCCAGTGCAGCAGCTGATAGTATTGTGACCTTGCGAGTAAAAGAAGATAACTTGCTGAATATCAACTATGATACGCTGATAATATCCAGCATCAACGTGAACGGTGTGACAACCGCCGTTAATGTTCGTGTGCCGTTGGTACAAGCAGCGCTGACGACGAATGAGTTGGTTTGGTCGGTGTACGACGAAAGCAGTAAGAAGCGCTATTTCGTCATGGCAGTTAATGATGGTAGTAGTACAAGCTTGCAATTCCGAGAGTTCACGCAAGTCGGTTCGATGCTCTATAAACTGGGTAGTAAGACCCCGTTAGTGAAAGGATCCAATGCCGGCAATAACTCTGATGAGAAATATATCACTCCGTGGACGTCTGATTATAAAGAAGGGGATAAAACCCAACTCACGCTTAAGACCGAATACGGCATCAATAAGTACTTCGCTATCAACGGAAGCAACCAAGGCGATTTGAATGACGGCAAAGTGCTCTTTACCTATCGCTTGGCGGAAGTGAATACCAACGCTAACTCCAACTACGAGGAGAAAGTACGTATCAAGTATTCAGATGGCAAATGGCTGAAGTTCAACGGTGGTGTAAGTCCTTCGATTACCTTGCAAGATGACTCACTAACCGCTACGGTGTTCTCTTGGGGCTATTTGTTGACCGAATATAATTTGCTCAATAATAATAAGTATCCAAGTGCGAATGAAGTTTCGTATGGTTACAATATCAGCGCGCCAAAAACGATACAGACGCGTTATAAGGCCTACCGTGAGTATTCGATGCTCTTGGATAACGAACTTACTTATCTATGCCGTAAAGAAGAGACTCGAATTGACAGTCTGACATCAGCTATACGGGAATGGAGAACAACCTGCACAATAGATACTATACGCGATCATCGTACAGCTACTTTAAGCGGGTTGACTAACGTGACAGACAATACTACCTTGACCACCACGATTAATGCTACGGGAGTTAGTCCGACGAACGTAACATACAGAGGCAAGTACATTGATATAGTGGATACATTGCGCGTGCGTCTTTCGCTCCAAGATGGGGCTCAGAATTATCGCTTTAAAGAAGATTGGAGTGGATTCAAGTCTATCAGCGATGCGAACCTGAAGATACCTTTGATTCGTAAGACCTATCATGAGGGAACATTCAATACGCTATTTTGTCTTGTAGAAGCCGATGATGACAACTTTACCTTCCCTGCCTCCATAACAAAAGATGTCAACGATAAAAATGAATATAATTTGCGTACCATTCTGCACGAGGGCACGCAGATGTTGGATGTAGATGAAAATGTGGTAGCTGTTACGAGCGAGAGATACATTGACGTGACAAAGGATCGAACGGATACCACGGGTATGCATCTGAACAATAAACAGTTGGCGGAAGTACGACTGATCGATGTATATGGTAATACACCCGATTGGTGCGAGATATCGGATACGACAGCCAATACCGTTACTGTTAAATGTACGAAAAACGGTATTCGTTCTCCGCGTACGGCGTACCTCTATATGGCTTATCTCGTGACTATAAATGGTACCATGCGATTCGTCAATTATCGATTGACGGTATCGCAGGCAAGTAGTTTCGAGTACGCGAATAACCAAGTGCTCGTGCATAGTAGCGGTGCTTCCGGTGATGAGAAGATGGAGAACGGTATGCAACAGGTTCATACCAACAAACGTATCCTCTATTACTATCCCGATCAAAATGTCGAGCTACCGGTTCGTGAACGTGCGTTCTACGGCTGGTGGAGATGGTATCGCGAAGGAGTGGATGTAGATAGCGTTGATGTATCCGATACGGATATACCTGATTCGTTATGGCGTAGCGCACCTCGTAATGCAGGAAAATACACGTATCCCTATCGTATAATAGGAGACTCGGTAGATGATGGAGCGGGAGGCAAGAAACTGGTAACGATGGGTCGCTGGACGGTATTCCATTATAAGTCGATTGATTATAACAACAAACAGGACCCACCTGCTAAGACCCCGTTTGTGGCTCCGCCCGATACCATGCGAGTAGGAGTCAATAGAGGTAAGCACCCCGTTGTTACCTATGCTGTGGATATCAGTAACTACTACGACAATCTGCCAATGTCGTTGAAGGACAAGAACCAGATTGATGCTGCGCTGATGGATACAATGCGCAAAATCGTGGAGCCGACTTTGTCATTACGCGAGGTATTTGAGTTACATCCGTGGACTGAGATGGCAGATACGCTGGATCATTACAGGAGTAGCGCAAGTGATGATATCTTCCCATTAGCAGAAGAGAAATACATGGAGGATCACGTAATGATGGCGCCTACAGGTGCAGCTCTCTTATTGCAGACAGAGCAACGGTATCGTTACGAAAACCTGAAAAAGTATAATCACTCGGAGTCCTTGTTGGGTTACTACATGCACGATGATAACTGGGGTGATATGAGTCCGACCAAAGATGCATCCGGTTGGAGTCGTCAGGACTCGATGATCTGGTGTGGCGGCTGGGATGCCGACTGCCTTTGGTATACCTATAATCCAAAGACCAAGCAATATACGCTTTGTACCCATCCGGTTTCTGAAGAAGAGGATTTCTTGAAAGTTCCTGCCAAGGGAGCTGGTGCGGTTGATACCGTATATTATTGTTTGCGTGCGCGCAGCAGGGCTACTACGGGAACACCTAACCCGGATCCGAAATTAAGTACTGAAACTACGGTTGAAGGCGACTATTGGTTCAATATATGTCGTTATAAGATCATCTATCATAGTCCGGATAAGTACGGACCGAAGATAGAGACCACGACTAAAGATGGAGCCAAAGCGCTGATTACCAATGAGGACATCGAGTATCGTTATGAAGTATTGGAGCGTTTGAATTTCGACTATATCCAGCCGGGTAGTAACTACCATGTTTATCCTCATCCGCTGCCATGGGCCGATGCGTCGTACGGTTATACTTATCCTGAGACATCTGCTCTGCCTCATAATCGTTATCATAAAGAGTCCGACTTCCCGAACCACGGTGAGTACGGTCTGATTAACCGTATCCCGTATAGTTCCTATTGGCATAAGATGGAGCAGCACGGTGGAGCCGCTAACGGATATATGATTTATTGCGACGGTATGGCATCTGCCGGTCAGGTAGCCGCTCTGACGCTGGAGAGCCACCTGTGTGCCGGACAGAAGATGTTCTTCTCCGGCTATGTGGGAAACCCCAGTAACCAAAATCCCAAGAAATCCTGTCCGAACTTCATCTTCTCCGTACAAGGTTCGTTGGATGGTATCACATGGTATGATATTACCTCCTATATGACAGGTGATATACAGCCTTCGAATAAGTGGTATCAGATCTATTTCCCGATTTTGCACAACGAAGACGGACGCGACTATTCGCACTTCCGCGTGCGTATATATAATGTGGCAGCGAACTTTGATGGAAACGACTTCATCATTGATGATATGTGTATCTTCGCTACCAAACCGCCTTTGATTGCATATCAGGCACAAACGACCTGTAATGACTATGGTCATTCGGAGGAAGATACGCATGTGCTGCTTCGTATAGACTACCAAGGCATTACCGGCGAAGGATACAACGATACAACGGTATGTTATACCGTCCAGCAGATGACTCCGGATAGCGTGTTTAGTTTTGTGCGGATGTCGGATGGATACATCGATGAACATACAACTGAAACCGGCGATACACTATACGGTAAGCTCTTTATCCCGTCCAAAACCTACGAACCGAAGGATAAGGACTCGGTCTATAAGAATATGAACGATCTGCTCACGCGCTTCGATACAACGATGGAACGGCATAAGGAAGATGCAAGGATTGACATCGTTCGAGAGGGTTATATATACGAGATATTGGAAGGCGATATCCGCCCTGTTAAGTATATCATCCATAGTGCCAAGATGTTATCCAAGAATGACTATTCGGTACACATGTCCGGCGTACCTAAGGAGCTGCTGAGCAGTATTTGCGGTATGACGAGTCACTTGAAGATTAGTAACCGAATGGTACTTGAACTGAACGGAGAGGAGCAGCCGGAGACGGAGCAACTCGGTCTGTGTGCGAATGCGACCTATGACATCAGTTTGATTGTCAAGGGATCGATGTATCGGGATAGTGTAGCGCCGGTGGATGTAGAAGGTTCGTGCGTCAACGATTGGCTTCTCTACGGCGATACAGCACGTGTGTCCAGTAAGAAAAGATACGGCTATTACTACTCTGATATTGAGAAAGTAGTGAAGGATATTTTGCGCCGCGTGCCTGTGCCGAGTAGAGAGAATGTTAACCAGTTTGCGGATAATCTGGCAGCGGTGGATAGTGCAGTGATGAGAGCCGTTAAAGAACATTATGAAGTGGAACTGGATACTACCGCGCATCCCTATACCATCTTGGCAGATATGGTAAACAAGGGATTTCTGACGCTCTATCAATCCCAGCTAACCGCTTCTGTGATGTCCGGAGACTCCTTACAATACGTCATCTTCCCCATCGAAGGTTCGGGTTCGAAAGAGATGGAAGATGCTCGTGTGGAAGTGTGTCCTAACCCGATTCTAATCAAACTCAAACCGGATAAAGGAGGCGGCGTACCCCTGATGGGAGGCGGTTTGAACCGAGACTCAACGGAACTGATGCTACCTGTCAATGTGCTTGCAACCGCAGTCAGCGCGAATACCGAGTTTAAACTGCGTGTGGACTCGATTATGAGGAACGTAGGTATCTACTCGATAGAGTTGCGTTCGACGGATGATCCGGAGTTCAGAGAAGGAATGCATCATTTGGCTTTGGAGCCGGATAAAAACTATCCTTCCGATTCCTATTATATCAAAGGAGACAGTATCCTCTTGCGCCCCACTTCCACCAGTAACTATACGATGCGGGCAGGATATAACTATACCTTCAATATCCTCATGCAGACCTTGTTGGGTCAGTTGAAAACGGTTGACGGATGCGAAGTGGGTAGTGTGCCGTTCACGGTATCTGTAGTGCCCGACTATGTGCGTTGGAATCCGCAGACGGCTGGCAATAACAATTGGAATGATGCCAATAACTGGCTTGGTATCAATGCCAATAACGAGCCAATTCACGATGATGCGCATTTTGTGCCGATGGAGAATACCTATGTGCTCATCCCAGCGATGGAGCCCGGAAAGCCTTATCCGGTAGTTCAACCGTTGCCGTCCGAGCATAAGGATTCTATCCAGAAAGTGGGATTCCAGTATAACCAATGTAACACAATCCGCTTCCTGCCGGGAGCTGCTATCGGAAAACAGCAGTATATCAACACCGATGTGGTGGTAGATATGAAACTGCCCAATAGAAAATGGGCATTCCGTACGTCTCCGGTGAAAGGTATGATAGGAGGTGACCTCTTTACTGCGGATGCTGAGAGGAACGGAACAACTCCGTTGTGGGAAGTAGGAGCATTCGATAATTCAGGACGTACTTATAAGACCGGATACGCTTCGTATTGGCTCTCCGTCTATAACTCTGCAAACAGTCATGTCAACCATTCCGAAGAAGATTCCACACGTACGGTTACGGCAGATTGGTCCAGAGTAACCAATGCGATGGATCATTCGCTACCCGCAGGAAGAGGTTTTGCGGTATATGTGCGTACCGCGGATTATAGCGATGCCGTAGTGCGTCTGCCCAAGAACGATGACATCTATTATTATTATGGTTCGTACGGCGAGCGAATAGATAGTAAGTATGAACCGAATCTGCAAAACCTGCGTAATACCTTAGCCGGTGGAGTAGGAATGGCAGGTAAGATGGCTTATCATCCGGCAGCGGATCACGATAGTATCACACTGAGGAACGTGATTCCTTCTAATACCTTCGTATTCGGAAACTACACCATGGGCTATATCGATATCTGGGGCTTCATCTCAGATAACCCGAGTCTTAATGCGGAAATAGGTTATCTGAACGAAAAAGGGAATGCCAGTTTGTACGAAACGGTGTCCTTGGTAGCAGCAGAAGCAAGCGGTACGGATGTAATTACCAATACCAACCGTTATCTGCCGCCGATGCATGCCATGGTTCTGACCACTAAAGGAGTGGAAACTACAGAGTTGAACTTACGATTGAACACGAGTCGCGTAGTGACCGATCCGAGTCAAGTAGTTGCACCTTCGCCTTCTTCGGCTCCGCGTCGTATGGTTTCACCGCGTAGAAAGGGTATAATGAGAGTAACGGCAAAGAATGCTACTTCGGCTCGATGCACATCTCATCTGTTGCTCGGTCAAGGTTATCACGAAGAGATAGTGGAAGGAGAGGATGCTGTGCTGACCACCATTAATATCGATAACTACACGGCGAATCTGACGCCTACCACGCCGTTCAACCTCTATTCGGTAGCGGACGGAAACGGTATGTGTATTGATTTGCGTGATTCGATTGTCAATGTACCGGTATCGTTCTATATGAGCGATTTGGAGTACGAGCCGACGACGCAATTATGGTTCACCGGCGTGAATAATATAGATGGTCCTCTGGTGCTTTATGATGAATGGACGGATAGCGAGCGGAGAATTATTGACGGTATCTGTTTGACGATTGAGACTCCTGTTCAGAACCATCAGAAGCGCTATTTCATCCGTCGCCCGGGTTATCGTCCGCAAGATCCGGATGCACCTATCGCAACTCGTTTGGAACAATTCAATACAGAGGATGATCAGGCAGTGAAATTTATTCAAGATGGTGTTGTGCTGATTTTGCGTAATGGTCATATTTATACGATGTTTGGGCAGAAAGTGAGGTGAGGAAATGAGACTATTTAGATATATATACATATTGGTATTCGCTGTATGGACAGGAGTTTCTGCCTATGCTTTCCCGCAGTTGAAACAACCATCTGCGTGGACCACTACGCCCCAAAGGAGCAAGGATTTGCGACCCTCTTATCAGTTCCGTTCCACTTCTACCTATACATCCGTAGTGGGCGATAAAAATATCTTTTTCACGAGTAAGCAAGAGGACAATACACCTGCGATCATCGGAAATATCCCTTACCCGTCCATGGCATATACCACTTCGGGTAGCAGACCTTTGTATGCTGGTCCGAAGCGTGCTTATAGAGGTATGGATGATGATGATCCTGAGGGAGATCCGATGGGCTCGGTTGACACACCCGTTGGTGAACCATGGGTGCTATTATTGATGGCTTTGGTGTTCTTGATAGCAAAAAATGGCAAGTTTAGATGTAAAAATGCACAAAAAGAGTAAATAAAGTCAAAAAAATTTGTGTAATTAAAAAAAATGTCGTACCTTTGCACGCTTTTTCGTGTAAAAAGCAGGCCAATTAGATGTATGAAGGACGGATGTACGATGTACACCGGACGGAATACTTAATTATTAACCACGGGCAGGGATTCGCGAAATCCAACGCCCACAAAACAACAACAAAGACAAATGGCAACAAAAATTCGTTTGGCTCGTCATGGTCACAAGGACTATGCATTCTACCACATCGTAGTAGCAGACAGCCGTTCGCCGCGTGACGGCAAAATCATCGAGCGTCTGGGTTCTTTCAACCCGAACACTAATCCTGCAGCAGTAATCCTGAACTTCGAGCGTGCTCTGTATTGGGTAAACTGCGGTGCACAACCGACTGACACTGTACGTACTATCCTTTCTAACGAGGGTGTACTTCTTTGCAAACACTTGCAGGGCGGTGTAGCTAAGGGCGCATTCAGCCAGGAAGAGGCTCAGAAGCGTTTCGATGCATGGAAGGCTCAGAAAGATGCTAAGGCAGGTAAGATCAGCCAAGCAGAGGCAGACAAGAAAGCTGCTGCTGCAAAGGCTCTGCTTGCACAAGAGGTAGAGACCAACAAAGCTATCGCTGCTAAAGTAGCAGAGAAGCGTGCCGCTGCTGCTGCAGAGCTCGCTGCTGCTGCACAGGAGGCTGCTCAAGAGGCTGCTGCCGCTGAGGCAGAGGCTAAGGGCGAAGAGACTCCTGCAGAGGCTGAGGCTTAATGTCACAGAGTGACGTTAAAACGTTAAAACGTTAAAATGCGCTCTGCGCGTTAGAAAAAGAAGTCCGAAACGAGAGTTTTGGGCTTTTTTTGTGCCCTTTCGTTCATTAATTTGATAAACTTTCAACTTTTATTTGCATATATGCAAAAAATGTTGTATCTTTGCGCACTTTTTGAGTAACTATGTTTGAGTACGACTATTTGATAGTAGGTTCCGGGCTCTTTGGTGCCACATTTGCTTATCGTGCAAAGCAAGCTGGTAAGCGGTGCTTGGTCATTGACAAACGTGCCCAATTGGGAGGCAATGTCTATTGTGACTCAATTGAGGGCATCCATGTGCATACTTACGGGGCACATATTTTTCATACCTCCAACAAGGATGTGTGGGATTTTGTGAATAGTTTGGTACCTTTTAACCGATACACGAACTGCCCAGTTGCGAACTACAAGGGTACGTTATACAACCTGCCATTTAATATGAACACGTTCTACCAGATGTGGGGCGTACGAACACCGGAGGAAGCGCAGGAGGAGATCAACCGACAGCGGGCAGCTATCAGTAGCGCACTCAACGGCAGTCAACCGCAGAACCTTGAGGAGCAAGCGTTACTGTTAGTAGGAAAAGATATCTACGAGAAACTCATCCGGGGTTATACGGAGAAGCAATGGGGAAGACCATGTACGGAGTTGCCGGCATTTATCATCCGTCGTCTTCCGTTACGGTTCGTGTATGACAATAATTATTTCAATGACCCTTATCAAGGCATTCCTATTGGCGGATATAATCTACTGATTGAAAAGCTATTAGATAATATTGAAACGCGCACGAACTGCGATTTCTTTGCGCACCGCGAGGAGTTGGAGAGGGTAACTGAGAAGATTGTATATACGGGTCCAATTGATCAGTTCTTCGACTATCGTTTCGGTTCGTTGCAGTACCGCACGGTGCGATTTGAGACCGAACTAATGGACACGCCGAACCATCAGGGCAATGCGGTTATTAACTACACGGACCGCGAGACACCCTATACGCGCATCATTGAACATAAGCATTTTGAGTCGTTCGGTCAGGCTGTTTACGAAAACCCCCAAACGGTCATCAGCCGTGAATATAGCATGGAATGGCAATCGGGGATGGAGCCTTATTATCCCGTCAACGACGACCGGAATGCAGCATTGTATCAACAATACAAATCGCTTGCAGAAAAGGAGAAGAAAGTTCTTTTCGGAGGTCGGCTTGCGGAATATAAATACTACGACATGGCGCCGACAATTGAGCAGGCGATGAAATTGGCGAAAGAGCAAGGACTGAGATAGGATGAATCTGATAACGCTCATATTGGCGATTGCAATCGCGTTCGGCTTGACGGATTTTCTGACCGAGCGCTATCCTCGTTTGCAGCGGGATATTTTCTATATCGCATGGTGCACTATTGCGTTTCTGTTTGCCATCAAGTATTATTACGGTCCGGATATCGCCAGTTACGTGCCGTTTTACGAGAACGTACCTTCGGTGTCGCAGATCATTGCGCATCCGGATGATCTGGATTTCAGTTTTGAACCGGGTTATGCGGTTTTCTGCCGGGTGCTGAAAGACTTGGGTATCTCGTTCTATTGGATGACCGCCATCCTGTCGATTCTTTATTTTGTTGTTATTCTCTTATTCTTCAGGAAGATAGACCGTAAGCGCTCTTTTGCGTTGGCGATATTGGTGGTGCTGGATTTCAATGTCGTATGCTATGAGTTACGGCAGTGTCTGGCGGTGATTCTCTTCCTGCTGATGGTGCTGTGTCTGGACCGGAAACGATATATATTTGCGATGTTGATGGCTTTTGCCGCGATCGTCAGTCATAAGTCCGGTGTCGTGGCGGTGGTGCCGACGCTTGCCTTTTATCTGATCGGTCGTCATGCATCGCTCAAGACCTTGTCCCAACTGCTGTTAGTGATACTGGTGGTGCTGTTCCTGCTGCCTGTTACGAATCTTTCGTTCGGGTTTATAGACAGTATGCCGTTGCCGGCAAAAGTGATAGAATCCATCCATCACCATCTGAGTTTGGGCAGGCAGGTACAGATGATCTTCTTCGTCTATGCCGTGGCGCTGGTATGCCTGGTGCATTATTTGCTGTATTGCCGTACGAAGATGGAGATCATTGCTGTCGTTGCTATCATCGGTCTGGTGTGCATCGTGACGCTGTACCAGTATTATTATCTGCTGAACCGTATCCGTTCGTATTTCACGCCGATCATTCTGGTCTTCCTTTTCCGCTTTGTGCAGGAGGCCGAGAACAAGCAGGTATCGATACCTTACGGTGCGCTGATCAAGCAGACGGCATCGGTCGTGATCATGCTCTATATGATGCATGCTACGGTTGCGTTGCACCGAGGCGGGCAGGTGCTGAAGAACAAAGTGAACGATACCTGTACCGTCTTTGATCTGATCCGTCATCGTGCGTCAGACGTGCAGAATGCGCAGATGAAAAAAGCTACGCTGTTCTGGGAACAGGACTATATGCAGCACGAGAACAACAAACTGAAATGAGTATGCTTCATATCCTGATGTCCACATATAACGGCGAGCGGTATCTAGCGCAGCAGATCGAATCGATCATCGCGCAGACTTACACCGACTGGTGCCTGTTCATCCGTGATGACGGGTCGAAGGACGGCACCAAACAGATACTCGATGCTTATGCCGTCAAGGACAAGCGGATCACTGTTCTGCGGGACACGGAGAATGTCGGTGCCTGCCGTTCGTTCGAGCGCTTGCTGGAGCAATGCGGCGGAGCGGACTACTATGCGTTTGCGGACCAGGATGATGTATGGGATGCGGATAAGGTGGAGATATGCATGCAGGTTATCCGGGCGCAGGAGAAAGCGTTTCCCCATAAGCCGGTCGTGGTGCATACGGACCTGCGGGTGGTGGACGAGCAGTTGCAGGAGATAGCACCTTCGTTCTGGCGCTACAGCAATATCCAAGCAGATCTGTTGGACGCGCATCGGCATTATCTGGCGATCAGCAACAGTGCAACCGGTTGTGCGATGCTCTTCAATGAGGCGGCACGTGCGTGTGCGCTGCCGATGAGCGAGAATGCGTATATGCACGATGCGTGGGTGGCGCTGATGACCGTGTGTCACGGAGGACAGTTGGTTCCTATCCATCGGGCACCGATCGCTTACCGGCAACATGCAGGGAATGTGTTGGGAGCAGTACATTACTCCACTTTCGGTCGCAGCATATCCCGCCGCATCTATGAAGCCGGTATCAGTTATCGCCGTTCACGCGGATGTGTGTACCGGAACAAACTGCATTTCCTTGTTTGGAAAACGATCTATTTTATTCACCGCGCTTTGCGGATTAACCGGTGATGAACAGTGTTTGCGTAACGACATATAACGGAGAGCGGTATATCGAACAGCAGTTGCGTTCGATACTGGAGCAGATAGCGGCGGACGACGAGGTGATTGTATCCGACGACGGATCGACGGATAATACCCTGAAAATCGTCGATTCCATCGGAGATAAACGCATTCGTATCCGGCATAGTAGTGCGCATTATTTCAAGGATAATTTCATTGAGGCGATGTGCGAAGCAAAAGGAGATATTATTTTCTTGTCAGATCAGGACGATGTGTGGTTGCCGGGTAAGTACGAGCGGTGCATAAAGGAGCTGGAAGAGGTAGATCTCGTATGTACGAATAGCGAAATGACGGATGGAGAATTGAATATTATTGAACCTAATTTTTTTTCTATTTACCATTCGGGACCGGGGGTGTTTAAGAATGCATTGAATAATACCTATTATGGTTCTTGCATGGCTTTTCGCCGCTCTCTCTTAAAAGCTGCTCTTCCTATGCCTTCAACGCGTGAGATCGGTCATGATATATGGTTGGGGTTGGTGGCTGAGATGACGGGTAAGGTGCGTTTTATAGACACGCCCTATTTGCTTTATCGCCGCCATGAAGGCGCGAAAACAAGCACGAACGGATTGCTCCATCGCAGTAAGCGTCCATTATGGTTAAAGATATGGAACCGTGTAGTTGTGCTCTATTATGTAAGTAAATTCAAATTAAATCATGGATAATAAATTAGTTTCTATCATCACGCCGCTCTATAACTCTGAGCGGTTTGTTGGCAAGACGATTGAGAGTGTCTTGGCGCAGACCTATACGAATTGGGAGATGATAGTGGTCAATGATGGAAGTAAAGATAAAGGAGCGGATGTGGTGCGTCAATACGCTGCCAAGGATAAACGTATCCGCTTGATAGAGCAGCCTAATGGAGGCTGCGCATCGGCACGTAACCATGGGCTTAGAGAAGCGCAAGGAAGGTACTATGCATTTCTTGATTCTGACGACTATTGGGATCCGACTTTTTTAGAGAAGCAGCTTCATTTTATGGCAGAGAAAAATGCTGCTATCGTGACTTGCTCCGTGCGTCGCGTGGATGAGGAAGGAAAAGAGATACTCCGACCGCAGAAAGTTCCGGAGCGCATGGATTATTACGACATTCTCAAGAGTTGTAACTTGCCCTGTCTGGCTACCCTCATTGATGCAAGCCGATTGCATGATATTCGTTTTAGGGAAGAGTTGCGAAACTTACGTGATGACTATGCTTTGTGGCTATCACTGATGAAACAGACAGACTATGCATATGGAAATCAAGAAGTTCTTGCGAATTATAGACTATCTGCAAACCAAGTTACAGGCAATAAACGCAAGGTCATCATTCCGCAGTTTATGGTTAACTACAAGGTAGAGAAACTTGGTTTTTGCCGCAGTCTCTACTATCTCTGTCATTGGGCATGGAACGGCTATAAGAAATACCGCAAGTAAATTTCAAGTGACTTTCAAACTATTTCAAACGACCAAAGGTGCTTAATATATCCATCGTCTTATATCATCCGAAATGGGAAGAAGAGGTTTTGCCTCTTGTGACCGAGTTGCTGAAGGTGAAGAACCTGCGGAAGATATACCTGTTGGATAATAGCGAAGAAAAGGAAACCCCTCCAAGTTTCCCCTCAAGGGAGGATGTCCAAGGCAAACTGCGGTATATGTTCAATGGAGCGAACCTTGGTTACGGCAAGGCGCATAATATCGCGCTCAGGGAGAGTGCGTACCAGAAGACGGAGATGCATCTGGTCATGAATAGCGACATTCGCGTCAAAGCAGAAGATATAGATGCTATGCATGATTGGATGATGGTAAATCCTTTGGTGGGGCAACTCATGCCGAAGGTCGTTAATCCCGATGGTACGCAGCAATACCTCGCCAAACGGCTTCCGTCACCATTGGATGTATTCGGACGGAGGTTCTTACCGGAATGGATGATTGCGCGCCGCAATAAACGCTATGAACTGAGGGATTTGGATCTCACGAGACCGGTCAATGCTCCGTATCTGAGCGGTTGTTTTATGATGCTACGCACGAAAGCGGCTGTGGAAGCGGGGTTGTTTGACGAACGTTTCTTTATGTATCCGGAGGATATTGATCTTACTCGCCGCATCCATCGCAACTGGTTGACGCTCTATTATCCGCAATGGACTATTACGCACGCACACGCGCGTTCTTCTTATAATAACAAACACATGCTCCGGATTCATATCCAAAACATGTGTCTGTATTTCAATAAATGGGGTTGGCTCTTTGATCGAGAGAGGAGGCTCTTTAATCAATTAACAATTAACAATTAACAATTATCAAAGCGTTCTATTGGGTTTTGTACAATGTTTAGAGTCCGTACGGATTCTTGTGGCTTGTACAAGACTCCGTAAACCCTTTGTACATTGTGAATTGTGAATTATACATTTATTAG
>ONWR01000011.1:56211-96272 GCA_900321605.1 uncultured Bacteroidales bacterium | reverse complement strand
ACCATCACGGATGATATAGAGAACGCCATTCTCGATGACCTTTGTACTTTGTACATTGTTTCCTTGTACATCCTCAATGCCTGTAGCCTGACCATAGACAAAGCGCATCTTTTTCGGTGCGTTGTTCGAACTACCAGCGAAGATCACATATGCCTTGTGTGCCTTGAGGGTGGTACCATAGATACGGTAGAAACCAACGCCGGATTCCGTCTCGTCATGTGACTTACCGCTCAGGACGTAGCATTGGAGCGGATTGATGCTCAGGCTCTCTAAGGTCGTAGCGTCATCCACACCACGGAGGCTGTTGTCGTCCGGATTAACACTTACGCCGTTCTCTGCTGTCGGGACGAGGACAACAGGATCAGCCGAACCGGTCTTACGGAGGATGACAGCGGTGTTAGCCGGAATGACTTGTTCGCCGTGTGCAATCTCGGTCAGCACGAGTTCGTTATTGCTCAGGTCAGCGATGAATGCTTGCGTACCATCGTTGGAGAGCTTGTAGTTCTGCGAGCTGTGGAAGAAGGTCGAGTAGTGGTAACTCGAGTTATCCGGGTCTACATTCGTCGGTACTTGCTCATCCGTCGGAGTCGGAGTCGGAGCTGTTTCCGAGACAAGACGAACGGATTGACCAAAGGTACGACTACGATAAAATACCTTCACATTATCATCCTCGTCTGCCACCCACACATTGTACGCATTATAGGCTTGTGAATGCTCCGTAGCCGACCAATAATAGCCCCATGAAGACTCATCATAAATAACGGTCGTACCAGCACGATAGCCAGTTACCGGTAAGAAGACGGCTCCGTTTTCCTCCATTGAGCTCCATTCCTGCGAAGTGTACACGTTTGTAGTCCAATCATCGGGACGCGGAGTCCAACTCAATCCATCTGGAAGGACAAAGTTATCCGGCAGAATAATATAACCATGCACACCACATACTGTAGCTGAACCACGGAGAGCTGATGCAGAAGTACGAGTGTCAAAAATATACAACCATTCATCTCTCGTCAGCGTTCGCCAATCACCGCCCATATTGGATCCCCAATCGGCAAAGGTAGAGTAGTCTCCATATTGCATACTCGTTTGGTTCGGATTATTACCGGTACCCCAACCGAAGAGGTCGCGGTTGTTGTCTGCCTGCGAAGCGCCAATCACATCCCATTGGTTATCTGCGAACTGCCAATTGCCGCCTACATATTGCAAGTTACCTTTCGAGAAGTTAACCGTCTCGGTGCTGCTAATCGAGAATACACCCGGCAGTTTGTCTCCCGAAGGAGTCGGAGTAGGAGCGCCACAATCACCGGGCAGGTCACCAACGAAAGTGACATTGACGCCTGTACTATTATATACATTATAAGGAGTACCTCCCCAATTTGCCTCGTAAGTTGAAAGTGCACAAGCCTTTACGTGGCAGACAGTCGCATGGTCAGCGTTCTTGAAATCATCACACCAGTAATCGTTCCAAGTCAGATTGTTCGGGTCTGCATAGCAATATACATCAGTGATAGTTTTACTCTCACGGAATGCATCCATACCAATTGTTACTACACTCTCAGGAATAGTAACCGAGGTAAGTTGAGTGGAGAAGAACGCCTCTTGGTTAATAGTTGTGAGACCTGCCGGATAATTTTCCGTCATGTTGATAGAAACAATATCTGTACCTCTGAAGGCATACTTTCCAAGTGAAGTGATGCCACTCGGCAGCACAACAGAAGTAATTTGAGCTCTCAGAGAGTACCACGGTCTATCCGTGTCAGAAGTCCAATCGTACATTGCACCGCTACCGGTAATGGTCAGCACGCCGGTAGAAGTATTTAACTCCCACAAAAGGTTGTCACCTTGTGCGCCACATTCACCATGGGGGTTCGGAGTCGAACCGCCGCCCGGAGTTGTTTCCGAAACCAGACGAACGGAGTGACCATAGGTACGATCACGTTGATATACCCTCACATAACTATCTTCGTCTGCCACCCACGCACTGTACGCATAATAGGCTTGTGGATGCTCCGTAGCCGACCAATAATAGCCCCATGCAGACCCATCATAATAAACGGTCGTACCAGCACGATAGCCAGCTGCCGGTAAGAAGACGGCTCCGTTTTCCTCCATTGAGCTCCATTCCTGCGAAGTGTACACGTTTGTAGTCCAATCATTGGGACGCGGAGTCCAACTCAATCCACCTGGAAGGACAAAGTTATCCGGCAGAATAATATAACCATGCACACCACATACTGTAGCAGAACCACGGAGATCTGATGCAGAAGTACGAGTGTTAAAAATATACAACCATTCATCTCTCGTCAGCGTTCGCCAATCACCGCCCATGTTGGATCCCCAATCGGCAAAGGTAGTGTAGTCTTCATATTCATCACTCGTTTGGTTCGGATTATTACCGGTTCCCCAACCGAAGAGGTCGCGGCTGCTGTTTGTCTGTGAAGAGCCAATCACATCCCATTGGTTCTCTGCGAACTGCCAATTGCCGCCTACATATTGCAAGTTTCCTTGCGAGAAATACACTTGAGTGCCACTTCCGTCCACAGTAAACGCACCCGGCAGTTTACCATCCACAGCAGCATTCATCAACCCCACGCTTGTCACGAGGGCGAGAAGAAATGTAAATAATTTTTTTCTCATACATTTAGATTTTTAGTTAAACAATATTGTTAATTAAATGGATAAAAGTCATATATTCAAGTTTCCCTGTTGTTGATTTTATTTGTAACCAAAAACATTCACTATAAATGATGTTCCCGCGTATATGTGTGCATACATATATACGCACAAAAAAGCGTGAAGTTCGTTCATTCTTCACGCATCTTGAGGGCTTCGCAATCCCCGAACCAAGTAGAAAAACAACCGAAGTCCACGCCCGATATGTACAGCCCGCCCACCCATACAATACGGGCAAGGACTACGCTACTTGATATACATATCCACGAGGACATTCATCGTTGCTGTCTGGACTTGGTTCGAAATGTTGCGAAGATTTCAAGATGTCGCAAACAACGTCAATAAACGCCTTTTTATGTTACTGCTTTTTTATGCTGTCAGTACCAGCACTCCTGATTTAACGTCTCTGGAGAGGACAATATATTAGAAGATAGATTCAATGATCTTATCTACTATTTCATCAAAATAAGGTTGGCGTACTACGCCGAATTTGCGGATTACATCACGCTGCGTATATCCGGTGATAATTTGGCATTTTACGTAACTCGGTTTGCCAAAATCACAAGTACACATTCCCTTTTTTAAGTGGTATCCATATTGAGGATTGATATCGGGTTTGGAACTAATCAATACCATATAAATCAATCCTTCCTCATCTTCCTGAAGGGTATCATTTGACACAATAATAGCAGGATGCACTTTTGTTTGCCCGTCCGCAAAGAGAAAGTTCACCTCAACTATGTCACGCTGTGTATATACCATCATCAAATATATTTAGCGATGAATGATTGCATATTACGCTGAGAGGTATAAACAGCAGCATCTCTCATACGACGATGCTCATCAAGCGATTCTTGATTAACAAACAAACCAGTCGCTAAAAGATTATTCAGCAAACGACGCGATGCCGCATCATGTTGATTGTAATTTAGTGTGATTACTGCCATAATTATCTCTTATTTTTATTTGTCTTCGTAATAACGGTCATACTCAATCCTTTCTTTTTGGAACACGGAATCATACACTATTCCAAAATCGTTGCAAAGGTACAACAAAAATTGCACATACGCAAATTTTTAGTTCTTTTTTTGCAAAAAACTTGCATTTTGCCACATTCAATGAGCAAAAACGAAGAAGCTTCGTTACCGGAACGAGTCCGGAACGTTGTACACACGTATCCAACTCGATATCGCGCCAAATGTTACCCCAAACATACCCAAAGGATACCCCAAGGATACAACCATAAAATTGGTAAATACATGCTTTATACTATATATACGTAGTATATATACTTTTTGTTGTATTCTATCCGAATTTTGGCACGAAGTTTGTAGGGTATTGGTCGTTAGTCAATGGTCGTTAGTCGTTAGTCCAACGGCGAAGCGGTCAAAAAAATTAAACGTTATGAAACAGTTTGTACTTATTGTATTGGCAGCGATGGTGAGCTTGGGGTCAGCCGAAGCTTGTCTGAACAAGGCGAAAGTGAAAAGCTTAGAGGTGAAAGGTGAAAGGTTAGAGGCTAAAGGAGAGCTGACGATCTTGGTCATGGACACCACGCAGGCTTTGTTGCCGGAAGCGGAGATCCGCTTCGGGAAGAGTATCCTGCGCACGTCGTGGGACGGTCGTGCGGTGGTGAAAAGCGAGAGTCTGGCGAACGCCAAGACGATTTCCGTCAGCTGCGAGGGATACGAGTCAAGGAGTGAACGAGTGAACGAGTTAACGAATGAAGGAATGAACGGGTTAACGAATGAACGAGTTCTGATCATTCGTCTGACGCCGAAGAAAGGCGCGGAGCGGGAGGGAAACGGAGGCAGGTTGCCGGGTTCCGGCAAGGGGATGTCGAAAGGCACTCTACTCTACCGCACGATGGACACGAAGCCGATGGCGGAACCTGCGATGGTGACCACGGATTTGGCAGCCGAAGCGAGCCTTGCGGACTTCAAAGCCGAGTTGGAAGAGACGCCTGAGCTCTTTGTGGGCGGTCCCACAAGGAACATCTCCGCAGGCATGCTGACTGCCGGAGAGGTGAATGACTTTGCGAAATGGAACCTCTGGCCGATGGTACGGGATAGTATATTAGGTGAGTTCATCGATGAATGGAAAATAGCACCGCGTGAGCGGTACACCGTACAGGTGGTTACCCAAAAAGGCGGTTATCCCATTGCTTCGCAGGACGTGAGCCTGATAGACGGAAACGGCAACACGCTCTTCCAAGCCGTGACGGACAATACCGGCAAGGCAGAACTCTGGTCGATGGTCATTGGTCGATGGTCGTTAGTCCAAGGTCTCCGGATACGTGTGGGCGATTACGTGGCGGAGGCAAAGAGTTGGCAGACGGTAGTGTTGGACGAGCCGTGTGACGTGAGCGATGCGGTAGATGTGATGTTCGTGTTCGATGCCACGGGTTCGATGGGTGACGAGTTGCGTTACCTGCAAGCCGAGATGCGGGATGTCATCGCTCGTGCGAAAGATGCGACAGGCGGTTTGGAGATCCGCACAGGAGCGGTGGTCTATCGGGATCATCATTACGACGAATACCTGACGCGTATCTCGCGTCTGACGGATGACATCAGCGTGACGCAGCAGTTCATTGACCGTCAGGAAGCGAACGGAGGCGGCGACTACCCCGAGGCGGTTCCGGAAGCGCTGATGGCGGCGCTCAACAGCGGCGGTTTTGACAGCAACGCACGTGCGCGCATCGTGTTCCTTGTTTTAGACGCGCCTTGCCACCAAGACAGCGCAACGATAGCTCTCTTGCACGAACAGATCCTCAACGCCGCAGCGATGGGCGTACGTATCGTGCCGGTCGTTTGCAGCGGTTTGGGAAAGAGCGGCGAGTATCTGATGCGTAGCATCGCGCTGACGACCAACGGCACTTCGTTCTTCCTCACGGACGACTCGGGTATCGGTCACACGCACCTCAAACCCGCTACCGACAGCCTCAAAGTGGAGCACCTGAACGATATGCTCGTTCGGACGATCGTGGAGTTCAGCTATATGCCGAATTGCGAGGGACACCGGGCAGAGGAGACGGACGAGAACGAGAACGATCAGTTTGTGCCTAATCCATTTGAAATAAGCGATTTAGAGCTCATGGAGATCGACGTAACAGACTCCCCGACCACCTTGTATCTGGTGGATATCAGCGGTAAGTTGATCACGGTCTATGAAGGTCGTTTGGAGGAAGCCGGAGACGCCCAGTTAGCGCATTTACCGCTGCCTCAGCTGAGCACGGGTGTGTACTTCGTCAAAGCGTTCTATAACGGTCAATGGCACACCAAGAAAATACTGGTTCATTAAAAAAATGCACCTTCGATTAAGAAAAGTGGCATAAACATTTGTTTATGTCATTTTTTTTTCGTACCTTTGCACCCGTTTTTGAAAAAAGCATTCTGAAATTTAAAAAATATATGGAAGCAAAGTACAATCCGACAGACATCGAAGCCCGCTGGTATCAGTATTGGCTCGACAACAAACTCTTTCATAGCGAGCCGGACGGCCGCGATCCGTTTACTATCGTTATTCCGCCACCTAATGTGACCGGTGTGCTGCACATGGGACACGTGCTGAACGAGACGATTCAGGACATCCTCGTTCGTCGCGCACGTCTCGAAGGCAAGAACGCGTGCTGGGTACCGGGTACCGACCATGCGTCTATCGCAACGGAAGCGAAAGTGATCAAACGCCTCAAGGAGCAAGGTATCAATAAATCCGACCTGACCCGCGAGGAGTTTCTCAAACACGCGTGGGCGTGGACGGACGAACACGGAGGCATCATCTTGAAGCAGCTCCGTAAACTCGGCTGTTCCTGCGACTGGGACCGCACGTCCTTCACCATGGACGAGACCCGTTCGAAAGCGGTCATCAAGGTCTTCTGCGACCTCTATAAGAAAGGTCTTATCTACCGCGGTCTAAGAATGGTCAACTGGGATCCCGAGCGTCAGACGGCTCTCTCCGACGAGGAGGTGATCTACCACGATGAGCATAATAAGTTCTACTACCTGCGTTACGAAGTAGCGGAAGAGCCGGGCAAATACGCCATCGTCGCTACGACGCGTCCGGAGACGATCTTCGGCGATATAGCAGTCTGCATCAACCCCAAAGAAGAGAAAAACCAGTGGCTCAAAGGCAAGCACGTGATCGTGCCGGGTGTGGGTCGTGTGATCCCGATCATCGAAGACCGATACGTAGAGATCGGTTTCGGTACCGGTTGCCTCAAAGTGACCCCGGCACACGATGTGAACGACTACGCTCTTGGTCAGAAATACAACCTCAAGACCATTGACATCTTCACGCCGGATGCGCATCTGAACATGGACACGGTAGAGGAAGAGTTGCAGCCGAACGTACGTAAGTACCACGGTATGGATCGTTTCGACTGCCGCAAGCAGATCGTGGAAGATTTGCAGGCTGCGGGTCTCGTGGAGAAGATCGAGGACTACGACAATAAAGTGGGTTACTCCGAGCGTACAAACGTGCCTATCGAGCCGCGTTTGAGTCTTCAGTGGTTCGTGAAGATGCAGCACTTTGCAGACATCGCCCTGCCGCCGGTAATGAACGACGAGATTGTTTTCTATCCCGCCAAATACAAAAACACCTACCGCAACTGGCTTGAGAACATCAAAGACTGGTGTATCTCCCGTCAACTCTGGTGGGGTCACCGCATTCCGGCATACTACGACGCAGACCTGCTCGCTGAAACCGGTTTGGAGAACTACCCGGACGATAAGATCATCGTTTCGGAGACCAAACCCGAAGGCAACTACGTACAAGACGAAGGCGCATTGGACACTTGGTTCAGCTCGTGGTTGTGGCCGATCTCGTTGTTCGACGGTATCGAGAAGCCGGACAACAAAGAGATCAACTATTACTACCCGACCGCAGACCTCGTAACGGGACCGGACATCATCTTCTTCTGGGTAGCCCGTATGATCATGGCGGGTTACGAGTACGTCGGCAAGATGCCGTTCAAGCACGTCTATTTCACCGGTATCGTACGTGATAAACTGGGTCGTAAGATGTCCAAGAGCTTAGGTAACAGTCCCGATCCGCTGGATTTGATCGAGCGTTTTGGTGCCGACGGTGTGCGTATGGGTATTCTGCTGAGTGCCCCTGCAGGCAACGACATCCTCTATGATGATTCACTCTGCGAGCAGGGAAGAAACTTCTGCAATAAGATCTGGAACTGCTTCCGTATGATGAAGGGTCTGGAGATAGCAGACATCCCGCAACCCGAGACCAGCAAATATGCGATTGAATGGTTCGAAGCCAAGCTTGGCGAGACTTCCGAAGTAATAGCCGACCTGTTCAGCAAATATCGTCTGAGCGAGGCACTCATGGAGATCTACAAACTCTACTGCGACGAGTTCAGCAGCTGGTATCTGGAGATGATCAAACCGGCTTACCAGCAGCCGATCGACCGCGCTACATACGAAGCGACCCTCGCTTTCTTCGACCGCTTGCTCGTACTGCTTCATCCGTTCATGCCGTTCATCACCGAGGAACTGTGGCAGAACCTCTATGAGCGTAAAGAAGGTGAATCGATAATGATCGCTTCGCTCAATGATGCAAATGGTGACGCTCCGCTTAATGGTGAAATTCTCAAAGAGGTTGAGACCCTGAAGGAGATTGTCTCCGGCGTACGTAATGTGCGTGCATCGAAGAACATCCCGCAGAAAGAGCGTCTGACACTCATCTCTCCGGTTGAGCTGAACCCGCTTGTGGATAAACTCGCCAACGTAGAAATCGCCAATAGTGGCGATTCCAATGGTAACTGTGCGAAGTTCATCGTGGGCACCACCGAGTTCGCTATTCCGATGGACGCGTTCATCAACGTAGAGGAAGAGCTCAAGAAACTCGAAGCGGATCTTGCTCACCAGCAAGGTTTCCTCAAGGGCGTCATGGCAAAACTGAGCAACGAGCGCTTCGTAGCCAACGCCAAGCCCGAGATCGTTGAGCTCGAGCGCAAGAAGAAAGCCGATGCGGAGAGCAGAATTGCTTCCATCGAAGAAGCCATTAAGGCGCTGAAAGGATGAGTGGATTAGTGGGTTAGTGGATTAGTGGATTAGTGGACTAACGACCAACGACCAACGACCAACGACCAACGACTAAAAATGCTTTCTGAAGGCAACATAGAAGTTATAGGCGCGAGGGTGCATAACCTCAAGAACATCAGCGTCTCTATTCCCCGCAAACGACTGACGGTCATCACCGGTCTCAGTGGTTCGGGGAAGTCTTCGTTGGCGTTCGACACCATCTTCGCTGAAGGTCAGAGGCGGTACATGGAGACTTTCTCATCGTACGCCCGTGGGTTCATTGGAAACATGCAACGCCCGGACGTAGATAAGATAACCGGTCTGAGTCCGGTGATCTCCATTGATCAGAAGACCACCACCAAGAACCCTCGTTCGACAGTAGGTACGATCACCGAGGTGTATGATTTCCTGCGTCTTCTCTATGCCCGCGCCGGACAAGCCTATTCGTACCTCTCCGGCAAACCGATGATTAAGTTCACGGACGAGCAGATCATCAACCTCATCATCCGTGAGTACGGCGGCAAGAAGATCTTGCTGTTAGCACCTCTCGTTAATGGGCGCAAAGGACACTACAAGGAGCTTTTCGAGACGATCCGCAAGAAAGGGTTCGTCCATGTGCGTGTGGACGGCGAGGTGCAAGAGATAGTAGCGGGCATGAAACTGGATCGCTACAAGACGCACAGCATCGAGGTGGTAGTGGATCGATTGAAAGTACAAAGGGACGATGTACAATGTACAAAGGATGTAGATACACGTCGTATTCGGCAGTCGGTGGATCGTGCGATGACGCAGGGCAACGGTATCATGATGATTGCTGACGAAGCAGGGAACACCCGTTTCATGAGCCGTAACCTGATGTGCCCCGAGACCGGACTCAGCTACCAAGAGCCTGCTCCTCACACTTTCTCGTTCAACAGCCCATCGGGGTGGTGTCCGTGCTGCAAAGGACTGGGAAGAATAAAGAGTTCAGAGATCAGCCTTCAGCAGTCAGATACCTTCGATGAAGCGATCCAACAGGATAACTGGTGGGAAGAGTTGCAAGAGTTATCGGCAGCTACTATCTCCGAAGAGGAGGAAGAGCAGGAGGAATACGTCGTTTGTCCCGAATGTCACGGTAAACGTCTGAGCAAAGAGTCCCTCAGTTACCGGCTTGGCAAATACTCTATCTCTGACCTTTCCGAGATGGATATAGACGAGTTGATCACCACCTTAGAACGTTTCCAAGTTCCCTCAGAGGAGAAGAACGAAGAAGGTCTTACCTCCAAACAGCAATCGATCGCGGAACCTATTCTCAAAGAGATCATCACCAGGCTTCGGTTCATGCAATCGGTGGGACTGAGTTATCTCTCTCTGAACCGTTCGAGCGAGTCTCTCTCGGGCGGTGAGAGCCAGAGAATACGTCTGGCTACGCAGATCGGTAGCCGTTTGGTGAACGTGCTGTACATCCTTGACGAGCCTTCCATCGGTTTGCATCAACGCGATAACCAACGTCTCATCGACAGCCTCAAGGAGTTGCGCGACATGAATAACTCCGTCATCGTCGTGGAGCACGACGAGCAGATGATGCGCGAGGCAGACTGGATCGTGGACATCGGTCCGAAAGCCGGTCGTTTGGGCGGTAATGTGCTCTTTAGTGGCACGCCAAGCGATCTGCTGAAAGCAGATACGCTGACCGCCTCTTATCTCCGAGGAGATAAGGCTGTAAGACCGGCTTCGCCTGTAGGACCGTTGCACTGTAAGACCGCTGACGCTGTAGGACAATTCATCACCCTCAGCGGATGTACGGGGAATAACCTCAAGAACGTGACGGTGAAGATTCCGTTGGGTCAGATGGTCTGCGTGACCGGTGTGAGCGGCAGTGGAAAGAGCACCTTGATCAACCAGACGCTCTACCCTATTCTGAGTCAGAAGTTCTATCGCTCCAAGACTGCCCCGCTGCCCTATAAGAGCATTGAGGGCGTTCAGTTCATCGATAAGATCATCAATGTCGATCAATCGCCTATTGGTCGTACGCCTCGCTCTAATCCGGCGACTTATACGAATGTGTTCAACGACATCCGTGATCTCTTTGCCCAGCTGCCGGAAGCGAAGATACGAGGATGGAAAGCAGGTCGTTTCTCGTTCAACGCCAAAGGCGGACGATGCGAGGAGTGTATGGGTAACGGCTACAAGACGATCCAGATGCATTTCATGCCGGATGTGTATGTGCCCTGCGAAGTGTGCGGCGGTCAGCGCTACAACCGTGAGACCCTCGAAGTGCGGTGGAAAGGTAAGACCATCGCTGACATCTTGGAGATGACGGTGAACCAAGCCGTGGAGTTCTTCGAGCCGCAGCCGAAGATCCTTCGTAAGATCAAAACGATCCAAGACGTCGGACTCGGTTACATCAAACTTGGTCAATCGTCCACAAGCCTCAGCGGCGGTGAGAGTCAGCGTATCAAATTAGCGACCGAGCTCTCCCGTCCGTCCACGGGTAAGACCTTATATATATTAGACGAACCGACGACAGGTCTGCATTTTGAGGACATCCGCGTGCTCTTAGGCGTGCTGCGTCGGTTAGTGGAGAAAGGTAACACCGTCCTTATTATAGAGCACAACACCGATGTCATCCGCGCTTGTAACTGGATCATCGACATGGGTCCCGAAGGCGGACGAGGAGGCGGTACCGTGGTCGCCGAAGGAACGGTCGAAGACCTGCGCAACAACCCCAAAAGCATCACCGGAAAATTCATATGATCACAAACCCATTAATCATCATTGCCCTTTTGCTTGCCATCGTTCTGGTAGTGCCGATGGTGTGCCGCAAGATACGCATCCCGAGTATTGTCGGGTTTATCATTGTGGGATGTATCGTGGGTCCCAATGGTCTTCATCTGTTTCAGGGCAGCGATGCGATTCAGGCTTTGGGTAAGATCGGTATCCTCTATATCATGCTCCAAGCGGGTATTGAGGTGGATATCAATGACTTCCGGCAACATCGTAACTACTCCTTTCTCTTCGGTTTCTATTCGTTCATCGTACCTTTCGTGTTAGGTGTACTGAGCGGTTTAGCCTTGGGTTTCAACGGGGTAACGAGTACGCTGCTGGGTGCTATGTACGGCAGTCACACGCTGATGACGTACCCTATCGTGAGCCGTTATGGTGTGCAGAAAAACAGCGCGGTGAACATCGCCGTAGGCGGTACGATGCTCACGATCTCCCTTGCCCTATTCGTGTTAGCCATCATCAAGAGTAACTTCATCTATACCGACGCTATGACCACAGGCACCCTCATTGCCCGTGTGGTCATTACGGTCGTGCTCATCACCATCGTCTTCCCGTGGCTTGTACAGCGGTTCTTCAAACATACGCAAGACCCGAACACGGGTTTCCTTGTGGTGATGACCGTGATGGTGGTCTCTGCCTTGCTGGCAGACTGGTCGGGTTTGGAAGGCATCCTTGGTGCTTTCATCTGCGGTGCAGCGATGAACAAGTTGGTGCCTAACCTCAGTCCCGTGATGATGCGCATCAACTTCGTGGGAAACAATATATTCGTGCCGTTGTTCCTCTTAGGTGTAGGTTTTCTGATTGATGCCTCGCTGATCTGGAACAGCTGGACGACGCTTATCATCGCGGTGGTGATGGTTGCTACCAAACTCATCGGTAAATGGATAGCCGCATGGATTGCCCAGAAGAACTTCGGCATGCAGCCGGTAGAGCGACAACTCATGTTCGGTCTGACTCACGCTACGGCAGCAGGCACCTTGGCGATCGTCACCATCGGTTATGAGACCGGCATCTTCAACACCGAGATCCTCAATGCCTCCGTGGTGATGATCCTTGCCCTCTGCTCCTCGTCTTCGTTCATCACCGAGTATGCTGCTAAACGGCTTGCCTTGCAGGAAGAAGCGCGTCTTGAAGCAGAAAAAACGAATAACCAATGGCTCATGCTGACGGTGGGCGAGAACCGGCACTACGAACTCAAAGAGTTAAGCGAGCTAAGCGAACTGAACGAACCCGAGTTATCCTCTGAGAGCGACTGGAGCGATGCCCACACGCTCATCAACAGCCAAAGCAAAGCGGCGATCATTTATCACCCTGCTCAACCGCTGAACACGATCAACAGGCTCTTGGTAGCGGTGCCGCGCTATGCCGAGAAAGAGCATGATTTCATCTCCTGTTTCGGTCTGGTACGAAGACTGAGCAGCCAGATAGGTGCACGCGTCATCTTCTATACCAACGAAGAGACCCAGCACGCCCTGCAGGCATTCTGCCGACGCAAAGGAAAATTCCTCCGTGCGTCATATCGAGAGATGGAAGCGTGGGAAGATGTGCTGATGATTGCCAAACAGATGAAGCAGGACGACCTGATTGTGCTTATCAATGCCCGTCCTTCTACCCCGAGTTACAACCCGCTCTTTGAGCAAGTACCGGATGTGTTAGGTAAGTTCTTCACCGACCATAGTTACATGGTCGTTTACCCCGAGCAGCAGACCGGTGCCGCTATACCGGATATCCTCACCGGCGACAACACGCAGGCAAGCCGCACTTGGTCTATCATCAGTACGATCAAAAAGAAAATCGTGGAGAAAATACAGAAAGGTTAATTCTTCCATTTCTCTACAAACCAGACCCAGAGACCGAACATCATGGCATAGAAAGCGTATTTGAAGATGTAGTCATGGAGCACCGGAAACCAACTCGGATGAAACTCTATGAATAGCGAAATAAGGAATATACGCAGGATATTAAACGCGTAGCAACAAACCAAACCGAAGGGGATAAACCAGATCTTATGTTTCCAGCCTCCTTGAACCGTTAAGATCAGACAGATCCAAATAAAACTCTGTTTGAGTCCCGAGCAGCCCCAGATGATGGACGTACCGCTGCCGGACTCGAAACGGATCGTGTGGTCACCCACCATATACGCGGTATCGCGGAAGAGATCCAAGAGCCAAAAGACCACCGACGCAATATGCGCTGCCATGAACTCAAACGGCGCTGTGACATCCAAACCGAACCACGTGACGACATCCCCGTTCTCATCGCCCACCATGGTGAACTTCCAGAAATAGTTCGCCACCAACAGCGTCACCATAAAGATCAAAACGTCCTTGTATGGAGCTAAACTTACTACTATTGACTTTTTACTATCCACTTCTCTCAACTTTCAACATTCAACTCTCAACTATATTTGCGTCTTCGCAAACGGCACTTCGTCGATGGCACAAAATTCTTTTCCTAAATATTTAAAATAACCTGCCTGACAAATCATCGCCGCATTATCGGTGGTGAAACTAAAAGGCGGAATGAAGACCTCCCAATGGTATTTCTTTCCGTAGTCGATGAATGCCTGCCGCAGCGCACTATTGGCACTCACACCTCCTGCAACGGCTACCTGCGAGATACCTAAGTCCTTCGCTGCTTTCTTGAGTTTCTTCATCAAGATATCCACTACCGTAGCCTGCAAACTGGCGCACATATCTTCCCGCAGATTAGGTATCTTTTGTGCCAACTCATCGATCGTCTCCACACCGTGCGCCTTCAGCAAATCGCGGAGCGTATAGAGGAACGAGGTCTTGAGCCCCGAGAACGAGTAGTCATAGCCCGCGATATTGGGTTTGGCAAACGGATATTTGGTCGCATCGCCAAGCTTGGCAAGTTTGTCTATCCACGGTCCTCCCGGGTAAGGCAGACCCAGCACCTTGGCGCATTTATCGAATGCCTCACCGGCAGCATCATCAATGGTCTGACCGATGATCTCCATTTCGTTATACGCTTTCACCAGCACGATCTGGCTGTTTCCACCGCTGACCAAGAGGCACAAGAACGGAAAAGAGGGATGCAGCAGACCGGTTCCGTCCTCCACGAAATGCGCTAACACGTGACCCTGCAGATGGTTCACATCAATAATCGGCACATTGAGCGAGAGCGCCAAACCTTTGGCAAACGACGTGCCGACCAAAAGCGAACCCAATAATCCCGGTCCGCGGGTAAAAGCGATTGCCGAGATATCCTCTTTCGTCACCCCCGCACGCTTGAGCGCGGTGTCCACTACCGGCAGGATATTCTGCTGATGGGCACGACTCGCCAACTCAGGCACTACGCCTCCGAACTCCTCATGTACCTTCTGCGACGCAATCACATTGCTGCGCAAGATACCATCTACAATGACTGCTGACGATGTATCGTCACAACTGCTCTCGATGGCTAATATAACGGTTGATTTTTTCATAATTTCACAAAAACGGCTGCAAAGGTACACATTTTTCTGCAATTATGCAAATAAATTTGTTTATATTGAAAAAAAGTTGTAACTTTGCACGCTTTTTAAGAATTTTTATTGAGTCATTATGATTTTTTACTTTCTAATGATACGTCTCGCCGCTCTGTTCGGTCATCGCAAAGCGCGTCTGATGGTGGAGGGTCAGAAGCAGAGCAAGGAGGCATTGAAGCATATCGGCAAAGGAGCCGTTTGGATCCATGTGTCGTCGGTGGGCGAGTTCGAGCAGGCACGTCCGCTCATTGAGCGTTTGCGCAAAGAGCAGCCTAACCGCCGCATCGTGCTGACGTTCTTCTCGCCTTCTGGCTATGAGTTGCGTAAGAACTACGACCGTGTGGATCACGTGCTGTACCTGCCTTTCGCTACACGTAGCAACGCACGTCGGTTCCTCGATGCACTGCAACCCAAGATGGCTATCTTCGTCAAGTACGAGTTTTGGCCTGCCTATCTGCATGAACTCAAGAAACGGGCTATTCCGACCTATAGCATCTCGGCTATCTTCCGTCCGAGGCAACTCTTCTTCCTGCCTTGGGGCAAACCCTATCTCGCCTTACTCCGCTGCTTCACGCATATCTACGTGCAGGACGAGGCATCGTGTCAACTACTGCAGAAACACGGTATCACGCATTGCTCCATCGTAGGTGACACACGTTTTGACCGCGTACGCGACATCTTGGCAGCACTCGAAAACGGAGACCCGAATCGTGCCGCTAAGTTAGCGCCCATCGCCGCTTTTGCAGAAGGTAGCGAACGGGTTATCGTAGCCGGTAGCACGTGGCCGAAAGATGAACAGCTCTTGGCGCGTTACATACACGAGCACCCGGATACCAAACTGATTCTTGTGCCGCACGAGATACACGAGAAGCATATGCATTTCATCTTCAACCTGCTCAAAGGTCGGTTTGTGCGGTATAGCTCTTTGGCAAACCTGCCCTCAGCGGAGGCGTGCCGCAAAGTAGTGAGCAATGCGCAAGTACTGGTGATCGACACCATCGGCATGCTCTCATCGATCTACCGGTACTGCCAAGTGGCGTATATAGGCGGCGGTTTCGGAGTTGGTATTCATAACACCATCGAGGCGGCAGTCTATGGTGTGCCGGTTCTCTTCGGACCGAACTACCAGCATTTCCGCGAAGCCAAAGGTCTGATTGCTTCCGGCGCTGCACGAAGTATCAAGAATTACAAAGAGGCGGAAGAAGCTTTCGACACCGCCCTCGACCAATATCAAGAGATAGGTGCCAAAGCCGCAGCCTACGTCGCTGCCGAAACCGGCGCCACCGAGAAGATCTATAACGAGATATTTAATTAACAAATCACAATTCACAATTCACAAAGGGCTCGCGGAATTTGGTGCAAACTGAAAAGATCCGTACGGACTCATATCTTTGTACAGAACTTTGTAGGACGCTTTGTAATTTGTGAATTATAAATTATAAATTGTTTGACTATGGCACAGAAACCCAGTATTCCCAAAGGCACGCGTGACTTCGGTCAACTCGAAATGGCACGCCGCAATTATATCTTCGACACGATCAAGAGTGTCTTTTCCTTGTATGGTTTTCAACAGATAGAGACCCCCGCAATGGAGAACATCGGTACCCTGATGGGTAAGTACGGAGAAGAAGGCGACAAACTCCTTTTCCGCATTCAGAACAGCGGAGAGAAAGCCTCTCTTGCGCCGGAGAAAGGTCTGCGTTACGACCTGACCGTTCCTTTTGCGCGTTACGTGGTACAACACCGCGAAGAGCTCTCTTTCCCCTTCAAGCGCTTCCAGATTCAGCCCGTTTGGCGTGCCGACCGTCCGCAGAAAGGAAGGTACCGCGAGTTCTATCAATGCGATGTGGATGTCATTGGTTCGGACAGCCTGCTCGGTGAGTTGGAGCTCATCCAGATCGTAGAGGAGGTCTATCGCCGTCTCGGCATTCGTGTGTGCCTGCATATCAACAACCGTAAGATCCTTGCTGGCATCGCCGAAGTCATCGGTGCGCCGGATAAGATAGTGGACATCACCGTAGCAATCGACAAACTCGATAAGATCGGTGTAGAAGCCGTTAACAACGAACTCAAAGAACGTGGTCTGAGCGATGAGCAGGTTGCTTCGCTCCAACCCATCCTCAACCTCAGCGGAACCACTGCTGACAAGCTCACCGCCCTCAAAACCATCCTCGCCTCCAGCGAGATCGGTTTGAAGGGTGTCGCCGAGATGGAAGAGATATTTGATCTTGTCAACTCTCAACTTTCAACTTCTTTCAACTCTCAACTTTCAACTTTCAACTTAGAACTCGATCTCTGCCTTGCCCGCGGACTGAACTACTACACAGGTGCTATCTTCGAGGTCAAAGCGCTGGACGCACAGATCGGTTCTATCACCGGTGGTGGTCGTTATGACAATCTGACGGGTATCTTCGGTCTGCCGGGTGTCTCGGGTGTCGGCATCTCCTTTGGCGCAGATCGTATCTACGATGTGCTGACCGAGTTGGATCTGTTCCCCAAAGAGCTGCAATCGACAACCCAAGTGCTCTTCGCCACCTTCGGACAAGACGAACTGCGCTACGCCCTCCGTTGGGCTAAAGAGCTCCGTGCGAACAACATCGCCGTGGAAGTCTATCCTGAACCGACGAAGATGAAGAAACAGATGAGTTACGCCGATGATAAAAAGATCCCATATGTTGCCATCGTCGGCAGTAACGAGATGGACACCAATACCGTCATGCTCAAGAATATGGCGTCCGGAGAACAACAACAAGTAACACTTGAACAATTATGCACGATACTGTAAAAGAGTTTGACCAAGTAAACGCTCAATGCCGCGAGATCTTCATTGACAAGATGTCCGACTACGGACCCTCTTGGCGAATCTTCCGTCTGCACGGGATCACCGACCAACTCTATATCAAAGCCTGCAACATCCGTCAGCGTCAGGAGACCGGTGTGAGTCTGGTGGGCGATGAGATAGAGAGTAACTTACGCGCCATCGTTAACTACGGCGTCATGGCGATCATCCAAGACCGCAAAGGCTATGCCGATGCCATCGACATGAGCACTGAAGAAGCCACCAAATTATACGACGAGGTCATCCACGAAGCCAAGGAACTGATGCTCCGTAAGAACCACGACTACGGCGAGGCTTGGAGAGAGATGTCCAAAGAAGGGATCGTCGATATGATCCTTGCGAAGATCATCCGCATCAAGACGATCCTCTCCAACGGCGGCAAAACCATCGCTTCCGAAGGCGTCGAAGGCAACTATTTCGACATCATCAATTACGCCATATTCGACCTCATACATTATGAGATGTGAGACCGCTGCGCTAAAAGACAACAGACAATAGACAATTATGAAAAAAGCTAAACATATTATCGGAAGTTGCGCCCGAACGCTGTTGGCGCTGACTTTTCTCTTCTCGGGCTTTGTCAAAGCAGTCGATCCGCTGGGCACGGTGTATAAGATCGAAGATTACCTCAAGGCTTTCGGTGGGTTCTTCACCGACCTGCTGCCTTTAGCAGAAGTGGCAGCCATCATCCTCATCTCCGTGGAACTGATCCTCGGCGCATGTATGCTTTTCAACGTACGCACCCCGTGGACGAGTTGGCTCTCACTGCTCTTCTATCTCGTCATGACCCCGCTCACCCTCTGGATAGCCCTCACGAATCCGGTCTCGGACTGCGGCTGTTTCGGAGACGCGCTGGTTCTCACCAACTGGCAGACCTTCTGGAAGAATATCGTCCTGCTGACGCTCGTGATTATTCTGCTTATCTGCCGCAAAGCGATCCCGCAGACTTTTGTTTGGCAAGCCGAACTGGGCATTGCCCTCATCACCTTCTTCGCAGGCTTCGGATTGATGGAATATACGTACCACCATCTGCCCATCATGGACTTCCGTCCGTATAAAATCGGAAATAACATCCCCGAACTGATGGAGATCCCCGAGGATGCCGAACCCGATGTCTATGAGACGACCCTCATCTACTCCAAAGACGGTGTAGAGCAAGAGTTCACGCTGGATAACTACCCCAAGGGTGACTCCACATGGCATTTCGTGGATCAGAAATCCGTGCTCGTCAAGAAAGGCTACGAAGCACCTATTCATGACTTCGAGATCCTCACCATGGAGTTTGACGACATCACCTATGACATCCTCGACTCCGAAGAACCCGTGACGCTCGTTGCTATGTACGACCTCCATAAAACCGACCGCGAACAGCTGGACAAACTCAAGCAACTCATTGCTGAACACCCGTCTAATCTCTATCTCCTCACCGGTTCGGGAGAAGATGACATCTGGGCGTTTGCGGAGGAATTGGGTCTGGACGAGGAGCAGACCGAGCAACTCTTCTGCACGATTGATCCTGTGACACTCAAGACCATCGTTCGTGCGAACCCGGGTGTCTTCGTCGTACAAAACGGAACCATCATCGACAAATATAACTTGAGGCAAAAATAAATGCTCTTTCAGTTCATCATATCGCTGCCAATGATGCTATGCTTCTTCTGGAGCATTTTCTTCTTGGTGCGTTTCTATCGCGGAAGTGATGAACCTCATGTCAAGGGAACGATTTTGCTTTTCTACATCGCCGCCACCATTCTTTACACAGACCATTGGCTCTATTTCTCGGGGCTTCCGAGTTTCTGGGGAGAGTATAGTTACAGCGTAGCGAACCTCTGCGTATATCCTTTATATTACGCGTACCTGCGCGCTATCACGCGTACGAAGAAGAACATAGAGCTACCGCTTCTATTCCTTCCGGCGGTGCTGGTGGCTTTGTTATTCCCGCTCGGAGCGATACTCCGAATACCCAACTGGGGGGGGGTATTTCCTAATCTTCGCACGGGTGTGCTTTGCGACTGAAGTCATCTGGGTCTGGTGGCGCGGCTATCAGATTCTGAGAGATGCACGAGTACGGATGGATGACGCCTATTCGGACGACCGTAGTTACCTCTTGCACCCTCTTTATCTGATTCAGCATTTCTTGGGTGTCACGGCGGGTATCTCCATGCTTCTCAATCTGCTGGGACGGGATTTCTTCGCAGCCAATATGATGGTCACGATACCCGCGGTGCTCATGTCGGTGCTTCTTTATGGACTGGGCTACGTAGCCGCACATACTACTATCCCGAGAGAGACCATCACTTCCGAGGAACCGCAGATACAAGAACCGACACCCGAAGAAACCGATGAACTAATGATGCAGATTGGTGCCGTCCTCCGCGAACAGAAATTGTTCGTTTCTCCCGAACTTACCATCCAAGATTTGGCGACAGCCATACATAGCAATCGCACTTACGTCAGCCAATGTATCAACCGCCGCACCGGACTTAGTTTCTCACAATTAGTGACCCGCTACCGCGTGGAGAACGCCGAGCTTATTCTTCGGTCGGAGAACTATAGCTCTGACCATGAGGCTATCACGGATGCGATGGAACTGAGCGGTTTCAACTCTGACAAGACTTTCTACCGTGCCTTCAAAGAGATAACAGGCACCACTCCGCTCCAGTATAGGAAGCAAAATGCCCCGGAGCAAGCCCTCTAATCCACCCTTTTTCCCATAAAAATGCAGATTTGTACGATTTGAGAATCGAATTGTACGATTTGAGAATGCTTTTTGGAAAAAAAGCAGTACTTTTGCACGCAGTTTTGAAAAACTAACCAAACACAAAACATTATGAGAAAAATTTTATTATTTGCCCTTTTGCTTTGGGGCGCAACATCTGCTTATTCAGCAGCTGTTCTGGACAGCGTAATTACAACCGCAGGACGTAATGACAAAAGCAAAGCCGTTTACTCGTACGATGCAGACGGACGTAACAACTTGACCATCTCTTATACTTGGTCGGCTAACCAATGGACGAACCTTTCCAAGACAGAGAACACATTCGATGACAACGGTAACGCCATCGAAGTCATCTATTCTATGTGGGACAACAATGTATGGGCGAACATGTATCGCTACCTCTACACCTATGATGCCAACAATGCCAAGACATCCTATACCTATCAAGGATGGAATGGTTCCACATGGGAGAATTCGTCGCGCTATACCTATCAGAACAGAGAAGACGGTAAGTGCAAGGCAGCCGTTTATTATAATTGGGTCAATGGAAAATGGTTCGAGGCAGACAGTAATTTCTACTCGTACAATGCTGCCGGCGACGTACTCGTTATGCAAACTTTTAGATACCACCATGTGGAAAGCGGATACGACGAGGACGGATGGTTTAAGAATACTTATGTAGGGTACGGTTACAATGAAAAAGGTCAGCAAATACAACGTTTGACGCAAACATGGTATGAATCTTCAAAAATGTTTGTCAACGTCAATAAGTACGAATACGAGTATGATGAGAAAGGCGATATGTCCCATCATTCCTATTCCTATTGGTACAATAATGACTGGAAACAACAGCACTCCAAGGATTATGTCTATAACGACGCTCACCTGCTCATGCAATCCATCCTACAGAACTGCGCAAGCGGTACCTGTGTCAATAGCCAAAAGGAAGAACATACCTACGATGCCGAAGGCAATGTCCTGACCGACGCAGTCTATGACTGGGGTGAGAGCGATTGGATGCAATCCAACTTCACGCAATATTTCTATCATAACGACGGCTCCGAGGCGATTGAGAACATTCAGAGTTCAGAAATCAAGACTCAGAAGGTCATTCGTAACGGTCAGGTATACATCATCCGCGATGGTAAGACCTACAACGCCCTCGGAGCAGAGATGAAATAATTTATCGATAATTTTGACTAAAATAAATAGTTATGAAAAAATCTTTATTCCTCGCCTTTGCGCTTGTAGCAAGCGTGCTGGCATTTGTCGCTTGCGACAAGAAAGACAAACAGAAAGATGAACCGGCTGTATCAAGCCCGATCGTAGGTACATGGATGCGCGTCGCAGGCGATTCTGACTTTTTCTACACCTTTGGTAAAGACGGTACGTACCAGCGCGTCATGGATTATTACATGAACGGTCGTGACGTAGTAGCTCATGAGCATATCGTCGGTGACGGTACGTTTAAGATTGACGGCGAGGTAATCGATGCTACGCTCAATTCGATCTTGGTCTATATGGACGGCAGTAAGGACGGTGATGATTTCAGCGAGTTCTGGCCGATGAATGAAAAACTGAAATTCAGCCTGAAAGGCGACTACCTGACGCTGATTCATAACGCCGGTACAGAAGAAGAATGGCCGGAACTATTACTCAAGCAATAAATCATTCCCTTATGAAAAAATTCATATTTTTCGCCTTTGTGCTGGTAGCCAGTGTATTGGCATTTGTATCTTGCGACAAGAAAGACAAGAAGAGTGACGAACCGACTAACACGGAAGAGATCACAACGGATGTAAACCCGGCAGACTACCCCAATACGATGTGGCGTATTGACTCCTGCTTTGCCGGTGGTGAGAAACAGCGTCCGCCTCACGGATTCATCCGCGTATTGAAGAATAATCTGGCTACGTTCGACAACGACACCTCAGAATACTCGTTCAAGGACGGCAAACTCATCTTCCGTGGTGAGGAGTTCACGATTGCAGGACTGAAAAAAGGTTGGGCACATCTGCAGGCTCGCGGTACGGATATCTATCTGTGCCAACTTCCCGCACTGGATATAGAGAACCAGATCATGGACATCAAAGCTTCCGATTTTGTAGGTACTTGGAAACATGCGTACTATGTCATGGATAGTCATTCTATGTACGGCTCTTCATGGTACATCGAGGGCAGTAATCCTTGGGTGGAGACTTGGGAATTCAAAGAGGACGGCACCTGTATCTACAAAGATTGGTTCTCCGGCGAGACCAAGACCGGTACGTGGAGTTGGGACTACGGACTCAATTTCGTGAATAACCCGCTGGAGTATCTGCTTATCGATGAGAACGACCGCATCACCGTACAACCCCTCACCAAGAACTGGATGCAGATTCTGCGTGGCTATCAACCCATCCCCGGTAGCAGCACGACCGAATACAAATACTGGTGGTTCTACCGCGTGAAATAATGAACAATGAATAATGAACAATGAATATTATGAAAAAGATTCTTTTGTTTGCCCTTGCGGCGATGACATTGGCTTTCGTGGCTTGTGACAAGAAAGACAAGAAGAAAAGTGAGCCGGAACCGGAAGGCAAAGTGCTCAATGCGACCGGTGAACTGCGCGGCGTGATGTTCGATGTGTACAACGAGAATCAGCAGGCGGTTGTTACCTATTATGCCGATAAGAACACCATCGATGTGAAGTTCGTGAAGGCACAGATCGTTTCCTCGAGCGAGAGTCCGAAGGATATTTATATCTATAATATGAAGGTCAACGCCGGAGAGACGCACATTAATCTGGTGCTGGAGGACGGTTCGTCTTATGCATCGTTCCCGAAATCGTACGCATACGCGATCCTGGATCCTAATCTGACGACGCTGAACATGCACTTCGGCAACGACAGCGAGAGCGACACTCAAGTGTACTTCGTCTATAATGCTACGCTTAAGTAATAAATGAATAAACACAATTTTATGAAAAAGTATCTTATTTTTGCCATTGCGCTGGTAGTCGGCGTATTGGCATGCACGTCTTGCAAGAAAGACAAGAACGGAGCAGATGAGCCTGAATTGAAAGGCACAGTGTATCACTATCATGGTATCTCTTCCATGGCAGAGTACGAATACGAGCACGATCTCTATCTTGGTTTGGAGGACAACGGCAACATGACCATGAAATGGGAAGGTGTTAAGGCATCAAAAGATGCGGAGCCGGTGAACTTGTATATGTATAATGGTCAATGGGAATCAGATGGCGGTACCGGTTTCCATTTCCACTTCGATGGTAAGCCTCAACTCCCCAACGGCAAGCCCTTTGACGAATGGGATACGTTCGATGTAGATGGTTGGGGTGATGCAACCGGATGTAGTTTTGACTACCACGTCAATGGTGCCACTATGGCTATCTTCGACGGTCAAATAGTGAAATAACTGAAAAAGGAGATACCAGTAATAAATTTACTGAATGCAATACATGAAAAAAAACAATCTCCTTTTTCCGCTGCACTCCTTCGGGGGTGCAGTTTTTTTTAGGAAAATAGCGATAACTATTGCGTATGTCATTTTTTTTTAGTAATTTTGCACGCAAAATTGTAATAACTAAAAACACATACAGATTATGAGAACAAAAATGGTTGCAGGTAACTGGAAAATGAACAAGAACCTGCAGGAAGGTGTAGCTTTGGCTACCGAGTTGAAAGAAGCAGTAAAGAACCCGAAATGCGCCGTTGTGATCGGTACGCCGTTCATCCACTTGGCTACCGTAGCTGAGCTGCTCAAGGGTTCGGCTATCAAAGTAGCAGCTGAGAACTGCGCAGATCACGAGAAGGGTGCATACACCGGTGAGGTGTCCGCTGAGATGGTGAAATCCACCGGCGCTGAGTACGTCATCCTCGGTCACTCGGAGCGTCGTCAGTACTACGCTGAGAGCTATGAGATGTTGGCTGAGAAAGTGCGCCTCGCTTTGGCTAACGGTCTGAAGGTCATCTTCTGCATCGGTGAGGTGAAAGAGGAGCGTGAGGCAGGCAAGCAGAACGAGGTAGTAAAAGCACAGCTCGAAGGATCTGTCTTCGGTCTGAGCGCAGAGGAGTGGAAAAACATCACCCTCGCTTACGAACCTGTTTGGGCTATCGGTACCGGTCTGACCGCTACTCCTGCACAAGCAGAGGAGATCCACGCTTATATCCGCTCCCTCGTAGCAGAGAAATACGGCAAAGAGGCAGCAGAGGACACCACAATCCTCTACGGCGGAAGCTGCAACGAGAAGAACGCAGCAGAGCTCTTCGCTTGCCCGGATATCGACGGTGGTCTGATCGGTGGCGCTGCCCTCGTAGCAGAGAAATTCGAAGCAATTATCGCAGCTCGCTAATATGGCACTTATTAAAACCATAAATAGAAACGGAGAGATTCTTACTCCGCGCATCGCGGACGACGTGTTCATGGCGGAGAACGCCACCGTCGTCGGCGATGTGACGGTGGGAGAAGGATCGAGTCTGTGGTTCAACTCCGTCCTCCGCGGCGATGTCAACACCATCGTCATCGGCAAACACTGTAATATCCAAGACGGCGCAGTACTCCACACGCTCTATCAGAAATCGACCATCAAACTGGGCGATTACGTCTCCGTCGGACATAACGTCACTATCCACGGCGCCGACGTAGATGACTACGCGCTCATAGGCATGGGAGCTACCCTACTCGATGACGCCCACGTGGGCGAAGGAGCGATAGTAGCTGCCAACGCGCTTGTCCTCAAAGGCACGCAGATCGGACCGCACGAGATTTGGGGAGGAGTTCCGGCGAAGTTCATCAAGAAAGCCGATCCCGCCCAAACCGAAGAAATAAACAAGAAGATTGCCAACAACTACGCAATGTATGCATCTTGGTATAATTGACCGCTTCGCTAAAAGAGTAAAGACCGCAGCGAAGCTGCTAAAAGACAAAAGACTAAAATGTTTAAACGAATTCTTCTCAAATTATCCGGTGAGAGCCTTGCAGGAGAAAGCAAGCAAGGTATTAACACCGAGCGTCTGGCTCAATATGCCGAGCAGATCCAGAAGATCGCTCAGAAAGGTGTGCAGATAGGTATCGTCATCGGCGGAGGAAATATCTTCCGCGGTTTGTCGGGCGCACAGAAAGGTTTTGACCGCGTCAAAGGCGACCAGATGGGCATGTTAGCTACCGTCATCAACGCTTTGGCTTTGGCTTCGGCATTGGAGTCCATCGGTCAACCGGTTCGTGTACTGACCTCTATCCGCATGGAGCCGATCGGTGATTTCTACAGCCCTGCTAAAGCACAACGCTTACTTGAGAAAGGCAATGTAGTCATCCTCGCCGGAGGTACAGGCGCGCCTTATTTCACAACCGACACCGGTTCGTCACTCCGCGCACTGGAGATCAAAGCCGATGTTATGTTCAAAGGTACGCGTGTGGACGGAATCTACACCGCCGATCCGGAGAAAGACCCGACTGCCACGAAATTCACCGAGATCACCTATGACGAAGTCATCAGCCGCGGTCTCAAGGTCATGGATCTCACCGCTACAGCGATGGCGAAAGAGAACGGACTGCCCATCTATGTCTTCAACATGGATCAGTACGGCAACCTCGAAAAAGTCATCAACGGCGAGAAGATAGGCACATTAGTAAAACCCTAATAGACCGCTGCGCTGATGGAATAAAGAGTAAAGACCGCTTCGTTTTACTCGCTAAAAGAGTAAAGACAAAACGGCTTCGACTATACGAAACATGCAAGTCTTTATTCCTTATTCCTTTAGCAAGCATGGCTTGCGGTCCTTAATCCCAAAAATATTATGAACGACGAATTAGAATTATTTGAGTCTGCAGCCGAAGAGCAAATGCAGAACGCAGTCGCTCACTTGGACGACACCCTTCAGCACATCCGTGCAGGTAAAGCAAACCCGCGTATTCTCGATCCGATCAAGATTGACTACTACGGAGCTATGTCTCCCATAGCCAACTGCGCTACGATCACTACGCCGGACGCACGTACTATCGCTATCACCCCGTGGGAGAAGAAACTCATCAGTGAGATCGAGCGTGCGATCATCAACTCGAACATCGGACTCGCTCCGTCTAACAACGGCGAGACGATCCGTCTGATCCTTCCGCCGCTGACCGAGGAACGCCGTCGCGAACTCTGCAAGCAATGTAAAGCAGAAGCTGAGAACGCAAAGATGTCTATCCGCAACGCACGTCGCGATGCCATCGAGGAGTTCAAGAAACTCGTCAAGAACGGCCTGAGCGAAGACATCGAGAAAGATGCCGAAGAGGATATGCAAAAGACCCACGACAAATACGTGGCTAAGGTCGAAGCCCTCTACGCCGCTAAGGAAAAAGAGATCATGACAGTATAGTGATTAATTAACAAATCACAATGTACAATTAACAAAGCGTCCTATAGGGTTTTGTACAAACTGAAAAGTCCGTACGGACTCTAAAAATTCGTACCAAACTACGTAAGCCCTTTGTGAATTGTGAATTGTAAATTGTAAATTGAGAGGTCTCGTCATTAAATCAACGGGTAGCAGTTACATCGTCCGTTTGGACGATGGTACGAATGTGGAGTGCCGTATCAAAGGCAACTTCCGCATTCGTGGTATCCGTTCCACTAATCCCGTCGCCGTCGGAGACTATGTGAATGTACAAAGGGACAAGGTACAATGTACAAAGGAAGACGGGAATAGCGTCTATTGGATAACCGATGTGGAGGAGCGGAGGAATTATATCATCCGCAAATCAACAAACCTCAGTAAGGAGAGTCATATTCTTGCGGCGAACATTGACCAAGTGGCACTCATCGTTACCGTCAATCATCCGGTGACGAGCACCACTTTCATTGATCGTTTCTTAGCTACCTGCGAAGCTTATCGCGTGCGCGCGATCCTTATATTTAATAAGATTGACCTTCTCACGGACGAAGAACTCGCACAACTCGCCGACCTCCGCGCGCTTTATGAATCCATCGGCTACGAGACCCTCGCACTCTCCGCCCTTGATCTCAACAGCGCAACCTCAAACAGCGAAGCTTCAAACGCCGAAGGCTCAAACGCACGAAGTGCAATAAACTCCTTATTTGCAGGCAAGGTCACCTTGCTCTCCGGCAACTCGGGTGTCGGCAAGAGTACGCTTCTCAATGCCCTCTTCGGTCGCGAACTCACGCGTACAGGCAAGATCTCCGATGCCCACGACAAAGGCATGCACACCACCACTTTCTCAGAGATGTATGAGTTGGATGGACAAAGGGACGATGTACAATGTACAAAGGCCGACGTACGAGGTTGGATAATCGACACACCGGGTATCAAAGGTTTCGGTACGATTGATTTTGAGCGCGAAGAGGTGAGTCATTTCTTCCCCGAGATTTTCCGCGCGTCCCAAGAATGCCGTTTCTCCAACTGCACGCACACCAACGAACCGGGTTGCGCAGTGCAGCAAAAAATAATAACGGGAGACATCGCTATCTCCCGCTATGAATCCTATCTGTCGATTCTCGACGACACTACAGAAGGAAAGTATCGAGCGTAGTTGTCAGCTCATCGAAAGTCTTTGCTTTCGCTTTCTCGCGTACCGCAGCAATCTGCTTATTCACCGCCTCGTTATAGGTCTCCGCCTCTACGCTGCGGATCACACCTAAAGCAATCGGCAACTCATCCTTTGTACATTGTACATTGTCCATTTGTACATTGAGATACCTGTCTTGTCCCATAAGCGCCAAGAGACGATGCAGCGTCGGGTCGGCTTGTGTCGCATCGTGCGTCAGCACACGCGGATCGTCCGCAGGCACCACGATGATCTTCGGCACAAAGGTCTGCGGGTCAATCTCCACCGCCAAACCTTTATCTTTGTTAGCACCGAAAATCATCTTCTCGCCGTGTTTCAAGATGATACTATGCTCGGCGCGTTGCTCACGATCAGCTATCCATGCGTGCGTGCCGTTATTGAAGATCACGCAGTTCACCAGACACTCCACAACCGAGCAGCCTTTATGTTGCTGCGCAGCTACGAGACAATCGACCGTAGTCGGCATATCGACATCCAGCGTGCGGGCAAAGAACGTACCGCCTGCGCCTAAGACAAGTTGTGCCGGAACGAAAGGACGCTCTACCGTGCCGAACGGCGAAGACTTACTGACAAAACCTTTCGGACTCGTCGGTGAGTACTGACCTTTGGTCAGACCGTAGATACGGTTGTTGAACAGGCACAGGTTGAGATCTACATTTCGCCGAATCTCATGGATGAAATGGTTACCACCGATAGCGAGACAGTCACCGTCACCGCTCATCTGCCAAACGGTCAGTTCGGGATGCGCCGTCTTGACGCCGGTTGCGATCGCACCACCGCGACCATGGATCGTATTAAAACCGTACGTGTTCAGATAGTGCGGCATACGGCTTGAACAACCGATACCGGAGATCACTGCCACCTCGTGGGTTGGAACACCTATCTGCGCCATCGCTTTCTGCAGCGCCATACAGATAGCATGATCGCCGCAACCCGGGCAGAAACGTACATATTGATCAGATTTAAATTGAGATGCTTCCATGTTAATTTCAAATTTCAAATGTCAAATTTCAAATCGCTGTTTGCGCGTAGCGCACGATGCGTTCAACAGCAAACGGCTGTCCTTGAATCTCGTTGTACTGCTCGATCTTCAGATCCGGGAACTGCGCACGCAAGTACGCTGCAAACTGACCTGTGTTCAGTTCACAAACGATGATACGTTTGTATTGACTGAGCACCTCGCGCGTGTTCTTCGGCAGCGGGCATATATAATTGAAATGCGCCAAATCGCAGCCTAACTCATTCGCCGCAGCGTGCAGATGACCTTCTGTACTACCCCAGCCTACCAATAAAAGGTCGTTGGTCGTTGGTCGTTGGTCGTTAGACCGAATTACTTTCAACTCCGGAATGGTATTGGCAATCTGCTCAATCTTATGCTTGCGGGCAAGAACCATTTGTTCGTGGTTCTCGGGGTTCGTGGAGATGGTTCCTTTGGCAGCATCGCGTTCCAGACCGATGTTACGATGCTCGTACCCTTCCATGCCCGGGTACGCCCAATAACGCACACCGCGTTCGTCACGCAACGCGGGGTTATAATGTCCTTTCAGTTCCTCAGGCACACTCTGCGGCTTGATCTCCGGCAGTTCCGCCAATTTCGGTATCCGCCACAAGGCTGATCCGTTCGCCAAATAGGTATCCGTCAATAAAATAACCGGCGTCATGTTCTCCAGAGCGATCTTACATGCTTGGTACGCATAATCGAAGCAGTTCGCGCTGCTCGAAGCGGCGATCACCACCGCCGGACACTCACCGTTACGCCCATAGAGAGCTTGCAGCAAGTCCGTCTGCTCGGTCTTGGTCGGCAGTCCCGTACTCGGTCCGCCGCGCTGCACATCGATCACCACCAACGGCAACTCAGCCATCACTGCCAAACCGATCGCTTCGGATTTGAGACTCAGACCCGGACCGGAAGTCGAGGTACAAGCGAGGTCACCGGCGAAAGCTGCGCCGATAGCTGTACAAACACCGGCAATCTCATCCTCCGCCTGCACAGTCATAACGTTCATATCTTTGCGTGCTGCTAACTCATGCAGAATATCCGTCGCAGGGGTGATCGGGTACGAACCCAAGAACAGTTTCTTTCCGGCTTTCTCTGCCGCCGCAATCAAACCCCACGCCGTCGCTTTGTTACCAGCAATCGAAGTATAATGCCCTGCGGGCATTTGACATTTGCAATTTGAGATTTGAGATTTGTCTCCGTCCAAGCGCACCTGCTGCACATTGAGAGCAAGGTTCTGACCATAGTTATAACCATCGACCATCACTTTCGTGTTCGGAGCTATCAAAGCCGTTTTCTTCTTGAATTTCTCTTCCAAGAGATGGATTGCTTTCTCCATCGGTTCGTCAAACAGCCAATAGATCAGACCCAAGGCGAACATATTCCGGCATTTGAGCACGGACTTGTTGTCCATGCCGCTGTCTTTGAGTGCCTCTTTGGTCAGCGTCGTCAGCGCCACCGGCACGATCTGCACACTCTCCGGAAGCCCCAATTCCGTGAAGGGGTTATCCGTGTGATAGAGGGCTTTCTCCAAGTCTTTGTCCGTCAACGAGTCGGTGTCCACGATCACGATGGCGTTGCGATGGAACAACGAGAACGCTTCGTCAAAATGCGCCTGCGGATGATTGAAATGCGAACCTAACGCACACACTTTCAATGCCGCCGCATTCATCGCTACGACCACATCCGCTTTGTCACCCGAGGTATATACCTCACTACCCAGCTCTACTTGGAAAGCACTCACGCCGCCTAAAGTACCTTGCGGCGCACGAATCTCTGCCGGAAAATCCGGCAAAGTGGAGATCTCATGACCCATTTCCGCAGCCAATTGGGCAAACATGTTACCTGTCAGCTGCATGCCATCACCCGAATCTCCGCAAAATCGAACTACAATATGTTTCACTTCTGGTATTAAATTGGTTTGTGGCTGCAAAGGTAATACTTTTTTTGCATATATGCAAGAAAAAAATTAAAAATTTAAAATTTTTTGTCGTTAGTCGTTAGTCGTTAGTCGTTGGTCAAACAAGAAAAATCGCTCGATTTGAGCGATTTTTCCGTTCATTCCTCCTTGATTGGGATTGAGGAGGGTCTCCTTCTTACATCGTACATTTGTCCTTGGAACTTACCCTTGGTGTTCCTGATCGTACTCGTCACCGCAGAGTTTCCAGAGGAAAGCGTTCATCGTGGTCTTACCGTTCGAGGCATCCTTCTGTGCTGCGAAAGCAGCTTGGTCGGCAGAGATCTTCATGAGGTCTTTCGCACGTGCTGCGACAGCGAGACGCACTGCTGTGAAACGATTGCGGATTTGTGTTTCGTGCGTGCTCACAGGGGTCGAACGTTCAGTCTTGCGACGGAGGTAGATTCGATTACAATGGTTGCTCGTAGTAGCTGCTACGCGATGCGTACCAAGGAGCATTTTGTTGCAAGAATGCTGTCCGCTCTTACCGGGTTTAGATAATGCGCCGGAAACGCTATCGATACCGGCACTCCAATTTACATTTGCCATAGTAGTTCGGCGTTGCCAAATGTACAAATGGACAATGTACAATGTACATAAGGCTCTTCTCCACGCCGAGGGAGGGGTTAAGGGTTAGAAATAATGGATAATTAATAATTAATATCTCGTTTTTTAGAGGTATCATTCTCACTTACGAGAACCATCGTAGCTCTCGACTGTTCGAGATTGGATGATGACCGATGTGTCACCTTTCTGCCAATACTCAGACTGCGTGGTTACGGTACGCGTAACGTTGCAAGAAGTGAGAGAGAGAGTTACAAGTGCTGCAATGAGCAGCGCATTGATTAAAGTTTTCATAATTTTGATTTTATTATCCGTCAAGATTGGCGGATATATGAGTTAATGACTGATCAGATCTCCGTTCTCATCGTAATTGCCATTGAGTTTGTGCATGGCATATCCGAAGAGTGATCCGATTTTGGTTTGTGCTTTGAACTCGGCTGTCAGTTTCGTCTTCTCCGTGGGATCCGCAAGGATGGTACGAATAGCGGCAGCTACTTTCTTAAAGCGTGCGCGGTTAAGGATTTGCGCAGAAGAGGCTTCTTTATCGGAAGGGTTGCAGAGTTTACCGGTGTAGGTATTTCCGGTTTGCCGGTTCGTACGGAAATACACATCCGAGTGCATGCACACTTTTTTTCTCATGCTTTCGATAAGCGCCATAGGTTTAATAAGTGCCATAACAGTTAAGATTTAGTTTAATAGTTTTACATTTTACGCGCGGTCTTAGGAAGTATCCCTTTTTGAACGATTGAAACTGAGGATAAGTCGATAGACGTTTCAAAAGTTCATTATCCTATCTCTTCGAAAGACGGTGCAAAAGTACTGCTTTTTTCCGACATGTGCAAGAAATCAAGCGTGTAGGATGGATTGAAATTCCAAAATCAGGTAAAATCGTTGTTTTCGTCCATTAGGAGGTTATATCCAGCATACAGAGAGAGTGCTTGCACTTCGTAACCAAAGAGCCATTGCCGATGGTTAATAGCGATTCGAAGCTCATTGTCGTTACGTGTCCACCCATAGATAAGTGTTGAGATGTCCTCAACGGTGACAGGCGCGTTGATGAGTTTACCAAGACGCTCTGCGAGTTGTGTTTTAAAAATTTTCTGTTTCATGCAGTTAATCGTTAAGTTGTTTAACAATAGTCCATAGTTCTTTGTCGGATTTGCCGGGGAACTGTACTTTTAGTTTTCTAACCATAGCAGCTCTTTTAGCGAAGAGTTGTTTTGATTTGCGTTCCGCTTCGGAGCAAGGAGTGGATCGTTTACTCGGTAGCGCGGTCGTCATAGTGATACGCCCGTTGGCATATGTTTTGAAATACATGTTTCCAACTTTTCCAGAAATGGACTTGATGAATGACTCTAAGATGATACGTGCCATAGTTGTTAAATGTTAAATTGTTAAAATGTTAAATTGATTTTTTTGCGTATTGTTGTGCGAAGCGTAGTTGGTTTTCGGCTTCGGCTTTGGTTTTGATGTGTTTAGATCGATCCGGACAGCGGCATGCGTAAATTTTGCCATTGCGTGATTTGCGGAAGTAGAAACTATCTTTTCCGTATAATTTGCCGGAAATGGAGTCGATAGGTAAAATGGGTATGACTTTCATAAAAATGACATTTGATGTGAGCACAAATTTGTAATTATTCGGTGTGGTCGCGATGTGGTCGCGATGTGGTCTCGTTAATGGGATTAGAAAGGCAGTTTATGTTTTAATATAAAATACATTCTGTCCAGTCGGATTTACCATTTTCCATCCATCTTGAGGTATCGTAGTACCATATCGTGCATAGTAGGCCTTGTATGAAAGCATTTGTTTGCGTGGTATTCTTGCGTTTTCTTGTATAGCTTTCATCGGATTGTAATGCACAAATTTGTTCTGCTCGAGTTTAGTACGAATAGTGTCGAAGATAAACTGTTGTAGTTCCGGTTTGTAGGAATTCCAAAGTTCGTTACACTCGATTTCTTGTTTGGGGCTGGACCCATGTTGACGGAGCAGCGCCCAGAGGTCATTAAAGGTACACATAAGTATAATTGTTAAATTGTTAAATTGATAAATTTTAAATTGTTAGGGTGTTACAAAAAGGTGTTACGCGTATGCTATATGTACCACCTATATGTAGCACCAGTATTTTATTTTTTCTTTTGGTTCTTTTCTTTTTGCATTTTGAGTTGCTTTTCAATTATGGTTCCAAAAGCAGCTGAGGTCATTTCTGAAATCCGGTGCAAAGGTACAAAAAAAATTGCGGTCTAACAAATAGTAGGCCGCAATGGATAAAAGATAGGAAGAACACAGGAAGAAAAAGGAAGAAATCAGTGTTTTGGGATGGATGCAAACGCTTTGGAGATGTCTGAGGCGGTAATCTTCTTTTGGCCTTCAGGAATAAATTGGTTAAAGAAGTTAGCCCTCTCATCATTGTTGTTCATCGCCTTAAGGTTGATATATTCTCCGTCCAGATTTTTGATTGCTCTGCATTTGTCAGATTTCTTTTTGTACATGATAATAGAGTATCGGATTTTGTTGAGACATTCCTGCTCAGTGTGTTTGGATGTCATCAAGGGCGAATTTGGATCCAAGATATTGCCGGTCTTGTTATCGTGTAGTTCCTCATTAGTATTTTGTTGATAATCCGGAAACAAGTCATTGATTATTTTCCGATATGTTTCTTTATCGCTCTCTTCCAGATCATATTCTCTGAGGATATATTGAAAGAGTCCATATGAGGCGGTCTTGAGAAAGTCGGCAATATGCTTCTCTAAAAGACCCATATTGTTCTTTTCTAACTTGTATTTATCAAATTCCTTTTCAATCATCCATTTCCAATCCTTTCTATGTTCATCCAAAGAAGTTCCCATCCGAGCGATTATATTCAAATCTGTTTCCGGTTGTTTTGATTTGAGCACTCTAACAATATAAGATTTGCAGGCATTATCAAAATCCGTTTTATTGATTTTTAAATTGAGCTGATCAAGGGGGAATTCTATCTCTTTCTCGGAAAAATATTCTAAGGCCATTTTAGCGCGTAGATCGACATTTGGCGCATTGGTCAGAATATGTTCGCAAGCATTTCGTATGATCATATAATTGAGGAAACGAGAAGCGAATCCAAATTTATTATTGTATGGCAAATTGGCTTCTATACTCCAGATCAAGTCATGCGTTTCTTCGATAATACTTTTCAGAATCGTTTCAAGGGCTTTATTGAACGTACTCTCAACATAGTTCATGACTTCTTTATCAAGAAAGGCATTCAGAATCTGTTTGTCAGCTCGTAGCCAATTGCGACATTCTTCAATTAAGATATTTAATCGTTGTTTTGTCTTTAAGGACGTGGGTTTAGGGATCCAGATTCGATTAATCCAGTCGTTCCATAGATATTTTTTAGAAGTAGCACAAAAGTAGAAAAGTTCCCCCAAGGTTCCAGTAATGATGGCATTGCTATTAGTAAGTGCATTCAATTCGGCTCGATGGAGAGTGTCGTATTCACTCGGTTTGTCATCCATACGGCAAAGGCTTTCAATGAGAAAGATTCCCCCTTTTCTGCCGGATTCGGGATCTTGGTCTACATAGAATAAACAACCATGTGTGCCAACCAAGTTGAGGAAATCAGAAATTTGTTTCGTTTTCATAATGATACGAATTTATTATATTAATGAATGTTAACTGTCTCCAACGTAGGTCATATACCCGCCCAAAAAAAGGCGCCCGAAGAAGGACGCCTTTTAAGGGTTTTCTCTACCTATTCCCTGCTACTCCTGAGCTACTCGTCCTGCTTCTGCGCACAAAAAAGCGGCTTCTCGAATAAGTTCGAAAGCTTGCAGTTTGCAGAAAGAAGTATTCAAAGAGAGTTTCATAGAGATATGCTGTTAAAAAATGTTGTAAATTTCAAATCCGCTGCAAAGATACAACAATTTTTTGAACTGTGCAAATTTTTTGCATAAAAAAAGTTTACAAACTCTTTTTTTGTTCCATTCAATCATATATAAAATATTAATAGGATATTTTTTAACATTTTTTCATTTAATATTTGCATAATTCAAAAAAATATATTAATTTTGCAACCGAAATAATATAGAGAAACACGGAGTAAGCCGAAAATCCGATAAAGAGTAGGCAAATATAAATTTATAAATATGAAAACAAAGTACCTATTTATGGCAACACTCTGCCTTAGTGGCATTATTCTGGGAAGTTGTGAAAAAAAGTCAAATAAAGCTAATTCCGAAGAACCGGAAATAGTTAAAAGATTAGAAATAGTAGGAGGAGTTTTACCAGGTACCTTCTCTACAAGTGCAAATCAAAAAGTTCAATTCTCACAAGGAAACTTACAATATTTATGACAAACAGATACGTGGCGATTTGCAGAACAGCAATATGATACGATTGGTGACGCAAATAAAAATATTTCATCAAGTTGCAGTAATTGGATCGATTTATTTGGATGGGGTACCGGATATAATCCCACTAAAACAGATACGGATTACAAAAAGTACTCCTATTTCAATGATTGGGGTCTAAATCCCATTAGCAATGGAGGTAACAAAGCCAATACATGGCGAACTCTATCAAAAGACGAATGGGATTATCTTTTTAATAATAGAACAAATGCAAGAAACTTACGCGGTTGTGCCAAAGTGAATAATAAGAATGGATACATTCTTTTGCCAGATAATTTCGTACTCCCCAATGGAGTAAGTTTTCAAGCAGATGCTAAGAAACCATCAGAAAATACCTATACCATTAATCAATGGATTAAAATGGAGATTGCGGGTGCTGTCTTTTTACCTAATGCAGGCAGCCGCTATAATACTGAAATAAGTGATTATGAATGTAATTATTGGTCATCAACCCCGAATAGTGTAAGTGGTGCTATTAATGGTGAAGCGGCTGCATATTATATGAATTTTAGTAGTTTGCAGGTTGGATATATACTTCGCACATATGGTTTAGCCGTTCGACTTGTCAAAGATGTCCAATAAAGATTACTCCTATTAATACATTAAATGAGGGATATTTCATATTCAAGTAAGCAAAAGAGCAACCATTTCAAAGTGATTGCTCTTTTGCTTGCCTAATCAGATGATTAGATGTGCAGAACGTAGTTGGGCAGATAGGATTCTCTTTATCATAGTACTACCTTTTTTTCTACTGACGAAAATTGCTTTTTATACAAATTTCGTCAGTAATTAATTGCAAAGGTAATGCTTTTGGGGGAGATATGCAAATTTATTTTCAAACTTTAATACAAGAACCCATTCGGCTGCAAAATTACAAAAAATTGCTGAATTGTGCAAGCATTTTTGAAAAAAAAATTGCTTATTGTGTCAAGCACATATGTTTTTTTGCGCATTTTTTAGAGTTTCGAAACTCTTTTTTCATTATGTTTCCCCAAGCTGAACGGTCTCAACTTACCTAATTTCGCCGTTCGAAAATCGAAAATAACCATAAAAATCGCCGTTCGAACGTTGATTCTCGGCAAAACTCTTACGTGTTTCAAAAACAAGAAAAACGCCAACCTCGAATGAGATTGGCATTGACGGATGTTATTTGGGCTTTTTGCCTATTGCTGTATTTGCTTTTTGATGATGGCACTAAGCTTAGGAGCTATTTGTTTATAGCCGGCACGAGCGGCTTGCTCATAACTAAAATTCCACATTCCTTTCTCCGGTTTCAGTTGTTCTTCATAGATACGTTGCCCTGTAGTTGTCTTGTCAATAGATAGCTTCGTGTCAATATACACAACGTATTGTGCATCATTACCCTCACCTATCTTATTATATTCACGCGCAGAAGCAGTAATATATATTGCCCAATCCGATTGGTCTGCTCTATTAACAAATGTGCATCCCATCGGGCTTAACGCTCCTTCGATTTCTCCATTCAAGGCATTGTAATTCTGTCCGAACATATATGCATGGCAAGAGATATAGATATTCAGTCCGTTTTTCAATTGAGCGACAAAATCAATTAAACGACGTTGCAGGTTGCGAGTCTCCTGCAATTGCAGGCTTTCCTCATCAGCGTTCTCGTCCACGGCGGCAAGAAGTTTCTGTGCCTCATCCACTTCTGCAAATTGTGGTAATGTTTTCTGTGCCAAGTCTCGCGCTTGCAATTTCTGGCCATTGCCAATCAATTGATCAATCTGGTCAAGCGAAGTCTCAATCTTGGTAAGACACACCGTGATTTTCTTTTCCAATTGGCGAATGAGTGAGCTCTTTTTAACATACGCAAATGCTGCTATGTCACCCGTCTGCGGGTTACGCCACGCATCAATCTGCAATCCAGGAATTTCCATATCCACGGAGGTGGTTGTCCGAGAAGAAAACTCTTCTATTGATTGATAGAATGTGCCTTCCATGGATTCCAATGTGCGGCTGAGACCATTGATATTCGTGGTATTCTGCACATGCACGCGGATGGTACTGACAGCCTCAACTCGTGCTGCGTTCTTTATCCGCGACATAGCTGCTTCAAGGCTCTCATTGCTCCGTTTTTGTCCTTCTGCAAAGCCGGTGAAATACTTGCCTGCGGGATACTCCATTGCCCGTTCGCCGTCATCGTACCAATTAGGTTGTTGCGCAAACACGTTCAAAGATAGAACGGAAAGAAAAAGAAGAATAGTTTTTTTCATATGCATTGATTATTCAAATTAACGATAGCTACTGGTCATGACCCCATTGGAGAAATGCGCTTTTTGATAATTACCGGCAACAGTTCTTCGTGTCCATTCGCCATCTGGCTTGCCGTTCAGGTAGTTGCCGTGCTCCTCCAGCACTTTGTCAAAAGCGGTGCGGTCATAGGAGACATATTCATCCGTTGCCGTAACAGCGCTCTCCATTGATCCGCGGATAATCTGATGATAGAAAGTGCCTACGCTATTATCGCGGCATATCGGCTCCAATACCGCCACCGATTTCTGCTGCGCAAAAGCAGTCAGCGAGAAGGCGGAGAGGAAGATAAGTAATAGTTTTTTCATGATTTATTCCCATTATTATTTACAATGTCTATTCACCGGTCATGCCGCTTACATCATCATCATTCTCCGCAATAAACTCACGGGAGGAGTACCACGCGGAAGCCAAGGCCGCAGGTTCGGTTGCCGGGCGAGAAGTAGTTACGAACCGCCACGCGGCAGTAAGAGGCGACGTTGCTCCATGCACCACCCCGAAACACGCGGCTTGAACCCGACAACGGACCGGTAGGATTGTTCGTGTCGTAACTGGTATAACTGCTGCTATACCAATCTTTGCACCATTCCCATACATTACCGCTCATGTCATAGATACCAAGTGCATTAGCGCGCTTCGTACCACAAGGATGTGTGCTACTGCTACTATTTTCATAATACCAAGCCACTGCATCAATCATATTGCTGCCCGCGTACTTGGTGCCATCTGCTTTCTTGCCTCCACGAGCCGCATATTCCCATTGTGCCTCGGTAGGCAGAGTATATGTTCTACCCGTCTTGTTGCTCAGCAGGCGGCAGAACTCGTCTGCTTCTTCCCAACTGACGTAATACATCGGGTAATCTGGTCCAACTCCGCGCAATGACCAACTGCTATTTGCCTTATTCCACTGCTGAGAAACGGAAGTACCCATGACTTTCTCCCATTGTGACTGCGTTACTTCCAACATACCAATATAGAATCCGTCAACCGTCACACGACGCACATTTTTCTCATTATCATTGCAATCACTCTGCTCGGAAGTGCATCCCATCATAAACTCTCCGCCTTCTACCCAAATCATCTTCATATTGATACCCCAAGCATCTTCCGTGAAATTTTGATTGGCGGAACTATTATAAGATGGCGTGGAATTATTAAACGAACCTCTGTATGACGATGTATTGGAGCCAGAAGTTGTAATTCCTAATAATGATTTGGCTACTTCTGCGCAGTCCTTATACATTTGTTCGGGATCAATACCTGCCACTTTGGGAATAGAAGAGTTGGTAACACGGCCTGTCTCCACATCTACCAAATTGGCGAAGACTAATATATGTGTAGCGTCATAGTTGGTAGCCTCTGCTATAAGGACATATTGCGCGCCTGTCATCGCACCTAATTTCTTAATATCCGTATCGCTCACATATCCTGTACGCTGGAAATTATGCTCACCGGTTATTTGAGCCATATCAACACGATTGTAACCTTCATAACCTGCGACACGGTTTATACCAAAAGTAATACTCTGGCGCAAAAGATTCTTTACGCCAAGATTGACATCGCCAGCCCTGTCAACCGTTTCAAGAATAGCAATACGCTTTACTTCTTCTTGTGCCACCGCCGCCAGCGAGAGAGCTGAAAGCAAAATGATTAATAGTTTTTTCATTGTTGCTTTTCCAGAAGTTGTTTTGCAAGGGATTTGCAGACGTTTTGTACGTTCTTCGGCTGCAATTGGCTTTGCTCATTGGCAGTAGCCAGCGTAATGGCAGACGTTACATCCATGATTTTA
>ONWR01000011.1:0-56165 GCA_900321605.1 uncultured Bacteroidales bacterium | reverse complement strand
CAGCGCTTCTGTTAGTGAAGTTTTCAAGATATTAGCAATCGCTGCATTATCGCATTTCGGTTGCTGAATAGTGATTGTTTTCTTCTCTTGCGCTACAATAGTCAGCGAGAGGAAAGAGAGTAAAATAAGTAATAGTTTTTTCATAACAAACATAAAATTATTTAACTAAACGGATAGAAAGCCCCATTTCGTGAGGTAGCCCTCCTAATCCATATTCGGATAGTCCCACTTCGTCAGCACCAAAAGGAAGTCCCCATGAATAATTCCAGTCTTCAGGATAAAGAGAGGATGACCAATAGTAGCCCACTTCGCCGACATAATTCGTTACTCCTTCGTCCTTAAATCCTGCTGCGGGCAATATAATTGACTGTCCATTACCTCCTCTTACTTTATAACCATTTCCGATCCACGTCCAATGGCAATTACTCATAAGTTCTTCCCATTGTTCTTTAGTAGGAAGACTATTACTATAGTAATTACGTGCCTGATTATATGTGATAAGTCCGCAATCTTCGTTGTGCTCTTTCCATAGTGTTCCACTCGGCAAACCTAAATCTACATAACCAGCAGGAACTTGCATTTTACTCGTCGAGTTTTGGGATAGTGATGAGCCAAAAAGAGATGATGCCATCTCATTACATTTACTTTTTACTGCATTGGGCTTGAGTTCCATTAAATCATCCGTTGATTTGTCATACTTTCCCGTTGTTACATTAAGGATTTTGACAATAGCAGACAAATACCCTTCATAAGCGCTTACTTCAGATACCAACACATAATCAACGCCAGCTAATTCACCCATTTTTTTGATCTGAGAATCGTTTACGGCTCCTGTCCTTTGAAACGCTTGTTCTTTTTGTATCTGGTCAAATGCAGAACGGTCATATGCTTCGTATTCAGCAGAAGCTGTCACTGCAGACTCCATGGATCCACGAACCATTTGTTGATAAAAAGCATTGACACTATTGTCTCGACAAATAGGGTCAAGAACGGCAACAGTTTTCTTCTGCTGCGCAACAACCGTCAGCGAGAGGGATGAGAAAAGGATAATGAGTAACTTTTTATTGAACATATTATTTACAATTTTTATTATCGCATAATTCATGATATCAGTGAATATCTATGTAATTATATGTGCCAATCGCGAACGAGTTCTCCTTTGGAATATTTAGCTTTGCGTTTTTTTCCGTCACTGGTTATACGAATCCAATCGCCATCTTTTTTGCCATTGACATAATAACCGGTATCACGATCGCCATCACTCCAATAAATTGTAAACTCTCCGTTTGATTTCCCGTCAACCCATGTCCCTTTGCGATAATTATTCTTCCAATAGTATGTGCCACGTCCTTCTCTTTTATCATCCTCCCAATATCCTTCGTATCTATCGCCATCATCGTAGTAATTAACCCCATAGCCATTTCGAAGACCATTTTTCCATTGACCTACATACTTTGCTCCGCTTTTCCAAACCATAGTCCCTTGACCGCTTCTCTCATCATTTACCCAATCTCCATCATATGAAACTCTGTTATATTCGTCAGATGAAGCAAAATAGAGTTTACCTTTTCCATGAAACTTGCCATCTTTCCATTGACCTACATATTTTCTTCCATCAACGAAATTGGCTGTGCCGTATCCGGTAATAGTCGTATTTACAAAATCTCCTTCGTACTTGTCTCCATTAGGCCAAAAGAATTTACCTTTCCCATTATAATTTCCGTCTTTGAAATAACCTTCATATCTGCGCCCGTCAGACATATAGTAAATTCCATAACCGGTTATCGCATTGTTTGCAAAGTCACCTTCATATCTGTCACCATTGGCAAGATAGTACTTTCCTTTTCCGGTCCAATTCTCATCACGATCCCAATCGCCTACATATTTAGAACCGTCTTTCCATTCCAGAGTACCATAACCGCATCTTTTCCCGTTTTTCCAATCTCCTTCATAGTATGTGCGTTCTTTGCTATCCGTTGCATCATAATAGAGCTTGCCTTTACCGTTGGGTTGTCCATTTAGAATTTCGCCGACATATTTACCTTCCTCTAATTGCAGTTCTCCTCTACGCAATCCGCTTTCAATATCTACAACGCCAAAGAGTAAAGATACTAATTGTTTGGTTTTGTTTCGAATATCCGGTATATCATTCATAAGCATCAAACCATCCTTGGCTCCCTCATATTTGCCGGTTTCGACATTTAAAACTTTTACAATGACAGACATATAACCTTCTGCCGCGGTGAGTTCAGAAACCAAAATATAATCAACTCCGGCTAATTCACCCATTCTTTTGATGTCAGAATCACTAACAGCTCCGGAACGTTGAAAATTATGCTCTTTTACAATTTGGTCAAAAGCAGAACGGTCATATGCTTCGTATTCGTCAGTTGCTGATACAACACTTTCTGTTGCTCCACGGATAACTGTCTTATAAAATGATTCAACCGAATTGTCTCGGCATATCGGCTCCATCACAGCCATTTTTTTATGTGACTGAGCATTAATAACTACACTAATTAAAAGCGATAAAGTAAATAAATATTGTTTCATAATGGTATAATATTATTCTAATCTAAAATTAATAGGCATGGTATATTTCACACGCACGGTTTCACCTCGTTGTCTACCTGGTATCCAATTAGGCATTGATCGGATGAGACGAATAGCCTCTTTATCTAATAATGCCGTTAACGAAAGGGCTGAAAGAAATATTAGAATTATTTTTTTTCATCGAATTAATTGTTGTCCAATAGTTGTTTAGCAAGGGATTTGCAGACGTTTTGTACGTTCTTCGGCTGCAATTGGCTTTGCTCATTGGCAGTAGCCAGCGTAATGGCAGACAGCGCTTCTGTTAGTGAAGTTTTCAAGATATTAGCAATCGCTGCATTATCGCATTTCGGTTGCTGAATAGTGATTGTTTTCTTCTCTTGCGCTACAATTGTCAGCGAGAGGGCTGCAAATAGAATAAAAAAGAAAATTTTTCTCATAATTGTTTGTTATTTTATAGTGCAGCCGACGGGGGTTCAGTCCCGTCGGCGCGAAAGGATGAAGCAATTACAATTCTTGGAAATGCTCTTTGAAATCTTTGTGGAAGTCCTCAAAGCTTTCTTCAATCTTTGTTTGGTTGTTCTTCTGCAGAGCATCATAGGCTGCTTTAAGTACTTTCTCTGCGCTAACCTCGATGATCATATAAGTCTTCATCAAACGAACATTATTCTGAGAATAAGTCATCGTCTTGCGGCAAGCAATATTATAGCCGGTTGTTTGCTGCACGGCAATCTCTATCTCCTGCTTTGCCATACCTGCATAGTTATTGTTCTCGTTCTGATCCCAGCTCTGGTTTTGCAATCTCAGCAACGATTCCACTTTTGAAGAGATTTGTTGAGCAAGGTCATTGATAGCATAGCCTTTAGCTTTTTCAATAGAGAATTGCTGGTTGCGGTCAACGCCAATACCATGACCACGCATCAGTACTTCGGTGCTGGGGTAATCCATCTCCGAGCAAGGTTCTTCATGCTCTACCTCTTGAAGAGCAGCTTCCTCCTCTGCCTTCTTCTGTTTTGCTTTTTCTTCTGCTTCTTTTGCGCGACGCTCAGCCTCTTCTTTAGCAGCCTTTTCCTCTGCTACTTTTTTCGCATTGGCAATACTGTCCATGCGGAGTTGGTGACGCAACTCAGCCTCCTCACGTTGCTGTTGTTGCTCCATTTCCCACTGAGCTTTCTTGGCTGCTTTTTTGTCTTTGCGACTCTGCGCATTAACCGGCATAGCCATTGCCAACGACATTGCTACTACTGTAGCGAATAACATAATTTTTTTCATTGTGTAAGTGGATTTTTTTGTGCCTACTCACTTTTGGCTTTTCGGCATCCTCCGTTTATTGTTAGTTTGTAAGTTGATTGTTAGTTATCATGTACATACACGAAAAAGCGCAGACTTCGCTATTGCTCATCTACGCGTTAGGACCTTAGCACTTGCCCCTCAAGTCAAATAAACAACAATGAAACCTACGCCGATATGACAACACGCCTGTAAAGAAAATACAGAGCGAGTATAATAGTCATACCCGTAGGCGTAACTGTTACTTTGCTTCTGACTTGATTGATGTTATAAAGTGTGCTAAGCTTTTAACGCGTCAAATACAAAGCGTCAATAAACGCCATTCAATATGTAAAGAACCCACATCCGTCCACCGTGTAAAACGGTACCGGCGTAAATTCGGCTGCAAAATTAGTAATAATTTTTGATATGTGCAAATAAAAAGTGAAAATTTCGAAAAAAATAATTATTTATTCGTGTTGTGGGGATATATTTAGACAAAAACATAAAAAACAATGTTTGTTTTTGTGTGCTTTAACTTTTTCTTTGGTCAAAAATTATCAACTATTATAGACAATTTCTTTTTAGTTCGTCTAAAATTATCAAAAATTATGGAAAATTACTTTATCTTCCAAAACAATCCCCAAAAAACTCCTACAATCTCTCTTTTGAGTCTACACCTTATTTATTTGCGCGCACGCGCGAGGTTGTGAGGGAAAGATGGATTTGGACTAAAAACTCGGGTTTTTCTTCCAAATGTTGGGTAAAAAGTATAGATTTGGACAAAAAACTCGGGTTTTTCTTCCAAATGTGGGGTAAAAAGTATAGATTTGGACAAAAAACATAAAAAAAGAGGTAACACATCAAGCTCACGGACGAACGGGCACTAATCCTATGGGGCATATGCAAATAAACGGATTTTTTAATAAAAATATACCGAATACTTGCGCATTTCAAAAAAAAGCAGTACCTTTGCAGCAGTTTTTAAATACGCGCTAAAAAGCACAAGAAAAATCGGCTGAATTAACCGGATATGCAATGATACGATATGAGTAAGTACGAAATTCCTTTTTTGACGAGAGCAATACAAGCATTTGCGAGTAAGTTTGCCATGACAAGGCAGGCTGCTTTCCGCTATCTGCAAGCGCATAAAGCTCTCGCTTTTTTAATGGAATTCTACGATGTAGAGCACCTGCAATCAATGGATGACACCATTGATGATATGCTTATTGTCTGTCGCCAAAACGGAGGAACATTAGCATGATACTTAGAAATCCTATGACTCAGCCAAACCATCAACAAATAGCAACTTATCTAACCGATTACGCGATAAGCGAATTGGTTCGGTATGTAATGGAAGATACCGGCTGTACTTTGGAGCAAGCGATGGAACGTGTCTATAATTCCTCGCTCATGCCAGCATTGCAGGACGAGGAGAACGAACTCTACATCCAAAGCCCTGCTTATTTATACGAATTAATGAACACATCAGCAGCATGAATCGATATACATTTGGGAAGATTTGCAAATTCTTCTTTCACCTGCACTACGATATACAGGTGACAGGAGAGGAGTTATTGAGGGACAAGAAGATCCATCTCGTCATGCCGAACCATACGGCATACATAGATCCGTTGATTTTATTCAGCGAAGAATGGTGGTTGCCTATTCGTCCGATGACGGATGAGCTGTTTATGCGTCATTGGTTATACGGACGGGTACTGCGTATGGCGGATGCTATCGAAGTGCCGGACTTGCAGAAGAGCGCCATGAGCCGTGAGGAAGGAGTCGCCGCCGCAAGTCAGTTGAGCCGGATTGCTATTGACAGTTTGGCAGAAGGCAAAGAGATTTGTTTCTACCCCTCCGGACACGTGAAGACGGTGGATAAGGAGATCATCGGTAACCGCCGTATGGCCTATGAAGTATGCCGTGAGTTACCCGCAGGCGTGCGCGTGATCCTATGTAGAATGCGCGGGTTAGAGAGCAGCCGTTTCTCGAAACTCAAACCCAAGAAATGGAAATGGAGACGCACGGTGACCTTGCATTTCGAAGACCATACGGACGATGTGCTCCAATGGGCTCAGACCTTAGACAGACGGGCTTTTAATGCAAAACTCGAGGAATGGTATAACATAAGTCGTTAGTCGTTAGTCGTTGGTCGTTGGTCGTTAGTCCATGCAAGGGCTGTCGTTAGTCGATTGACAAAAGCCAAAGGCCAAAGGAGAAATGGAAAGGGACTGCCAAAATGGCAGTTCTTTTTTGTTTGGCGCGAGGTTTGTAGTATCTTAAATGTACAATGTACAATGCACAATGAACAAAGCGTCTTAGTGACTTAGGTACAAAACATAAAGAACCGCATGTATTCTAAAAGTTTGAACCATGCTCCAAAAGCCCTTTGTAAATTATCAATTGTAAATTGTAAATTTAGAAATATGAATTATTAACAAAACTATAATAACTATGAACGCAACGAATCAAAACAATCAAAACGAAAACCTCAAGAAGTTCGCAATCAACCTTTGCGAGCGAGCAAAAGAGGGCAAATTAGATCCGGTCATCGGACGTGATGACGAGATCAGGCGGGTTCTGCAGATCCTTAGCCGAAGAACGAAAAACAACCCTATTCTGATTGGTGAACCGGGTGTGGGTAAGACTGCCATTGCGGAAGGTCTGGCACATCGTATCGTGCGCGGCGACGTACCGGAGAACCTGAAGAAGAAACAGATCTACTCCCTCGATATGGGTGCGCTGATTGCCGGCGCTAAGTACCAAGGTGAGTTCGAGGAACGACTCAAAGGCGTCGTCAACGAAGTGGTTGCGGCTGCGGGCGAGATCATCCTGTTCATCGATGAGATACACACCTTGGTCGGAGCCGGTAAGAGTTCCGGCGCAATGGACGCGGCGAACATCCTGAAGCCTGCCTTGGCACGTGGTGACCTGAGGGCGATCGGTGCTACTACGCTCGATGAGTATCAGAAGTATTTTGAGACCGATAAAGCCTTGGAGCGTCGATTCCAGAAAGTGATGGTCGATGAGCCGGATGAGGCAGCAACGATCTCTATCCTTCGTGGTCTGAAAGAGCGTTATGAGACCCACCACAAAGTGCGTATCAAGGATGACGCTATCATCTCCGCCGTGACCCTTTCTGCCCGATATATCACCGACCGTTTCTTGCCGGATAAGGCAATCGACCTGATCGATGAAGCCGCAGCCAAACTGCGTCTGGAGGTGGACTCCAAGCCGGAAGAGATAGACTCTCTCGACCGTCAGATCAAACAATTGGAGATCGAGCGCGAGGCCATCAAACGCGAGAAGAACGAAGCCAAGCTTGGCGAGATCGAGAAACAGCTCAAAGACCTCAAGGTCAAATCCGATGAACTCAACGCGCGTTGGAACAAGGAGAAAGGCTACGTAGCTACTATCCAGAACGAGAAAGCGCGTATCGAGACCCTCAAGCATCAGGCAGAGGTAGCCGAACGCGAAGGCGATTACGGTAAGGTAGCGGAGATCCGTTACAGCCAGATCCCTGCATCGGAAGCGAACATCAAAGCTGCGCAAGACACCTTGCATCAATTGGGCACCGAGTCCCTTATCAAAGAGGAAGTCGATGAAGACGATATCGCCGAGGTAGTAGCTCGTTGGACGGGTATTCCGGTAGCGAAGATGATGCAGTCGGAGCGCGACAAACTGCTCCATCTGGAGGAAGAGCTGCACAAACGTGTCATCGGCCAAGACCAAGCTATCGAGGCGGTTTCCGACGCTATCCGTCGTAGCCGTGCGGGATTGCAAGACCCCAAACGTCCTATCGGTAGTTTCATCTTCCTCGGTACAACCGGTGTCGGTAAGACCGAGTTGGCGAAAGCGCTCGCGGACTACCTCTTCGACGACGAGAACATGATGACCCGTATCGATATGTCCGAGTACCAGGAGAAGTTCAGCGCGACCCGACTCATCGGTGCGCCTCCGGGATACGTGGGTTACGATGAAGGCGGACAACTGACCGAAGCGATCCGTAGAAAACCGTACTCCGTCGTCCTCTTCGATGAGATCGAGAAAGCGCACCCGGATGTGTTCAACGTCCTGCTCCAAGTGCTTGATGACGGACGTCTGACGGATAACAAAGGCCGTTTGGTCAACTTCAAGAACACCTTGATTATCATGACCTCCAACCTCACGGAAGAGCAACTCCGTGCACAAGTCCGCCCTGAGTTCATCAACCGTATCGACGAGATCATCCACTTCAGCGAATTGACCGAATCGGACATCAAAGCGGTAGTGGGTCTGCAAGTGAGCCGCATCCACAAGATGCTCGAAGCCCAAGGTATCGACCTGCGTGTCACGGACGATGCAATCAACTACATCGCCAAAGAAGGGTACGATCCGCAGTTTGGTGCACGTCCTGTCAAGAGAGCGCTCCAACGCCTCGTCCTCAACGAGTTGAGTAAGCAGATCATCGGCGGAAAGGTGGATCAAACAAAACCTGTCATCGTCGAACTCCGTGACGGCGAACTCAAGTTCCGGAACTAACGGTTCTTGAGGATGATCCAGATGATCACCGGAGCACCGAAGAGCGCGGAGACGGTGGAAACAGGCAAGGGGTAGATGAAGAGCGAGCACAACAGATCGCAGACCAGCAAGAGGCAAGCGCCGATAAGTGCTGAAGCCGGAAGGGTGATGCGATGATTAGAAGTTCCGAAGATACCCCTTGCTATATGCGGCACCGCCACACCGATAAAGGCAATCGGTCCGCAGAAAGCGGTGACACCACCGGCTAAAAGACCCGTAGCCAAGACTATATAGAGCCGCGTGCGCTCAACATGAATGCCTAAGCCCCTCGCGTAATCTTCTCCCAAAAGAAGACCGTTGAGGGGCTTGAGTGCTAATAAGGTGAAGAGCGTACCCGCCACCAGAACAGGCACTAACATCTGCATGTCACTCCACCCCACACTACTGAGCGAGCCGAGTGTCCAGACGATGAAGAGTTTGAGGGCATCGGGATTAGCGAAGTTCTGCAAGAGAGAAACCAGCGCTCCGGCTATCGAGCCAAACATCAAACCCACAATCAGCAGGCTCACATTACTCGTTACCCGTTTGCTAACCGCCAAGACGAGCAGCAAGACCAAGGTAGCACCGATGACGGCGGCAAGAGGCAAGCCTATAGTTGAAAGTTGAAAGTTGAAAGTTGAAAGGACACCTCCTATCATCGTCAGAAGCGCGACACCGAGACTTGCGCCGGAAGAGATACCAAGGGTATATGGTCCGGCAAGAGGATTGCGGAAGAGGGTCTGCATCATCAGACCGGAGACAGACAGAGCAGCTCCCGCCAAGATAGCAGTCAGGGCTTTAGGGAAACGAATCGCATGAACGATCTGCTGCTCCATCGGATTGAGGTCGCCAAAAGGCCAAAGCCAGATAGTGCCGCTACAGACATCCAAACCGAAAAGAAGCACCAAAAATACCCCTAAAAAGCCAAATATACACAGATTTTTACTCATTTCGGCTACAAAGGTACACTTTTTTTTGCATATTTCCAAAAAAAGCAGTAATTTTGTGCGTTTTTTTGAAAAAAAGTTATGAGCGTACATGTACAAAATACCCGAATGACGACATCCAAACTGCGTCAGATGAAGGCAAACGGCGAGAAGATCGCCATGTTAACGAGTTATGATTTCACCCTTGCTTCGCTTGTGGACGAGGCGGGTGTGGATATGATCCTTGTGGGCGACAGTGCCAGCAATGTAGTATGCGGCAATTCGTACACGCTGCCTATTACCGTGGACGAGATGATATTCCTGACCAATGGAGTAGTCCGTGCAGCGCAACACTCCTTGGTAGTTTGCGACATGCCTTTCGGCAGCTACCAAGTGAGCGAAGAAGAGGCGGTTCGCAATGCCATTAAGATTCTAAAAGAGAGCGGTTGCGATGCGGTTAAGCTCGAAGGCGGCGAGGAGATCCTTCCTGCTATCCGCCATATGATCCAAGCCGGAGTGCCGGTGATGGGTCACTTAGGACTGACTCCGCAAAGCGTGAACCAGTTCGGCGGCTACGGGCTGCGTGCCAAAGAAGAAGCCGAAGCAGAGAAACTGCTGCACGATGCAAAACTGTTAGACGAAGCCGGATGTTTCTCCATCGTCTTGGAGAAGATCCCTGCTGCGTTGGCAAAAAGAGTGACGGAAGCGGTGTCCTGCCCTGTGATCGGCATCGGAGCCGGTAACGGTTGTGACGGTCAGGTGCTCGTGCTGCACGACATGCTCGGACTCAACCAAGGCTTCAAACCGAAGTTCCTCCGTCATTTTGCATCCCTTGGTGTACAGGTGAAAGAGGCGGTGGAGAACTACGTAGAAGCCGTAAAAGACAGTAGCTTCCCTTCGGCTGAGGAAAGCTACTGAAAGGTCGTTGGTCGTTAGTCGATGGTCGATGGACGTTAGTCGATGGTCGTTAGTCGATGGTCGATGGTCAGAAGTTAGAGGGCTGCGAGTTCGTAGCCTTCTTTTTGTAACCATTCGATCGCTTTCGGGAGGACTTCCAACATCCTTTCGTTTGACTTGATGGAGTCATGGAAATTGATGAGCGAACCCGGGCGGGTCTGACGCTTGATCTGGTCGAACATCTCTTCAGGCGTACGACTCTTATTATAATCGCGCGTGAGGACATCCCAAAGATAGATAGTATAACCTCTGTTAACCAAAGCCTTGCGTTGCCACCACCATGTTCGGCCATAAGGCGGACGGAAAATCTTACGCCTGTTAACCGGAGCACAGGGCTGACGGTTGACCACCTCTTCCCATTTTTCCACATTCTCCAGATAGGTCTTCGTGCGGAAATTCCAACCTTTCATATGGTTATAGGTATGGTTCGCAATGGAGTGTCCTCCTGCTACTACCTGCGCAAAGATATCCGGGTGTTTGTCTATATTCTCACCGACCATGAAAAAGGTTGCCTTGACGTTATAGCGCGCCAAGATCTCCAGCACTTTCGGCGTCACCTCGGGTATAGGTCCATCATCAAAGGTGAGATACACCGCTGTACCCGTACGGCATACACCGCACGGATACAGACGCTGCAATAGATTCTTGATTGCTCCCATTACCATGCCAATGAAGATGCGCCAAGGATAGCGGCATCGCTGTCTTTAAGAACCGAGATGGAAACAGGGATCTTACCCTTCCAGATCGGCATGAGGTTCGCGTCAAGCGCCTCACGGATCGGATCCATGATCCAATGACCCGATTTCGTCAGACCACCGAAGAGGATGATTGACTCCGGGCTTGAGAAATGCACATAATCAGCGAGTTTCTCACCGAGCAGACGACCCGTATAATCGAAGATCTCTTTAGCTACGAGGTCGCCTTTCTCTGCGGCATCGAACACGTCCTTGGAGGTAATATGGTCAATATCCGCCACTTGACGGAGAAGCGTCGGTTGTGTGGTGGAAGTGACGATCTCTTTTGCCGTACGAGCCACACCGGTAGCGGAAGCATAAGCCTCGATACAACCTTTCTGACCGCAACCGCAGAGACGACCGTTACCCGAATGATCGACCTTGCAGTGACCTAACTCACCGGCAAAACCATCGTGACCGTAGAGCAGTTTGCCATCAATGACGATACCCGAACCAACACCGGTACCGAGGGTAATGACGATGAAGTTCTTCATGCCTCGTGCCGAGCCGTAGATCATCTCGCCCTGAGCCGCAGCGTTGGCATCATTGGTGATGGTACATTTCACGCCCATACGTTCGCTGATGAGTTTAGCGAAAGGCACAACACCCTTCCACGGGAGGTTCGGAGCCTGCTCAATACAGCCGGAATAGAAATTAGCGTTCGGAGCACCGCAGCCGACACCCACGATATCTGCCATGGTCAGACCTTCGTCTGCCACCAACTGTTTCAAACCAGCACACAACACATCGCAGTAGTTGTCGATATCCGGATACTGCTGTGTGGGAATAGAATTACTACGAAGAACTTTACCTTCTTCACTTACTAAACCGAACTTAGTGCCTGTACCGCCTAAGTCAATGCCTAATGCATACTTTTTCATGATATAATGTATTTAAAAATTAGTCCACCTTAATATTTTTATTGACATTCTTGCTTCCCCAGATAGCGTAGAAGAGTATATAAGCTACACCGATCAAGGGTACGATATAACTAAACAAGCAATTATGCGCAGCTACCACACTCTGGAAATACGGCACTACACCACCGCCGAACACCATCATCATAAATATACCACTTGCTTTGGCGGTGTACTTACCTAATCCCTCGGTAGCCATATTAAAGATCGAACCCCACATGACCGAAGTACACAAACCTACCAACATGATCAGCAATGCTGCAATTGGCATCGCCTGCATCTCAAAGGTCCAGTTTGTCGGCATTTTCACCATTACGCTGTTGTCTAATGCCATCGCTCCTCCCATCAGGGATATAGCTAATGCGGCTACGCAAATGACCATTACTCTACTGCTTACCTTACCTCCGATGACGGAACCGATGAAACGTCCCACTAACATCAGCAACCAGTACAGACCGGCAACAAACGTAGCAGCATCATATCCCGTTCCTGCCGCCTTATGCAGATAACTGATCAGCGTAGCGGGTACACCGACCTCGATTCCCACATAGAAGAAGATAGCTACGGCACCTAATACGAAATGGCGGAATGCCCATGGGCTGCGCTCATACACTACCGCGTCGCCGACCTTGGAGGGCTCTGCGATAGGAGTGAAGAAGATGATGATGAAGATAAGAGCAAAAATAGCCATCGCAATGTATAACACGATGTTCACATCGTCTATCTCTTTGCCCACCAGACTTTCTCCAATAATGGCACCTACTAACATCGGGGTCAGAGCTGCAGAGAATGATTGAAAAGTACCACCAATAAGGTTCAACTGGTTACCTTTGTTACCACCACCTCCAAGCAGGTTCAGCATCGGGTTGCCGACCGTATTCAGGATACATACGCAGAATCCGCAGATAAGCGCACCCATCAGATAGACATAGAAACTATCCGTTATGCCGGACAACCATTGTACGCCAATTCCGACAAAACCCAAGGCCAACGCTACCAACGCGGTCTTTTTATATCCGTATTTGGCAAGGATGTTTCCTGCAGGAATACCCATGATGAGGTACGCCAAGAAATTGAAGAGGTTACCCAACATTCCCATACGCTCTGCCTGCGCAGGATCCGTAAACGACTCGCCCCAAATCTTACCCACCGGAGCTGCTAAGTTTGTCACAAACGATATCATCGCGTAGAGAAAGATCATCGCGATGATGGTGACGATTGTTAATGTTTTGTTGTTTTTCATATCTAATAGAAATTCAAAATTAAAAATTCAAAATTAAAGACTGCGCGCGAGGAAGCGAAGGATACGCTCGTGCATATGAGGTGCATTATTACCTTTGCGCAGATGATGGTTGTCATCGGGATAGAGCTGCATCTCGAATTGCTTGTCCGCACGCACGAGTGCGTCAATATATTGCATCGTGTGCTGTACATGCACATTATCATCCGCCGTTCCGTGAATGATCAGCACGTTGCCTTTCAAGTCTGCTGCTTTGTTGAGAAGCGAAGCCTCTTCGTAGCCCCTTGGGTTCACCTGCGGACGACGCATATAACGCTCTGTATAAGCGCTGTCGTATAATTTCCAATCCGTCACAGGTGCGATAGCAATACCCGCCTTGAAAGGATGATTCTTCTGCGACATCGTATAGAGAGTCTGGTAACCGCCGTAACTCCAACCGAGTATCGCCATACGGTCACCGTCAATATCTTTCCGTTTGGAAATGTACTTAGCCGCAGCAATCAGATCCTCCGCCTCTTTCTGACCAAGCGACATATAAGTCTCGTTTCTCCAAGCCCGGCCACGGCAATCCGATCCTCGTGTATCCACGATGAGCACCGCATATCCGGCATTCACCAAAGCATATTCGAATCGCTTACGCCAACGGTTGAGTACACGCTGACTCTGCGGACCGCTGTAGTGCATGACGACTAAGGGGATTTGAGCTTTGTCATTTGGAATCATCAGCATTGCCTCTAAGTCTTGGCCTTTGGCATTGGGGATTTTGAGAAGTTGCGGTTCGGGCAGTTTATTGGCTTGCCAAGCTGCCTTGACCTCTGAATTATCCTCTATAATGGACCATTTGTCCTTGGTGGACAAGATATATTCATTGGGGGTGTCGAACGACTGATAGCATAAGATGGAACTGTTGCAGTCCTTCGCAAAACGGGCAGACCAGATACCATCTTCTTTGGAGACTTGGGTAATGGTATTTTTCTTCAGGCTGAGTCCGTATATATGCCGTGTAGAAGGCGTCGGAGCGGCTTGATAGAAGAGGATCTGGGTCTTCTCGTTCACGCCGTACAACGCCGTTACGTCGATCTCATCCGGCGTCAAAGCACGCAGCTGGATACCGTCTTTTCCATATAAATACGCACGTCTCCAACCCTCCTGCTCACTGAGGACGATAACCCTTCCGTCGGTTAACCACTGCCACTGATCGAAGAGCGAGTAGTCCACGAAGTATTTCTTGCTCTCCTCGTGATACCAAAGGTTCGAGACGGTTGATTTGGCATTGCAGGAGAGCACGTCCATCTTCGTCTGGTCGCGATTCACACGCAGGACAAACAAAGTACTCTCGTTATACCATTTGAGACGCGGGAAATAGAAGTCCTTGTCGCTGGTCGTTGGTCGTTGGTCGTTGGTCACCTGCATCGTGAGGATCCCTTTGGTAGCCACATCATAGACGCAAACCGATGCTTTTGCATTCTGACAACCGGCTTTCGGATAGCGCAGGCTCTCCAAGGTCGGATATTGAGTATCAGCATACACTTCCCATGAGAAACTTGGTACCTCAGTCTCGTTGAGCCGAACGAACGCCAACTGTTTTGAATCGGGACTCCAAGCAAAGAGGGCGGTTGTACCAAACTCCTCTTCATACAACCAATCGGCTACACCGCTGATGATATCGGTGTTCTCGTCTTTGGAGACCGCCACCTCGGTACCGAAATCGAGTTTATGGATATAGAGGTTGTTGTCCTTGGCAAACGCCACGTACCTTCCGTTAGGTGACATCACCGCGTCACGCACCTTGACTTCTGCTCCGAATATACCTTCGCCCAAACGCTTACGCGTATGACGCATGGTATCATAAACGAACCAATCCGCCACTTCGGAATGACGAAAGATCTTCTGTTCATTCTCTTTCTCCAGACGGTAGCGACCTTTGGGAGTCAAGGAAGGATTATAACTCGCCAAGATACTATCCTGCTCTGCTTCACTAAGCGTTTTGGCGTTATAGTCGCCGCTGAGTATTCCGGTTAAAACCGATAGTATAATTACCAATAATTTCATATGCTAAATTACAAATAATCAATCATTTATTTTCGATCCCATGATCGTATAAGTCTCTCCGTTGAGGAGGATCAACACTTGTCCGTTACGGAGTATTTTTCGGGCTTTACCTTCAGAGGAAGAAATAGACTCCGTTCCCATGAGCCGCTCGGGATGACAACTATACCGCAAAGCTCCGCGTCGGTGCGAAGGCAGCAAAGCCATCGGAGAAGCCATCGGGTTAGTTTGCAGCAAACCGGCATAGCAGTTTTCTTGCTTCCCATCACATATATTCAACCACAAGACATAGTTTTTCCCATTGATGAACGTATAAAACAAGGTTTCATCCCCCTGATGGTACACTAACCATGGACTCGGTTTTATCGCCATCTTGGTTCCCGCATAGCCTATCGGATTACCTGTTTTGGTATGCGTAATATAGGCAGTATCCGGCGAAGCAAACGATATCGTATAGTATTGATTTTCATCATGTACGTCCGTTATACTCCAAGACATTTTGCCGCTCCCAGCATCCGGAACACCATTGAGAGAGATATCAAAGGCTCTATTCACATACAGGTACTCTCCGTCCACCAGATCCGTCACATAGGCTCTATCCGGGGTATCATTATAGAAGTACACCGCCCACAGCGTGCAGTTCTCTTCGGGATAGAACATCTCATACGCTTTGTACAAAAGCGGCATCTCGTCCAACTCCTCAAACTCTGTATCACTCCACCCCACGAACTGCCATCGACCTTGATTCTCCATCCTCGGCAGAAGCACTCCCGCTCCGCCTGTCTCTTCGCGCAAAGTGTCCATCGGTGTAGCACCGCTCATGAGCGTCACGGACTTTGCAGGCGAATCGCCATACGTAACGACAAATTTTTCGATATGAAGCGAGTTCGCGGTTCCGATCAGTTGGATTGTAAGATTATAGACATTCGCCACACTGCCGGAGACCAACGTAATAGCGTGATAATTCTGACTATCATACGCGCCTGTCCAATCCTTGAATGTACCGGATTTCTGCCCCACCGTATATCCGTTCGCGCGAACCTCAAAATTACCGGCTCCACCGCTGGCATTAGACCGCACATGAGCCACTACTTTCTCTACCGCGATACCGCCCAATTCAGTCAGCATCAACGCTGCTACATCATCTTTCCGCACATCGCCTTTCTGATAGCTGTTGCTATACTCCACCTCCATATTGGAAGGCGTAGCACCATCTACCGACACTGTGGTTTTAGTCTGCACGGTAAAACTCATGACGGACAATAATATAAGCAGCAGCTTCATGTATTCACACAATTTTGCGTGCAAAATTACAAAAAAAAAATGACATACGCAAGCAAATTCGTATTTTTGTAAAAAAAAATTTATGCACTTTTTCGCATTTTTTCTTGCATATATGCAAAAAAAGTAGTATCTTTGCTCACTTTTTGTTTTTGATAACAAATAATCATAAGAGTAAAAAGCATATGAAAAAGATAGTAATGATAGCGCTCTCAGCTTTGATGCTGATGCCAATGATGGCTCAGGAGGTTAGCAAAGAGAGCAAGAAAGAAGCGGTGAAAAGCCACCTCAAGCAGCATTTCAAGCCGTACGGATTTATCCGCAACTTTTTCACGTTTGACTCGCGGGAATCGATGTCCGGTACGGGTGATTTGTATAACTATCAGCCCAAAGATGAGAACTGGAATAATACTGACGATCCGGAATTACGTCAGGATCTGAATGCTATCTCCACGTTCCGTTTTCTCACTCTCACGACTCGTTTGGGTCTGAATATCGTGGGTTATAAATGGCGCAACACGGAGTTTGGCGCTAATATTGAAGCGGATTTCTATTCCGGTTTGAGTACCAAAGGCACGGGTTCACACGCTGTTTCCGGCACTGCACAGTTTCGTCTTCGTCACGCATATTTGACTTTAGCGTGGGATAGCTTGCGTATGAATAATAAGGATTACGCGCGCGTAGAGCTGTTGATGGGTCAGACTTGGCATCCTATGGCAGCCGATTTAAGCGATGTTATTGCGCTTAACTCGGGTGCTCCGTTCGGTCCTTTCTCGCGTACGCCGCAAGTGAAGATGGATGCCCGTTTGGGTAATCTGTTCACGCTTACGGGTGCTCTCATTTGGCAGATGCAATACTGCTCCATCGGTCCCGACGGACAATCGGCAGAGTATATCGGTTATAGCAAAACGCCGGAGGCATATTTAGGTCTGAGTTTCCACCACAAAGGATGGTTAGTACGTGCCGGAGCGGATGTGCTGAGTATCAAGCCGCGTCACATAGGAAAAGTAATACCAACGCCCGGAGATACAGTTGCAGTAAAAGTTTCCGACCGCCTTACGACCGTTTCTCCGTTCGTGTATTTGCAGTATAAGAAAGGCGAGTTCTCCATCAAAGCGAAGTCCATCTTTGCCGAGTCCGGAGAGCATATGAATATGAACGGCGGTTACGGTGTGAGCGACGTGAAGAGTGACGGTTCTTGGGCATATACCCCGACTCGCACTTCATCGTCTTGGATCAGCATTGTGTATGGCGGCAAAGTCGGAGCGCAAGAAGACAAACATCCGCAGAAGTTACAGGGAATTCTTTTTGCCGGTTACGTTCGTAATTTCGGTACCAAGGAAGAGCTTGCGATCAAAGCGAACGGTTCGCTTGTCGGTTACTTCTATCCGCGAGCATCGAATATGTACCGGATGTTCCGTGTGACGCCGACTTTGCTGTACACCATAGGTAAGTTCCAGATCGGCTGCGAGTACGAAGTGACTTCTGTTCATTACGGCGATGCAAGCAAAGGTCTCAATGCCCACGGTTTGGCAGACCAAGGTCTCCACTGGGTCACGAACCACCGCGTCCAGCTCATGATGAAATACAACTTCTAACAAGCGCCCCAAGTGGGCGTTTGTTTTTTGTCGATATGGGGTGTTTTAAACCCAAAATAATAAAAACTTACCTCATAATCATAAAAAAAGCAAGTTTTATGCATTTTTTTATCGAAATATTTGGTAGTATCAACAAAAATGACTATTTTTGTGCGCAATTTCAATGAAACGGAGGAAGCCGAAAAGCCGATTAAAGTGAGTAGGCCAGACAAACTAACTCTATTACTTTATGAGAAAGACATCTCTACTTCTTGTTGCGCTGATGAGTGTTAGCGTAGCATTTGCTCAAATTTCTACAGGTGAGCCAAACTCGTCTGTTATTCCGCGTACAGGTAACCGTCCGCAAGCTGGTGATTTCGGAATGTACCTCGGTGTATCCGTAACCCAGATCATGGACATGGTTGAGTTGAACAAGGATGCAACATTCCAGAAAAACATCTTCTGGGCGCTTCCTATGATTAACCTCAAGTATTATTTCACAGACAAATGGGAGGGTCGTCTTGGTTTCCAGTTTGCATGTAAGAATGAGAACAGCCGTCTCAAAGACGACAATCTCGATTACAGCCACGTAAGAGACATCAACTACACCCGTTTCCTGCCGGGCTGCGCCTATCACTTCAATCCTATTAACGTGCTGGATGTGTATTTAGGAGCACAGATGCCTATCGGATTTAATATCGACTCTGAGAAAATGAAAAACGGTACCTTGTCTACCAAAACGACCAACAACAAGTTCGTCATCGGTGGTGGTATCTTCCTCGGTTTGCAGTTCTTTGTTGCAGATCTTCCGTTCGCTATCGGTTTTGAGGGCGGTTACTCCGGTCAAGCAAGCTTCAGCGCAGGAAACAAAACAACGATTGACAACGACGGTAACAAGCAGACCAGCGTTACTATTGACGGTAGAACAGCTACGGACCCCTCCAAAGCCAGCCATATTGAAGCTACTTGGGGAGCTGATGCAGCTATCACGTTCACCTATTATTTCCGCAAGTAATTAACGTCTAATTTTTATCGATTATGAAACAACGCATATTACTACCTGTACTGCTTTTGATAGCAGTGATAGGCACTTCGTGCGTCAGCCAGCATAATGTAGAGAGAAACTACTCCGACCTCAAACCGGATGTAGTTCGTCTGGAATTGACGATGGACGACTACCAATATATGGGTGACGTGAATATCGAAGTGGAATACAAGACATACGGAATCTTCTCGAAGATCCTGACGGTCAACGGAGAGAAGTATGACCCGCGTTTCTACCATAAAACGAATATCGCTTTCCGCCGGAAAGTGAAACTGGGCAAACTGAAATTGGCATTGCACAAAGTGTTAGAGCTTTATCCCAATGCGGATTACATCATCCCCGCTTCTTTCAACGACCAAGTGGAGCATATGATGGGAGGTCGTATTCACAAACGTACTATGACCCTCAAAGTATATGCTATCAACAAGATTTCGGCTGCACAAGCAGAACAAATGCACAAAGCCGAGGTTCAGGCATTGGACAACAAGAATGCAGCACTTAACCAACAGGTTGAGGCGTTGCAGGCAGAGTTGAATGCGACTAAAGAGGCTTTGGAGAAAGCGGAGTTGGAAGTACGCATCAGCGAGCAAAAGAACACTAAAAACCGTCGTCGTTAATAACGCATGAGAAAAACTCTTTTGATTCTATTGTCAGCGCTTAGTCTGATCGCCTGCAATAAACAGTCCGAATTGGTGACTATTATGCGCATTGATAATGTGGATTGGCAGAAGGCACCTGTTGCATCAGGTGCCGTTCTGCACGTCACAGTCCTTGCAGAAGCACAGTCTTCTCCTATACAGCGTATCGTCATCACATCCGAGGACGTTGAATTTAAAAGCAAAGACGTCTTAGACAGTACGCTTGCTTGGCCGTTAAAAAACGTCAACATGAGTTGGTATTACGCTCTGCCGTACTATCAGGACACCACCAAGGTCGTTCTCACAGCGCGGTCATTTGACGGGTCAGGAAACATGATGTCCTACTCTATCACAATGATGGTGACACCCGGAGAGGAGAAACTGCGTACATTGGATAATATGACCTTGTATTCCGCAGCTTCCGTGGGCAAATCCGCGTTCTCATTAGAGAGCCTACAACCGGTATATCTGAACAAGGATTCGGCTACCGTCGCATTCTATGATGTCTTGGATAAGACCTTACAAGCGCCTTCCTGCATATGGCATTCCGAGTCCGGACTGCTGTTCTCACGCGCCGAAGGGTTTAACTTCTCCGAAGCAACCGTTCAGAGTCTGGAGAATGTATGGCCTAATCTGATGAAGACATCCACCATCAAAGATCTGAAAGCAGACGATGTGCTGATGATCGGTAAAGGGGACAAGGCGATAGGTGCCATAAAGATCCTGCAAATCATTGACGAGCAAGGAACAGATATGGACCGCTATATTTTCTCCCTCAAGATTCGCCCGAATTACAAAGAGGAGGAAAAAGACAAGGACAAAGAGTAACACTCTCCAATATTCACTTAAAAAGCCAAGCGTGAATGCTTGGCTTTTTATGTTGCCGAACCAGGACTCGAACCCAGACAGACAGAACCAGAATCTGTAGTGCTACCATTACACAATTCGGCAAAATTTAATGAACAATGTATATCGCTTTGAAACACAATTCACATCGTTTTTCAAAAGCGGGTGCAAAGGTACTGCTTTTTTTTGATATAAGCAAATATTTTTGCAAAAAAATGCAAAAAAAATCACTTTTTTAGTTTTTTATGGCATTGTTGGACGTACATATGCGTAGATTCACGTATCCAGCAGTACTTCCATTCGGGTTTTCGGAACAGCTTTTCAGCACGCTCAAACCACGCTAAAGCATCCTTTTTGCTGCCAAAGGGTTTTGGGGCGTAAAAAAGGCAAGTACCATAGTAAGAGAGAACCAGCGGATCGTTAGGCGCCAGTTTGGTGGCATCTTTTGCCAAAGACATCGCCTTAATAGGATGAATAGACTCACGCAAGCGGAGTTCAAACACATAGACCGCAGAGAGGTACATCTCGTAGTGACCTTTGGGCAGTTGGGATTTGAGATGTGAGATGTGCGATTTGAACTGCCGGACGTAGCGTTTGGCTTCCGGCAGGAGAGCTTCTTTACCTTCTTTCTTTGCTTCCGCTACGATATAGCCGCAGTAACCGTATTCGTATGTCAACTCCTTTGTACCTTGTACTTTGTCCCCTTGTACCTTATCTATATATGTTTTCCAAACGCTCATGTCTTCCCGTTGGTAAGCATCGAATAATTCCCTATCCGCCGAAAAATCTTGGGCGGATAGGGAAATACTCATTGCCATAAGGAGAAACAAAACGCTCCTTTGTACGTTGTACATTGTCCCTTTGTACATCTCCTTTAACGCTCCTTTGTACGTTGTACATTGTTCCTTTGTACATCTCCTTTATTTGCCTCTTTCGAGCAGCAAGGTGCGGGTCGGTTGATCGCAGACCTCGGTCGGACCATAGTACTGGATCGGACCCGGGTAGATATAACTGGTGTTCGCGTCAGCCCATTCTGCCCGATGTGCCTGCAGGTACTTGAAGGGCGCACCGTCGAGCTCTACAAGGGCTTTCTGGATAACCGGTTTCATCTTACCGTTACGCTTCTCCATGTTCATCATCATCGTGATAGGCACACCACCGGCTAACCACTCTGCTGCGGGTTTGGTGAGGTTGCGTACGAGCGACATGTAACCGGTCTTGCCGGCTGCGATGAGGTGCGTAGCGTTCACGCCGATCGAATAGCAGTAGTCAGCATCGAAGTTAGAAGGCATAGCACAACGTCCTTCGTAGCCGAAGAAGTGGTTGAGAGCAGAGAACTTACCTTTATACTCGCCGTTAGCTTTGAGGACAGCAAGACGTTTCTGAACCATCTCGATGAGCAGTTTCTCGGTCTCGATCTGCGATACCATGACGTTTCCGTGAGGATCACGGTCGAGGGTGAGCTGTTTGGCAATACCCTTCGGCAGCGAACGGAAGAGCTCGCAGGAAGCCGGGGTAAGCATCGATTTGACGTACTCACGTTTAGCATCATCGCCGTCGAGCGAGGTGAACTCCTCGTTGTTAGCGAGCATGTCGTTGAGCTCTTGGATCAGGACACGCATAGCCGGAATGAACTCAATCAGACCCTCCGGAATGAGGATCGTACCGAAGTTCAGACCTGCGTTAGCACGATCCACGATCACTTTGACGATGTCCTCAACGATATCATTGAGGGTCATTCGTTTAGCCTCAACCTCCTCGGAGATCAAGCAGATATTCGGCTGACTCAGGAGTGCGCACTCGAGGGCGATGTGACTTGCCGAACGTCCCATGAGGCGGATGAAGTGCCAGTATTTCTTCGCGGAGTTAGCGTCACGCTGGATGTTACCGATGAGCTCGGCGTACGTCTTACAAGCGGTGTCGAAACCGAAAGAGGTCTCGATCATTTCGTTCTTGAGGTCGCCGTCGATAGTCTTCGGGCAGCCGATGACTTGAATACCGCATTGTTTCTGGAGATAGTACTCAGCAAGGACACAAGCGTTGGTGTTCGAGTCATCACCGCCGATGATGACAACCGCCTTGATACCGAGTTTTTTGCAGATCTCGATACCGTTATCGAACTGCCAAGTCTCCTCCAGTTTGGTACGACCGGAACCGATGATGTCGAAACCACCGGTGTTGCGGTACTCGTCGATGATAGCCGCTGTGAGCTCCTGATACTTGCCGTCAATAAGACCCGAAGGACCTCCGAGGAAGCCGTACAGCCTATTGTTCGGATTCAGCGCTTTGAGACCGTCGAAGAGACCGGAGATGACGTTGTGACCGCCGGGAGCTTGACCTCCGGAGAGGATCACACCCACGTTGAACGGCTCGTCACAATGGTTCTTGCCGGTGGTGGGCTCCATGGTAATGATCGGCAGACCGTACGTGTTCGGGAAGAGTTTCTTGATCTCCTCTTGGTCTGCAACCGACTCTGTTTTCTCGCCTTCTACAAGACGAACCGCGCCCTGCAATGCTACCGGCATCTTCGGCTGATAGCTCTGACGCGCAATCTGTAATGGGGATTTTTGCATAAGATTAGTATTTTTGTTTTAACGTTTTAACGATTTAACGTATTATTGGATTAGTGGATTAGTGGGTTAGTGGGTTAGTGGATTAGTGGGTTTAAATAGCAACCGTAAACGGATCCACGTATTTCACCTGACCATTCTCGCTGAAGATAAGTGGCTGATTGTCACGGCGGTGTTGCTCCACAACCTTTTTATAGGATTGCTTGAGTCCAATACTCAATATTGCCTCTAATTCACGTTCACTCATATTTTTTGTATTAATTGGTTCCACATTTCTTGTTCGCGTATCTGCAAACTTCCATCGACGCCACCGCTTTGGGCTACTAAAATGGCCTCTCCGTGCGCATTATTATATATCAGCACACTATCGCATATAGGTATATACAGATTGAGCAAATTATATATCCCGCGTTTGAACCGACGGCGGATATCTTGTTCGGGGATATTATGTCCTCCATTGCTCACACGCTGCGCAACACGTTGAATAGCTTGTTCCTCGTTTTCCAAGTAAAAATAAATCAGATGTACTTTGTATCCCAAGTCCTGAGCTCGATGCACAAGGTGTACATACGAGCGAGTAGCAAGCGTTGTTTCGATGGCAAAATCGACTTTTTGCAGCAGTAGTTCATCTATCCTCTGCAACATGATTCTGCCTGCTTGGAAGGCAACTGATTCTGAGGCAAAAGGAGACAAACCTCGTGCTATCTCATCTGCATTCACAAAATTGAGGCAATGCAACACATCGGGCAATAAACTGAATGATGCCGTTGTTTTTCCAGCTCCATTTGGTCCGGCGATGATATATAAATTCGGGCGTTGCATATGCTTCAAACCAATTTTGCCTGCAAAATTACTGCTTTTTTTTGACATATGCAAGAGTCGCGGCTTTTTTGTTGCTTTTTTGCATCATTTTAGCAGGTATTAAGCGTGTATTTAGCATATAATTAGCAGTCATTCCCGTTCGCATGTCGTTCGCATTACGTTACCATCTCGTTACCATTACGGACATGTACGTACGGTTTGGGGTGTTTCGGAGAGGCGTTTGAATCGGTTTCCGCCTCCGTTCCGGGTTCGTGGAAGGTCCGTTAATGAATAAGGAATGAATAAGGAATGAATAAGTAATATATAAGGAATAACTAAAGATTTTATCGATCTGTATTATATACATAGTATATAATACTATACAGAGATAAGTTAATAAAAAAATGACATTGCACTATTTGCACTATTTGCACTTTGGAACGAGAAAGTGCAGAAAGTGCAGAAAGTGCAAAGCAAAAAAATGATGTGGCAGAAGTGGCAAAATGGCAGAAAATCGGGTGTTGAACGATAATTTTTGCCACTTATGCCATTTATGCCAGTGCAAATTTTTATACAAGCGGCTAAAATGGAAGAGGAGATTTTTAATCTGTCCAAAATTACCAAAAATGAATCAAAAATTATTTTTGATCCCTAAAGACCCGCGAAATACCCGCGAAAGTGGCGCTAAAAGGTACGAAAAAACTTCAATTGCATAACAAGCGGGCAACTCATTGAGCACCCGCTTGTTTGATTTGTACAATGTACTTTGTTCCTTTGTACTTTACTTGACCTCTTGACCTTGGAGGGTATAGGTTTTGTTGCCACGGAGGATGTAGATTTGACCATCACGGAGAACCTTGGTACATTGTACATTGTCCCTTTGTACATTTTCTATGTCTGTTTCGATTGCCGACACAGCCCATTTGAAAGAAGCAGGATTTGTCAGATCTATCATGGCTGTCTTATATCCGGCAAAATCGCCCGTACCATTTTCCCAATAATGTTGGAATGTAGTACCCCATGTTTCCCAGACATATTCATCCGAGCCGTCACTATAGTAATAATGAACATAAGCAAGAATATAATTATCTTCCGAGTTCGCTTCCCGAACCGAGAAATAATCACTTCCTTTGGCTTGTAATTCTACAGCCCACAGATTATCTACCGGAGAATAAAGCATTGGCATAGTTGCCGGTTCTCCGGCAGAATATACAACCATTTCGATTGCTCCGTTATAATAGCCCGGTGCTCCGGTCGGGACTCTCAACCAAACAATAACATTTTCCTCCTTTCCGCATTGAGCGAAGCGGTATTTGTCGTTGTCCGAGAAATCATAAACAATCGTTGTGTCTTGGGTTGCTGCCGGTATCATAAAATTACTGAATGTTGCCCATGCGTTATATCCTTCCAGAAATTCTTGCAATTCATTGCTCCAATCGTCATATGAAGCATCCCTGAATTTGAATACCAGCCCTTCATCACTGGCAATCGTAATGGTGTACATCTTTTTGCCCTGCGCATCTGTGGTGTCCTTCATCGCCACACCGGTATTCCAGTTATTGAAATTACCGATGATAGCAGGTTTCATCTCCTCGCAGGCATCCGGTGCGTACATGTGCAAGGTATAGTTATGCGTGGTATTAGCGCATGGAGAATTATGGTTTTTCCAATATGCCAGTTCGTAAATATAGCAACCCGGAGCGGGATAATAGATATTCGCTTCATTGTTATATCCTGCCCATATAGTAGCCGTCTGTGAACCTGCACCGCCTTTGTTTGTCCATGCGTTTGCATCACCGCTTTGGTATTCCCAAGAGAAAGCACCGTTGCTCTTGGCTTGTACCGGCTTGCCTTGTACATTGTCCGAATAGGGGAATTCTACGGCATACCAACCTTCAAAGCCGGCAAGCGGCTCGAACTTGGAGCAGTTGGCAAAGTCTTCTGTGTTTCCTTCTCCTTTTGCCCAGTTATTGAATGTACCCACCGCGTAAATATCATTGCAGACTGTAGCATCGTTCGTAAAACGGAGACACAGCACGACATTGTTTATTACATCATAGCCGGCAGTAGCAAGATCTTGCACGGTAGGGATGGCAACTGTAGTGCCTTGAGTTCCTGAGCAGGTTATTCTATCAGCGTAGGTAGGCCATGCTGTTTTGTATGCATCGACGGCTGAGCAAGGAACAATGAGCGGGCAGTCGTTAGTGGAATAAAAGGCACTCGCCGATTCTAATGATGCAGGAGTTTCGCTTTCAAAGGCAAGAGAGTCCAAACTACTACAACCATTGAAAGCACTATACCCAATGCTTGTAACGCTATTCGGAATCGTCACAGAGGTCAAACCTGTGCACAATTGGAAAGCACTATACCCAATGCTTGTAACGCTATTCGGAATCGTCACTGAGGTCAAACCTTTGCACAATTGGAAAGCATAATTTCCGATGTTTGTAACGCTATTTGGTATGGTAACAGATGTCAAACTGCCGCAATTTTTGAAAGCCCAATTTCCAATGCTGGTGACATTATTGGGGATAGCAATATTTTTCTGTAAAACACCGTTTATATACAATTGGTAACCATTACCATTGTCAATTTGACCTGGATTCCATAATTTATTGCACCAATCCTTCATACTTCCTGTAAAATTGATAGATGTCACACTATTGCAACGTGCAAAAGACATCTCATCCATGCTTGTGATGTTATTGCCGATAGTCACAGAGGTCAATCTGGTGCAATCATAGAAAGCACAATATCCAATGCTTGTGACGCTATTCGGAATAGTCACAGAGGTCATACCGGTGCATCCTTCGAAAGCATGATCTCCAATGCTTGTGACGCTGTTTGGAATCGCTATGGATATCAAACTAGTGCAATACATGAAAGCATGATTTCCTATGCTTTTCAATCTATTAAAAGGAAATGTAATGTCAGTCAGATTTGAGCAACCATAGAAAGCACAATCTCCGATACGTTCCACCAAATCGGGCATCTCTATTGAGGTCATGTTTATACAATTCCTAAAAGCGTTATCCCCGATAGCCTTAACTGTATAGTAAATATCTGCCCAGAGAACCTGTTCGGGAATGACAACTGAACCTGTTACCATTGCAAATCCAACGACTTCAGCGGTACGGCTATCTGTATAGAAATGGTAAGTAATGGTTTGAGTTGGTCCAATAACACTTTGGACAAAATCCGCATGGATGAAGTTTATACTTACCACCATGGCAAATAATAGAGTAAATAGTTTTTTCATGATAGTTTGTGCCGGTTATATCCCATCGGCTCGTCGGTTTTAAGACCTCTCCCTAACCCTCTCCCAAGGAGAGGGGACAGAGTTTGGCGGTTAATTAAAATTGTTGTTTTATTGTTTGAATCTTAATAATAGTACATTTTTTTTACTTTGTTGTGTGCCGTTTGTCTCGGCTTTAAGGAGTTCTATTTCCTTGTAGCGGTGAGGGCTACTGCGGACTCGTGCGGCGCACTTACTCCTTGACTATCCCTCGGACACTCTGCGGTGCGCCTGTTCCGATTCATGGTCGTCTCCCGCTCGTCGCTCGGTCAAGTGTTTGGATGTCCACTTGTCTGCATTCTTAATGAGAGTACATTTCTTGCGATGTATCAATAACGGCATATATACAACAAAAGCGCGAACATTATTCAGGCTTATTCTTCACATTGAGGTTCCGGAAATGACCTTTCAACAAGAATAAACAATAACGTCCACGCCCGATATGCTTAACCCTCCAGCCCTAAGACGGGCGAAGACGAGGTAATACATACCCACGAGGACGCTTATTGCACTATCTTGTTTTGGGTTGAAGAATTTTCCGGATTCCAATGTGCCAAAACAAGCGTCAATAAACGCCTTTAAAATACTATGTGCTCACTTTTTTACGCTGCTGAGTTCAGCGAAATCACGATACGATTATTGTTCCGCACGCAATTTGCGTGCAAAGGTACAACATTTTTCTGAATTATGCAAATAAATCTGCATTTTTTTGCGATAATAGGGCAAAGAAAAAGCAAAAGGCGCAAAGGATCAAACCTTTGCGCCTAATTGGTTACGTATATCACAGACTACATATCTCCCGACCAACCATGACCTAAGTCCCAGTGTTCGTCATATCGGAACTCAAAATACGGCAAAGCAAAGTATTTTTCCAACAATGCCGTTAATTCGTCTTCGATATCTCTTGCCCATTGCCCGACAAAGACCACAAAGTGATCTACACTCCATGACACACGTCCGCGAGTCAACTGATTATGGTCAGGTTCGTCTAAGTTTATGACCTTAATTCCTTTATCTGCTGCATCTTCAACCATCTTGGGCGTCAGTTCTTTCTTGTACACACCGAAAAAATCATGCTCCTCCGGATCATACCAAAAGATTCCGACAGCCGGCATCGGTTCGTCAAAGGACTTCATGTCTGCCATGATAGCCTTTTTTTCGCTTTTCGTTAAAGTGGTCATATACTTATGTTTAAATTTATTTACCGTTTTTATCTGCCTCGATGAGAGCGAGGAGTTGAGAGACGGCTTCTTCCTGCGGGATGTTTTTGAGGACGCACTCTTTGCCGCGATAGAGGGAAATACGGTCACGACCGGCTCCCACATAGCCGTAATCGGCGTCCGCCATCTCACCCGGACCGTTCACTATACAGCCCATGACGGCTATTTTTAGACCCGTGAGGTGCGCCGTAGCTTTTTTGACCTCAGCAACGGTTTTCTGGAGATCGAACATTGTTCGTCCGCAACCCGGGCAAGAGATATACTCCGTTTTATATATACGCACGCGCGCGGCTTGGAGGATGTCCTTGCTCAGGAAATTCAGTTTGTTCTCCGAGAAATTGGGATTAACCAGTTTCAGTTCGGTAGCCTTATAATCCCACAACAGACGTCCGCACTCAGATGCAGCTTGCAAGCAGAACAGGTTCCAGTCTTCTTCCAAGGACGAATAACGGATCTCCGCATTGCCACCGATGTTATCCAGCACTTCGGCAGTGACCGAACCATCATAACGGGTCGACTCCTCGTCCGCGAAATAGTTCACCAAGTCTTTCGCCACAGGTATCTCATTCTCAGGCGCTTCGCTCAGACTCACACGGATAGTGTCGCCTATTCCATCTGCCAGCAAGGCACCAATACCCACCGCCGATTTGATGCGTCCGTCTTCGCCTTCTCCGGCTTCGGTCACACCGAGGTGAAGCGGGAAAGCCATGTGTTCGTGGTTCATGGTCTTGACAAGCAGACGCATGGTATCGACCATAACGCGTGTGTTAGACGCCTTGACGGAGATGACGATATTGTGAAAATCCTGCTCCACGGCAATCCGCAGAAACTCCATGACAGACGCCACCATGCCTTTTGGCGTGTCGCCGTACTGATCCATCATCCGTTCGGAAAGCGAACCGTGGTTCACACCGATACGGATCGCCGTCTCGTGCGCGCGACATATATCTAATAGGTGTACGAACCGCTCTCTGAGCTTAGAGGCGTCCTTGCTGTAGTTACCCGGGTTGACACGAACCGCCTCAACCACTTGCGCCGCAGCTTCCGCCACCTCGGCATTGAAATGCACATCGGCTACCAAAGGCACAGCCGTCAACACTTGTGCGTGGATCTCCTTGAGCGACTCCACTTCACGCAGACCTTGCGTCGTGAAACGCAACAACTCAGCTCCGGCTTCTATACACCGACGAGCCTGATCGACCGAACCATCGATATCGTTGGTCGAAGTGTTCGCCATCGTCTGCACTCTAATCGGAAAATCGGAACCGATAACAATGTTACCAACTTGTACGTTGGATGTCTTTCTTCGCTTATATTGTAGCTTAATTTCCATAAAAATTGACAAAAAATGCCTTAAAATGCTATTTTTTTACAAAAAAATTCAAAATTATTTGGTCATGTCAAAAATTTGTAGTACCTTTGCACCCGCTTTTGGAAAACGGACAATCCGCATGGTCCCTCGGGACGTAAACCAGCGGAGCGTTTGCGGACCGAAGAGCGTAGCACAAGGCGAGTTTCCATCGAGCGACGCGGTCGCGAGTCATAACGAGCCTTGATGCAAGCGACGAATCAGTAGCTCAGCAGGTAGAGCACATCCCTTTTAAGGATGGGGTCCTGGGTTCGAGCCCCAGCTGGTTCACAGAGAAGAGAGTTTCGACTCTCTTTTTTGTTTCCCTTTTTCATTCTTTCAAATAGCGCGTTACCATTTTGCATGCAAAATTACTACTTTTTTTTCGAATATGCAAGAAACTGCGCAAAAAAGTATTCAGAAAGTGCTATTTTTTCTTTGGCACGGATTTTGTAACTATCCATGTGCAATTAAAATCATTTAGAACTATGAAAAAGATATTCAGATTTTTTGGCGTCGTGCTGCTCGTTGCAGCCGTCAGCGCCGCAACAACACTTGCTGTCTTGAAATACAGCAATCCACAATTTCAAATTTCAAATCTCAAATCTCAAATTTCCAATGATTCCCTTGGAATCCCAGCCGCTTATAGCCGCTTTGCTTCTTTGCCGCAGGCAGGCGAGACGGATTTTACGCAGGCTGCCGAACTGTCCGTCAATGCCGTAGTCCACGTCAAGACCACGTACCGCAACGAGGTCTCGTCCCAGCAAATGGACCTCTTTGAGTTCTTCTTCGGGCGTCCGGGACAGCAACGTGAGATGCCGGCGCAGCAGGCATCCGGTTCGGGTGTCATCATCTCCGAGGACGGTTATATCGTCACCAACAACCACGTCATCGACCGCGCGGACCAGATTCAGGTTGTTCTCAACGACAAACGCGAATACACGGCTACGCTGGTCGGCACTGACCCGAACACCGACATTGCGCTTCTGAAGATTGACGAGACAAACCTGCCGGTGATCCTCATGGGCAACTCCGACGACCTGCGCGTCGGCGAATGGGTGCTTGCTGTCGGCAACCCGTTCAACCTGACTTCGACTGTCACAGCGGGTATCGTGTCCGCCAAGGCGCGTAACATCAACATCCTCAATGCCGAGATGAAGATTGAGTCGTTCATCCAGACCGACGCAGCCGTCAACCCCGGCAACTCCGGCGGTGCGCTGGTCAACACACGCGGCGAGTTGGTGGGTATCAACACTGCCATCGCTTCGCAGACAGGTTCGTATTCGGGCTACAGTTTTGCGGTGCCGACGAGCATTGTGCAGAAAGTAGTGAGCGACATCCGCCAGTACGGTGTCGTACAGCGTGCTATCCTTGGCGTGCAGATGCGTGAGATCACGTCCGAACTGCAGAAAGAGAAAAACCTGACGACTCTCCAAGGGGCGTACGTGGAAAGTGTTGTGCCGGACGGCGCGGCAGAGAAAGCAGGCATCAAGAGCGGCGATGTGATCACGCGTGTTGACGATGCGGCTGTCAAGACCGGCACCGACTTGCAGGAACATATAGGTCGTCACCGTCCGGGCGATGTAGTTTCCGTCACTCTCCTGCGTGATGGCAAGACCATAACCGTTCAGGCAACGCTCACCAACCGCGATGGTGGCACAGGAGTCATCTCCGCTGAGGACAAAGCATCTGTTCTGGGTGCCACGTTCTCCGAACTGACCGATGCACAGAAAGAGCGCTTGGGTATCAACTACGGCTTGCAGATCAAGTCGCTCAAGGCTGGCAAACTGAAGAGTGCCGGTGTACCCTCGAACTTCATCATCCTGAAAGTCAACAACCGCTCCGTGCGCACCGAAGAAGACCTTGACGACATCGTCCGCCGTGCCAACTCCGCCTCCGAGCATGACCGTGTCCTCTTCATCACCGGCTGTACACCGCAAGGCCGCATCCGCTATTATGCTGTCAATTTGGCAGAGTAAGGATGTACGATTATTAAAAAATAGCGGGCAACCATTTATTGGCTGCCCGCTAATTTGCATATTCACTTTTTCTTTCAGAGAAAGTTATTACATCACAATATTCACAATTCTGCCGGGGACGACGATGACTTTCTTGGGCGTGTTGCCGGCGAGATATTTGGATGTATCTTCGTGCGCGAGGACGAGTTTCTCGACTTCCTCTTTCGGCGTGTCTTTCGGGCACTCGAAGGTGAAACGCACTTTGCCGTTGAACTGAACCGGGTACTTCTGGCTATCCTCCACGAGGTACGCTTCGTTGCAAACAGGCCATTCGGCATTCACCACAAAACTCTCATTGCCGCATCGATGCCATGCTTCTTCGGCAATATGCGGAGCGTACGGCGCTAACAGAACCGCTATCGGCTCAAGGATTGCACGTTTGTTGCACTTGAGTGCGTTTAACTCATTCTGCGCAATCATAAAGGCAGGAATAGAGGTGTTGAACGAGAAGTTCTCAATATCCCACGTAATCTTCTTAATGAGCTTGTGCAGGCTCTTGAGTTCTTCTTTTGTCGGCTCTTCGTCGGTGATCGTCTCGTACATGTTCCACAAGCGTTTGAGGAAACGATGCACACCGTCGATACCGTTCGTATCCCACGGTTTGGACATCTCCAACGGGCCAAGGAACATCTCATACAGACGCAAAGTGTCTGCTCCGAACTTAGCGATGACGTCATCGGGGTTCACGACGTTGAACATGGACTTACTCATCTTCTCCACTGCCCAGCCGCATATATACTGCTTTGCGCCGGCGGTATAGCCCGTTAACTCAGATGAGGTACCATCGGCAAAGACGAACTCGGCGTTCTTGAACTCCGGCATCCATGCACGGAAGGCGTTGATGTCGAGCACATCATTGTTGACGATGTTCACATTCACGTGAATAGGCTGCACTTTGTCTTTGTACTCGGGGTTCTCGATGAGGTTGTACGAGATATAGAGGTTACCCGTCGCACCTTCGCCGATGTAGCGATAGACGAAGTTTGAGCGACCTTGGATCATTCCTTGGTTGATGAGTTTCTTGAACGGTTCGTCTTCGCATACATAGCCGAGGTCATAGAGGAACTTATTCCAGAAACGGCTATAAATCAAGTGTCCCGTAGCGTGCTCCGAACCGCCAAGATACAGATCCACCTGACGCCAGTACTCGTTCGCTTGTTTGCCCACAAGTGCTTCGTCGTTATGCGGATCCATGTAGCGGAGATAATAAGCGGACGAACCGGCAAAGCCCGGCATCGTGCAGAGCTCCAAGGGGTAAACTCCGCTTTCGACTTTCGACTTTTGACTTTCGACTACTTTCCTGTTCTTTTCATCCCATGCCCAGATAGCGGCGTTGCCCAACGGCGGCTCGCCTGTCTCGGTCGGCAGGAAAGCACTCACCTCCGGCAGTTCGAGCGGCAGACACTCTTCCGGCAGCGTATAAGGCATGCCGTCCTTGTAATAAACCGGGAACGGTTCGCCCCAATAACGCTGACGCGAGAAAATAGCGTCGCGGAGACGATAATTGACTTTCACGCGACCGATACCGGTGTTCGTGATATATTCCTTCATCGCTTGAATCGCGTCCTTAACTTCCATTCCGTTGAGGAAACCGGAGTTGATCATCTTTCCTTCCTTGGCATCGAAGGACTCCTCGCTCACGTCCGCGCCTTCGATCAGCGGAATAATCGGCAGGTTGAAATGTTTGGCGAAGGCATAGTCGCGGCTGTCGTGCGCCGGAACCGCCATGATGGCACCTGTTCCGTAACCCGCGAGCACGTAATCGGAAATATAAATAGGTATCTCGCCTTGCGTCAGCGGATTGATAGCATAACTTCCCGTAAACACACCCGTCACTTTGCGGTCCGCAATACGCTCACGCTCCGTGCGGTTCTTGCAGCGTGCCAGATAAGCGTCCACTTCCGCTTTCTGTTCCGGCGTAACCACCCTTTGCACATACTCGCTCTCCGGCGCAAGAACCATAAACGTCACGCCATTGACCGTATCTGCACGGGTCGTGAAGATGGTAAACGGCGCATCCTGCCCTTTCACGGCAAACTGCATCTCTGCTCCTTCGGAACGGCCGATCCAGTTGCGTTGCGTCTCTTTTAAACTCTCCGTCCAATCGATTCTATCCAAACCCTCCAACAGACGTCCGGCATAAGCGCTCACGCGCAGACACCATTGCCTCATCACACGTTGCTCTACAGGATAACCGCCACGGACAGAAAGACCTTCGGACACTTCGTCGTTCGCCAACACGGTTCCGAGTTTCGGACACCAGTTCACTTTGGTGTCAGCGAGATAAGCGATACGGTAGTTCATCAACTTCTCCTGCTGTTCTTTCTCGCTCATGGTCGCCCATTTCGGGTCATTCGCCTCAAACTCCGCAATCAGTTTGCTAATCGGCTGCGCTTTCTGCGTCTTCGGGTCGAAATAGGAGTTGAACATCTGCACGAATGCCCATTGGGTCCATTTGTAGAACTTTGGATCGCAGGTACGCACTTCGCGGTTCCAGTCGTAGCAGAAACCGATTTTCTTGAGCTGCGAGATATAACGGTCGATGTTCTCGAAGGTCGTTTTCTCGGGGTGTTGTCCGGTCTGAATAGCGTACTGTTCCGCCGGCAGACCATAGGAGTCAAAACCCATCGGGTGCAACACGTTAAAGCCTTTCAACCGTTTGTAACGGCTGTAAATATCGCTGGCAATATAGCCTAACGGGTGACCGACATGCAGACCCGCCCCCGAAGGATAAGGGAACATGTCCAACACATAGTAGTGCGGTTTGTCGGACTCATTGGAAACGGTATAAACGCCGTTCTCTTCCCACGCTTTTTGCCATTTTTTCTCAATGTCACTAAAGTTGTATTCCATATAATATAATTTACGATTTACAAATTTACGATGTACGATTTATTTACGATTTGGTCATTGGATTATTTTCTCATTGACCTTTGCGGGTGCAAAGGTACTACTTTTTTTTGACATATGCAAGAAGTATAGGAATTTTGTAGATTTTTTGCGTGTATTTAGCCTCCGTTTATTCTTCAATGTGCCTCTATTTAGCCTTCATTCCCATTACCATCTCGTTACCATTACGTACGTCACCGTCCTGTTTTTTATCCGCTTGTTGCCCTAAAAGTGTCCGATTTTTAAGATTTTGTCGCCTCCGACTTGACTCCGACTTAACTCCGTTTTGCCTCCGATATAAGTCCGATAAAAAACTCACATAAAAAAGCCCATTTTATGCTTCGTAAAATGTACGATTATTAAGATTTGAACATAACAAAAACAAGTGACATTTCTGCCACTTGTTTTCTTTGTACATTGTACTTTGTCCTTATTTAGTCTCTTGTCCTTGCAGCGTATAGGTATTATTCTCTGTCTCTACCAGCACTTGTCCTTCACGGGCAATCTTTCGTGCATTCCGCTTCGGCGACGAAGGAGTGCTTATTGCTTGCGTTTCACCGTTGCCAGGAACAGAGTATATATATGTTTTGTCTTGTCCGTTTTCATAACCTCGAGAGAGCAAAAGATATCTATCGTTAACCCATACTAAAGAAGGAGAACTTCCATTGATAGTACTGATCAATACTCCATCTTCATTGTATATCTCAGATTGGGCATTTTTTGAAATACAGAAACATACTTTGTTATCAACAGACAAAATATTTTTTGAAACTAGACATATAAAACTTTCGCGGTTTATAGTACTATTGATATTTATTGTTTTATATAAAGAGAAATCATCAACATCGTACAAATAAATGACGCAAGTATTACTTTCTACGCCTAAAATTTGGTTGTAAAAATATGGTGCTTGCACATAGTTATACATATCACCATAAGGATCTGCTGATACAGAATACCAACCGTCAAGAGTTTTTTTCAACGTAATTTGTGCGTTAGCAAATGTAGCAGCAAACAAAGCTGCGATAATAAAGATAGATTTTCTCATAATCTTTGTTGCTCACTTATATCCCATCGAGCATCGGTTTTAAAAGTTGTTATAGTTTACAAAAAGTGCGAACTTTCGTTTTGTTATATTGGGTCCTTCGGGTCTCGACTCCCTTATGTGCCAATATACGCAGAAAGTTCACACTCACAGTGTGAACATTCGCTATATTTAGGACACATAATTCAAATTGTCGAGAAATGAAGGGCTCCTTAATAAAGCAAATGCTTATTTATGTATGTTGTTTGTCTGTTGTTTTATGCCATAGGCGGTGGTTGTTAATTTGTTTTTATCGGTCAAACTTGGCCGATAGATTATTTATGTTTAACATCTCGGAGAGGGACGATGTTATAGTAGTTTTCTCAATTCCTCTGCTGATGGTAAGATATTTTTGTATGCTTCCGGAAGTTCGCTACTACTATGATATGTAGCAACCCCCATCGGCTTAGTCATGTCGCGGAAAGAGAATTCTACTTTCTTTTCGTTCATCGAACGGCAAAGAATGATACCAATACTCGGATTTTCGTCCGGCATCTTGACATATTCATCTAAAGCAGACAGGTAATAATTCATTTTTCCCGCATATTCCGGTTTGAATTTGCCGCTTTTGAGTTCAACAGCTACTAAGGAACGCAAACGGCGATTGAAGAACAGCAAATCAATAAAACTCTCTTCTCCGTCTACAATCAATCGGTATTGGTTACCCATAAAACTGAAGTCGCCGCCAAGTGCCATGATGAAATCCTTGATATTCTTTACAATCTGCTGCTCCACATCTTTTTCATCCACAAAATCCGGATCAGGAAGCGTTAGAAAATCCAAGACCACATCTTCGCGGAATACTTGCAATGCTTTATCACGCAAACGGCTGTCTGAAATGGCAATCTGGAAATTATTCGGAGCCGCTTCCTTATGGAATATGTCCGCTTTAAGATTTGCAATCAGTTTGTCCTTCGTCCAAAACTGCGTAGCACATTGCCGGATATAAAAGAGACGTTCTTCTATAGTGGAAGTTTTTGTTAGAATCTCATAATGATGTATAAAAGGAACCGACAAGAATTGTTGTAATTGCTCTGGTGTAAATTCGTCCACCGACAGTGGCCGAATTATAATATGCTGATTATCAAATGGTATAATGTCAGCATTCAAATCGTCCGCTACCGGTGGACGATTCTCTATTAACTCGCTCCAATCCTCATAAAATTTGCGCATTCTCTTCAAACTAGACTCCGAAAAGCCTTTCAATCCGGGCATTTCTTGTTGGAGTTGATCAGAAATAACCCGCAGAGCGCTACTTCCATATGAAGCATGCCGACTATTGAGTGAGATATATCTACCCACCGCATAATACAAAGCCAATACCTCTTTATTGACCAACTTGGCGGCTCGGTAGCGGCTGATTTGTATAGCCTCTTTGATTGCCTTAACCGCTACTATGTATTCTGCTCTATTGAGTTGCTCCATACTTAACATACATTTAATATACCAACTCCCAATAATCTTGTCCACGATAATTATTACGTTCAAGGAGCCTGTCTTTAATTAGGGTCGCTTAAGCGTTTTATTACTTATCGTCGGATGGTAATTCTTCTCCTTTGCCTTTTTCTTCTATCGGACGGATGTGGTCGGAAGCACGTTCGGATGAGATGACGGAATGACCTAAACGGCTCTCGATGTCTGCGCGAGCATTGCGAGCGACCTCGCCACCTTCTTTGGCAGTTTGGCGGCTCTGAGCCATTCCTTTCGGATTGCGCTGACGTGAGATTTCCGTTGCGGTCACTTCGGCAAGCGTGTTTAGCGCCAGTTCCACATTCGTCATGTTATCACGCAAGTTCTCTTTCGTTAGACCTTTGTGGCGCTTGTATTCACCGGTGGTCATTCCGCTCCAAGCCTGCGTAAGGACATTCGTGAGAATTGCAAAATCCTTCTGCTCTGTAATACCTGCACGATGCCATTCGTCCGTCAACTCTTTGCGCATCTCAATGGAGCGCATCCTTTCGTTAATCCATTTGTCGGAATAACCTTGGCGGCGATAGTCCTCCACCGCCATTTGGAAGGTCAGCTCCGGATCAATCATCTGGTCTATGCGCTGCTCGCCTAATTTTGCCAACCACTGTTTGACAGGCTCCGCTTTCTTAGATGGAATAGACTGGATGAGACGGAAAATACCTTGTAAATCAGCCATGTCCGTCAAGCGTTTCTTACCATCGGCGGCGGGTAATTTCAAAGCGTGACAATTTGTCACGGTTTCATTTCCTTCAGCTTTAAGCCGTTGCTTTAACTTGCGCCAATAGGCCGTTGCATCTGCACTATCCGTTAATACCTGTACTATATCCACAATAGAGAAATAGTACTTTTCTTGCTCGGCATCCCAGACGATGCGGACACGCTTCCCCTCAAAGAGTTGTATGGCAAAATTATCGTCCATGGTTGTTGTGCTCTTACAGCAGCTTCTTTACTTGGTCATAGACGTTCTGGGCGGTGAAGCCGAGTTTCTCGTCGAGGACCTTGTACGGAGCGGAGAAGCCGAAGGAGTTGAGTCCCCAGATAGCACCGTTTTCGCCTACAAGGCCTTCGAGGGTGCAAGGTAAGCCCGCGGTCATACCGAAACGCTTAACACCTTTCGGAAGAACAGCGTCTTGATACTCTTTCGGTTGCTCGCGGAAGAGACCTTCGCTCGGAACGCTTACTATTTGGAGGCGAATACCTTCTGCGCGGAGCAGTTCAGCGCCACTTAACAAGGTGCTTACTTCGCTTCCCGAAGCGAGAAGAACGACTTGCGGATTCTCGTCTTTCGAAACGATGTACGCGCCTTTGCGGAAACCTTCGAGGTTGACGTTTGGAACAGGAGCAATGTCCTGACGGCTGAGAATGAGCGCCGTCGGCGTCTCGGTATTCTCGATAGCAGCACGCCAAGCAAGCGTCGTCTCCTCGGCGTCCGCCGGACGAAGAACAAGCATCGAGGGTTTGCCGTGGTGGTTATGCAGTTTCTCCATCAAACGGATCTGTGCTTCTTGCTCAACCGGCTCGTGGGTCGGACCATCTTCGCCGACACGGAACGCATCGTGCGACCAGATGAACTTAACCGGCAACTCCATCAACGCAGCCATACGAACCGCAGGTTTCATGTAGTCAGAGAAGACGAAGAACGTACCACATGCAGGGATGATTCCGCCGTGAAGCGCCATACCGATCATGACGCACGCCATCGTGAGCTCACTCACACCGGCTTGCAGGAACTGACCGCTAAAATCGCCTTTCTTAAGGGCGTGGGTCTTCTTGAGGAAACCGTCGGTCTTGTCGGAGTTCGAGAGGTCCGCGGACGAAACAATCATATTGCCCACGTTCTCAGCAAGGAATCCAAGCACTTTGCCGCTGGCGTTACGGGTTGCGTCACCGGCTTTCTGCTCGATGAGACTCCAATCCAAGCAAGGCGTCTCGCCGGACATGAAGGTCTCATATTCATTGGCAGCCTGCGGATTAGCCTGCTTCCACTCGTAGTATGCCTCGTATTTCTTGTTGCACAACTCACGCAGTTCAGCCGCACGGTCGTCGTACAGTTTCTTTACTTCCGGGAAGATCTGGAACGGATCTTCGGGGTTACCTCCAAGATGCTCAATGGTCTTCTCGAACGAAGCACCGGCTTTGGAGAGCGGCGCGCCGTGAGTCGAACATTTGCCTTCCCAATTAGCACCTTCCGCCGTCACGCAGCCTTTGCCCATCGTCGTATGACCGATGATGAGCGACGGCTCGCCTTTGTGAGCCTTCGCTTTGATGAGAGCCTCGCGGATGGCGTCGGGGTCGTTGCCCGGGATCTCCTGTACATACCAACCCCACGCTTTGTATTTGGCAGCCACATCTTCTGATGTCACTTCGCTGCAGCCCGTGGAGAGCTGGATCGTGTTCGAGTCATAGAACATAACGAGGTTGTCAAGTCCGAGGTGTCCTGCGAGACGACCTGCTCCCTGCGAAATCTCCTCCTGCACACCGCCGTCCGAGATGAAGGCATAGATGGTCGGATTATGGATCTCTCCGTAACGCTGGTTGAACCACTTGGCAGCGATGGCTGCTCCCACAGCAAACGTGTGTCCCTGACCAAGCGGACCGGACGTGTTCTCAATCATTCGCTCAATCTCACGCTCGGGGTGTCCGGGAGTAACCGAACCCCATTGACGGAGATTCTTCAGATCCTCCAAGGTGAACTTACCTGCCAGACAGAGCTGACCGTAAAGCATCGGAGCCATGTGTCCCGGATCCAAGAAGAAACGGTCACGTGCTTCCCAACCGGCATTGTCCGGATCGTATTCCAAGAACTCGCTAAAGAGGACGTTGATGAAGTCTGCGCCACCCATAGCACCGCCCGGGTGACCACTTTTAGCTTTCTCTACTGCTGCGGCAGCGAGGATACGAATGTTATCCGCTGCACGATTCAAAACTTGTGTCTTGTTCATGATGTATATAATTTATGATTTCTTATCTTTCAGAACGATTACTTCAAATTTCAAATTTCAAATTTCAGAACTTCCACCCTATGTGGTAGCTAAGTCCCCAACTGATGTTGCCTCGTTTGCCGTAACCCGGGATGTATATCGGTCCCATCTCGTCTGCCAACAATCCGTCTTTCTCGCGGGTAAAGAGGATCTTGAGTCGTCCCATCCAGCCCATATAAAGACCGCCTTGCACTTTCGATTTTTTGTTTTCCCACACTTGTACCTGACAACCGACAACAATCTCTCCCCAGCAATCCACTTTGCGGGGTTGAAAATCGGTTGCAATACGTATACCGATGAGCATGGCATGCGGACTCTCGGGGTGTTTGCGCAAAGGGTTAAAGTCGCATCCCACACGGAAATAACCGCCATGGGCGTTATAGGAGATACTGTCTCCCTGCTCGGTCTTGCCTCCTGCGTAACCCAGTTCGAGCGTCGGGTAGAAACGGCGTGTGAGTTGCCAGTTCATGGCTATCTCGTATTGCTGCAACCGTCCCTTACTCATACCTGCTGTCAAGGCGGACTCACCGATATCCAGTTTGATAGTCATACCTCGGTAGATCTTCTTGGACAACTGCGTGGTGTCGGACGATCCTTTCCCTGCCCATAGAGGCAGGGTAACAAACGCCAAGGCTATTATTGCTAAATATCTCTTTATCCGCATTTCAGGAGGTCGATGGGTTCTTACATCAATGTTTTAGCTTCTTCCTTGAGTTCCTCTAAGGCTTTATCAGTGGGGGTCAACCCGTTGCTGGCATAAGCGGTCATAAGGGTCGTAGCATACGTCTGCGCTGTAGCTTGCGGCGGTAACTGAGCCGCCATGGCGATGACGAACGAAGCCGTCTGGTCACGTGCATTGACGATCATGTCCCACACCTCGTTGCTGATATATACCTGCTGACTCTGGTTATGGTCAAACTCCGCACGGATAGTCTGCAACAAGTACTGTTGTACCTGCCCCACCGTCCATGTGCTCAAGGCATTGGGATCCTTGGCACGCAGCTCCATGAGCATGTGCTCCGGTTTGGTACGTTCCAAGAGCAACGCCAGACGTTCATACGCCCTGAGCCTGATAGGCGAAACAGCTTTCTGGCTCTCTCGTTTCAGTTCCCATTGACGCTTTTTCTCCTCATTTCGGAACTGCGAGTTCTGGATCAACCAAAACCCGAAAATAAGTACAGCTACTGTGAAAATTATTAACAATGCAGTTTGCATAAAACAGGCATATTTCAATTTGGGCGCAAAGTTACAAAAAAAAATGCACATGTGCAAGTTTTATGTGCATTTTTTTTGCAGGGCGGATTAAAAATCCGCAAAATCAAGAGCCACGTAATGATCGTTTGCAAGTGATGTATATCATACGAACCCACGCTACGGTATAAGTTAGGACACCAATCCAAAGGGTCGAATGAATATAGTTACATAGTTTGGAAGGACAGAAGAGATCGATGGGCATGACGCACCAAAGGACGAACAACGCCCAGAAAAGGATCCTGTCCACCAAGGGACGCTTGTCCTCCAAGAAATACCACAGCGCATAACCGGTCATGGTGATGGTATAAGTCGTATATTCCGCTGCTTCGCTAAAGAGCACTATATAACCCATCAAAGCCGCTAAAAGGGAGATTTTATATTTGAGATTTGACATTTGACATTTGACATTTGACATTTCAAAAGCAAACGGGATTGCCATGAGAAGCAGGACGGAAGCTTGAAAGAGACGCATGTACGGCAGAGCGAAAGAGCGGATACCGGGCAGGAACAGGAAGGAATAGTAGATGCCGGTGGACTGATGCGAGACTAACTGAGCAAGCCAGTTTTGATAGCCGGAGAGCAGTCCTTCCACACCACCGTGGAGGGCAGGCAGAAGGAGCAGACCTATTCCTGTGAGAAGCACATACCCCACATTACGCCAGAAACGCGGATAGAAGAGCAGCAACGCCAACTCCACGGCTCCGTAGATCTTCGTAGTAGCGGAGATCATGATGAGCAGTATTGCCCAGAAAGGCTGATCGCGTTCCAAGAGTACTAACGCCCAAACGAAGATCGCTGCCACGAGCAGATTGAACTGAAAACAGAACAAGCTTTGCGCTACCGTCAGCAGCAGATACAGCATGATCAACGGCGCTTTGGCTGAGAGGACGCCGGGCAGGTTCTTTATTCCGAAATAAAAGACCGTATAACCGAACAGATTCCACACCAAACCACCGAGGTAGAAAGGCATAAAAGCAAAAGGCGCAAACAGGACACAGAAGATCGGCGAATAGATGAAATAACGATGGTGGACATCCACAAACTCCTGTGTATAGGGGTTGATACCCTGCCAGAACTGCAAGGTGGCATCCCGAAAGACGCAGTAGTTCTCTGCTCCACCGCGTATGAGTTCAATCAACGATGCCGCAACGGCAATGACAAAACCTAACCAATAGACATTACGGGAGACCGTAAAGAATGCGAAGAACTGTTTCATACTTTCTCGTCGTTATATCTGCGTACAAAATAACCGGGTCGGTTCTTGGTCTCATTGAAGATACGTCCGAGGTACTCGCCCAAGACACCTATGGTGAGCAGCTGGATGCCGCCAAGGAAAAGGATCGTCACCATGATCGTCGGATAACCGGCGACCGGATCGCCGTAAAGCAAAGTGGTGATGAGGATATAGATCAAGTAGATAAACGCCACAAACGAGACGCCTATACCCAAGTACATCGCTATCCTGAGCGGTGCTACGGTATAGCTGGTCATGCCATTGATAGCAAGGTTGACGAGCTGCGAGAATTTCCATTTAGAGGTACCCTCTTGACGTTCCAACTGGTCATAGAAAATGCCCTTTTTCTTAAAGCCGATCCATGAGTAGAGCCCCTTGGTGTTGCGTTCCGACTCACGCATCTTCCTAAGCGCCTCGATACAGGTTCGGTCAAGGAGACGGAAGTCGCCTGTGTTCTTCTGAATAGGCACACGTGTGAGGCGTTGGAGAAGGGTGTAGTACCATTGCGAGGTCTTTTTCTTAAACCACGACTCACGGCTTGACCGACGCTGTGCATAGACATCGTCGTAGCCTTCCTCCCACCATTGGATCATCTCCGGAATAGCCGAGATAGGATGTTGCATATCGGCATCCATGATGATGACCGCGTCACCTTTGGCATAATCGAAACCCGCCATCATCGCTACCTCCTTGCCGTAGTTGCGCGAGAGGTCGATATAAGACCAATGCTGCGGATCCTGATGATGCAAGGCGATCATCTTATCCAGCGTGGAATCGGTACTACCGTCATTGACGAGCAGGAACTCCCAATTATAGCCGGGGTTCTGTTTCAGCACCTCGTTCATGCACTCGTACAAGTGATCAAAACAAGCCTCTTCGTTGTAAGCTGGCAGCAGGATAGTGATCGTTTTTTTCATATCAAAACATTATTGGGGTTGACAAATAAGGGTGTTATAATCCACATAGTCACCGATGAAACGCGGTCGTGTGGTGTTGTATTGCGGCGAGAGAAGGTCTCTATCCGCTCGGTAGTCCGGCATAGCTATACCTGCCAACGAGAAAAGCATATGACAGATGTCACTATTGACAAATGGCTTATTCTGAGCCGATTGTATCTGCTTCATCAGTTCGGGATGATTCGTTCGGAAGGCATCGGAAGCCAAGACAAAGAAGGGTATCTCAAACTGATACTTCGCCATGAGCGGCGTGAGGCTGTTCTGGTCGGAACGCTCGTAGAAAGAGCGGTAGTCGTAACACTCCTCTCCATGGTCGGACATATAGATCCCGACTGCGTCCCGCTCGGCAAAGAGTTGCCACAACTCGTTCAAACAATGGTCGTGGAAAAGCGTTGCATTGGCGTACTGTGCCCTGATCTCGCATCCGTACGAACCGCCATACGTGGGTGTCAGGCTATCCGCCTTGAAATGGTTATAATCCGCAGGAAAACGATCCGCATAACTGACGTGCTGACCGATATAATGGACGATGAACAGACTCGGTTTTGAGATTGTGCCTCCTAAAGAATCGGCAATAAAAGCCCGCAGGTCGGCATTGAGCCCTGAGTCATAAGCGAACGTAGTGCTGTTCCTCGCGGTGAACTGCAGGCGATCAAGGTCAGGATGATTGAGCAGCGCTCCGCCTAAGTTGGAGAACAGTCCGCCACCGGCATCCCGAACGAACTGGTTTGACCAGAAATAGACCTCGTATCCCGCCTTGCGGAAGACTGCCGGAAAGAGGGTGTGGTTCATCCAGCTGTCCGGTTTGTCATCGCTCCATGTGGAGAGGATGTTCTGCATCACCTGCGCCGTGAGGTTAGACTGTGTGACGACATCGGAGAAGACATACAGCGCCCCTTCATCCCGCAAGCGACAGAGGTTAGGCGTCGTGGGCAAAGAAGAGGGGTTATAGAGCGGCGTGTGGTATTTATTGAACGACTCGCCGATGATCAGTACGATACAAGGTGAACGGAATGCATATCCGTCCACTTGCGTGCATTCTACCGAGGGCACTAAGGTCTTGTATTCGCGCACCGTCAACACCGTATAAGCTACGCCGTACGTGAAACGGATTGCCGGTGTTCGCAGGCAAGGCAGATAGCGTTCGTCATTGAGCTGTGCCACCGATTCCAAACCGAAACAACGGATCAGTTTGATATACGAGTGTTCGCCCCTCAACGCCGACCAGATCGTACAGACACAGAGCAATCCGACCACCACCCGGCGGATCGTACCGGACAGACGAGGCCAAGCCATCGTTAGCCCTTTGGCTATCAGGAATGCCGCTACGCCGCATCCTATCGTTATCCACAAAGCCGGTATCGCCCAGAGCCCCGAAAGGAACTCCGACGCTTCGCGTGTGTCCGTCTCAAGGATCAGTTTGACCAGACGCACATTGATCAGAGAAGAATAGAAAAACACCGAGAAGATCTCCATCAGCCATAAGAAGACCGCTACCATCCATACCGCCCAATGCAACCGTATCGGACGAAGCAGAGTCGCTATGACGCAGGTCAGATACGCACCCCATAGAGGAATCAGCAAAGCGAGGAAGATATCATTGGACATGCCGATATTACTGACTATAGTCAGTATAACCGCCAGAGACAGCAGCATCAGATAACCCACACGGTTGCTGCTGACGGGATAGAGCACGTATTTATAGAGTCGTTTGAGCCAAATCATGATAGGTCGTAAACTCCGCCCCTCGGGACTTAAGGTCAATAATCACCGCTTTGAGCCGTTCGTACATCGGTTCACCGGCATGGTAACGGATGATAAACGGCAGTTTCCATTCCGGATGTTCTCCCAACGGATAGAACTCCCAAGGATGAAAATAGGTATTGAAATAGCCGTCATGGCGCAAAGTGCGGCGAACGAGCGCCTGATAGAACCACAACGGGAAATTATGCAAAGCAAGCCAGAAAAGAGGTATTCGGCACCAAGGGCTGACCGACGCCGGTATCTGCAGCAGTCCGTCCTTATAGAACCACGTGCGGGGCATATCCAAATGCATATACCGTCCGGGGATGAAAGCCGGATTGAGCGAAGCGTTATACTCGTATCCCTGCCGCTTGAGTTCCTCGCTATCCACAGGGAACATACGCGGCTGACGATACCCGTAAACAGGCTTTCCGGTGAGTTCCTCCAAGATGCGCTTGGACTCGATCACGTGCTCCGGTTTCGGCTGCCAATGGTCGCAACCGTGCGAAGCGATCTCGTGTCCCTCACGGATGATACGCGCTATCAGATCGGGCGCATTCTGAGCAAAATTAGCAGTACAGAAGAACGTAGCCCGCACCTCACATTCCTTGAGACAATCAAGGATGCGTGTTGTACCGAAACGGGAGATCTCCATGCCCTGCGCTATCGGATCCCACGACACCCCATGTTCCTTGGGCACATCGTATTCCTCCGTATCGAAAGAGAGCAGTACTCTACCCTTCAATGGACCTTGCGGAAAATGGTACACAATATACAGCACCGCGTACTGCACGATCATCGCTACGCCCATCACCAAGAAAGGCGCAATAAGCCGATGGATACCGAGCCACAGGAAGAAATTGAGCAGGATAATATGCAGCACAAAATTGAGCGCATGACTGCCCGAGAAACCGATAAACCGTCCCCACGAAGGACGGGAAGAGAAAGTGAAATAGCTGGTTGCGAAGAAGTTACCGACAAAACTGATCAGGTATCCGGCTATATACGCTGCGTTCACCGGAGCTGACGCCATAAGCAGCAGATAATAAACGCCATAGTGGACTGCTGCAGCGCAGCAACCCACTATACAAAACCTGATGAATGAACGGTATTTCTCCGGCATAACTGCTTCCTCCCATTAGCGAATCATATCGTCGCCAAAGAAGGGTTGCAGTGCTTTCGGGATGCGAATACCTTCCGGCGTCTGGTTATTTTCCAACAGCGCAGCTACGATACGCGGCAGCGCCAAAGCAGAACCGTTGAGGGTGTGGCAAAGCGTCACTTTCTTGTCCTCTGCACGGCGGTAACGGCACTTGAGGCGGTTTGCCTGATAGGTATCGAAATTAGAGGTACTCGATACCTCAAGCCAACGATGTTGTGCCTCCGAATAGACCTCAAAGTCATAGCAGAGTGCGGCTGTGAAGGACATATCTCCACCGCTCAGACGGAGAATACGATACGGGAGTTCGAGTTTCTTGAGCAAGCCTTCCACGTGCTCCAACATCTCCTTGTGCGAAGCGTCCGAATGTTCGGGCGTGTCGATACGAACGATCTCGATCTTCGAGAACTCATGGAGTCGGTTCAGACCGCGTACATCCTTGCCGTACGAACCTGCCTCACGACGGAAACACTCCGTATAAGCGCAGTTCTTAATCGGCAGCTTGTCCTCGTCGATGATCACATCGCGGTAGATATTCGTTACCGGCACTTCAGCCGTCGGAATGAGATAGAGGTCATCCACCTCGCAGTGGTACATCTGACCCTCTTTGTCAGGCAGCTGACCCGTTCCGTAACCGGAAGCAGCATTCACTACCGTCGGCGGCATGATCTCCGTGTAACCGGCTTTGTTAGCCTCAGCGAGGAAGAAATTGATGAGCGCGCGTTGCAGACGAGCACCCTGACCGATATAAACAGGGAAACCGGCACCTGAGATCTTCACACCGAGGTCGAAGTCGATGAGGTTGTATTTCTTAGCGAGATCCCAGTGCGGCAGCTTGGAAACCTCACCCTGACCCTCTCCACCAGAGAGGGCAGCAAGGCGCTCAGCGGCAATCTTCTCATCCACCTCGCTATTCCAATCTTTAAGGGCCACATATCCGTTCTTCTCAATCGCGTCGATCATCGGCTGATTAGGCCAGTTACCGATGGTAACAGCGAGGTTATCCTCTGCCGAAGCGCCTTCCGGCACGATGTCGTACGGTACGTTCGGAATAGTGAGCAGCAGTTTGGTCTGTGCCTCTTCTGCCTCCGACATCTTCACATCATACTCAGCGATCTGCGCTTTGAGCGTTCCGGTCTGCGCTTTGGCAGCCTCAGCCTCGTCACGTTTGCCTTGCGCCATGAGAGCACCGATAGACTTGCTGATCTTGTTCATCTCAGCCGAAGCGGCGTCCTTGAGCTGCTGAGCCGATTTGCGCTCTGCGTCCAAACGGAGCACCTCTTCGATCGCCTCTGCGGCTCCCGAGAAATGTTTCTTCTCCAAGCCCGCAATCACACGAGCTTGGAATAAGGAATAAAGACTAAAATGCTTTTATATAGTCGAAGCCGTCCCATCTTTATTCTTTCAGCGAAGCGGTCTTTACTCTTTCAGCGAAGCGGTCTGTTTGTTTCAAATAAAAATCTCCCACCTAAAGCCGAAGCTTCGGAGGGAGATTTGGAATTGTCTCCGCGCCGATTAAGCTTCTGCAGCAACCGGCTGAATAGAGACGTACGATTTGTTGTCGCGACGTTTGCGGAAGGTTACAATACCATCGCAGAGTGCGAACAAAGTGTGGTCGCTACCCATACCCATGTTTTCACCCGGGTTGTGTACGGTTCCACGCTGACGTACAATAATGTTACCTGCCTTTGCGAATTGACCACCAAAGATCTTCACGCCAAGACGTTTGCTTTCTGATTCACGGCCGTTCTTAGAACTACCGACACCTTTCTTGTGTGCCATACTCTGTTGTCCTTTCTTTTAAGCAATAACAATTTCTTTAACTACAACGTTGGTCAAATCCTGACGGTGACCATTGAGTTTGCGATAACCTTTGCGACGTTTCTTGTGGAAAACAAGAATCTTCTCGCCACGGCACTCGTTGTCGAGCACTTCGCAAACCACTTTAGCGCCCTTAACGTAAGGAGCACCCACTTTTACTTTGCCCTCGTTGTCGAGCAGCAATACGTTCTCAAACTCAACCGTTGCACCCTTCTCAAGGTCAGCGATACGATTGATGAACAGTTTCTTGCCAGCTTCTACTTTAAACTGCTGGCCTTTCATTTCTACAATTGCGTACATTGAAATACGTTTGTTTTAATGTTAGGGCGGTGCGGCGTCTCGTGCTCTGACGAGAACTTAATCTGGCCTGTCCGCAAAAAATTCGTGCAAAATTACTACAAAAATTTGACATACGCAAATATTTCTGCATTTTTTTTTGATATTTGCATTTTTTTTTGTAATTTTGCACCCAAAATCAAAAACAAAGCATATGAAACGATTATTTTGGCTCGTCTTACCCGTCGCAATGATGCTGACGGCTTGCACAAAGAACAAAGTAGAAACCCTCGCACCCGAGTACGACCGTTCGGATTTTGTAGAGGTCACGGAAGTTATTCCAGATGTCATTTTGGAGATCCGTTACTATAGTACCTATAATTTTGTAGGAACGCGCGTGGACGGGTACGTGCGCCCGCTCGCGCTAATGACCCGTCAGGCTGCCGATTCGCTCAAAGCGGTCAACGATGAACTGAAAGCCAAAGGCTACCGGCTCAAGATCTGGGACACCTATCGTCCGCAACGTGCCGTCAACCATTTCATCCGTTGGGCAGAGGATTTGAACGACACCACAATGAAGAGTGTTTTCTACCCCATGGTGGACAAGAGTCTTCTCTTCGAACAAGGCTATATCTATGCCCGCAGCAGTCACAGCCGCGGTTCAACCGTCGATCTCACGCTCATAGAAACCGCCACCGGTAAGGAACTCGATATGGGTTCGCCTTTCGATTGGTTTGGGGAAGAGAGTCATCCCGACTATCGCTGCAAACTGTACATGCAGTCCTTCAACCGTCATTTGCTCCATGACGCCATGATTCGTCACGGCTTCGAAGGGATTGATAGCGAGTGGTGGCATTTCACGCTTGCAAACGAACCTTACCCCGATACATATTTCGATTTTCCGATAGAGTAAAAATTCCGTTTTCGGGACAAAAAAGGGAATAAAAAGGGGCAAAAAATGTCCAAAATAGGCATTTTTACCAAGAAAATGCACTTTTTTGAAAAAAAAATGCCAAAAAATTTGGTCATGTCAAAAAAAAGCAGTACCTTTGCACCCGCTTTTGAAAAAGAGCAACTATCCGGTGCGGTAGTTCAGTTGGTTAGAATACCGGCCTGTCACGCCGTAGGTCGCGAGTTCGAGTCTCGTCCGCACCGCAGACGCTGAAAATAAACGAGTTACGCTTGAGACGCGTTGAAATCAGCACAAAATCTGCACAAATGACTTTCACAGATGTGGAAGTCATTTGCTGTTAATAGGACATTTATTAACTTTTTTTCTTGCCGCAATCAGAAATGGTTCGCGGTAAGAAAAAAAATTAGTATGTTACAACAAAATTTCGGAACTCTGAGGCAATATGTTCCTGCAGAGTTAAAACACAACTCAAGAGGATGGTACATTGAGTACTACCGCCTAAACCCTACCATTAACATGAATGAGCGCGTTCGTCTGATGATGAACCGTGAGCGCAAACGCTGTAAGTCGCTTACAGAGTTCAAACTGCAGACCAGCGCTATTATTCTTCAAATCAACAACCGACTTGCAGCCGGTTACATCAATCTCCAACAGAACATGCCTGATTATGGTCTCGGTACACAGGACACCACATCTGGTGATAACGTGCGCTACTATACACCGTTGGAACAGGTAATTGACCTCTACGAGAAAGATAAAAGCAAAGAACTGAAGGAAACTACTATGCGCAGCTATAGTTGCTTCTGCAAGCAGTTCAAGCAGTGGGTACATAAGAACTATCCCACTATGAGTGCTTCTACATTCTCGCAAATCTTAGCGAACCAATATATGGAGTTCGTGTTGGAAGGTAATAACTCTAAAGGCAAGACTTCTGTCCGTAAGAAATACGATGAAGATCGCGTAAGCGCGCGTACGTACAATAATAATATAAAACTTGCGCGTGCGTTCTTCAGTTGGGCTATGGAGAAGAGTTACGTCCGCACGAATCCGTTTGAGAAGCTAAAGACCAAAAAGGAGGAAAGCAAGGAGCGTACAATTATCCCGAAGGAAGTACGTGACCGCATAACGGCTTACTTTATGGAGAAGAACCCGATTTTCGTCATCATTATGCAGTTGGTGTATAAATCATTCCTTCGTCCGGTTGAGATTACTCGCGTTAAGGTTGAGCAATTAAACTTCGAGAAACATTGTATCGAGATGAAAGGCTCGCAGAAGAAAAACGGCAAAGCCCACAATGGTCGCATGGACGAGCAACTGGAAGCATTGTTGCGTGATCATATCAAGGGCGCTAAACCGGATGATTACGTATTTGGCGCCGGAACATGGAAACCGGGAAGCAAACCCTCATCGTCTCACTCATATACCATCATCTGGGATAGAATGCGAGAAGCACTGAAGCTGCCAAGAGAATACCAACTCTACTCGCTACGTGACAGTGGTATCACCAGTCTGCTCAGAGCAGGAGCAAAAGACTTGGACGTTGTCCAAATCGTGGGTCATAGTGATTTGAGTATGACGTTCCGTTATGCAAATCACATCGATGAAGACCTCATCGAACGCGTCAATAAGATAGCTCCGGCATTCTAATCATCACCCTTCTAACTTCGTCAAAATCCGTCTGTTTTCACATCGAGAATGGACGGATTTTTCTTTTCTGTGAAAATTTGCCCATTTTCTAAAATTAGGACGAATTTTGGGAATAGGAAATTTTTATAGAAATTTATTCATAACATGCTGATATAAAGCATGTTGCAGCAAACACAAATAACGGAAAATCTTCGAAGTTTTACTTCGTTTGTCCAGTTTTTTCGCTATTTGTTCGGCGATTGAAAACGTAAATCGCTGTAAATAAGCCAGATAGCAGCGGAAGATAGCAAAATCTTCCGCTCTTTCCCTCTGGAGAGCCCCAACCGCCCTGCTATATTGACGCTTCCAAACGTGTCTTCAAAAGCGGAATATGCAGTCAACACTTTCAACTTATTGCCGAAGTCGGCTCAAATCTTTAGGACGAAAGTCTCACTCATTTTCTTACATCACAAGTCGCATTTTGTGCATGAAATTGATAGGTCTCCACTATTCCAAAATAACCTCAAAAGTCACCTCATTTTTCGCGCGTAATAGTCTTCCATTTTTGAGCGCCGAAAGTCTTCTCTTTTTGCGACCTCAAAAGTCTCCGTTTACTCTCCGACCTCGCGAGTCTTCAACCGCTCCGCGCATCTCACAAGTCCGCTTGCGCTCGCGCGCCTTTGAGGTCTTCTATAAACAAAACTACCGCACGTTTCATCACGAAAAGCGCGGTAGCGACGAAAAGGGAACCGTCAAAGTGAATTAGATAGTAAACGACAAACGCCTCACACCTCGTTTGTGTATGATAGTTCAATTAACATCCTCTCTGCCAACGGTACATACCATGTGCGGACTTCATCAGCGGTGGGAGTATGTCCTCCGGGGAAATGGAATGAACGGTTGTAGTGCTCCAAGAAGAGCGGTTCAAAATGCGCTAAGGAATCTTGCTCTCCGAATAATCCCCACACACGATCGCGGAATTGAGGATTCCAGTTGTCGAATTGAGTAGCCTCCAGTGCAGCAAACTCTTTGACCAAGTTTTCATCAATAACGAATGATTGCTTGCCATCCTTGCGTGGTGACTTGTATTCATGTTGACCTATGCGCTGTTTCAAGAACTCTGACATCTGGAAATGAGGATTACCAAGCAAGGCAGGAATACCAACGACCGGAGCAATCATCTGTGCATAGAAAGCGCCGCAACTATTCCCTACGAGCAAGTCGGGCTTTTCTCTGTCAGTTAGTTCGCGAATGAAACGTAGCGCATCCTGTGGATGCATGGGCAAGTCCGGTGTCAGTACATCGGCACGCCCTGCGAATGCTTCACGTAACGCAATTGCCGGAACACATTGTCCGCTTGCGTAAAAGCCATGTAGGAATAGAATCTTTTTCATTTCACTCGCAGGGTCTTTAGCAAAGCCTTTTGTTCGTCTGTGATACGGAAACTCTCAACGGCTTTCTGGATGGTTTTGTTGTGTGTTTCTTTCTCCATACGCTGTTGCTGTATATAGGGCAGCGTGGCATCCCATTGTTTGGCAAGCGCCGTAGCAAAGAACCACGCTTGCATCATGCGGATGTAATACTCATCGCTCTTAATGGATTCAACCCATTCTAAGTATTCCGGTAGGAAAGCCTCGTCCAAGAAATACCGCATCAGCGTCCCTATGCCAAAGCGTTTCGTATAGGTGTGCTTGCTTCTCATCCACTTGCGAATAAGCGGTAATAGTTCTTGAGTATGCTTCTTAAAGCAACACGGCGATAGTTGGTCACATGTTGCCCAATTATCCACATACGGCAGGAACTGCTCCAGATATGCAATACAGGTGTTGAAATCTTTCTCTTCCGATAGGATAAACGCGTGCAGTTGGTTCTCGTCAAAATAGCGATGTGGCAAACTGTGCAAGAACTCTTGCGCAGCAGGAGTCTTGCAGATTTGCTTCGCCATTTTGCGTAAGTCCGGTGTCCGCACACCAATAACCGTCTCGCGTTTGACAGTCGGCAGCAACTTGCTTTGAAAGTCTGCGTATGCTTGGTCTTGTAAAGCAAAGAGTTTTGATATGATTCTATCTGTTTCCATTAACAAAACAACCAAGCATATAAACCTGCTCCGATGAGGCATGGTATCAAGCCGATAAGCATTCCCCAGCAGGATTGAATGAAATGGTATTTCTTCTGATGGTACGCGTCATCCATGTGTTCGGTGCCCGGTAAGCGGACTGACTTCATGTTAGCAAACAACACCCAGTCCAAGAAGAAACAATCATACCAATCGATGAATAGCCACATGCCGTAGCCGACACCAAGAGCCGACCAGAAATCATATGCGCCTGCCAGCCATACCACTAAAAGCAATAGAGCCAAAGCGATGATTATCGCCATGCCTTTCTTTAGGAGCACAGTCGGCGTGAAGAACTTCGATGGGATGCGTTCGTGCGTCTTGAAATATTCCTCTTGGATGTCTTCGGGATAGTCAGCTATCCACCACACCGGATTCTTCACCAGCGGAATGAGTATCATCGCCGTGAATGCTGCCGTCAGCACAATTGCTTCAATGAGGATTATTGTCCAGTTCATATTACCAAATATACGGGATTAAACGATAGCGCACACGTTGCTTGTATTCTTTGTAACCAGCAAGGTCGCGCTCCAAAACCTCTTCCTCATTGCGAATACGCTTGACGATAATAGGGATATAAAGTAGCATCAACGCGAATGACCATACCGAGTTGAGCACTAAGGGCATAGAGAGGAAAAGCAACAGCGTGGCCGAGTACATCGGATGGCGAACAATACCATACAAACCGGTATCTATCACCTGCTGGTTCTCTTGCACCTCTACCGTACGCGAAAGCCACACATTCTCGCGCATAACCTCTGCATAAAGCGCGTAGCCAAGCAGGAAAATACCAGCGGCTACGTATGTGGTCCAGTTGGGCATAAGAAGCCATCCAAAACGGAAGTTGAGTCCTGCCACAACAAACACAGCAATGAACATCAATCCGCTTAATGCGACCACCCATTTCTGCTCGCCCTGTTTCTCTTTGGCATCCAAACGTTTGCGCAGCAGTTCCGGTTGACGAATCATCAACACGATGCCGGCAATGAACATCGGTCTGAACAGAATACCAATAAAGAGCCATGCCTGCCAATAATCAAACGTCCCGGCAGGAAGGAACAGCAGTACTCCGACTAACAATAGGCCGAAAAGGAACTTCGTCAACGCTTGTATGAATAGTTTTAGTGTCATAATCAAAATGGTAAAAACCGCCTTGTGCGACGGCAATAAGACTCATATTCTTCGCCAAAATCACGGCGGAGACGTTTCTCTTCAGTCAGTACTTGCACGAACATGATGGCGAAGAAAATACCCCACACCAATACTGCCTGCCACGTCCATAGCCAGACGATGAATGATGCGAGATAAACAAGCGTCCCTGTCAACATCGGATTGCGGTTGATGCGGTAAGGACCTTCCGTCATCAGATGTTGCGTGCGCGGACCTATCTCGTGGTCGAAAGCGTCCATGGGATTCCCTTTGCCGCGACGTTTCATATACACGATCGTCCATATACTGAGAGCCAAGCCGCCGAGTATCAGCACACCTGTTATCAACGCGCGACACGCACCAATATGTTCCAACGCCGGCATACCGGATGCCAGCCACATAATCGTCGGCAGCAGCACCACGAACATCACTCCGCCAAGCACATAGCCGGCTATTGCACGAAACTTACTCATATGCTATCAGTTCTATTAATCGGGTAAATAAACCCCATTGGCTTTGAGCGGTTCCAGATGGATGGTTATCATCGTGGCTGCTCCGAATCGTTCACGCAGTTTCTGCTCCAGAAGGACACTATGCCTGTGCGCCTCGTATAGCGACACATTTCCATGCATGCGCAAGTGCATCTCAATCGAGTACACATTGCCCACACGGCGCGTGCGGAGATGGTGCATCTCGCTCATCTCGCTGTCCTCAGACACGATATCGCGTATCTGTTGCTCCACTTCTTCCGGCAACCGTTTTTCCATCAAATCCTGTACGGCCTCATGCAGCAGTTTGCCGGCTGTGATGATGATGAAGATACTTACCAGCACCGCAGCTATCGGGTCCAATATTGCCCATTGCCCGCCGAACAACAACGCACCACCGATACCGAGTGCCGTAGCTACCGACGACAACGCGTCTGTGCGATGGTGCCAGGCATTGGCTTCCAGAGCCGGTGAGTTGACACGACGGCTGACATGGACCGTAAGCCAATAGATGATTTCCTTCGCTGCTATGCTGATGAGCGCCGCCCATAAGGCTATCCGACCAGGCATCACCAGTTCCGCGCCGTGCAGCGCACTCACTATCTTCTGCACACCCTCCGCCGCCAAGACACCACCTGCCACCAAGAGCGCAATAGCCACGATAGTAGTGGCCAGTGTCTCATATTTACCGTGACCATAGGGGTGCTCACTGTCCGCCGGACGACTGCTGATCTTCACAAAAAGAAGCACCACAAAATCCGTCAGCAGGTCGCTCAACGAATGTACGGCATCCGCTATCATCGCAGCCGAGCAACCTATGATTCCCGCCACGAACTTCAAGGCAGTTAATGCCACATTAACCACGCTACCCCATAGGGTGATTCGTATAATCTCTTTCTCTCGCGTCATCTGTTTTATTCCTTCTTATTATATTTCGCTTTGACAATCTCGTACGAGTTGCGAGTAAGGTCACGTAGTAACTCGTCCGGCGCGGTATGTGGGGCGATACCTATCCAATGTTTCGGCGACTCGTTATAGGGATTGCCGATGCAGTCATACTCAGCCTTCAGTTCATCTATCCGTTCCGGCTGACATTTAAGCGTGATGACGCTGAAATTGTCGCAGTCAAAGAACGAAAACATGTGACCATGCACATAGAACACCAATACACCACTGGCAT
>ONWR01000035.1 GCA_900321605.1 uncultured Bacteroidales bacterium | reverse complement strand
TCATCCGTTCTTCACGAGTAAACTTTTTTTTGCCTCTTTGATACATAATGTAGACATTTTAGTGTTCCTAAATGTGTCTACTTTTTTCAGGATAAGACACCTCTCAGGCATTTTCAGACCGAAAAAGCTTATATATTCCTTATATATTATTTATTCATTCCTTATTCATTAACCTTACTAAGTGCTTGCCGAATCCTTAGCGGCAAGAGATAAAGAAAGAGAGCCGCCCGTAAAGGCGGCTCTCTCTTCTCTCCCCCTTCAGGGGATCGGGGGGCTTACTCTTGCATCAATAATTGCATAACCACTTTTGCTGAATATGCCACAGGCGTACCCGGACCGAAGATGGCGGCGACACCGGCTTTGTAGAGGAAGTCGTAGTCCTGCGCGGGGATGACACCACCGGCGGTGACCATGATATCCGGACGACCGAGTTTCTTGAGTTCCTCGATGACCTGCGGGATGAGGGTCTTGTGACCTGCCGCAAGGCTGGAGACACCCAGTACATGGACATCGTTCTCCACCGCCTGTTTAGCTGCCTCTGCCGGAGTCTGGAACAAGGGTCCCATATCCACATCAAAGCCGCAATCGGCATAACCGGTGGCTACCACTTTGGCGCCACGATCATGGCCGTCCTGACCCATCTTGGCAATCATGATACGGGGTTGACGACCTTCTTTCTTGGCAAACTCTGCCGTGAGACGACAAGCTTCCTGGAAGTTATCGTCGTTCTTAGTACCTGAAGCGTACACGCCTGAAATAGTTCTGATGGTTGCTTTATAACGTCCTACGACTTTCTCGCAGGCATCGGAGATCTCGCCGAGCGAAGCGCGGAGACCGGCTGCTTTGACAGCGAGTGCGAGGAGGTTCTCACCCTTACCGCCGTCCGCCCATTTCTGTACGGACTCGGTGATCTCGGCAAGAGCAGCCTGAACGGCTTTCTCGTCACGGTTAGCACGGAGTTCGTTGAGGCGAGCTACCTGCTGCTCACGAACGGCGGTGTTGTCAATCTCAAGGATGTCAATCGGGTCTTCGTGCTCGAGGCGGTACTCGTTGATTCCGATGATCTTCTGTTTGCCGGAGTCGATACGCGCCTGTGTACGCGCAGCGGCTTCCTCGATACGCATCTTAGGAATACCGGTCTCGATAGCTGCTGCCATACCACCCAGTTTCTCGATTTCTTGAATGTGAGCCCACGCTTTCTCCATGAGTTCCTGAGTGAGCGACTCTACATAGTAGGAACCACCCCACGGGTCGATCTCCTTGCAGATCTTGGTCTCCTCCTGGATGTAAATCTGGGTGTTACGAGCGATACGAGCGGAGAAATCCGTCGGCAGCGCGATAGCCTCGTCGAGTGCGTTGGTGTGGAGCGACTGGGTGTGACCGAGCGCAGCTCCCATCGCCTCGATACAGGTACGTCCTACGTTGTTGAACGGGTCTTGCTCGGTGAGCGACCAACCGGAGGTCTGGCTGTGCGTACGGAGCGCCATGGATTTGGGGTTCTTGGCACCGAAAGACTTGACGATCTTCGCCCACAACATACGTCCTGCACGCATCTTGGCAATCTCCATGAAATGGTTCATACCGATCGCCCAGAAGAAGCTGAGACGCGGTGCGAACGTATCGACATCCATGCCGGCGTTGACACCTGCGCGGAGGTACTCCATACCGTCGGCCAGCGTGTAAGCCAACTCGATATCCGCCGTGGCACCGGCTTCCTGCATGTGGTAACCGGAGATGGAGATGGAGTTGAACTTAGGCATGTTCTGCGAGGTATATTCGAAGATATCGGCGATGATCTTCATGGAGAACTTAGGCGGGTAGATATAGGTGTTACGCACCATGAACTCCTTGAGGATATCGTTCTGGATGGTACCTGCCATCTCCTCGAGTTTGGCACCCTGCTCGAGTCCGGCGTTGATATAGAACGCGAGGATCGGCAGCACGGCGCCGTTCATGGTCATGGAGACGGACATCTTGTTCAAGGGGATGCCGGCGAAGAGGACTTTCATGTCCTCCAGCGAGCAGATACTTACGCCTGCTTTGCCGACGTCGCCTACGACACGCATGTTATCGGCGTTGTAGCCGCGGTGGGTCGGGAGGTCAAAAGCGACGGACAGACCTTTCTGACCGGACGCGAGGTTTCTTCTATAGAACGCATTCGATTCCTCTGCGGTGGAGAATCCGGCATACTGACGGATGGTCCAAGGACGGAGAGGATACATGGCGCTATACGGGCCACGGAGGAACGGCGGGATACCGGACACGTAGTCGAGGTGCTCCATGCCTTTGAGGTCCTCTTTGGTGTAGATCGGCTTGACGTCGATGAGTTCCGGCGTCTGCCAGTCGGCGTTGTTCGGGCCAACAACCTTGCTGGCCGAAACTTGCTTAATGTTGATATCTTTAAAATTCGGCTTCATAAGTATAAAATTTTTAACGGCGAATTAGACAAATTAAACTAATTATTTTAACGGCGAATTATGCGAATTAAACTAATTATTCTTGCCATTTAAGTGAACATGGAATTCTTTTGCACTCCAAAGACATATTGCCAAAGTTAATGAGAAGTCCTAATTGGGAACCACTTGTTTTGAGGTAGTTATACACCTGAGCATAGTGCTCATCCAAGATTTCAGAAACAGCCTTTAACTCAACAATAATCTTATCATAGCATACAAAATCAGCACGGAACTCTTTGGGCAAAACTATATCTTTATAGTTTATTTTCATGACCTTTTCACGTTCATAAGGAATACCACGCAGCTGAAATTCATACTCAAGAGCATCTTGATATACGGGTTCGGTAAAACCACACCCTAACTCCTTGTGAACTTCTATTGCAGCACCTACAATCTTATAGGTTTCTTCCTTATATAATAACTGATTTTCCATATTGTCTTTTACAGCGAATTTGGCTTTATTAACGGCGAATTACGCTAATTATGCTAATTAAAATTCGCTTAATTCGTTTAATTAGCCGTTTATAATTAATTCGTTAAATTCGTTTAATTAGCCGTTTATAATTAATTCGTTAAATTCGTTTAATTAGCCGTTTATTTCTTAAGTAGTTGGCTATTCAGTTGTTTCAACGTTTCCAATAAGCTCTTTCTTGCCCTGCAGCTTCTTCCATGCCTTCGGCGCGAGGTCGGCGTACTCGTCGTCAGACGAACAGAGGACGATGATGTCCGCTTTCGCCTTGCGGGCTGCCTTGATACCTTCAGCGATGGTAGCAAAACCGTTGTTGTCGATGACCTTGTATCCTGCGCACGCGAGGAAGTTACAACTGAACTGCGCACGCGCAATACGCATAGCGAGGTTACCGATGGTCAGCATGAACGCAACCGGCTGTTTCTTAGCGGCTTCGGTCTCTAAGCGCAACTGTTCAAACTCTTCGGCAGCACGGGCTACGGGCAGCGTAGCAATCTGCGGCTCGCAAGAACTATCGCAACCGCAAGCAGCCTGTTTCTTATCCGTCTTGCACGTACAAATGCTACTGCAAGCACCGGCGTCGGCTTTGATCTTCTTGCCGGCTTTCTCGGTGAAGTTCGGGAACTGGTTCGAGCCCAGCAGCACCTCTTTGCGTTTAGCGACGTCAGCGAGACGTGCTTTGAGGTTAGCCGCCATGTGCTCTTGTACCTTGCCTTCGGAAACCATCTGGTACATACCACCGCGCTCCTGGATGTCGAGGAACTGCTTCCAAGCCTCAGCGGCGATAGAAGCGGTCAGGTTCTCGAGGTAGTACGAACCCGCTGCGGGGTCAACGACCTTATCGAAATGTGCCTCTTCCTTGAGCAAGAGCTGCTGGTTACGGGCAATACGCTCGGAGAAATCCGTCGGTTTCTCGTAAGTCACGTCGAACGGCGTAACGGTGATCTCATCCACACCTGCGAGAGCCGCACTCATGGTCTCGGTCTGCGAACGAAGGAGGTTCACATACGCGTCAAAGATGGTCATATTGAAACGGCTGGTCTCGGCGCTGACGTTCATCTTAGCGGCGTTGCGGAGAGCGGTGGTGAAGATCGGGTCTTTGTAAGCCTCGACAATCTTTGCCCACAGCAGACGGCCTGCACGGAACTTAGCAATCTCCATGAAATAGTTACCGCCGATACCCATATTAAAACGGATAGCATTGGCTGCGCGGTAGTTCGGGATGCCTGCCTCGGTCATCATCGTCATGTACTCGGCACCCCATGCGAGAGCGTACGCGAGCTCCTGAGCCGCATAAGCGCCGGAGTTATTGAGGATGACGCTGTTGACGCCTACTACACGGTAACCCGGCAGCGACTTGGCTGCTTTGACGGTCTCGGCTATCTTAGCGCTTACCTGCTCACGGGTCAGGGCTTTGCCCTTTAGGAGCATGTTCTTGATCGGATCGACATTGATAGAACCGATGAGTCCCTTGGTGTCATAGCCCATACGGCCGTAATAACGCACGAGGATGTTCGCCAACTTCGGCGCTGCGCAAGCGCAGATGGAGAAGTTGATCGCCACCGCCGGTGCATAAACGCCGTTGAGGAGCGTTTTGATGAAGTTGTACGTCAGTTTGTCTTTGTCGAGACAGAAACCGAGAGACGTGATACCTTTGTTGAGCACCTCCAGCGCTTTCGCATTCGCCTTGCGTGCGTTCTTGCACGCGCAGATGTTCTGGCGGATTGCCCATTCGTTGTTTGTACGCGTACCGCGGACGTAAGGGAACTGACCGGGCGCAGAGACGGTAGTCTTCAGGCCTTTGAGGTCCTCACGGCGGTAGAACGGCTGCACGTTGAATCCTTCCGGCGTGCGCCATACCAACTTCTTGTCGAAGTCGGCACCTTTCAGGTCAGCGATGATCTTGTCCTTCCATACTTGTGTGGAGACCGGCGCAAAATCCGCTAACATGTTTACTTTGTTGTCTGCCATGATAATTGAATGTTTTATGTATTATGTGTGATAGTGGTCTATATGTCCTAGTTGCTCTAGTTGCTCTAGTTGCTCTAGATGCTCTAGTAGTTTTTTTCCAAAACAGCCACAAAGTTACAGCTTTTTTCTGATACATGCAAATATTTTGGCTAAAAAGTGCGATATTTTTATCTTTTTTGCCGTTTTAGCGGTATTGGGAGCGGTTTTGGGAGGTACAAAGTCATTTATGGGCAATAAAAACTCTCCCACGGGCATCCTTTACCGCAAAACAACGCCCGCAATGCGTCAAAAGCGGCAATTTTAGCCCTTTCAGCGTTTTAGTATTAGCAGACATGCTTAGCAAATTGCATTTTTTTATTAAAAATGTACGCGCACGCTTGCGTATGTCAAAAAAAAGCAGTAACTTTGCACGCTTTTTGTGAAAACTAGTTTACCGGTTCGCTCGTTTACTAGTCCACTGGAAATCAAAACAAACAAAAATAATTAACATTTTATGCAAACGATCAAACTGAAAAAAGGTCTGGACATTCCTTTTGAGGGAACTGCGGCAGAGACGCTGGGTAGCGTTCGTCGGCCGGAGGTCTTTCATATCGTGCCCGACCAGTTCGCCGGCATCACTCCCAAACTGGATGTCAAGGTCGGCGACCGTGTGAAGGCGGGTAGCCCGCTCTTCCACGACAAAGCGTTTGAGAGCTTGTTCTTTACCTCGCCTGTCTCGGGTGAAGTCAAAGAGATCGTGCGCGGTGAGCGACGTAAGATCATGTCCATCGACATCCTTGCGGACAGCGTCATCGAGTATGAGAAATTTGACACCACGGGCGATGTGAAGGAGCTGCTGCTGAAAAGCGGCCTCTGGGCATTGATGAAGCAACGTCCGTACGACTGCATCGCGATGCCGAACAAGACCCCTCGCGCTATTTTTATTTCGAGTTTTGACAGTGCGCCTTGTGCTCCGAACTATGAGTTCGTGCTCAAAGGTCAGTTGCCTACCTTACAGGCGGCTGTCTCCGCGCTGGGCAAGATCGCACCGGTATTCATCGGTATCAAAGGTGGTGCCAAAGCTACCGAGTTAAGAGAGTTGAAGGACTGCACCCTCTATGAGGTCTATGGTCCCCACCCTGCCGGAAACGTAGGCGTACAGCTCAACAACCTCGCGCCGCTGGCTAAGGGTGAGACCGTCTTCACGGTGAACATCCAGGATCTCGCGCTCATCGGTCGCCTCTTCCAGAAGGGCATCGTGGACATGCAGAAGAAAGTGGCGCTCACCGGTCCGCTGGCTTACGGCAAGCAGTACTACAACGTCCTGCCGGGTATGCCGGTTTCCGCTGTCCTGCTCTCGAACGTACACACCGAGTGTCCGTGCCGTTACATCGCAGGAAACGTGCTGAGCGGTCGTCAGGTCACGATGGACGACATGATCTCCGTCTATGACAACCAGTTCACCGTCCTCGACGAGGGTTCGGAGAACCACGAGTTCATGGGCTGGCTGCTGCCGCGCTTCTCGGCTTTCAATGCCGGAAAGACCGACCCTGCTGGTCTGTTCGACAACTGCGTAACACGCTGGCTCTTCGGTCCGAAGAAATACCAGTGGGACGCTCGTCTCAAAGGTGGCCGCCGCGCGATCATCGTCTCCGGCGAATACGACAAAGTATTCCCGATGGACATCTACCCCGAGTACCTCATCAAAGCGATGATTGCGTCGAACATCGATAAGATGGAAGCGCTGGGTGCGTACGAGGTGGCTCCTGAAGATTTCGCGCTCTGCGAGTATGTGTGCACGTCCAAAATGCCGCTGCAGGCTATCGTGCGCGAAGCGTTGGATTATTTAAGAAAGGAGATTGAGTAATGGAATGGCTTTATAAAAACTGGAAGAAGTTCGGCAAGAACTTCGAGGAAGGCGGCAAACTGAGCTGGCTCAGTTCGTTCTATGACGCCTTCGACACGTTCCTCTTCACCCCTCAGACGACCGCTAAACGCAACGGCACGCATATCCATGACGGTTCGGATAGCAAACGTACGATGATTCTCGTAGTCATTGCGCTTGTTCCCGCACTGCTCTTCGGTATGTTCAACGTCGGCTATCAGCACTTGCTGGCTACCGGTCAGTTGGCAGCAGGCATGACCGCTGCTCTCTGGTGGAAAGCGTTCGGCTTCGGCTTCTTGGCTGTACTGCCGTTTATCATCGTCAGCTATGCGGTCGGTCTGGGCATCGAGTTCGTCGTTGCGCAGATCAAGCATGAGGAGGTAGCAGAAGGATTCCTCGTAACGGGATTCATCATCCCGCTCATCGTGCCTATTAACACCCCGCTGTGGCAGGTTGCTATCGCAGTGGCTTTTGCGGTCATCTTCGCGAAAGAGGTGTTCGGCGGCACAGGTTATAACATCTTCAACGTAGCGCTCATCACGCGCGCGTTCCTATTCTTCGCATACCCGAGCCACATGACCGGTGACGAACCGTTCATCCGCACGGCTGGCACTTGGGGCTGGGACGGCGGTCACGCAGTGGTGGACGGTTTCTCGGGCGCTACGCCGTTGACGCAGATGAGTACCGGTGTACCTGCATCGCAGTCGTTCTGGGACATGGTGAACGGTCTTGTACCGGGTTCGGTCGGTGAGACCTGTATCTGGGCAATCGCGCTCGGCGCATGTCTGCTGATTGCTACCGGTGTAGCTTCGTGGAAGACCATGCTCGCTACCTTCATCGGCGGCGGTCTGACCGCTTGGCTCTTTAACATCGGCGGCTCGGAGGCTAACCTCGCAGCGCAGTACCCGTGGTACATGCACCTCGTTTCCGGCGGTTTCGCTTTCGGTGCAGTCTTCATGGCTACCGACCCTGTAACCTCCGCTCGTACCGAGTGCGGTAAGTGGATATACGGTTTCCTCATCGGTCTTATAGCAGTGCTCGTGCGCGTCCTCAACCCTGGTTTCCCAGAGGGAATGATGCTCGCTATCTTATTTGGTAACGCCTTTGCACCGCTCATCGACTGGTGTGTTGTTCAAGCAAATATTAACCGTCGCGCTAAACGCGTCATTAAATAAGGAGGGCACGCTATGAAACTGAATACAAACAGTAATATCTACACATTCGTCTATATGACGGTGGTAGTGATCATCGTAGCTGTGCTGCTGGCATTGGCTAATCAGTCACTCAAGCCGCGTCAGGAAGCGAACATCCTGCTCGACAAGCAGAAACAGATCCTCGGTGCGCTCAAAGTGGACTACACAAACGCTGACCCTGCAGAGGTCTATTACACGCTCGTACAGGACACCCTCACTTACGGTGAACAAGAGGTCTATGTAGCGAACCTCAACGGTGCTACCAAGTACATCCTGCCGCTTTCCGGTAAGGGTCTTTGGGGCGGCATCGGCGGTTACCTCGCACTCGATGAGGACAAGAACACCATTTATGGTGTGAACTTCAACCACGAGTCCGAGACCCCGGGTCTGGGTGCCAAGATCGTAGAGCCGGAGTTCCGCAGCCAGTTTGAAGGCAAGCACATCCGCAATGCCGAAGGAGCTGTTGTCTCTGTAGCGGTTCTCAAAGCCGGCAAACACGCCGAAGGACAAGAGCAGGTAGATGCCATCTCCGGTGCTACCATCACCTCGTCCGGCGTCAGCACGATGCTCGAAGTGAACTTGACGGAGTACGCAGAGTTTTTGAATGAATTAAATGAAGGAAAGGAGGAAGACCATGTTGAGTCAGAAGACTAAGGACACATTACTCGGTCCTCTTAACGCTAATAACCCTGTCGTAGTGCAGATCCTCGGTATCTGTTCGGCGCTCGCCGTAACGGTACAGCTCAAGCCTGCGCTCGTCATGGGTATCGCCGTGACCATCATCGTGGCGATGTCTAACGTGATCGTGTCGCTCATCCGTAACACTATCCCGATGCGTGTACGTATCATCGTGCAACTGGTGGTAGTAGCGGCGCTTGTGACACTCGTCAGCGAGGTGCTCAAAGCGTTTGCCTACGATGTAGCAATGCAGCTGAGCGTTTACCTCGGTCTGATCATCACCAACTGTATTCTCATGGGTCGCCTTGAAGCGTTTGCCATGACCAACAACGCATGGGATTCCCTGTTGGACGGTCTGGGCAACGGCTTAGGTTATGCCATCATCCTCGTCATCGTAGCCTTCGTGCGTGAGCTCCTCGGCTCGGGTCAGTTGCTTGGTTTCCAAGTAATCCCGCAGTGGTGCTATGACCACGGCTACGAGAACTGCGGTATGATGCTCATGCCGGCTATGGCGTTGATCCTTGTGGGCTGCGTCATTTGGGTACATCGTTCAATTAATAATAAGGAGGCTAAGTAATGGAACACGCTTTAAGTTTATTTGTCCGCTCGATCTTTGCGGATAACATGATTTTCGCGTACTTCTTGGGAATGTGCTCATACCTCGCCGTTTCGAAGAACGTGAAGACCTCAGCCGGTCTGGGTGTAGCCGTTACTTTCGTGCTCGTCGTTACCCTGCCGGTTAACTACCTGTTGCAGACGCTCGTTCTCGAGCCGCTGCACTTGGAATACCTCAGTTTCATCCTCTTCATCGCCGTCATTGCCGCTATCACGCAACTGGTGGAGATGGTTGTGGAGAAATACAGCCCGTCGCTCTATGCGAGCCTCGGAATCTTCCTGCCGCTGATTGCGGTGAACTGCGCCATCATGGGTGGTTCGCTCTTCATGCAGCAGCGTATCGGCCTGCCCGCAGTGGATCCCAAGGCCATCACTTCCCTCGGAGACGCGTTTATGTACGCCTTCGGTTCGGGTCTGGGATGGTTCTTAGCCATCGTCTGCCTCGCAGGTATTCGTGAGAAAATGGAGTATAACGACGTACCGAAGCCGCTGCAAGGCCTTGGAATCACATTCATCACCGTCGGCCTCATGGCCATGGCGTTCATGTGCTTCAGCGGCATCGAGTTTTAATCACAGGTAACAAAAATTAAATATTTTTAATAGGTCTAAAATTACCAAAAATTAACCAAAAATTAGGAATTTGAAAATTTTCTTAAATTTTAGATAATTTTTGACTAAAAGAAAATCGCTCATTTATGACGGAAGAACGACAAACACAATTAGCCGACATCGTCTATGACATTATAGGCGCTGCGATGGAAGTACACAGTGAATACGGATTCGGTATTTCAGAAGGTGTGTACGAAGAGGCGCTATGTATTGAATTAGGCGATTATGGCTATGAGAAACTCAAAGCCGTAGAAACTATTCTGCCTGAGCATCGTGCTCAGTTATACAACTACCTGCGTTTGACTAAGAAACCTATTGGTATCTTATTAAACTTTGGTCGGAGTTTACGGGCAGAAAAGTACATCTATGACCCAGAGACGAATGAGATAGATTTTTTCAACGTCAAAAGTAGTCGTCAACAATACGACTTCGATGAGTGAATTTATATTATCAAAATAAAAAAATAATTTTTCTTAATTTTTGATAATTTTTGACAAAAAGATAAAGATAAAATTTTTCTTAATTTTTGATAATTTTTGACTAAAAGATGAAGATAAAATTTTTCTTAATTTTTGATAATTTTTGACTTATAAAACAAACATTTAGTTTTTGACCATAATTAAAAGAAGTATATGAATACATTAGCAATTTTATATGCTGTAGGAGTTTTCTTGATTGTTATTCTCCTCCTCGTTGCTATCCTTTTGGTAGCCAAGAAATATCTGGTATCCTCCGGTAACGTCAAGGTCACCATCAACGGCGACAAAGTCTATGACGTGGCCGCAGGTGGCTCACTCCTCAACCAACTCGGCGAAGCCGGTGTTCACCTCCCCTCTGCCTGCGGCGGAAAGGGCTCGTGCGGTCAGTGCAAGTGCCAAGTCCTCTCCGGAGGCGGCGAGATCCTGCCTACCGAGACCGTACATTTCTCCCGCAAACAGCAGAAAGAAGGCTGGCGTCTGGGTTGCCAAGTCAAAGTGAAAGAAGACATCACCATGAAGGTCGATGAAGCCGTACTCGGCGTCAAAGAATGGGAGTGCGAAGTCATCTCCAACAAGAACGTCGCTACCTTCATCAAAGAGTTCAAAGTGCAGCTGCCTCCGGGCGAGCACATGCACTTCGAGCCGGGTTCGTACGCACAGATCATCATCCCTGAGTACGACATCGACTACGACCGCGACTTCGATAAATCGCTTATCGGCGACCTCTACCTGCCGGCATGGCAGAAGTTCGGGCTCTTCAAACTCAAACAGAAGAACACCCAGGCTACCGTTCGTGCTTATTCGATGGCTAACTACCCCGACGAGGGCGACATCATCACCCTTACCGTCCGTATCGCTACCCCGCCTTTCAAACCGAAAGACCAGTGCCCCAACGGACCGGAGTTCATGGACGTACCCTGCGGTATCGCTTCCACGTATATCTTCTCGCTCAAACCGGGCGACAAGGTGCGCATGAGCGGTCCTTACGGCGAGTTCCGTCCTGTTTATGACAGTAAGAAGGAGATGATCTGGGTCGGTGGTGGTGCCGGTATGGCTCCGCTGCGTGCGCAGATCATGCACATGTTGAAGACCCGCAACTGCCGTGACCGTGAGATGCACTATTTCTACGGCGCACGTGCTATCGACGAAGTCTTCTTCCTCGACGATTTCCTCGCTTTGGAGAAGGAGTTCCCGAACTTCCATTTCCACCTCGCGCTCGACCGTCCGGATCCGAAGGCAGACCAACTCGGTATCAAGTACACCCCGGGCTTCATCGCTCCTGTCATGGGCGACACCTACCTCAAGCAGCATGATGCTCCCGAGGATGTCGAGTACTACCTCTGCGGTCCTCCTATGATGGCGAAGACCGTCCTCGACCTGCTCCACTCGCTGGGCGTCGATGACGCAGACATCCGCTTCGATAACTTCGGAGGATAACTCGTCCCCTAGGCTCCTAGATTCCTAGTTCTACATAGTTTTACCTAGGACGACCTATTTAAATAAAGAACGCGCGTACGTACGTGCGTTCTTTATTAATTTTACATCGTCCATTGTCCGGCATGTTATGCCGGTTGTCGTTTTCGGCGTTATTCTTAACCTTTGCCTCGTCATATCTGGCTTGCCATGCCGCCCTGCACTCCGGATCATTCAAAATCTCCTTGCATGTCGCAATCAGCGCGCCAAACTCCTTCACATGCGGCAGACTTGCTTTCTTTTGTTTGGTATTCTTGCTCAACTCCGGCTTATGGCACACAGCCGCCCATTCTCCGTTTCCGGGGATATGTCGTGCATAGTGCTTGCTATCAATACTTCCCTGCAAATCATCCGCGATACTTGTCCACTTCGCCTTCATAATTTCGCAATTCTTTTCCAAATCGACTGCAAATATACAACAATTTATTGATATATACAAATTTCCCCCCTCCGTTTTGTTAATCAAATGCCATTTCTTCGTTGTTTTCCTGCAATTTTATGCAGGTTCCATGCTAAAATACCGATATTTTTCTGATTTTTGTCCATTTTTCTTGCATATATCATTTTTTTTTAGTACCTTTGCAGCCGAAAGTTGCAAAGAGTATTGAATATGTCACAGAAAACGTTTTGGAAAATAGAGTATTTCGGCTTGTGTGTAAACGCATTTGCGCGCAAGTTTCGCTTGACTCCGCAGTTAGCGCATAACTACCTGCAAAAGTATCAGGGACTTCAGTTCTTGAACGAGTTCTATGATGTAGAGCACACTTTGCCACTGGCTGACACGCTTGAATCATTACAGAAAATTTGCGCACGTAACGGAGGTTCGCTATGATTTTGTACCACGGTTCCAATACGGATTTTGACACGATCGAGTTGTCCAAGTGCCTGCCTAACAAAGATTTCGGGCAAGGGTTTTACCTCACGCCGTCCAAATACGATGCTTTACAGCGCGCCAAAGACAAGTGTCGTAAGGAACATGAAGGAGTGCCGACTGTATTGCGTTATAAATGGGACGAGACAAATCCGCAAAAGCTTTTCGTCAAACGTTTTGATAAGATTGATGAAGAATGGGTAACGTTCGTTTTTAATAACCGCAAGCGCAAAGGCAAAAAGCATAAGTTCGACATTGTTATCGGACCCGTGGCGGACGATGGCGTTGTTCTCTCTCTGCAACTATTCGAGAACCATTATATCGACATGAAGGATTTGATAGAGCGATTAACGTACGCTCGGCCTTCCATACAATATTGTTTCTGCACGCAACGTGCAATAGACCAACTGCAACGCGTATGAAAAAAAAAGAGTTTGATCTTGTCGTTGAAATGATTACCAACCAGGTGGTTAGTTTTCTGATGGAGGATTACAAATTGTCGTTGTTGGACGCAATGGACAAAGTGTACAAGTCACAGACTTTTGAAAAATTACAGGACAAAGGCACCGGTCTTTATCTCCGTAGTGCAGCATATACGTACGAGTATTTGAAGAAAGAACTGAATGCCGCATCGGCATAATTAAGCAATAATTAGGGTATTAGCTCATCTCACCTCCCTTTCGAGTCCGCTATACTCTACAAACAATCTATCGGCCAAGCTTGACCGATAAAACAAAGCGCAAAGCGTTGCGCAGACATGTAGAAAATAACGAAGCGTTTGCTTTACTCTTAGTCAGGAAAAATTAGGAACTTTTCATAGGCGAGAGAATTGCAAATAGGCTTCGCGCGTTAGCGTGAAGTTACTATGAGCATACTTGCCTAAAGGTTTTCCTAATTACCTCCTGATTGAGTGTGTGGCATAGCAGCCTCACGCTTTTTATGTGTACATATTAACAAACAATCATAATAATTAAAACCGACGAGGTGATGGGATATAACAGCCAACAAAATTATGAAGAAAGTATTATTTCTATCTGTTCTGATCTTTAGTCTTATAAGTTGCGGAAGCAAACAAAAGAAGGTTCAAACAATTGAAATTAAAACACCAACTGAAGAGGCGAAAGCAGTAGAAGATAAGAGCATCCAAAAAGATATGGAGACATTCATTGATTTGTACAATGAATTAATTGCGTTTAAAGGAAAAGATGATTTCAAACGTTTTGGATTTGCTCAAGGAGGATTATATTATACATGGCTAGAGCGCGCCAATTCAATGGTGGAGAATGCAAATTTATCGCATTTCGCAAAATATGGCTTTGTCCCAGGGGATTTAGTTGCTTTAGGCAATTTATATGTATCATCAAAGGGCAAAGAAACTGATGCTACTAGAGTATTAAGAAATGCTATTGATAGCGGTATCGCTAAAGCTACTGGAAAAGAAATCGTTACAAAAGAGTCAAAGCCAATATCTCTAAAAGGAGATGAAACGATTATTGGTCACTGGAAAGTAACAGGTCCTATGAATTATGATATTAAAATAGTTAAACAGGGTAATCAATACGTATCATTAGAAAACAATAAAACAGTTAAGCTAACCAAGAAAGGTGATAAGTATTATCTTGAGAATAGCAAAACAGGAGAATATTACAAAATCGTCAATGGAAAAATCCGTTTTTACGATAAAGATGGTGATTTTACTGACTTGTTTAAGTTTAAAGTAGAGACGATCCTGTAATTCTTAAAACATTCTGTATTTGGGAGTATTGCCGAAAATCCCATAAAGAGTAGGCAATTAATTGATAATGGTATGAAAAATCGAACTATTGTTTTGGCTTTGTTGGCATTTTGTTCAATAAGCCTATTTGCTCAACTTAACATTTCCGCTCAAGGCGGGAAAAGCGATGTGCTTTACAAAGATTCTTGGTGCAATATAAAATTTGATGGAAAGCGTTACGAGATTAATTGTAAAGATATTAGAAGCGCTGTATTCTTCCCATTAGTATTAGGGGAAACGAAAGAGCAAGCTATATTAAGTCTTCAACAAATTCAAGAATGGCTGCAAAACGCTAAAAATAAAGATTTTATTACTATTGAGCAAGAGGAAGAAACAGTTACTCTTTACAAATACGCTAAAGATCAGATGATTATGTCTTATGGCGATGAAGATTATTGTCGAGAAACATACAAGCAACTGAATATGGGCGCTTTTGCATCTCCTGCATTCGTTAAGAGAAGGACAAATGATCCATATTTCGGATATATACAAGGAAAATCAATAAATAAAGCGATAGAGAAGTTAAAAGCATTTGGCGGGAACTAATACGCTAAATTGTATGTTTACAACCACAAACGCGGAGCACTCCAATGCCCCGCGCTTGTTGTCTTCTTTGTATTACAGGGCGATATTATTGCCCACTCTTATTCTTCCTTTTTTTCCCTATCGAACTCCTCTGCCGTAGCCGTAAAGAACACATCGCAGCTGCTGTTGAGGGCGGTTTCGACGGAGTCTTGAACGACACCGATGGCGAAGACCGTCCTCGACCTGCTCCACTCCTTAGGTGTGGATGATGCAGATATCAGGTTTGATAACTTCGGCGGATAACCCCACCCCGGGGGAGTTCTACGACCGTCCACAGGACGCTCGATCGAGCGGAGCTCTTCACCCTCAAGAGAGGGAGAACAAAGAACGCGCGTACGTGGTGAGTACGCGCGTTCTTTATAATTTATACGCGTATAATTTGCATATATCAAAAAAAAGTAGTACCTTTGCACGCAAATTTGAAAACATATGTATCCGACATTAGAAAACAGACCATGGAGAGTGGTCAAAAGTGAGAATATACTGCGTCTCGGACCGTGGTTGTCCGTGCGGCAGGAGTGTGTGGAGTTGCCGTCCGGTAAACAGATCCCGACGTGGTTTGTGTTGGAGTTTCCGGACTGGATCAATGTCATTGCCATCACCAAAGATGGCAAGATGGTGATGGAGGATCAGTACCGCCATGCTTTAGGCGAGACCCATTACGAGATCGTAGCAGGAGTCATCGACCCGGGTGAAACGCCTTTAGAGGCAGCCAAACGCGAGTTGAGCGAGGAGACAGGTTATGAAGGCGGCGAATGGGAGTTGTTCATGACCCTGTCGCCTAATCCGACGAACCATAATAACAAGTCTTACACGTTCCTTGCCACCGGTGTGGAGAAGGTGCGTGAGCAACACCAAGAAGCAACGGAGGACATCCATGTGCATGTCATGGAGCCGGAACAGGTGTTGGAGATGTTGCGTGACGGCGAGATCATTCAAGCCCTGCACGCAGCACCGCTATGGAGGTTTTTCGCAGAAATAAATCGTTCGAGCGAAGCGAGATAAGAAGTTTTTCGCAGAACGCGGGATGAAGTAGTTTTTATGAAGGTGCCGTCCATGTCGAAAGTGGCAATACGATCCTCTACCGGAATGAAACATACATCATACATCGTACATCTTACATCTTACATCTTACATCTTACATCTTACATCATACATCATACATCATACATCATACATTACATTTACTTCCTTTTGATATTCATAATAGCAATGTCATCCGATTGCTCCGCACCATCGCTGAACCGGCATACCACATCATAAACCGTCTTATCATCAACCGGTTGGTGAAGAGCTTGCAGTTGTTCCAGCAAACGATCAAAGCCCATTAACTCTTTCTGCACATTCTCCGCCTCGGTCACTCCATCGGTGAAGACGATGAACTGCTCGCCATGATCCATAGTGGTCGATTGCTCCGTGAAACGGAAGGTCTCATCCAAACCCAAGATCACATTCGCCTCTTGCAACTCGAACCAACGGCACTGTCCGTCTCGGACGATCAGCGGAGGCAGGTGACCGGCATTGCAGTAGGTCAACTGACCCGTAGGCAGATGGAGACGACCTACAAAAGCGGTAACGAACATCATCTGGCTGTTATTCGAAGACAGCGTGGAGTTGATCTCTTCCATGATGACCTTAGGAGACAGATGGTGCTTGACGGTAGCGCGGAAAAGCGTGATGGTGGCACTCATGAACATAGCCGCAGGCATACCTTTACCGCTGACATCACCGATGATGAAGGTCACATAATCGCCGTCTCGGTAGAAATCATACAGGTCGCCTCCGACGCTCTGCATCGGCACCAGCGTAGCATGCACAGAGAGCCGGTCATCATCGATAAAATCATGCACCAAAATACTCCTTTGGATATTCATCGCAATCTGCATCTCGTTCTGAATGAGCTTATGCTCGTTCTCCACCTGAAAATAGGCCTTTTGGTTCATCTCTATCCGGCGAAAAAGCAGCACCAGCACCACAATACCGATCATCAGCACACAGAGCGTGATTATACTTCGTGCTTGGATGCTCTGCCAAATGATGGTATTCGGCACGGCGATCATCAACTGCATGTTGATCGGATACAAGGTCTGCGAATAGACCCGCCAATGCAGCTTGTCGTAATAGCACATCTCGTTCTCCTGCGTACTGGTGTCCGAAGAAGCAATGAGCGAACCGTCCGTGCTGTGAATCAGACATACCGCTTCTTCATACGGTTTGATGTCCTGCAAGATATCCTTGATCCACTCGATCGTAAAATCGTTACCCACTACACCGATGAGTTGTCCGTTTTCGTCTTCCACCTTGATGGAATGAGAAGCGATCAGCGTCTGGGTGCTGGCAGCTATATACGGCTCCGACCAATACCCGTTACTGTCGCACCGGAGGGCACCTGCATACCAGTCCCGCACATAGTAATTGAGGCTGTCCGAGCCATGCGAAGTAGTGATCGTCTGGCCATGAAAACGGTACGTACGCGGGAAATAATTGCTCTCCGTGCCTTGATAAATACCCGGCGCAAACTTAACGAACATATTGTCAATATGGGGGTAACGATCGAGGATCTCACGGGTCGCTTCCAATAACTCACGCTCGTTGTTCCGATGTCCAAGCACATATTTGCGCATCTCGTCCGCTGCGTTATGGAAACCCAGCAAAACATAGAAGAAGTCCTTCTGTGCCAACTGCATCTTGTACTCCACCACCTCACGCACATGCTCTTTCTCCAGCGAAAAGGAGATAGCTGACTGAACGAACATCGCCAACGCAACGAACAAAATAGCCACTATGGGTAATATACGAAATTTCATATATGATTGTACGTTCTAACCGTATTTTCTTTTTCAAGCTGCAAAGTTACAACAAAAATTGCACATACGCAAACATTCGGGTGTTTTTTTGAAAAAAAAACGATTTATAGCCTTAATTAGGGTGCCGAAGGTACAAAAAAATTATCTATCTATCCGTCAAATAAATTTCGGGGAACGATAGAGTTTTCGCAAAATAAATTTCTGGGAGAGATAGAGTTTTCGCAAAATAAATTTCGGGGAGAGAAAGTTTTTTCTTCTAAAATATTTGCGTATTTCATTTATTTTTACTACCTTTGCAGCGGATTTTGAAACACGCAAATTTATGGAGTACATTTTTGAACGAAAAATAAAAGACGGCGAGATAGTGCTTGTGCCGGTATATATGACGGGATTGTTATAATATGGCACGATTTTTGTAGCATATTAATTGACAACCTATTCACTCAAAATTTATTAGCACTGAAAAATGAATATCTTAGCTGTTATTACCGCCGTTCTAACGCTCTTGGCAGGTATCGGAGTTTTTCTGATTGCCTGCACGATGATGAGCAGTAACCTCGAATCGGCTTCATCCAAACGGCTCAAACGCCTCTTTGCCAAGACCGGCGACAACAAATGGCTCGGCGTGGCAATCGGCACTATCGGCACCGCTGCTATCCAGAGTAGTGGTGCCGTTACTGTGATGGTCATCGGTTTTGTGAACGTGGGGATCATGTCCCTCGCACAAGCGGCAACCATCATCTACGGAGCGAACATCGGTACGACAGTTACCGCTCAGCTGGTAGCCTTGGGTATGTTCGGCACCAACAGCATCTCCACCACCCTCATCTTCAGCGCTTTTGCAGGTATCGGTGCGTTCATCATGCTCTTTACCAAAAGCGATGCGTGGAAGCAGGCAGGAGGTGTACTCACCGGCTTTGGAATGTTGTTTGTCGGTCTGAGTATGATGTCCAATGCCATGGATGAGTTTGCAGCCTTGCACTCCGTCAAACTCTTCCTTGCCTCAATCAGCAATCCCCTGTTGTTAGTGCTGATCGGCGCTATCCTGACCGCCATCATCCAGTCTTCGTCCGTCATGACCTCTATCGCCATCACCATGGTTGTCACGGGGCTCGTGACGCTCAATCAGGGTATCTACCTCACGATGGGTAGCAACATCGGTTCATGCGTGGTAGCGGTGATAGCCGGTATGACCAGCGGCGTAGCCGCAAAAAGGACGGCGATGATCCACCTCATTTTCAACATCATGGGTGTCGTGCTCTTCCTGCTGATTGCCGGAGCGATGAGTCTGTTCACCGCCGGTGTATGGACATTCGGCACGCTCTTCGAGCACCTTCTCCCGGCAGCGCCGCAACTCCAACTGGCGATGTTCCACACCGTCTTCAATGTTTGCACGATGCTCGTTGCCCTGCCGCTCACCGGTGCCTTGGTGGCGCTGACGTGTAAGATCATCAAAGACCAGCCGCAGCCTGCCGAAGACAAGCCGCATCTCTATTTCCTCGATGAGCAGATGCTCCGCACGCCTGTGGTGGCGGTACGACAACTCAAAGCCGAGATAGAGCACATGGCAGAAATGGCGGTGGCTAATTTCAGCCGTTCGATACACATCGTCAAGACGCTTGACACCGGCGAGTTGGATGTCTTCAACAAGACCGAAGAAGAACTCAACTTCCTCAACCGCGAACTCGTTCAATACGCAGTGAAACTGTCGGATAACCAACTCAACCGTTTTGACCACCAGTACTTGGCGTCCACCATCCGCACGGTCAGCGATCTGGAGCGTATAGGCGACTACGCGACGAACATCGTCGAGTACGCCGAGAGCCTGCAGCAAAACGACGTGCGCTTCTCAGACTACGCCATCAAGGAGATCGACCAGATGGAATCGTTGGTCGTTTCGCTCTACGAGGCAACCATGCAAGCGTACCATAAGATGGACATGGAAGCTCTTGGGCGCGCCAACCAGATAGAGGACGAGATCGACCGTCTGACCGATGAGATGGAGCGCAATCATATCCAGCGTCTCTCGTTGGGCATCTGCGAACCGCAAGCAGGAACCGAGTATATCTCCCTTGCCCAGAACTCCGAACGTGTTGCCGACCACCTCATCAACGTCGCCAAAACCATCCGCCAACTGCAATAAGGACACAACTTTTGACGAGACTCCTTGAACCCGTAAGTACTACATACGTACCCTATATAGGGTAGTATGTGTACGTACTTAGGGTCTCAGGTGTGGAGTCTGTCAATTGGACACAAAATACACTTTTCTGACTTTTTCAGTCACCAATATTTGCATATATCAAATTTTTTTTGTATCTTTGCACTCGGTTTTGATAGTTGTAGGATCTCTTAGTAGGTCTAATACGGTCCATTCCCGCGACCTCCCCGCGACCTGCCCGCGACCCAGAGCATCCTTCCGTTGAAGCGGAAGGAGCGGCCTCTGCCTAGGATGGTAAAAAAATGTTTAACATAATAAAAACCTAAACTTAAAATGCAAATTATTCCTATTACCCCGATTGACTCCATGTTTGGCAAAGTCAATGACCGCGCCGGATACTATATCCGTCGCTCACCAAATGGCAAACTCTATTCCTCTAAATGCCCTGACCGAACCAGTCATGTCAAAACTCCTGCCGAAGCAGCTAACCAACGCCGCTTGGCGGTTATCTCTGAGATGATCAACCGCCGCAAGCAGGATCCCGTACTCTCAGCCCAAGACCAAGCGGCCTTCCTTGCCCAACGTAACCTCCCCAACGGCAAATCCACCCTCCGCTCCTATCTCTTCTCCCTCTGCGCCAAAGAATTAAATTCTATACAATAGTATTCCTATCTGCAGCAAAATTAACTTTTTCGCACTGTTTTTGTAGAAATCCTTGCATATGTCAAAAAAAAGCAGTAACTTTGCAGCACTTTTTAATCGAGTGCTGCCAAGCACGAGAAAAATGGCTACATCAGCCGAAAGTTGCAAAGATTTAAAATAACACCAATAACTATGACTAAAAAAAGAAGATATCTTCTTTGGAACTGATAGAGAACTAATACAACAACATATAACGAACACACCGCCTATGGCAAAATAACGGTCTGAAAAGACACCTCACCTCATGAACACTATCTATCTGTCTATCTATCTGCGCGCGGAGCGCGAGAATAGTGGAGCGCAGAGCGAAGGTATAAACGACAATCGATATAACCGGCTGAAACAGGCGGCTGATGCATTGTGCATTGGTCGCTTTTGTTGTATTGATACCCCGATATATTAACTAAAACAATTATGCTTATGAAGAAACGAAGATTATTCTTTTTCTCCTTGTTGCTGTATGCGATAGGGATGAGTGCAGAGCCTGGTCTTGTGCCTGCAATGATTGTACATGGCTCGAACGGCGTCAGACAAGTGGTGCAGTTGGATGCCACCGATGTGACGGACTTAGTGGTTCTGCAGAACGGTCAGTCGCTCTCGGTGGACATTCCCGAAACAACATTAAGCGGCATCAGGGCAATCACTTTTGCGATGATTGATGCAAGCGATGTGCCGTCTGCCATCGGGAGTGCAGAGACCACGCTCGTTGAGGGGATGGAGAAGATACTGCATGACGGACAGGTGCTTATTCGCCTGCGCATGCACGACGGAGCCATCATTGATTATGATGTACGAGGCAATAAAGTAGTAACTAACAAATAAACAAGTAATACAACAATGAAAAAGATTTTCAGTGCAGTCATTGCTTTGATGATGACAGTAAGCGTTTCGGCGCAGTTTTACATCTATTTGAGTAACGGCGAGGTGTTGCAAGCCGATAGTATAAGTATGGTAGCACCTCCTGGCGATGGCGTGTTAAGCGGCAAATTCTCCGTTTCTGCTACGGAGCAAGTGCAATTCTCCCAAGGTAACTTGCAGTATCAAGCCAGTACAGACACGTGGCGTTTTGCAACCAACCAATACGATATGATTGGTTACGATAACAGCAATATCTCCGCCTCCTACAGCGGCTGGATAGACTTGTTTGGCTGGGGTACGGGCAACAATCCGACCAACGCAAGCACCGATAACGGCGACTACGCCACTTTTACCGACTGGGGCGTAAATGCTATCTCCAACGGTAGCAATAAAGCCAACCTGTGGCGTACGCTGACCAAGAAAGAGTGGGCGTATCTATTCCACGGTAGAGCAAATGCGGCTACTTTGTTCGGTTTTGGGACTGTCAATGGAGTGAAAGGCACTATCCTTCTACCGGATAATTGGACTTTGCCTGTAGGTGCATCTTTCACAGCCAGCACCACACAGGGTTTGACAGAGCAAGGTACGTATTATTACAACGAAAATGATAATAACTTCTCCCACAACACCTACACCGCAGAACAGTGGTCAAAGATGGAATCCGCTGGTGCCGTCTTTTTGCCTGCTGCGGGCGAACGCGGCAACGGCACGGATGTGATCAATTTCTTTTTTTGCGGTTACTACTGGTCGGCTACGCCCTACGACACGAGCTGCGCGTACGGCCTCTACTTCCATTCGAGCAGGCTCGGTCAGTCGAGCTCGTTCAGTCGCTACAACGGTCTATCTGTACGTCTTGTCCGATAGATTAGAATGAATCCCTTGTTCAAATCAAGCAGGCGGGCAAATTGTCCGTCTGCTTGCGGTATAAGGAATCTTAACAATCATATACCTGGTATAATGCCTGAATCTTAATAATCGGCAATTAGAGAAAATTCTATTTGAGATAAAATCCAAATAGTTATCGCGGTTAACGCAGTAGAACTCTGTATCCGGATATGCATTCTTGAAACCGATAGGAACCCGTGCTTGTCTCTTGCCCGCTTTCATCTCGCATGCTGTCAAAACACCGTCTTTTTCTTCCTTTCTCGGCAAATCAGATTTGCCGCTCTTGTTTCGTATGTTGTGCGGCTATGATATAGCCGCTCTTTCTTGGAAGTTTCGCCCGATATTATCAGGCTTTCGCAGCGTTCATTGTGCGGCATACTATGCCGCCCCTTTTCTTTGTTCATTGCGCCCGCATTGAATGCGGGCAATCGGCTCTGCCGACATCTGCCTGCTGTGTCCTGTGCTTCAGCTGTATTGGCACATACAAAAATGGTCATATTTTTTAGAGAGAAAGGGTATTTTTTCTCCAAAGAGGTGTAATTACGTGGCAATGAGTGCGCAAGACTTGCGTATATGCAAAAAATTTTGTAATTTTGCAGCGCATTTGAATATTAACATATCAGACAATGAAACGATTGTATTTATTTTTGTTCACAAGTATTAGTTTTGTGTTAGCGGTTCACGGAGCCGTACCGAGTTACACGAACCCTATTCTGCCGTACGACTACTCCGACCCGGATGTGTGCCGTGTAGGAGATACGTATCTGATGACCTCCTCGTCGTTCAATAACGTGCCGGGCTTGCAGATCTTAGCGTCCAAAGACTTAGTGCATTGGGAGATCGTGGATGCCGCTATCCGATACCGCCTGCCGGGCTATGAAGAGGGCAACAAGGTAGCAGGTAATTTCGTTTGGGCTCCGGCTATCCGCGAGCATGAGGGGCGCATCTGGATCTACTACGGCGATCCGGACAGGGGAATCTACTGCGTGAGGAGCAAAGCTATCAGCTATCAGTATTCAGAAATCAGTTTTCCGCTGGAATGGGAAGAACCGGTGTTGGTTATGCCGGCAAAGGGCTATATCGACCCCTGTCCGTTATGGGACGAGGACGGACGCGTATGGCTCAGCCACGGTGTAGCAGGCAGCCGCTTCGGGCTGAAATCCGTGCTGATGATGGCGGAACTGACGGCGGACGGTCTGGCAGTCAAGACACCCAGCCGGATCATCTTCGACGGACATGAAGAGCACCCCACCAGCGAAGGAACGAAACTCTACAAACGCAACGGGTATTATTATATCATGCACCCAGCCGGAGGTGTCGCTACCGGTTGGCAGGTAGTGCAACGGAGCAAGAACATCTACGGCCCTTACGAACTGAAAGTGACGCTGGCGCAAGGCAAGACCTCCGTCAATGCGCCGCACCAGGGCGGATGGGTGGAGACACCCGAAGGAGAGGGATTCTTCATGCATTTCCAAGATGTGGGGGTAGCCGGACGTATCGTGCATCTGCAACCCTTGAAATGGGAGAACGACTGGCCTGTAATGGGCAACAACGGAGAACCCGTTGAGAAGTACAAAGGAACAATGTACAATGTACAAAGGGACGATGTACAAAGTACAAAGGACAATGGACAAGGGACAAAGGAGCCCTCGTGGGCGAATTTCCTCAGGCGCGATGAGTTCGACAGCACGGAGTTAGCGCTCGACTGGCAGTGGTCAGGAGGACGAGTGGAACCGAGGTGGTATTTCTGCGATGCCGCCAACAGCCGGCTCCGTCTCTACTCCGCCCCGCGTGAGGCGGACGAATGGATGCCGAACCTGTTGCTGCAGAAGATCCCTGCTGTTGCTTTCACTGCTACAGCGCGCGTGCGGTTCGCACCCAACAAACACAAGAAAATGGTTGGTGCCGAACAAGCCGGAATGATTGTTACGGGACGCAAAGCGTCGTTCAAACTGGAAGTGCCGGTAACGGACGAGTGGGTGTACCTCAAATTAGAGATGAACAACCGCCAACAAGGTACGTTCTATACCTCTACTGACGGTCATAAATGGACCAAAGCCGGTGAGCCGTTCCAAGCCGTGGAGGGTCATTGGATCGGTGCACAGGTCGGTTTCTTCTGCACCCGAGACAGCCGCACACACAACGACGCCGGATGGCTGGATGTGGACTGGTTCGAGATCAAGAGACAATAGACGATGGACGATGGAACGATGTACAATGTACAAAGGATGTACGAAGTACAAGGATAAATAAAGAACGCGCGTATGTGTGTACGCGCGTACTTTGTTCTCCCTCCCTTGAGGGGTGAACAGACATGAACACAAAAGAGGTCGGAATAATCATCCGCGTTTGCTTTTCTCCCGCCACATGGTGGTGATCTCTTCCAGTGTCTTGCCTTTGGTCTCCGGGACAAGCCGCCAAACGAACCATGCCGCAATGACGCATATGACTCCGTATAGGATATAAACCATCGCGTGGCTGTAGTTATAGAGCGGCACAAAAGTGGAAGATACTACGAAATTGCTGATCCACTGGAACGCCACGGCGACAGCCGTAGCCTGTGAGCGGATGGTATTCGGGAAGAGCTCCGCCATATAGACCCAGCATATCGGTCCCCAACTGAACATGAACGAAGCGCTGTAGATGAGGATACTCACTACGGCTACCCACGCCGGCAGCGTGGTCATGTTAGTTAGTGCTACGCCGAAAGCTCCGACCGCCATCAGGAGCGAACCGACAATAAGCAAGGGCTTGCGACCCAGTTTCTCCACCGTGAAGATAGCCAGCAACGTGAACGATATATTCACCACTCCCATGATAACCGTGAAGATCATCGGGTTGCCAACTCCCATCGACTCAAAGATACGCGGGGCGAAATAGAGCACGGCGTTGATACCCACTATCTGCTGGAAGACGGAGAGCATGATACCCACAAAGATGACGAGCCATCCAAAGGCGAAGAGCGGTTCGCGTGTTTCGGTAGCGGTCTCATGTATCTCACGCACGATGATACGGGCATGCTCCTCAGGGTGCAGTTTGGCAAGCACCGCCACAGCCTCTTCATCCTTGCCTTTGAGCGCCAAGTAACGCGGACTCTCGGGCACCAGCAAGATGAGTAGTGCAAAGGCAGCCGCCGGCACACACTCGCTACCGAACATCACGCGCCACCCTATCTGCTGCGTCCACTCCACAACCGCAGGGTCGTTGATATGCGCACGGATGATCAGGTAGTTGACGAAATACACTACCAACTGACCGAAGATGATAGCAAACTGGTTCCATGAGACGAGCGCTCCGCGTTTGTCCGCCGGCGCAATCTCCGCTATATACATCGGACAAATAGCCGATGCCAGACCTACGCCAATACCGCCTAAGATACGATAGAGGTTGAAGACGATGAGTAGCGTTTTCGACGGTACGCCGTACGGCAGTATTCCCGTCTCAGGGGCATAAGATCCCCATGCCGATAGGAAAAACAGCACACCGGCTACGAACAGCGTGCGTTTGCGTCCTAACCGTTGCGAGAGCACACCGGAAAGGAATGCACCGATGATACAGCCGATGAGGGCACTGCTGGACGTGAAACCGTGCCAGAAGTCCGTATAGTCAAAATCCTTCGCGCTGTCGAAGAACTGCTCCAGTCCCTTCTCCGCACCGGAGATGACTGCTGTGTCATAACCGAACAGCAGTCCTCCGATTACCGCCACAAGGACGATAAAAAACAGATTTAGTTTGTATTTAGTCATTTTCTCATTTACACATTTTTTCATTTCGCATAGAGGGCGACGATGGCTTCGTAGAGCTCCTGCTTGCCGCTGGTCTGCTTCGGTTCACCTACTTTCTTGCCGTACTCATAGACCTGCTCGAAAGTCAGTTTGCCGTCCTCGAAGTCCTTACCCATTCCGCTGTCAAAGGAAGCGTAACGCTCTTTCAGCATAGCCGGGATCGGGCTCTTCTCCATGATTTCTACGGCGTTCAGCAGCGCACGGGCGCAAGCATCCATACCGCTGATATGGGCGATGAAGATGTCCTCCAGATCGGTGGAGTTACGACGGGTCTTGGCATCGAAGTTCGTACCGCCGGTACCGAGACCACCATTACGAACAATCTGCATCCAAGCCTGAGTCAGTTCGAAATTATCAATAGGGAATTGGTCGGTGTCCCATCCATTCTGTGCGTCACCGCGGTTAGCGTCAATCGAACCGAGCATACCTGCATCTACGGCGCAAGCCAGTTCGTGCTCGAAGGTGTGCCCTGCCAGCGTGGCGTGGTTGACCTCGATGTTGACCTTGAAATCCTTGTCCAGTCCGTGGGCTTTGAGGAAACCGATGACAGTCTCGGTGTCCACATCATACTGGTGTTTAGATGGCTCGCACGGCTTGGGCTCGATGAGGAACGTGCCCTTGAAGCCTTTGCTGCGGGCATAGTCACGCGCCATGCGCAGCATCGTAGCCATATGCTCTTTCTCACGCTTCTGGTCGGTATTGAGGAGCGACATGTATCCCTCGCGGCCGCCCCAGAAGACATAGTTCTCAGCGCCCAGTTTGATACCTGCGTCGATGGCGTTCTTGATTTGTACGATAGCGCGTGCCACGACATCGAAATCCGGGTTCGTGCTCGCGCCGTTCATGTAACGGGCATTGCCGAAGACGTTCGCCGTACTCCACAGCAATTTGATACCCGTCTCGTCCATCTTCTGCTTGAGGTAATCGGTGATAGCGGCGAGATTAGCCTCATACTCCTCAACCGATGCGCCTTCGGAAACGAGGTCCACGTCATGGAAGCAGAAATAGCCCACGCCGAGTTTCTGCATGATCTCGAAACCGGCATCAGCTTTGTGCTTGGCAATCTCTACCGCGTTAGCGCCTTCGTTCCACGGGAACTTCTTGGTACCACCGCCGAACTGGTCTGCTCCTTCGGCGCAGAGGGTGTGCCACCACGCCATCGCAAAACGCATCCAGTCTTTCATTTTCTTACCTGCCACTACGCGCTCTGCGTCATAGTAGTGAAACGCCATCGGGTTCTTGGACTCCGGTCCTTCGAATTGGATCTTACCGATCTCAGGGAAATACTCTTTTGCCATAATAATATAATTTAATATTTTTCGATTTTTTTCGTGATCTCGTGATCTCGAGATTAGGATTGAAGAATCGCTTTCCAGCGGTTGTATGCCTCGCGGTACTCGGATTGATGATCCGGACGGATAGTAGCGAGGGTTTTGAGGGTTTGGAACGCCTCTTCGGGGGTCTTGTAGATACCTGCCCCGATACCGGCTCCTTTGGCTGCCCCTGCTGCTCCGTCGGTGTCGTGCAGTAGGATCGTAGCGCCGCTTACACCGGCGAGGGTCTCGCGGAAGATCGGGGACAGGAACATATTGGCATTGCCGGCATGGATAGTAGTCACGTGCAGCCCCATCTGTTGCATAATCTCAATGCCGTACATGAAGGAGAACACAATCCCTTCCTGCGCTGCACGGAGCAGGTGCGCACGGGTGTGTTGAGTGAAACTGAGGCCGTGGACGGAGCAACCGCGTTCCTCGTTGCAGAGCATCCGTTCTGCGCCGTTGCCGAACGGCAGTATGCTTACTCCGGCACTGCCGATGGGTGCTTGCGCTGCCTCATCGTTCATCTGAGCATACGTCAGGTCGGGCGCCACGTGGCGGTGCATCCAGGAGTTAAGAATGCCTGTTCCGTTGATGCAAAGGAGTACTCCCAGCCGCGGGTCGGAGGGCGTATAGTTGACATGTGCAAAGGGATTGACGCGCGAAAGAGGGTCATTTGCCACTTGGTCAATCACGCCATAGACGACTCCCGACGTGCCGGCGGTAGAAGCTATCTCGCCGGCGTGCAGCACGCCCAAAGAAAGGGCGTTGTTAGGCTGGTCTCCGGCGCGGTAGGAGACAGGGATGCCGGCAGGGATGCCTAAGAGCTCCGCAGCCTCGCGGGTCACAGTGCCTTGGATGCCGAAAGTGGGTTTGGTCTCGCATAGCAGCGAGGGATCAATGCCGTAGTGTTCCAACAACGCGTACGCGGGCGTTCCTTCCTTAAAATCCCAGAGGATGCCTTCGCTCAGACCGCTGACGGTAGTGACCGCCTCGCCCGTAAGACGCATAGCGATATAATCACCGGGCAGCATGATCTTGTCAATACGGGCGTAGAGTTCCGGTTCGTTCGCCTTGACCCACGCCAGTTTGGCGGCGGTGAAGTTACCGGGTGAGTTGAGGTAATGTGTCCGGCAGTAGTCCTCGCCCAAAGCGCGGTACGCCTCTTCGCCGTAGGGCACGGCGCGGCTGTCACACCAGATAATAGCGGGACGAAGCACCTTTTGGTCCTTGTCCACGCACACCAAACCGTGCATCTGGTAAGAGATACCGATGGCGGCTATATCATTGGTACTTAGTCCTTTGTCACTTGGTAACTTGGAAACTGCTTCTTTGAGTGCGGCTTGTGCGTACTTCCACCACATCTCAGGGTCCTGTTCAGCCCAACCTGTTTGGTGAGAAATAATAGGAGCTTCCTGTTTGGGGTAGAAACCCGATGCAACACATTGACCACTCTCCGCCTCTACGAGCGAAGCCTTGACGGACGAACTGCCGATGTCGAAACCTAATAGAATCATGGCGTTAATATTTTGCGGTGCAAAGTTACTATAAATTTTTGATATATGCAAGTAAGTTTAGAAATATTCGATATTCTTCCACCTTTTGGGCGAAAAATTGCTCTTTGATAGCTTGTTTTACTGATGATAAAGCCGATCATGCTTGAAAAGACACTATAGGCATAAACGAAAAGAAAGCGGACTCCAACGGAATCCGCTTTTCTTATACACACGCGTGTTCTTAATGAACGCGTACGCGTGCGTGTTCTTAGCCACAAGGGCACGATTATTTCCTTATTACCAAGCGGTACCCAGCATTCTCAGGTAGCTCTTGTAACGCCACTGGGCGTTTTCCTGAGCGGCAGCGAAGAGCTCGTCTGCCTCTTTCGGGAACTGTTTTGCTACAGAAGCGAAACGAACGAGCTGCGGGTTGTAACGCCAGAGGTGCCAGTAACCGCACTCAACAGCCTTAGCCTCCTCAGCCTGGGACTTGCCCATACCTGCTTTCAGACCGTGGTAATTCAATAAATATGGTCTCTCTAAAAAAATAAATGGGGCTTTCTTTTTTCGAGCGACCTTGCGCGCGCGACTTAATAACTTAGAAGGATTTTTTTCCCTCTTAGGCGGAGGCCGCTTCTCCCGTTCCGTCGGGAGAACGCTCCGCGTACGTCATTGTTCATCGTTTTCGGGTGCAAAGGTAGTAAAAATAATTGATATATGCAAATAATTGTGCGCTTATTTTGCTCTTCGCACGAAAAAACCGGCGCGCCGGTATTCCTCCTAATAGCCATAAGATAGGTGAGCACATAGAAGATGTGGTCACACACCACCGGAGGTAAACAGCCAAAAATCAGAGGACGAGGGATTGAAATACGCAGTATTTCCCAAAAAGAAACAAGTAAAAAGGACTAAGCAGAGATAGAGACCGTGAGTATATAAATACGAACACCTTATGAAAGAAAGCCCAAATAAATAGACGTACGAAGTACACCTTATTCAAGAAAGCCCCATAGATATAGACAGACGTGAGGGAACCGAACACCGCTTTGAAAGCCCCATTTAATATATATTTTTTTTAGAGAGATCATCGCTTACGCTCCGTGTATCAACCATGGTCTGAAAGCAGGTATGGGTAAATCGCAAGCCGAAGAAGCCAAAGCTGTTGAGTGCGGTTACTGGCACCTCTGGCGTTACAACCCGCAACTCGAAGCAGAAGGCAAGAACCCGTTCTCGCTCGACTCCAAAGAGCCGCAGTGGGATAAGTTCCAAGACTACCTGAAGGGTGAGGTTCTTAACCGCAAGGGTACGATTATTTCGTTTCGCTTCTGTAGCAAAACAGTTCCCGAAAGAGGCAGACGAGCTCTTCGCCGCCGCTCAGGAGAACGCTCAGTGGCGTTACAAGAGCTACCTGAGAATGCTGGGTACAGCTTGGTAATCCCTGCGCGTATGCGCGTATAATGTTAAGGAGTGGCTCGTTGGAGTCACTCCTTTTCGTTGATGTCGATTGGCCTTTCGTTTCCCCTATTTTTCGTTGTCTT
>ONWR01000007.1 GCA_900321605.1 uncultured Bacteroidales bacterium | reverse complement strand
GTATTAGTCATTTGTCTTGGTTAGTAGTCTTTGAAATTCCGGTGCAAAATTACTGCTTTTTTCGCAAACAGACTAATACAAAACCGACTGATTTTTTGCATTTTTTACCAAAATGCCAAATTCAGTTTGCAAAATTCAGTTTTTTATAGTAATTTTGCAGCAAATTTTCATATAACACACAGCGATGAAAGAAATTTTCAACGAAATCACTCATTTGGAGCCATTAGACATTTTTTATATAGGTGACCGTCACAAGACCTACTTTGAATACCCGGCGCACTGCCATGAGGTATTTGAATTGAATTTCGTAGAGAATGCCGCCGGTGTGGTACGCACCATAGGTGACAGTCACGAGCAGATCGGAGATTTGGATCTGGTGCTTATCACCGGCAGTAAGTTGGTGCACATTTGGGAGCAGGGCACATGCCCGGAGCAGGACATACATGAAATCACGATCCACATAGACCCGGATATTTTCAGAGGCGCCTTAATGGACAAGCGCGCGTTAGCGTCCATTCGGCGTATGATAGAGCGCGCCCAAAGAGGGCTTGCCTTTCCGGAACCCGCCATCCGTTTATTGCGCGAGGATATTATCAATCTGGCGCAGAGCAACGATAGTTTTGCCTCTGTCATCCGGCTGTTCAATCTGCTGTACCGGTTGTCATTAGTGGAAGATGCACACGAACTATCCTCCTCCTCTTTTGTAAATGCCAAAGAAGAGAATGAGGACGAACGGGTAAAGCAGGTAAAAGAGTTTATCGCAAAAAATTACATGAACGATATAGGGTTGAAAGAAATGGCAGATTTGGCATGCATGGCACTGGAATCTTTCTCGCGTTTCTTCCGAAACAAGACCGGCCGCACACCCAACCGTTATCTCATTGATTACCGGTTGGGTATAGCAGCACGGTTGTTACTGACGACACAGCACCCTGTTTCCGAGATTGGTTTCTCCTGTGGTTTCAACACACTCAGCCATTTTAACCGTCTCTTCCGGGAGTCCAAAGGCTGTACTCCCTCCGAGTTCCGCGAACGATTTTAAACACGCACCTCTTGGTATCAAAAAATTTCGGATAGTATCCGATACTATGAATTTTTATCCCTTTTAGGCGGAGCGGACACGGTCTTTCTCCCGAAGCCTTTTACACCGCTCTGATGCATATTCCTTCCTTCAGTCACTGACAAGAGCAAGGTGATTTGTGATTGGTGATTGGTCATCAATGGTTTGCCTCGTAGGCGGCTTTCTCCAACGACCAGAGGAACGAACGCTCCACCATATCACGGAGATAGATGTTATTACAAGAAGTGTTGATGCCATCGGTACTTCGATGATGTCTCCCTGTACGAAGGTTTTCAGCAGAATAGCGTCTCCGATCCACATAGCGGCTCCAATCATTGGCTGCTTTGGTGATGATGAACACTTTCGCACCGTCGGAGTTACATAGGAAAAGCGCCCTTTCGGACGCTTTTCTTTTGCCCTGCTTAGAGGGTTTCGACAGCTTACCCTTGGTGTGCCTGATCGTACGCCTCTTTCTCCAGCTTCCAGAGGAAGGCACGCATGGTCTTTTTGCCGTTCGGGGCGTCCTTCTGCGCTGCGAATGCCGCTTGGTCGGCACTGATCTTCATCAGATCCTTTGCGCGGGCTGCCACGGCTGCACGAACGGCTGCAAAACGGTTACGTTTCGCTACCTCATTAGCACTTGCCGGCGTACTGCGTTTGTAGCGGTCGGAGTCGAACGTGTACAGACGCTGGCAGTCCGGGCTCTCGGTCGGAGCACTGCGGTGGGTCGCCACCAGATAATTTCCGTGATTGTGACCGTTCATCTTTTTCGGTCGTTTCAATGCGCCTTGGATATACTCAATTCCTGCGGCGCCTACTTTTGCTTTTGCCATAAATGTTCGGCGTTTGCCGAACAGACCGCCCTTTGGGCTGTAAGACCGCTTACACTGTAGGATCGCTACGCTGTAAGACCGGCTTCGCCTGTAAGACTGATTTTGTCTGCTCGATCCCCTACGCCGTGAGGGAGGTTAGGTTTAACGATTAGTGTTTCTCGCCACGGTAGGTCTCCGTGGTCTTGGTCATGATGGTGGTTGTGGTGTCGCCGTGCTGCACATACGATGCCGCGGTACTCACTACTCGCGTGGCGGTGCAGGACTGCAACCCTAACGCGATAGCAACACAGGTCACGATTGCCGTCGCGATGGTCGCTACCATCTTGTAAATCTGATTCTTGCTCATAGTTAAGGGTGGTTTTGGAATCCGTCAATCTTGGCGGATGAATTTAAGCGCGCTACTTTCGGAATGTCCCTTTCTGAGCCGTCCGGACTGAGGACAGACGATAGACGCCCGAACCGCTCATTATCCTATCTTTCCGAAAGCGAGTGCAAAGGTACTGCTTTTTTAGGACATGACCAAATAAACGCATTTGGAAATCCAGTAAAACCCTTGATTTTTAGTTTTGAGGGTCTTGGGAGAGGTCGTATCCTGCATATTCGGAGAAGGAAAGTATCTCCGTACCATTCATGTACTGGCGACCATAGAACTGGTATTCCGGAAAATGATGTTTGATACGCCAGCCGTACAAGAGGATCTTGAATCCTTGCATACCGACCTCCCATTGCAGGAGGGTTTCGAGAGTTTCGAGACGGCGGATAATGTCCGTAAAATAATACTTTTTTTTCATCGTTAGACTATTTAGTTAGCACTTGCCCCCTTTCCGCTCTCGTTCCGCTCCCGTTCCGCTCCCGGTGCGATAGTTGTTTTTTGAGGGAAGCATAGACTTCTTTGAAGATCAGTTGCCGTCTCCGTGTGTCTCCTGCTTCGATGCGTCGTTTGGTAACGGTGGTGTGATAGCGGGCGTAATAATCGGCGTAACTGAGGGTCTGTAGCCGTGGAGGGCGCGCATTCTCCTCCATGGCACGCAGAGGATCGTAATGAACAAACTTGCCTTGCTCCAGTTTGGAGCGAATGGTGTCATACACTCGCTGCTGAAACATTCGGTTTCTCGTTTGGCGCTCGAACCATGTTCACGAAGCAGCGCCCATAATGGTTGAAAATCATTCATAAATTATTAATTGGTGTTACATAAAGGGTGTTACATAAAGGTGTTACATAAAGGTGTTACATAAAGGTGTTACATATGGTGCTACTCATACGCGCAGTACGTAACACCCTTTTGTACAATTTTTAATTTTTCTTTTGTTTCTTTTCTTTTTGCGGTCGTTGTCTTATTCTTTTCCCACATTGGGGCCCCCGACGGGCGCTAACGCAGTGCGTCCGATGGGGAGAGGAGGAATTGAGACAATTATACAAGTTACGTAGTAACGCAGTCATTGATCTCCAATTCCGACGACAAAGGTACATACAAAAAATGAGACCTGCAAAAAGAGGTCTCATATTCGGACAGATTAGGACAAACTTTCGGACAAACTGCCGTAAATCGGTTATTTGTCCTCGGACACTTTCGGACACTTATTGCTTCGTGCGTCGGTTGCGTGCTTTTGTGAAATCGTCACCGCATAAAATATATTTGGGAGTGGCAAAGGGATTGATCAATTCGGCTTTGCGGGCATCGGTCACGTTACTTAATACTACGTAACCCAACGGCTCCAAATCCATGACGCGCCTACACGCATCGGCTTTGCTTGAAGCAGATTTGATGGCTTGCCGCAAATTCTTCTCAATGATGTCAGATGTGAAGCGAGTGGTACAGAAGAACGAGGTGTTAACCGGAGTTATGTCCTCCGCATCTCTTGTCGTGTTTTCGTTGGTAGCATTAGATCTTACAGAACGTACCAATTCCGCAAGGCTCGCTGCCGACATGTTAATGTTACTATGACGAATATCAAGGTGCACCGCTCCGGGTGCATAATTATAAGTGCTCATGCTTTTATGTTTTTTGAAAAAAGCATGAGTATGTGGGAGCCGTTAACTTAGTCGGCTAAAACTTATATTAAACAGAAATCCCACATACTCATGCCAAGACACGAATAATAGGGACATATCTCTTTCTGTTCTATAAGTTTTAGCCGACTTTGTTAACGAAGCTATATGCCTTCTTGCGCAAATGCGCATTTTCAATATGTTCTTCTATTTAACGTCGAGAAGTCCGCGACGATTTCGGGTGCAAAATTACTAAATTTTTCTCATATATGCAAATAAAATTTGAAATTTGACGTTATTCTGTTATAAAACTATCACGAATATCCATATGAATTGAGCCTTCGTGATAATGATGCTCCTCATTTACGATTACATTCACGATGACGATGGGCGCGTCCGTGGTATTACTATCACAAACATGCTCACCACCAGCACATAATCGGTCGCGACAATTATTGCGAACCATATTCAAAACGCGCGGAAGTAGCGCATTACTGGTTTCCATAGTATCACGATTCTCCCATAGTTCCGCATACACATCTTGCACGCAGTCACGCGCCTCATTACGGTCACGGAGAAGATTATACGCAAGTGCGTACATCTTCCCACATAACGGTAAATATTGGCGTGTAAACTGTTCGTGCGTCATGGTGTGCTGTTATTTTGCGCCACTCAAAATACCGCTTTCGGTATCTTCATTGTTGAGACGTTGCCAGCCCTCGTTGTGCTTGGTACCGAAGTCCAGATTGACGTTGAAATTGAGCATCAGCACTTGGTGATAGTTCTGCATAACGGCGGTATTGGATGTCGGGGCAAGGGCAGACAAGTCCTTTGTGACGGTTCTGGAGCCGTGCGGAGAGAACGGATTGACCATCATAACACCAAAGCCAAAATGCTCCGAGTTATAATTGATGCCTATATCATGCGTCAATTCGCCGAGGGTCAGCGTTTCGCCCCACAAGTTATGTTGCGCTGTGACTACATCGGCATAGAACCGCCAACCTTTCAGCAGGTAGAAAATGCCGCCACGCACACCGTAATTGACATGCTCATGGTTGTATATGTTGCCTTGACTGACCATGTATTTGACAAATGGCGTGACATTGAACATCAGTTTGTTATCAAGCAGTTTTACCTGCACACTCGGCGAGACATGCAATTTGTGATAGCCGCGCTGGTTGTCATACATGCGGATGGCATAAGGCGATCCGTCTATGATTTCCTCAAAGGTTTCTTCCATAATAGGCTTGTGGTCATAACTATAGTTTGCCCAAAGGTTGAGATTGACATGTTTGGACTGCCATGACAATTCCATTTCGTTCGATACATACATGACAGATCTCAGGTTTGGGTTGCCTCGCCTCATTTGGTACTTGTCAATCTGTTGCGTAATATCCGACAACTGCGACAAAGAGGGTTGGTAGCCGGACACATAGCCTTTGTATTTCCAGAACCAACCTTTTCCAAAATCATAACTCATGGTCAACTGCGGACGGGCAATCCAAGTGCTTTGTTTCTGTCCGGCTTGGTCAATGAGAGTGTGCATAACTCCGATACCTACCACATACGAGAACTTATCTACTCTGTGCCGCATCTCCGCAAACGCGTATGTCTCTCCGGTGGTCATGTTTACGGTCGCTTCGGTGCTGCCTAAATACGTATTTTTCACCCATTGTTGGTTATGCCGCGCACCTACGGTCAGCATGATATTTTCCCATTCCTTTTCATAGATAGCTTCGCCAATGAGTGACCACTTGTCACCCCTCACGGACGAAAGTACATCAGTTGTGTCGGTTGAGACGGAGCCGAAAAGCGGAGTTTGCAGAAAACGGCGGTCGCTGTGGGTGTTAATATACGTGCCTACCACATCAAAATACAAGTGTTGCTTGTGCGGCAGGTTATGCTGATAGTAAATGTCTAATGACGGTGACTGACTGCTGCTTTTGTCATGATCGTGTATCTCAAATGAATCCGTCGGCTGAAACAAACGGCTGTCGCGGTCGGATGCTCCGTATGGTGTATATGCCATATTATCACGTAAATGGATGTTCAGCATATTCTTGTCGCCGTTCGTCCAGTTGTAGTTCAGTGAAACATTAACCGGATAAGTCTTGTAACGCGTCGGTTCGCCTACTTCGTTGTTCTCTATCTTGCCTGTCGAAAAATGGTAGGTCTCATTATTGGTACGCGTCCAATAAATATCGTACGGCGCATAAGTGGCGACTGCTTGTAAAGACGATTTGCCAAAATGCACCTTACCTGCCAGATAGTAATTGCCGATACCCGGCAGGGTCAATCCGTTTGTACCTGCAAGCATGAGCGAACCGCCTGTGTCGCGGTGTTTGACAATATAATCAACTACAGCCGCCGCACCGTTGTATCGCACGCCCGGTTGGTCGTGGTACTCCACGCGGATAATATCTTTCGGGTTGATGGCTTTGACATCTGCCGTGCTTGCCTCGATACCGTTGATACGCAGTTGCACGCTCTCGTCAGAAAGAGTTTTGACGGAGTTGTCAATCGGGTTAATCACGATACGCGGAATTTGCAAGTTCTGTAGCAGGGAAACGCCATCCGACGAAGCCTGCATCTGCTCTTTTGATGGCAGAAGGATTTGCCGATCTACTTTCTGAATAACGGCTTGACTTTCCACAACCACTTCGCCCAGTTCCGTTGCGCCTTCTTGCATTTGTATCGTGCCTATATGCGTATTGTCGTTCACGGTAAGAGCCATGCGGATTGTTTCATAACCGATATAAGAAAGTTCCAGAATATAATCGCCCTTCTCGGCATTTAGCGTGAATTTGCCGTTGTTGTCTGTGGTGGTACCTGCAACCTGACCGCTATCATTGCTTAGCGTCACATTGACACCAATTAGTTTGGAGTTGTCCGTCCTGTCTATTACGGTTCCATTCACTTTGTTTTGGGCATACGACGCCCCTGCACTGACGATTGCCAGTGCTACAAATAGCACACGTGTTTTCATGTTACACTATGTTTTAGGGAGTGTTATTTGTCTTTGAGCATCAGCACTACCGAGCAATCTTCTTCGCGGGTATTGCAGATGATAAACTCTGTATCGGAAGACAGAAATATCGCATCATCGTTGCCGTTGGAGTGCGACTCCATAAGGATTTCGTAGTCTTTCTCTTTTGATAACTTTTGAATGTCTTTGGAGAGTTGTTGCTTCTTGTCTCCTTTGGCGGTAATGATAAGCATTCGGTTGAAATTGGCGAATTTCTCAAGGTCAGTGCCTTTGGTATCTATGCTGTCAAAAACAACTTGTCCTGCCGTAGCCAAAGACAAACCGGCTGTGAACATAGCCTTGTTGATGCAAACATATTCCACACCTTCCATCTTGGCGTACTTTTCAAATATCTTATTTTGGGCTTGTGCAGCGATGCCGCAAAGGGCGATGACTGCTACTAAAAGAATTCGTTTCATAATTTCTATTCTTTATCGGTTAATATATGGTTGAATTTTACCTAATGTCTGATTGATGTCGTTCACTTGCTCGGTAGCAATCATCGTTGAACGCAAGAACGGAGCCGTTGAACGATTGATGATGTCATTGGCATAGAAAATCGCGTCCGCAGCTTCTTCTGGTGTGCTACATGTATCGCGGAATGGGTCTTTCACTAATGTTCGCTGCTGATGCACGAACATGCCGCCACCTATCGCGAGAAGAATAGCCACCGTTGCCGCTACGCGATACCACATCTTCGGAGGCGTTTTCAAACGGAAAATCACACCTTTGCGCTGTTTGTCTTCCGGGATAAGTGGTTGTATCTTCGTTTGCCCGAGGTTGTTCACAAAAGCGGTGATTTCCTCGGCTATGTCTTGCGGCATCTCTTGGTCGGATGTCTGTGCAAGCAATAGGAAGAGTTGCTTGTCTTCCTGCAAATCTTCCGGCACATCCTCACGACGGAAGAAATCAGCCAGCAGTCTTTCTTCTTCCGGTGTCGTTTGCCCCTCGTAGAAACGAGCGAGTAACGATTTGATTTGTTCTATGTTCTTATCTCTTTTCATTCGAACGACGTTTTTCATATCGTATGTCATAGTTTTGCAGTCAGTTCTTTTAATGTTTTTCTTGCTCTCGATAGCAAGGTGTAAATGTTTTCGCGACTGAAATGGGTCAGTTCTTGTATCTGTTCGATTTCCAGTCCGTCAATGGTGCGTAACCGAATTATGATTTGTTGGTTGCTTGGCAGTTTGTCAATCAGTTGTATTACTGCGTTGAGGTCACTTGCCGCTTCAATCTGATTTTCGGTGTTGTGGTCTAAAAGCGTCTCAAGAGTTTCGTCATCTGCTTGTGCACTTCTGGACTTGAGACGGTCAAGGCAGTTGTTTCGCACCATCGTTAAAACAAGCGGAAGTGGTGGTTTGTCGGGTTCTATCGTGTCCCGTTTGACCCATAACTCGGAGTACACATCTTGCACGCAGTCTCGCGCCTCGTCACGGTTACGGAGTAAGTTGTATGCCAGTGCATACATCTTTCCGCTATACGGTAAATATATTTGCGTAAACTGCTCGTGCGTCATGGGAATTTAGAACTGTTTTCGTGCGTTTGTATGTTTTTTTATTTTAGTTTTGTTATTGTATTATTTTTGCCCTCAAATCATGTGCCATTTGCCACCATCTGTAGAGCCTCTCTATATGTAATACGATTTTCCCGCCCAAATCTTACAACCACACTTCATTTTTTTTCCGAAAAACTGCACAAAGGTACAATATTTTTTCGAGATATGCAAATAATTTTGGGATTTATATGTGTGTGTGAGATATGGTGTGCCTGATATATCATGTAGTCTTGTCTTATAAATCGGAATATTTTTGCCTATGTAAAAAAACTATCGTAACTTGGTGTTGACGTCTCCACGAGCATCATTGCATACGCAAATTTTCTTAACTATTACACGCGTCCCCAACGCGCGTCCACGCAATAGTCAATCATTTTTGAAAAGTAGCTACCGGTAAACCGGTTTCTCTCCGCTGCATACCCACAAAACACGCAGACCTTTCTCCAAATCTACAAAAAAAACGCAGATTTGGCTGAATGTAAGCATGAAAACTAAGCGATTTTTAGCCAAATCTTAAAAAAAATGCGCGATTTGGTTGCGTATATCATTTTTTTTTCGTACCTTTGCACCCGAAAAATAAAATGTACCACACATTATGTTTGGCAGAGAGGAAGAAAAACGAGTATTACTATCGCTGTTAGAGAGCGATAAGTCCGAGTTTGTAGCAGTCTATGGACGTCGCCGTGTCGGCAAAACGTATCTTGTGCGTGAGACGTTCAACTACAACTTTGCCTTCCAGCACACAGGTTTGCAAGAAGCTACAATCCGGGAACAATTAGAGGAATTTGCTAATTCTTTGATTATTGCAGGCATGAAAAAGGTAAAGCGCCCTTCAAACTGGTCACAGGCGTTTTTTATGTTAAGTCAGCACTTGAGTACAATGCCAGAAGGGAAGAAGGTAATCTTTATTGATGAACTCCCTTGGTTGGATACTCCTAACTCAAAATTTGTTTCCGCACTTGATCATTTTTGGAATGGATGGGCGACAGCTCGAAAGGATATTGTTTTGGTGGTATGCGGAAGTGCAACTTCTTGGATCATAGACAAAATCGTTATGAACTATGGCGGTTTGCATAATCGCTTGACGGAACAAATCTATTTACGTCCGTTCACACTGCACGAGTGTGAGCAATATGCGACGGAGCGCAATTTGGGTATGAGTCGCCGCAATATCCTAGAGACATATATGATTCTTGGCGGTATCCCTTTCTACTGGGATATGATTCGTAAAGATTTATCTTGGGCGCAAAATATCGACCGTATGTTCTTCTATCCCAATGGCAAGATGCGGAATGAGTTTGAGGCGCTATATAAATCGCTTTTTCGTTCACCCAAAACTTATATTGATGTCGTCTCAGTTCTTGGCACAAAGAAAGTCGGCATGACACGAAATGAGTTAATGGCTGCGCTTGGAGAAGAGAGTGGTGGTACACTGACAAAGACTCTTCGTGAACTGGAGCAATGTGGGTTTATTCGTTCATATAACTCTATTGGGAAAACCAAGAAAGAAACTATCTATCAGTTGATAGACAACTTTACTCTGTTCTACTTCAAGTTCATGGCCAATGGAAATATCAACGAGAAAGATTTCTGGTCGCGTACAATATCAAAGCCAATTTACAACGCATGGAGCGGATTGGCATTTGAGCGCGTATGTTTCCAACATATTGACCAAATCAAGCGTGCTTTGGGTATATCTGGTATTATAAGCAATGTTTATTCGTGGGTATATATCCCGAGAACTCCAGACGAAAAGGGTGCGCAGATTGATATGCTTATTGACCGTGACGATAATGTGATCAATATATGTGAGATGAAGTTTTCGCAAGGTGAATATGAACTGACCGAGAAATACGATTTGGAGTTACGTAACAAAGTGGGCACCTTCCAAGCGAAAACCAAAACGCGCAAAGGAGTAAGCATTGTGATGATAACATCCTATGGACTCAAGAGAAACGCATTGGCAAACGGAATCAACTCCCAAATCACCATGGATGACTTGTTTAAAGAATAATAAGAAAAATTAAACACCATACATACTATCACACATTGGGGAACATGGCGATGATGCGGCGGAGGTAGTCGGGATCACCGAAATCACGGAAACCGGTGTCTTTTTGTCCAAAAAGACCAAAAATAACGGTAAAATTTGCATATGTCAAATCTTTTTTGTAATTTTGCACCTGAAAATATAGTAAAAGCAATGAGCAAAGTACTTTTGATATCTACCGGTGGTACGATTACGATGGTTCGTCAGAAAGGGACGAACGCGTTGGTACCGGCTGACATAGAGACGTTCAAGGCCTTTATGCCGGAACTGTTTGCCAGCGATGTAAAGGTTGATATTCAGGCATTTACGCCGCTTATCGATTCGTCGGATATAGGTCCTGACAGTTGGCGAAAGATGGCGCATATGGTGGTGGCGCATTACGATGAATACGACGGTTTTGTCGTACTGCACGGCACGGATACCATGAGTTATTCGGCTTCGGCACTGTCGTTTATGTTGGAGAACTTAGGCAAGCCGGTGGTGTTCACGGGTAGTCAGTTGCCGGTGGGTGTGCTGCGCAGCGATGCGAAGGAGAACCTGCTGACGGCGATTGAGATAGCGGCTGCCAAAGATGAGGACGGCAATGCCATCGTACCCGAGGTGACTATCTATTTCGAGGATCGTCTGTTCCGCGCTAACCGTACGACCAAACGCAATGCAGAGCATTTCTCGGCGTTTAACAGCTATAACTATCCGGCATTGGCAAAAGCAGGTGTGCATATCACGTATCAGCCTCATTTAGTGCATTATAACGATCCCAGACTGCCGCTGACGCTCCATGATTCGTTTGATACCAACGTAGCGGTGCTTAAGCTGTTTCCGGGTATCCAACAGTCGGTAGTTCGCGCGCTACTGCGTACGCGCGGATTGAAAGGTGTGGTCTTGGAGACTTTCGGAGCCGGTAATGCCCCAACCGACAAATGGCTCTACCGTGAGCTGAAAGCGGCGGTGGACAGAGGTATCATCATCGTCAATAAGACGCAATGCAACACCGGTTCTGTGGAGATGGGACTATATGCGGTGTCGCTCAATCTGATGAAAGCCGGTGTACTCTCGGGATACGATATCACCACCGAAGCTTTGCTGACGAAGATGATGCTGCTCCTCAGCGAACGTCCCGAGCAGGCACGAGAGTTGTTGGGCAAAGATCTATGCGGAGAGATGACGGTGGATTAGACTGCTACGCTGAAAGAATAAAGACCGCTGCGCTGAAAGAGTAAAGACAAAACGGCCTTCAGTGAGTGAAACGAACGATCATTAATCAAAAAGCGAATAATATGAAAAACTTAGAACCCAAAGGTTTGTGGAGCAGTTTCTACAGCCTTACGCAGATCCCGCGTCCGAGCGGTAAACGCAAAGAGATTGCGGACTTCTTAGTGAATTACGGAAAGAGTCTCGGTTTGGAGACCCTTCAGGACGAGATCGGCAATGTGCTGATTCGTAAACCGGCTTCGGCAGGGTATGAGAATCACCCGGGTGTCATCCTGCAGGGACACATGGATATGGTACCACAGAAGAACAGCGATAAGCAGTTCGATTTTGAGAAAGACCCGATTGAGGCATATATCGAGGACAACGGACAGTGGGTTACGGCTGATGGCACGACCCTTGGTGCGGACAATGGTATCGGTGTAGCTACTGCGATGTCAATCCTTGCGGACAAGAACGCTGTTCATCCGCCTTTGGAGGCATTCTTCACGGTCGATGAGGAGACCGGTATGTACGGCGCTAATGATCTGAAGAGCGGTTGGTTGAAAGGCAAATACCTGCTGAACTTGGATTCCGAGACGGAGGGTGAGTTATACGTGGGTTGCGCCGGAGGTATCGATGCGGAAGCTACGTTCGCTTATCAGCCGGTAGAGACCGAAGAGGGTGATATAGCGCTGAAAGTGACGCTGAGAGGTTGCAAAGGCGGTCACTCGGGTTGCGATATCCATCTGCAACGGGCGAATGCGATCAAGTTGCTGTTCCGTTTCCTCAAGGATGCGGTTGCTAATTTCGAGGCACGTTTGGCGTGTGTGGAAGGCGGTAACATGCGTAATTCTATCCCGCGTGAGGCGTCGGCAGTCATCACTATTCCGGAAGAGAGCTATCAGGACGTACAAGATCTGGTTGACCGTTACGAGGATCTCTGGCTGCGTGAGTACGACGGTGTGGAGACCGACCTGCATTTCACGGCTGAGGAGGTAGAGTGCCCGAAGATGGAGATGCCGGAGGATGTGCAGGATTTCCTGATCCATGCTATCACACTCTGCCCGCATGGCGTGTATCGCGTCATTCCCGAGATGCCGGACATCGTAGAGACCAGTAATAACCTCGCTATCATCGAGACCAAAGAGAATACCGTCAAGGTCATCTGTCTCGCTCGTTCGAGCGTAGAGAGCCGCAAGGAAGAGTTGGCTTCCGTCATTCAGTCGGCGTTCTCGTTAGCTGGCGCAGAGGTGAAGTTTGACGGTGCTTACCCGGGTTGGAAACCGAACTTCAAGAGCGGTCTGCTCAAGACGATGAAGGAGACGTATGAGAAAGAGTTTGGCACCGAGCCGCGTATCATCACTATTCATGCCGGTTTGGAGTGCGGTATCATCGGTTCCAAATACGAGGGCATGGAGATGATCTCGTTCGGTCCGACTATCGAGCATCCGCACAGCCCTGACGAGCGCGTGAACATCGCTACCGTGCAGAAGTTCTACCGCTACGTACAAGCAGCGCTGAAGGCACTGTGATAATCCGCCAATATTGGCGGATAGAAAAATAGAGGTTCTCATTTGCTGAGAACCTCTATTGCTTTCTTGGTGATTTCGTCGTCTCGTTCGAAGAGCGGGAAGAAACCCTCGTCACCCAAGACATCGCGAACGATGTAGGCGTTCAGAAGACGCGTGATGAGCGGCTTCGATTTGGCGATCTGTTCCTCATTCGGCGCTACATCTTTCTCGGCAGCAAAAGCCACGAACTCACGCAGGATATTCCGGCTATTGAGGTATTGCTCGAGAGACTGCCAGTCTTTGTATTTCGCTAACTCCTTGCGGTGTTTGTCCGTATATTGGTACGCAAACTGGTAGGTGAAAGCGAGGTTGACGCACTTGTTGTACCAAGGGGTGTTGAGCGTGGTGTCGCGTCCGACGAAGATGTCCGGCATGATACCTCCGCCGCCATGAACGATACGTCCTTTCTTGGTGCGATAGGTGGTGGTGTCGTTGAGGTGGATGCTATCCGCCGAGAACTGCTCTCCGTGCTCGAAACGCTCAAGGAGCTCTTTCTCGTAGTCTTTCTGCTCTCCGAGCGTATAGGGTTTCTGGATGCAGCGACCCGAAGGGGTGTAGTAGCGCGCTACGGTGAGCCGTACGGCACTGCCGTCGCTAAAGGGCATCTGTTGCTGCACAAGACCCTTACCGAAGGAACGGCGACCGATGATCGTAGCACGGTCATTATCCTGCATAGCGCCGGAGAAGATCTCGGATGCAGAAGCCGAGAAATCATCGATGAGGACGGTCAGCGGCACGTCTTTGAATCGTCCGCTACCATCGGCTTTCGCCTCATAACGGGGATACGCACGACCTTCGGCATAGACGATCATCTCTCCGCGTTGGAGGAACTCGTTTGCCATACGGATTGCTTGATCCATATATCCGCCGCTGTTCTCGCGCAGATCCACGATATACCGTGTAGCTCCTTGCACTTTGAGTTCGGCAAGAGCGGTGAGGAACTCGCGATAGGTGTTCTCTCCGAACTTATTGACGCGTACGAAACCGATCTTGTCTTTCGACTTTTGACTTTCGACTTTCGGCTCAATAATGAATTTCGCATCCACGGAGTTCACAGGAATGTCTCCACGGGTGATGGTGAAATGGAGCATTTCGGACGTGCCTGCACGCAAGATGCCTAATTTGACTTTCGTGCCTTTTGGTCCGCGCAGGGTCTTCATCACCTTCTCGTTGTTCATCTTCTTGCCGGTGAACGTACTGTCATCCACTTCAACCAGTTTGTCTCCGGCTAACACGCCGACGCCTTCACTCGGTCCGCCTGCAATCACCGCTACGATGCGTACGGTGTCCTGCTGGATAGTGAACTGAACGCCGATGCCGGAGAACGAACCGGCTAATTCGGAGTTAACCATCTCCAGATCTTCTTTGGGGATATAGGAGCTATGCGGGTCGAGTTTCTGCACGAGTTCGGACATCACCTCATCGGTGATGCTGTCCACGTTGATCTCGTCCACATAGGCAGACTCCATGAGTTCCAGCAAACGGTCCACTTTGGTGGGTTCGATAGACCACTGACCGTTCTGATAGATGATACGTTGCGCGTTTGCTTTCTGGGTCAAGGCAGAGCCAATGAAGATACCCAAAGCTACCGCGATAACCGTCAGAGTAGGAAGAATATACTTTTTCATACTAATCCTTTCGTTATTACGGGATTACGTGATATCGTGATCACGTTATTCCATTATTCGTTTCTGTCATTGAGGAACTGCACTTCGATACCGGCTCTTTTGAGCAGCTCCACACCGTCCATGATACGGTATTCTTCGCCGTACACGACCCGTTTGATTCCCGACTGAATGATCAGTTTGGAGCATTCGAGGCAAGGTGAGGCGGTCACGTAGAGGGTAGCGCCGTCGGAGGAGTTGTTGGATCGTGCTACTTTGGTCAGTGCGTTGGCTTCGGCGTGCAGTACGTATGGTTTGGAGACGTTGTTCTCGTCCTCGCAGATGTTCTCAAAGCCCGAAGGGGTACCGTTGTAGCCGTCGGAGATGATCATCTGGTCTTTCACGAGCAGTGCCCCTACTTTGCGGCGCACACAATAACTATTTTCCGCCCACGTGCGCGCCATGCGCATATAGAGGTAGTCGCGTTTTTGTTGTTTATCCCTAATCATGCGCTATTTGGTCATTTTTTATGTAGCAAGCTCGATAGCCAGGACCATACGCGCCTGATGGAGGCTATATAGAGGTTAATCTCGCGGGTAGTGTTCGTCACGCGATTCTCGATGCGCAGGTAGTCTATCTCCGCCTGATGCTCCGCCTCGAGTGTCTTCAGCGCCAACTCCTCTTCGGTGCCGAGCTGCTTGGACATGAGTCGGATAAAGGGGTGGATGAACAAGGGTTTCCTACAGGCAATCACCACGAAGATGATGATGATATACCCGGCTCCCAGAATCAGCGCGGCTGCCCACAGCGGCATCACATTCGTCATCGCGTGAAGCGCTGCTACAGAGCCGAAAGCCAGTAGCGCAAAGACACATAAAACGACAGTGAAGATCAGCAGGAAAAGTCCCAGAATACGACTTACGATGCCGATGAGGCGCAGTCTGCCTATTTCTCCTACGGATTTACCGTAGGAGGTAATCTCTTGCTTGAGTCCCTCGAAATAATCGTTCTTCATTGGTTTTGGGTTGTTTTTCGTTATTTTTGTAGCAACTCTGCGGCGAAAGACTTGACGTCGATGCCGTCGAACGTGCCCGAAGACATCATCAGCAGGGCTACGCCCTGATGGCTGAATGCTGAATACTGACGGCAGATGGCTTTCTGCAAGGCTTCGGAGGATGTGAAAACCTCTACATTTTTCGTGCCAAACGCTTTTCGTACGTCTTCCGCAGAGATGGGGGTGAGCCGTTTATGCTCGATCACTTTGGGGTTGAAATATACGTAAGCGACGTCCGCCTCCTTCATGCAATCTTTGTATTGCGGCAGAAAATCCGCCATGAGGGACGAGAAGGTATGGAGCTCCATGCAAGCGATGAGTTTCTTCTCGGGGTAACGCTCACGAACGGCATTGATGGTAGCCTTTAGTTTGGAGGGGCTGTGCGCGAAGTCTTTGTACGCAACCGAGTTCTCGGTCTCGCAAATCTTCTCCAGACGGTTAGAAGCGCCGGTGAACGTACTGATCTCGCGGTAGAAATCCTCCGGTGCAACGCCTATACAATGACATGCGAGCATCGCTGCCTGAAGGTTCTGCATATTATGTTTGCCGAAAACCTGCATCGGGACATTCCCATCGTACGCGTCGTAAGGAATAACGGAAACCCTTCCCGACTTCCCCTCTAGGGAGGAGGATTGCTTTAATTCCTCTGCCAAGAGGCAGAGGTTTTCATCGCCTTTGAAATAGATGAATGAGCCGTTGGGCTCGATACTGTGGACGAACTTCCGGAAAGTGTCCACGTATTGCGGGAAAGTGGGGAAGACATTGATATGATCCCACGCTATACCCGTCAGGATAGCTACATGCGGGTGATACCACAGGAATTTAGAGCGCAGGTCGAGCGGGGAAGTGAGGTACTCATCGCCCTCGAAGACCGCGTATTTGGCGGTGTCGGAGAGCCGTACCATACGCTCGAAGCCCTCTATCTGCGCACCCACCATATAGTCAGCTTCGATGCCGAGACGGTTGAGTACATAGAGGATCATGGAGGTCGTGGTGGTCTTGCCGTGCGAACCGCCGACGACGATGCGGATCTTGTCTTTCGTTTGCTCGTAGAGGTACTCGGGGAACGAGTATATCTTGATTCCTAACTCGCGGGCACGCACCAATTCTGGATTGTCCTCACGGGCGTGCATTCCTAAGATGATAGCATCTATATCCTTGGTGATACGCTCCGGATACCAGCCCATCTTGTCCGGCAGCAGACCGGCATCGCGCAAGTGGGTAAGTGCCGGATCGAAGATCTCGTCATCCGAACCGGTCACTTGGTATCCCGCTTTGGAGGCAACGGCCAATGCCAAATTATGCATTGCCGCGCCACCGATAGCTATGAAATGAATATGTGTCATTTAATGTACGATTTAATCATGTACGATGTATGATTTATGTAAGATTGTATTTAAGGACGATTTGCGCGACCTTCGTACTTTTGTTCCTTCGTAAATCCTTCGTACATGGTACATTTGTCCTTCGTCCATTATTTAAACAGTTTATCGAACTCCTCTTGGCTAACTGTCTTGGGCTCGATTTTAACGATGCCCTTGATAGCAGCGAAGATCTTGTCTTCAACGACGCGCTCAACGATGTTACGCAGTTGGTCTTCGTTCTTGAGCATCTCCTGAGCGTAGTTAGCGAGCATATCGTCCTGTACGTTCATCAGACCGTACTGCATGAACTGCATCTGGGCAATACGTTTTGCAAACGCTTCTACTTCCTCTTTCTGCACGTCGATCTTGTACTCTTTCATGAGTTGATCTTTCGCGAGGTGCCATTTGAGCTCATCGAGCATCTTATCGAAGTCTTTGTCCAGTTCCTCTTGGGTCATCTTCTCGTTGGTCTCCAATACCCAACGTTTGAGGAAATCAACCGGGAACTCGATCTTCTCCATCTTCTTCATCACAGCGGCTTTGACATCCACACCGAAGCGGTATTTGGACTCCTCAGCCAAGCTGCGCTCGATATCCTCTTTGATGCGTGCACGGAAAGCTTTCTCATCTTTCGGAGCCTCTGCACCATATACTTTTGCGAACAACTCAGCGTCCACAGCGCAAGGTTTTACTTCGGCTTTCGTACCTTTCTCTTTGTCCTCGGGGATGTACTCTCCGAAGCGGTTTGCATACGCCTCTACCTGCTTGTCTACCATCTCTTCGGTTGCCTCGATGGTGTACTCCGGCAGTTTGTTCTTACCGTTCAGTTTAGCATCGAACTCCGGTGCTACAGCGATGTCGAAAGCGAAAGTGAAGGTCTCCTCGTGATCGAGATCTACGTGACCTTGCTCTGCGTTGGGCAGAGGATCGCCTAAGATAGCCAATTTGTTGTCCTCGATGTGCTTCTGCAGGCCTTCGCCCACTTTCTTGTTCAGCACATCAGCCAAGATGCCCTTACCGTACATCTTCTTTACCAAACCGGCAGGTACCATACCCGGACGGAATCCCGGCATCTGCGCTTTGTGGCGCACTTCTTTCAGTTGTTTTGCTACTTCTTCCTGATAGTCAGCAGGCTCAATAGTCAGCGTTACTACTGCCTTCAGGTCTTTCAATTCAGATTGTTCAATTTTCATAATATATTTGTTTTATCTAGTTTATCTAGTCTGTCTAGTTGATCTAGTTGATCTAGTGCGTCTAGAGCGTCTAGTGCGTCTAGAGCGTCTAGAGCGTCTAGTGCGTCTAGTGTATCTAGTTCGCTCACACTCTCCCCGCTCTCTTCCTCTCCAGTTCGTCGAGGATGATCTTACGGATTCGCATAGCGTGCGGAGTAACCTCTACGTACTCATCCTCTTTGATGTATTCGAGTGCCTCTTCGAGGCTCATGCGTACAGGAGGCGGCAGAACGGCTTTGTCATCCGCGGATTTGGAACGCATGTTCGTCAGTTTCTTGGATTTGGTTACGTTGATGACGATATCACCTTCCTTGGCGTTCTCGCCCACTACCTGTCCGGCATAGACCTCTTCCTGCGGATCGATGAAGAACTTACCGCGGTCTTGCAGTTTGTCCAGCGCATAGGCATAAGCTGTTCCGGCTTCCATTGCGATCAGCGAACCGTTGTTACGCTTCACGATCTCACCTTTCCACGGCTGATACTCGAGGAAACGGTGTGCCATGATGGCTTCTCCGGCAGAGACGTTCATCACATAGGTACGCATACCCATGATACCACGGCTCGGGATAGTGAACTCAAGGTGTACTCGGTCGTTGACCATCTCCATCTTCGTCATCTCACCTTTGTGGGTAGAGACGAACTCGATGATCTTACCCGAGCACTCTTCGGGCGTGTTGACCGTCAGAGACTCTACCGGCTCGCACTTGACGCCGTTAATCTCTTTGATGATCACTTGCGGCTGACCCACTTGCAGCTCGTATCCCTCGCGACGCATGGTCTCGATGAGCACCGACAGATGCAGCACGCCACGTCCGAACACGCGCCAACTGCTCTCCTCTGCACCTTTCTCTACACGAAGAGCGAGGTTCTTCTCCAGCTCTTTGTTCAGACGGTCTTGGATATGACGGGAGGTAACGAACTTACCGTCCTGACCGAAGAAAGGACTGTCGTTGATGCAGAAGGTCATGCTCATCGTCGGCTCGTCGATAGCAATCGGTTTGAGCGGTTCGGGGTTCTCTGCATCGCAGATCGTGTCACCGATCTCAAAGCCGTCAATACCGATCATGGCACAGATGTCACCGTTCTTGACCACATCGGTCTTCACGTGACCCATACCCGAGAACGTATGCAACTCTTTGATCTTCGTTTTGACCATCGTACCGTCTTTCTTAGCCAGCGTCACTGCCTGTCCGTCCTTGAACTCACCGCGGTGTACACGACCGATACAGATTCGTCCGACGTAGCTGTTGTAGTCCAGCGAGGTGACGAGCATCTGCGGTGTACCCGGGTTGTCAACCGGAGCAGGGATATACTCGATGATAGCGTCCATGAGGTCGGTCAGGTCCGTCGTCGGTTTTCTCCAGTCCCGCGACATCCAGCCTTGTTTAGCCGAGCCGTACAGCGTCTGGAAATCCAACTGGTCATCGGTAGCGTTGAGGTTACACATGAGGTCGAACACCTCTTCTTGTACCTCGTCCGGACGGCAGTTCAGTTTGTCCACTTTATTGATCACTACGATGGGTTTGAGCCCGAGTTCGAGTGCTTTTTGCAGCACAAAACGGGTCTGCGGCATCGCACCCTCGAACGCATCAACGAGCAGCAGTACGCCGTCCGCCATGTTCAACACACGCTCTACTTCGCCGCCGAAGTCCGCGTGCCCCGGAGTGTCAATAATATTGATTTTAGTGCCTTTGTAGTCGATGGCTACGTTCTTGGCAAGAATAGTGATTCCACGCTCACGCTCGAGGTCGTTGTTGTCCAAGATCAACTCTTGTGGCTGATTGCTGAACTCTGAACGCTGATTGCTGACGACTTTAGCCGTATAAAGCATCTTATCGACCAAGGTCGTTTTTCCGTGGTCCACATGCGCAATGATTGCTATATTTCGAATGTTTTGCATACTTTAATATCGTATTGCGTGCGTATGACGCGCACATATTACAAAATTATCGCGCAAAGGTACTGCTTTTTTTTGACATACGCAAGTTTTTGGGCATTTTTCTGCTTTATTTGTAGTTTTTGTGTGCTTTTTGTTCGTTTTGCAGAGGGAGACATAAAAAAAAGGACTCCCGAACAGGAGTCCTTCTTGCTTTTACCGCAACTCAATCTTGCGGCTCACTGTTTCACCTTTGACCTTTGCATACAAACGGTATGTACCACGGTCTAATTCAAATTCGACGAAGTGGCCTTTTTCTTTCTGAAGCAGTTTGCCCTGCATAGAGTAGAGCCGTGCCTCTTCCATCTGACTTGAGGTTACTACCAATGTGTTCTCGCGGAAACGTATACGCAATTCATCATTGTTCTTTGCGGCGTCCGCCATGTTTACGCCTGCGAACAGGCTGCAAACGAGTACCAATACCAAACTAACTTTGTTCAACATCTTTTTCATAGTTAGTCCTTTCTTTTTATAACAGATAATACCTGTTTTTCGTTCGCACCAATAATACGTTGTACATTGTCCATTGTAAATTGTAAATTGTACCTTGTACATCTTACATCATACATTTGTTCCTTCGTACATCATATCAGGTGTCATCGAAAAACGGTGCAAAGGTACTGCCTTTTTGGGAAACCTGCAAATAAATTGTACATAAAATGATAAATTTCTTCAAAATGAGCACTCCATTTTACAAAATATCAGAAACCGTCCCCGATTTCTGACATTTTGCTATTTCGACTTTACAATTGTTCGTGGTATGGTCAATCGTCCCTTTCTTTCAATCGTCAATCAATCGTACCTCGTCAATCGTCAAATCGTCAATTATTTTTACTTGCTTGCTCGGATATATAATGGGATGGAAATAGCGAGGAAGACGAAGTTCGGGAGCCATGCTGCCGAGAAGGACGACATGACGTTGTTGACAGAGAAAGTGGTACTGACCGTGGAGAAGAGTATATATCCTGCCGTCAGGACGATACCCATACCGAGGTTTTTACCCATACCTCCGCGCACTTTGCGGCTCGACATCGTCACTCCTAAGAGCGTCATGATAAATGCACCGACAGGACTTGCCCAACGCTTGTGGTACTCCACTTCGAACGCTTTGACGTTACCGCTACCGCGTTCGCGCTGACGCTCCATGTAATGACGCAACTCCGGCGTCGTCATCTGCTGGGCCTGCATCGCCGTGACGAACATCTCATCCGGCGTAATGGGCATGACGATGTCCATTCGTTCGCCTTGCGTCATCTCCTCTTTCAGACCCGTGAACGTACGCTGCGTGTAGTTGTCCAGATGCCAGTTATAGAGCGAATCGTAATAGATGCGGTCAGCAATCGTTCGCGAGGTCAGACTCTTCCCGTTAAAATGTTCGATGGAGCAGCGGTAACCGATGTTACTGCGGCGTTGAAAAGACTCGATGAAGAGCACTGTGCCCGGTTCGACCTCCAACTGCATGTTACGCGCATGATCGCTTGTGAAGTGGTCAATGTACTTGTCCGTGAAGTTGAGCATTCGTTCCGAACTCTTGGGGATGACCCAGCCTCCCAAATAGATGCCGAGCAGAAAAAGCACAGTCGCGGAGAAGGCATAGGGACGCATCATCCGGTGGTAACTCATACCCGTGGCGTGCATGGCGATGATCTCCGAGTTGCCGGCTAATTTACTGGTGAAGAAAATGACGGAAATGAAGATGAACAGCGAACTGAACATGTTCATGTAATAGGGTAGAAAAGGCAGATAGTAATCGAGGACAATCTCGCGGAAGGGCACTTGTTCCTCGAAGAAATCGTCCATCTTCTCCGTCAAATCAAAAACGATCGCGATGGATAGCACCAACACGATGGAGAAGAAAAACGTTCCCAAGAACTTCTTTACTATGTACCAGTCTAACAGTTTCACAGTCGTTGCATGATGTTCGGCAAAACAGAAGCCTTCCAGCTACTAAAATCCCCTGCCAAAATATGTTCCCGTGCTTTTGTCACCAGATCCAGATAGAAAGCGAGGTTGTGGATCGAGAGAATCTCCAGACCGAGCATCTCTTGCGCGTGTATTAAATGTCTTGCGTACGCACGTGTGTATGCGTGATCGACGTACGAGGTGCCGCAAGGATCGAGTTCCGTGAAGTCGTCCTCCCATTTCTTATTGCGCATATTCATCACACCCTGCCATGTGAAGATCATACCGTTCCTTCCGTTGCGCGTCGGCATCACGCAATCGAACATGTCCACGCCTCGTTCGATAGCCTCGAGGATGTTCCAAGGCGTACCCACACCCATCAGGTAACGTGGTTTGTCTTGCGGCAGGATGTCGTTGCAGACCTCGATCATGTCGTACATGACTTCGGTCGGTTCGCCCACAGCCAAACCGCCGATAGCGTAACCGTCGCGATCCAAGTCCCGCAGCCGTTTGCATGCCTCTTGACGCAGATCGGAATACGTGCAGCCCTGCACAATAGGGAACAGGTGTTGCTTGTAGCCGTATAAGTCCTCCGTCCCGTCAAAGCGAGCGATGCAGCGGTCTAACCACCGATGAGTCCTGTCCATCGAGTCCTTGGCGTATTTCTTGTCCGCCGTGCCCGGACAGCACTCGTCAAAAGCCATCATGATGTCTGCGCCTATCTCGCGCTCTATGTCCATCACGCTCTCCGGCGTGAAGAGCAGTTTGCGTCCGTCGATGTGACTGCTGAAACGCACACCCTCTTCGTTCATCTTGCGGATGTCGGTCAGGCTGAAGACCTGAAAACCGCCGGAGTCCGTCAAGATGGGTCTGTTCCAGCCCTCGAAACGATGCAAGCCGCCGGCTTTGCGGAGGATCTCGGTGCCCGGACGAAGGAAGAGATGGTACGTGTTGCCAAGGATGATCTGCGCTTTGATGTCGTCTTCCAGCTCCTTACGCTGCACACCTTTCACCGTGCCCACTGTACCCACCGGCATGAAAATAGGGGTCAGTATATCCCCATGATCCGTGTGTAGCACACCTGCTCGTGCGCCGACACCCTTCGCTTCGCTATGTAATTCAAAAAATGCCATTAACTCTTTAACCTGTTTCCCTCTCCCGGAAACACAATACTCGGCTTAAACGAACGTGCTTCGTTTTCGTCCATCAGCGCGTACGCCATGATGATGACGGTGTCTCCCACCTTCACCAGATGTGCGGCTGCCCCGTTGATGCAGATGCATCCGCTTCCTCGTTTACCCGGGATAACATAGGTCTCCAACCGTGCGCCGTTGGTGTTATCCACCACCTGCACGCGTTCACCGGCGTAGATGTTCGCCGCTTCCATCAGTGCCTCGTCAATCGTGATCGAACCGATATACTCCAAGTTCGCCTCTGTCACTTGCACCCGATGAATCTTCGATTTTAGTATGTTTAAAAGCATAATACACCAAATTAGCGCACAAAATTACTGCTTTTTTTTGACATATGCAAGAGAAGAGGCTTTTTTGTTGCTTTTTTGCGCAAATTTTGCATGTATTTAGCATCTATTTAGCTTTCATTCTCGTTCGCATTGCGTTACCATCTCGTTACCATTACGGACGTGCGCGTACAGTTTGAATATTATTTTACCTCTTGTCCCGTGAGGGTGTAGATATTCTCTCCGCGAAGAATGAAGATCTGACCGTTTTGGAGGATCTTGGTGGGCAGGTCAGGAGCTGCGAGAGGGATAAGTGCGGTCGGAGTGGAGGAGAGCTCGGAGATCTCCAAAACCAAACGATCGTCATGCGTTCCTGCGGGTAAGGTCACGGAATAGCTGCTGTCGGAAGTCAGGTGGGTTCGCGTGCCAGTCTGGGTGTCTGACAATACCACCTGCCTGTCTTGGTTGCCATCGGGCAAGGCAAAGGTGTACGTTCCGTCCACAGGGATCTCGACACCAACAGGGATCGTCACGCTTTTGCTGCTGTCCGGCAGGCAGTTGGCAGCCAGACGTTCGTAGCCGATTTTCGTATAGATATTCGGCTGTCCGGCATTGAGTTCTTTGCTGAGGTCTTGTCCGAAATCGAAAGCATTGGTGACCTGTTCGTTTTCCGTCAGCCGCACATACGTGTGGTCGGCTGTCTTGTCGTCATGCAGAAGCTCCAAACGAAATTCTCGGTGTCTGTTCTGATGCTGCGCTACGATGCCGCGGACGGGTTTGGAGATGTTCGTCCAGACGATCTCGCCGCCGTTCTGCACCAGATAGGCGTGTGTCGGCAGGAAAGTGTATGCTTCGCAGGAGACGACTTTGAGCGAGTTGTCGGACATATTCCATTCGTACAGATAGGGCAGACCGCTGATACTTGTCGGAGCGTCAAAACCCGGCACACCGATGCACCGCCAATAACTGTCTTTCGTCCGTCGGTCTGCTTCGCTGCCGAGGCTCGAAGAGAGGTCGATGGTACATTGATAGGCCTCGCTGAGCGCAGGAATAGTCTCGTTGGTAAGGGTCACGCCTGTGATCTTCGACAGGGCAGGAAAATAGAGCGTGGCAACATCGGTGTGGTTGCTCCAGATGGCTTCATTCGTCTCCGCCATCTGCAGGGCGTTCAATTGGAGCAGATAGCCTTGTCCGGCATGAAGGATCGAGTCCGTGTCGTCGATCATGACCCAGTTGTCCGTTCGTTCGGCGAAATAGCCTTCCTCTGCGCGCCCTTTGCCGTCGTAGAAGAAGATCCGCCAATGCGTGCCCACTTCGCCGATACCGTAGATATCCGCCACCTGTACATCGAAAGGAAAGGAAATGAAGTAGTTATACCGCTCGTATTCGCTCAAGTTATCATCGTTCAGCGTAGTGCGGTGGAAGCGCATGGCGCCATATGCCTGCATAGCTCCTCCGTCACGGATGTCGATGCGCGTACCGCTCTCTTGCGCATCGCGTCTGAGGACGATATCCGCATCCGCCGGATAGACGGTGAAGGGGCAAATGACGTAGCTGTCCATCGACCCACCGCAGAAACGACCGGTCTGCATGAGCGCCTTGAGATAATACGTCCCGGGAGCAGATGGCGCCGTAAAACGAACGGCATTGATGCCTGTCTCTGCATCCGCTTGGAAACGGATATCCTCTATTGCGTTTTCTGCTTCGGCGTCGTAGTACGCACTCCAACAGATGGATACCATCCCGTCCGGTAAGGAAGCGACAGTGGGCAGCACGGACACTGTCTGCCCCGCTGCGGCAGGACTGATGGACAAGGAGCTGATACCTGCATGCAAGCCCGTAGCGCAAAGGAGGACAGCCGCTAAGGCTCTTTTACGGCGAGATCCTCTCCATACCGCGAACAGTAAAGCCAAGAGGAAAAGCACCCATGGTTCGCCGATAGGAGTGCTATTACGAGATAAGGAAGTGCCTCCGGCGTCCGGTTTGGAAGTCCAACCTGACCCTCCGGAAGCGATAGGCGCACGGCGGACGGTGGCGGAGTTCATACTGGAACCGATACTGCTCATATCCGAGGGCGTTTGCTCACTAAAAGGCGAAAAAATAGTACCGGCACATCTCGTACCGGTACTAAAGTTAACTATATTTTGTTTCATAAAGTACAATTAGAGCCAGCGAACGTAGCAGAAGTCCATTCTGTGCGGTAGGAGCTCATGATACGGATACATACGCAGACCGAACTTCATTCCTCCGGCATAGTCGAGCTGGTAGGTCAGTTCGAAGAACAAGTGGCTTCCTTCGCTCTTCACCAACTTCAGCGGCTCTACCTCATAGAGTTTGTCGTTGTTGTGGGTCGAAGTACGGATAGCTACAAGCTCTACGCCGATACCCTTGTCGTTCAGACCCTTTGTATCAAGCTCTACTGCTACTTTGAACTTGTCACCTACGTTGAGGTTCATGAAGTTGTTCTCCGCGCCTTGGATCTTCACTACCTCGATCTCATCCCAGTGCGCAGCTACATTCTCTTTCCATTTAGCGATGGATTTAGCGATCTTGTAGTTGTCTGCCTCAAGGAGGGCATGACGTTTAGCGAGCTTGTTATAGAACTTAGCGAAGTAGTCATCGATCATACGTTTCATAGTGAAACGCGGAGTGATCTTCGTTACGGAGTTCTTGATATATTGGATCCACTCAGGGCTGTAACCCTTGCTGTTCTTTGCGTAATACAGCGGGATGATCTCACGCTCCAAGAGCGAATAGATAGTAGCTGCATCGAGCTGATCTTGGTGAGCTTGGTTCTCGTAGGTGCGCTTCTCGGTCAGATACCAACCTGCTTTCTCTACGTAACCCTCGTACCACCAACCGTCCTTAACGGAGAAGTTGAGCACACCGTTCATCTGCGCTTTCTCACCAGACGTACCGGAAGCCTCCAGCGGACGAGTAGGCGTGTTCAGCCAGATATCCACACCGGAGATCAGACGCTTAGCCAGACGCATATCGTAGTTCTCCAAGAAGATGATCTTACCGAGGAACTGCGGCATACGGCTGATCTCGACGATACGCTTGATCAGACCTTGACCACCACCATCAGCAGGGTGTGCCTTACCGGAGAACAGGAACAGAACAGGGTAGTTCGGGTTGTTTACCAACTTATCCAGACGCTCCAGATCGGTGAAGAGCAGGTGAGCACGTTTGTAGGTTGCAAAACGACGACCGAAACCGATCACAAGGTGGTTCGGGTTCATCTCGTTCAGCGCCTCGATGATACGTCCCGGGTCTCCTTGGTTCTTCATCCAGTCCTCACGGAACTGCTCCTTGATATATTGCATCATCTTGCGTTTCAAGCTCATACGTGCACCCCAGATGACATCATCCGGAATATCTGCATACGGCTTCCACATATCCATATTGGACTGATCGTTATACCATCCTTCCGGCAGGTACTTGCGGTAGATATCCTTCCATTCCGATGCTGCCCATGTCGGCATATGCACACCGTTGGTGACATAGCCCACGTGCAACTCCTCCGGATAGTAACCCGGCCAAACGGGAGCGAACATCTTCCTCGATACCTCGCCGTGCAACCACGATACACCGTTTGCCTCTTGGCAGGTGTTGAGGGCAAAGACAGACATCGAGAACTTCTCGTTATGATCATCGGGGTTCGTACGACCCATACCGATCAGGTCATTCCATTCGATACCGAGTTTCTCTGCATACGAACTCATGTATTTGTAGAACAGACCCTCCTCGAAATAGTCGTGACCGGCAGGTACCGGCGTGTGGCAGGTATAGAGACCGCTTGCGCGTACCACCTCTTTCGCCTCGTTGAAACTGAGACCTTCCTCCTGCACCAGATCCACCAGACGCTGCAATCCCATGAACGCTGCGTGACCCTCGTTGCAATGATATACATCCTTCTTGATACCGAGTTTCTTCAGAGCCAACATACCACCGATACCGAGCAAAATCTCCTGCTTGATACGGTTCTCCCAGTCTCCACCGTAGAGCTGGTGGGTGATCTGACGATCCCACTCGCTATTAAGCTCATTATCAGTATCCAAGAGATACAGATCCATACGTCCTACGGCTACCTTCCAGAGGTATGCTTTCACCGTACGATCCGGATACGGCACTTCGACAACCATGTTCGTTCCGTCTGCCTCTTTCACCTGCGTAATAGGCAGGTTAGAGAAGTTCTGTGCCTCGTAATTAGCGATCTGCTGGCCTTCCGGACTCAGCGTCTGTGTGAAATAACCGTAACGATAGAGGAAACCGATAGCCGTCATATCTACGTTGCAATCCGAAGCCTCTTTGATATAGTCACCGGCAAGAATACCCAGACCACCCGAATAGATCTTCAGAATATGAGTCAGACCGTACTCCATCGAGAAATAAGCGATAGACGGTTTGCTCTTGTCCTTCGGAGCGTCCATATAGGCGCGGAAATCGAGGTAGATCTCATTCAGCTTATTGAGGAACTTCTTGTCCTTCGTGAGTTCAATCATGCGGTCATAACTGATCGTATTGATCATCATAATCGGGTTCGAACCTGCGCGATGCCATGCATCAAGGTCAATGTAGCGGAACAGATCCTTGGCATCACCATTCCAACACCACCAAAGATTGTAGGCAATCTCTTGTAGTTTGCTCAGCTCAGCAGGAAGAGTTGCATGGATATTGCACTCTTTGAAGTTAGGCTGATTAACTTGACTTACTTTAATTTTCATAACACTATATTTTATTTTTATTATTTCCTAATTTATTTTCTTTTCCTGATTTTCAGAAAAAAAGCGTGCAAAGTTACAACTTTTTTTGCACATATGCAAGAATTTTTGTAATTTTGCACCGGATTTTATGATTTTGTTTATTAAAATTAGCAGAAAATGATAGAACAATCGGAAATACTACGTCGTCGGGACATGCGAGATGTCTTCACTTTTACCATCGATCCGGCAGATGCCAAGGACTTTGATGATGCCCTTTCGTTTGAGATGATTAATTTGCCAAATGACCAAATAAATGGTCAAATGGTAAATGACCAAATGGTAAATTATCAGATCGGAGTCCACATAGCCGATGTCTCTTTCTATGTCCGCCCGGGTACCAAAACGGATGAGGACGCCTATAAACGCGGTACGTCCGTCTATCTCGTCGATCGCGTGCTGCCGATGTTGCCCGAGGAACTGTGTAACGACAAATGTTCGCTCCGTCCGAACGAAGACAAACTCTGTATGTCTGTCATCTTTACCATGGACGCGGACGCGCGCGTACTTAAATATAAGATATGTCGTACCGTCATTCGCTCCAATGCCCGTCTCAACTATGACGAAGCGCAGCAGATCATTACGGCAAATCAGACTAATGTGGAGAAGCCAATTGACTTTTGGCTTCGAAAAGGGAAGGCGGACGGGGAGTCCGAGCCGACCGAGACGTGTCGTACGATGATTGAGCATGTTATATGCGCAAATCAGACTAACGACACACAATCGAGAGAGAATCGGATCGGAGGCGGAACGGAGGCGCATCGGACGCAACACGAGGGTAATACACAATTATCAGAGGCGATTCTTGTCCTCAATAATATCGCATCCAAGCTTCGTGCCGAGCGTATCGCCAACGGCGCACTCACTATTGAGCAGGACGAGATGCGTTTTCGTCTGGACGAACATGGGCATCCGACTGAGATCTACTTCGAGCACCCCAACGAAGCTCATCATCTCATTGAGGAGTTCATGCTCTTAGCGAACCGCACGGTCGCTAAAGCAGTGGGTTCCGGCAGACCGTTTGTCTATCGCGTGCATGACCTGCCTGACGGAGAGAAATTAGAGGCGGTGTCTTCCTTCCGAAAACGCTTCCCGAACCTGCAGCGTGCTATAGACCTGCTTACTATCCGTGCGCAAGCCAAAGCTGTCTATTCGACCTATAACATCGGTCACTACGGTCTCGCCTTTACCCACTATACCCATTTCACCTCGCCTATCCGTCGTTACCCCGACCTGATGGTGCATCGGCTCGTGGAGAAATATATCCTGACCGGCAAGAAAGAGTCCTTGACCCGCGAAGAGCTGGAAGAGAAATGCGAACATTGCTCCGCTTGCGAGCAGGAAGCAGCACAAGCCGAACGGGACTCCATCAAACTCTTTCAAGCCATGTGGATGTCCGACCATATAGGCGAGGTGCTGCCCGGACATATCTCCGGCGTAACCGATTTTGGATTGTTTGTGCAGCTGGACGAATCGCGCTGCGAAGGACTGATTCATGTCTCCAACATCGGCGAACAGGGTGAGTATTGGCAGTACGATGAGAAGAATTTCCGACTCGTCTGCGAAAACAAAAACCATACTTCTCCCGAAAGCCCGAAGTCTTATACCTTGGGCGATCCGGTTACCGTAAAAGTGGTGCGCGCAGATGTAAATCGCGCACAAATTGATTTTGAGTTCGCATAAATTTGCATATATCAATTTTTTTTCGTACCTTTGCACCCAAATTCATAGCGTCATGAAAAATCGTATAGTCCTCATAGCTTTCTTACTCCTTACGTGTACGTGCGTGTACGCGGAAACTATAGTATTACGTACAGGCGCACGCGTACGAGGCTCCATCGTCTTTCAGAACGAAGAAGTGGTCATTGTTCGCGATGAAGGCGGTGCGCGTTTTCAGTATCCGCGTGCCGATGTCGAAAATATCCTGACGGACGATGCGCTGGAAGCTACGCAGGAGGCGCAGCCCGAAGAGCAGGAGAAAACGGCTACCAAGAAAGCGTCCGTCTTGCTCGAAGTCGGAGCCGGTACTGTTTATCTTCCTCGTGAGAAAATGGGTGCTTTTGCCAGTGTTGATTTTATGGTAGGTTCGCATCATATCGGCGAACGTCATATTTTCATCGGCGGTGGAATAGGTTATCACGGGATGTTTATGGGCGCTAATAAATACCATTTCGTGCCTATTCAAGCGGCATTGCGTATGCCGATCTTGGAGCAGAAGCATGCACCGGTCTTCGGCGCTTCTATCGGTTATGGTATCGCTATGTCTAAGTCTTACACCGGTGGTCTCTATGCCGGACTCGATTTGGGGTATCGCTACCAACTGAATCCCAAGACTGCAATCGGAGCCGTATTCTTCGCTCGTTTTCAGCAGGCGAAAGTGGAAGTCGTAGAGACGGTGGAAGGACATGATTATACCCACAAGACAGGTCGTAACTTTATTTCTTTTGGTGCTAAGTTCACCCTCTATTTCTAACGATGAAAACTCCCCGCAACAATAGAATCACGATCTTGCTCAATGAGAAAGAACAACGGGCATTGGAGCATTTCTGCGAACGGTATAACGTCACGAACCGCAGTCGTCTGGTGCGTGAGTCCTTGATGCGGGCAATACTCCGGAAAATCGAATCCGACGAACCCACTTTGTTCGATTAACCCCCTAACCTCTAACCTCTAACCCTCTAACCCACTAACCCACTAACCCACTAACCCACTAATCCTCTAACCCTTTATATGAAACGAAAAACGCCTCCGGAAAGGAGGCGTTACCATTTTCATCAACCTAAGTAAGTCATGAGAATGTGGCTGCGTTGGCCTTGATTGAGTTTGCGGATTGCTTTCTCTTTGATCTGACGTACACGCTCACGGGTGAGGTGCAGTTCATCGCCGATCTCTTCGAGCGTTTTCTCGGGAGTGCCGATGCCGAAGAACTTACGCAGGATGTCCGCTTCACGCGGTGTAAGCGTAGCCAAAGCACGGCTGATCTCGGTAGAGAGCGATTCGTTAATCAGACCTCGGTCCGCATTCGGGGAATCTTCGTTGACCATCACATCGATCAAGCTGTTGTCCTCGCCTTCTACAAACGGCGCATCGACACTCACGTGACGACCCGACATCTTGAGCGTGTCCGCGATCTTATCTACCGGCATGTCCAGCTCTTCCGCTAACTCCTCAGCACTCGGCTTGCGCTCGTGTTCTTGCTCGAAACGCTGATAAGCCTTGTTGATCTTGTTAAGCGAACCGACCTGATTGAGCGGCAGACGCACGATACGGCTTTGCTCGGCGAGTGCTTGGAGAATAGATTGACGAATCCACCATACGGCATAGGAGATGAACTTGAATCCACGGGTCTCGTCGAATTTCTCTGCAGCCTTAATCAGTCCAAGGTTGCCCTCGTTAATCAAATCGGGCAGACTCAATCCTTGGTTCTGGTATTGCTTGGCTACAGACACTACAAAGCGTAGGTTACTCCGGACAAGTTCCTCCAGTGCTGCGCGGTCTCCATTACGGATACGACCTGCCAATTCTACCTCACGGTCAACGGTTATCAGCTCCTCACGACCGATCTCTTGAAGATACTTGTCCAGACTTGCTGACTCACGGTTGGTGATTGATTTTGTAATCTTTAATTGACGCATCTATAATAAGTAATATACGATGTTCTTATAATGTTCTCCCTTTCGGGGTCCCCGACGGACGCTAACGTAGTGCGTCCGGTGGGGAGAGCGGAGGCATCGGTTGCCTGTCGATTTAGCAGAGCGGTATCGACCTTTGCACACCGATTGCCGAACGCGAGTGATCCGGTCGGGATTCGAACCCGAGACCCACAGCTTAGAAGGCTGTTGCTCTATCCAGCTGAGCTACCGGACCCGGAGGTGTCCCCGTTAAACGGGGAAACCGGCCTCCGCCGGAAGGGGTTTTAACTCCCCTTCACTTTTTTTGTTGTTTGCTTCCGCCTAGGAGGGTCTTACAACTCTCCTTTCTATGTCCTATTGGCACACAAAAAACGTGCCTAAATAGGCAATTAGCGTGCAAAGGTACTGCTTTTTTTTGACATGTGCAAATAAAAACGCATTTTTCTGCGTTTTTTTACAATAAACTGTCAAAAAGTTGTGCTAAATCCTGTTTTCTGCATGCTCCAACGTGGCGATTTACCAATTCACCGTTCTGGAAGAAGAGCATCGTCGGGATATTCATAATACCGTACTCTTCGCATGTATCAGGGTTATCATCTACATTGAGTTTGCCTACTACCACTTTACCTTCATACTCGTTGCTCAATTCCTCTAAAATAGGCAGCATCATTTTGCATGGACCGCACCATGCTGCCCAAAAATCTACTACTAACGGTTTGCCTGACGCAATCACATCCTTGATGTTAGCGTCTGTAATTTCTACTGTCATACTTGTTCTATTTTTTTTATGGTTATACGTTTTTGATTTGGTTTGCGCAGTAATATCTCTGTGAGCGGGTCTTCGAGATAGGTCTGCACAGCACGTTTGACGGGGCGTGCGCCGTTTTTGGTATCGTAACTCTTCTCCACGATCTCGCCTACTGCCTCCGGTGTGACGCTGAGCTGATGACCGTGTGTCTTCAGACGTTGTTGCAGCAGACCGATCTCGATGCGGACAATTTGACCGATGGTCTCTTTGTTGAGCGGCTCGAAAGTAACGACATTATCGATACGGTTGACGAACTCCGGCGGGAACTGCTTCTGCAGCGCTTTGAGCAGCATGCGGTTCGTCTCTTTCTGATCCATCGCTCCGGAGTTGAATCCGACACCTCCTCCGAACTCCATGACTTGTCTCGTTCCCACGTTGCTGGTCAGCACGATGATGGTATTGCGGAAATCGACGATATGTCCCTGACGATCAGTAAGACGGCCTTCGTCCAATACCTGCAGCAGGATGTTGAAGATATCCGGATGTGCTTTCTCTATCTCGTCAAAGAGCACGATGGAGTAGGGTTTGCGCCGTACTGCTTCGGTCAGTTTGCCTCCTTCTTCGTGTGCTACGTATCCCGGAGGAGCACCCACGAGCAGACTCACCGTATGTTTCTCCATATATTCGGACATGTCGAACCGGATAAGCGCATCTTTGCTTCCGAACAGCTCTTCTGCCAGACATTGTGCCAGATAGGTCTTGCCGACACCCGTTTGTCCCAAGAAGAAGAACGTGCCTATCGGTCGTTTGGGGTCTCTCAGTCCGAGACGGCTTCGCTGAATAGCTTTGACGACGGTCTCTACGGCTTTGTCCTGTCCGATGATGCGTCTTCTCAAGGTCTCGCCCATCGTACGGAGTCGTTCGTTCTCGGCGGTCGCTACCCGTTGAACCGGTACACCGGACATCATGCTCACTACCCCTGCTACATCGTCGGTGGTGATAGTATATGCCGGGTCAGTCTCTTTGGGGCTGATCTGCTGCGCATGACTGCGTGCGCCCACTTCGTCCATGACATCGATCGCTTTGTCAGGGAATGAACGGTCGGTGAGGTATCGTTCGCTCAGTCCCACACAAGCCTTGAGCACTTCGCGCGTGTAGATCACATGATGATAGTGTGCATAGTGTTCGCTAAGCCTCGTGAGGATTTTAAAGGTCTCATCGCCTGTGGTCGGTCTTACGGTCACTTTCTGGAATCGGCGTTCGAGTGCGCCGTCTTTCTCTATCGACTTAGCGTACTCAGCCGTGGTGGTAGCGCCGATGCACTGTACTTCGCCTCGCGCCAAAGCAGGCTTGAGGATGTTAGCTGCATCCAACGAACCCGACGCGTTTCCGGCGCCGATGATCGTATGTATCTCATCGATGAAAAGGATGATCTCGGGATGCTCACGCAGTTCGGTAAGGACGTTTTTCATGCGCTCTTCGAACTGACCGCGGTACGTCGTACCGGCTACCATAGAAGCGATGTCGAGGGTCACGATACGTTTGCCCTGCAGTGCTCCGGTCTTGTCCGCCATGATCCGCAGTGCCAAGCCTTCGACGATGGCAGACTTACCCACACCGGGTTCGCCGATGAGGATAGGGTTGTTCTTCTTGCGTCGGCTCAGGATCTGCAGCACGCGTTCAATCTCATCTTCGCGTCCCACTACAGGATCCAGTTTGCCGTTTTCAGCCAACTTCGTCAAGTCCCTCCCGTATTTGTCCAGTGCAGAAGTGCTGTTCTTCTTTCCTTTCTGTTGCGGTTGTTGCGGTTGCCAAGGAGCATCGTTGACATCTCCCATTTGGTTAGCTCCGTTAGTCGGCGTCTGGAAGGTATAGTGCGGCTGACCGTATATCTCCACTAACTGCTCATAACTGATACCCCATACATCTTCTAAATACGAAGCTGCCTTGTTGATCTGTTCGCGCAAAATAGCCAACAGCACATGAGCGGTACAAACCACCTCTGCCTTGTATTCGCGGCTGATAGACTCCGCAATTCGTAAAATCCGGTCTACTTGTGCGTTACGTAGCAGTTTCTCCGGATGTTCTTCTCCTCGTATGTTGTTCTCAATAGATGCTTTCGCCTCTTCTGCTCGGAAATCGGCACGGAGCAGCAAGTCATACGCCGAACCTTCACCCAAACGGATGATAGCCAGCAGCATATGCTCCGGTTCGATAGCAGGACTGCATAAACGCTCTGCCTCCTCCTGCATATATACAAGAACCTTATTTAAATTCTGTGTAACAATCATTATATTAATTGACTAATACGTATTTTCAAATTTTCAAATTTTCAAATCTTCAAATCTTCAAATCTTCAAATCTTCAAATTTTCAAATCTTCAAATCTTCAAATCTTCAAATTTTCAAATTTTCAAATCTTCAAATTTTCAATTATAAAAGTGCCAAGCAAGTCCTGCTCTAAAGACATCGTGGTTAGTGGGGTAGCCCGGCATTGCCAAATATTCATTACTCTTTTTCATGAATAAATGGTTAAGATGTTGATACTGCGCAAAGAAACGCAGACGGATAGAGCGTACGTAGAAATTGGCATATACGCTCATCCACGGGTAATTACCGGTCTTCACTTCCTGCTGGGTAGCAAAAAGACCCGTTGCAGGACATAGAACCGGCGAGTGGTAACGCGTGAAATAACGCAGATCCACACCTATTTGTGCCTCCATCGCTCGTCTAAACCATACGCCGTGGTAGTAGAGGCGGTTTTGCAGGATGACCAGAGGTACCGGCATCACGCTGTCGTTGGTACTATGTTGGATCACCACGCGGTTCTCCAAGTTAATCCAAGGCGTGGTCAGATCCAGACCTATATCGCCTGTGATAAGTTGTACACTTCCGCCGTATTGCCTTGGTTTCCAGTCCTCTGCGGAAGTGTAGATCGGATGAGTTTGATTCTCAAAACTGAAATCGATACTGGGCTTGATCCATTTGGTGGGGTAAGCGATAGTCGCTCCTCCAAGGAAGCGGTAAGTGAACCCGAAGTTATTATCCCAGCATATATGGTTCGAGCGGAAACGTTGCCAATACGGACTCGGAGCTATGCTCTTCGCGTATGCACGCGCGCCTATATATAAGGTGTTACCGCCCACATTGAATTTCGTATCTAATTTGCCATGTACATCGAACTCACCTATCTTGTAACCCAGCAGACATACTTGTCCCTCGATGGTGTAGAGCACATTGGCTCCGCTGTGCTTGTGGATCGATCCTCCCACAAACGTGTTGTTCTTCCATCGGTAGTCATAGACCCCTGCGCTGTCATACGGCTCGGAGTCATGTAAGAACCGCTGACACTCGTTCATGGCAAAGACAGTAGCACCGAACTTGAGCTTGGTGTTGTATGCCTCGCAGAACGTGACAGCAACGGTATTCCGTATCGTCAGCACGTCCGTCGTGTCATGCGTACTGATCGAGTCGTAGTACGTCACGGGATAGAACGTGGTGTCCGTCTCTTTCTCTATATAGCGCCTGTTGGAGTTGTTGGTCTCGAAGATATGCGAGAAAGTGATAAGCGGGATATGCTGTATCTTTACTGTATCACGCTTCACACGTTTGCCGTCCACCTTGACCTCTATCGAATCGATATACTCGCGTTGGCGGGTGATAGCATATTGGTTATGCAGGTACCCGCTGATGTACCGGTACCGTGTCATAGCGTTCAGTCGTACCGGTATATCGCCCGGAGACAGTTTACCGCTCAACTCATTTACGTCTTGTACACCACCATTGTCAAACGAACTGAGCTGACTCCAACTCAATGCGGCATGCATACTATAGTGATTGCCGTCATAACTGCCCCAAACGCTTCCTCTAAACAGCTTGCCTGCGGTGTTGGCGTAGTGACCGGCTGAATTCAGATACTCCATCTCTGTGCCTAAGTTCAGACGCCGGTTGATATTTCCGGTGAACAGAAAACTGACATCGTTCTCCTCGTGCCCGTTGGTAAATCCTCGCTTGTAGGAGATGGTGGAGAAGGGAGTAGTGGTGTTGAAATACCGTTGTTGCTGCGGTGTCACCACATATGCCTGCCAACTGGCGGCAAGTGGATCATCAATCGTCGTCAGTCGCTCTTGTACGATACGGCTCTCGATAGGCGAAACGAGCACGTTGCCGTTGAAGGCGCTGCTCGTCGAGTACCGCGTCTGTATGTCGATATCGAAACGCGGCGGTTTGGCAGCGGCCACAAGGGTCGCTGCCAACAGCACTAATACTATGAATAATCGTTTGTACAAAATAGCGTATCCTCCTCCCCCTCCCCTTGTGGGGAGGGCGGGGTGGGGTTCTTTATTTCTTCTTCTTCAGTTTAGCCTGAAGTTCCTGAATCTCCTCTTCTTGGTTGCGGATCGTCTTGAGCAGTTCGTTGAGTTCCTCGTTCTCGATAGTTGTCGGATACTGCTCTTCCACGGTCTGCAGGAAGTCGGACAGGATATTCATATAGTTGATGAACGCATCGTAAGCCGATTCGTACTGCGTCTCGCCTTGGTCGATGTGGTTCATGTTATGCAGGTAGTTCGCATCCTGCAGACGCAGCCAATTGGTCTTCAGCGCTTTGTCTTGGCAAAGATGCACACGCTCTGCTACAGCAAACAGTTTATGGATAGCTTCTTGCTGCAAATCATTACCGGTGAAGATGCTCAGGTCTTTTGCCTCACCGCTCCAAGTCAACGGATACGGGCTCGACAATACATCTTCAGCGGACAATTTCTTCGCAGCCTCCGAAGGTGTCATAAAGCCGATCTCACGCTCCATAGCGTAGTACGGCAGCGCCTTAAGGAAGTCGAAGATACCGGTTCCGGCATTCTGACGAACACCAAAGGTCTCGGCGCCGACCCAGATATTGATGATGTCCTCACCTTCCGGCAGAGCCTGAAGCTGGTTCGCATATTTCTCTGCGTCTATCGGGAAATTAGCCCAGTTAGGATCCGAGAAATGGAAACTGAGTTCATCGCTCAGGTTCGTGTTACGCAGCAGCACTTTCATCTTCGGAGAACCTGCCGACTGGAATACACGGTTCGGGCTCTTCCAGCTGATCACATGCTTGGCTCCTTCGGTCATCATCACTTTGTAACCCATCTTGTTCAGGTTAAATGCAGTCTCGTCGGTGTACAGCAACTCGGTGTTCCAAACGGTCTGAGCCTTTACACCGAAGATGCTCTCCAACAACTCGCCTTGCAGCTTGAGTTGTTTCTTGAACTCGTCCTGATCGTACTCCGATGCCAAAGTGTAGCTGTACGTAGTAGCGAGGAACTCCACGCACTTGGTGGATGCCAACTCCTTAAGGATGTCGATCATCTCAGGGTTGAACTGCTCGAACATCTCAATCATTGTTCCGCTGATGCTGATAGAGCAATGGAACTTACCCTTACTCAGGTTGATCATGTCTTTGATGGTCTGACAAAGCGGCAGATACGAAGTCTGTACAAGCCAGTTAACATGTTCCTCTGTAGCCAAATCATCGTAGTAGTAATGGTCATGACCGATTTCAAAGAAACGATATCGCTTCAGACGGTAAGGACTGTGCATCTGGAAGCAAAAACATATATTTTTCATAATTCTATAAATTACTAAATGGTTAAATAACTAAATAAATGACCAAATGGTAAATGACCAAATGGTAAATCACAACGTATGATTGATCACACCGTCGTAGATCCTGCGCACTTTCAATCCTGCGTCGGACCACTTGATGTTGTTCACCTCAGCGATACCGAGTTCATGCAAGCTCTTGTACAGCGCCGGATACTTGACGATCGCATAGATAGCATCTGCCATCGCGTCGATGTCCCAGTAATCGGTCTTGATCGCGTGCTGGAGAATCTCTGCGCAACCCGACTGATGGGAGATGATCGACGGACAGCCGACCTGCATAGCCTCCAACGGACTGATACCGAACGGCTCACTCACACTCGGCATGATATAGACATCACTCATAGCGAGCATCTCTTGTACCTGCTTGCCGCGCATGAAGCCCGGGAAGTGGAACTTATCGGCGATACCGCGTTTGGCTACGAGATCAATCATCTCTGCCATCTTGTCGCCGCTACCCGCCATCACGAATCGTACGCCGTCGGTCTTGCTCAATACGCGTGCTGCTGCCTCTACGAAATACTCCGGTCCTTTCTGCATCGTGATACGACCCAAGAAAGTGACGAGTTTGTCTTTGCGCGCAGGCTTGGTGAACTCTTCCGGATGAGCCAACGGCTCTACGGCATTGTGTACGGTGCTTACCTTACGCGGGTCAATTCCGTATTTCTCAATGACCGTGTTACGAGTCAGGTTACTTACGCATATGATATGATCTGCCATCTCCATGCCGCGTTTCTCAATAGAGAAAACCGTCGGATTGACGTTACCGCGACTTCTGTCGAAATCCGTAGCGTGTACGTGTATCACCAGTGGCTTGCCGCTGATCTGCTTGGCGAAGACGCCAGCTGGATACGTCAACCAGTCATGGCTGTGGATGATATCGAAATCCAAGGTGTGCGCGAGCACGGATGCTACAGCCTCGTAGTTGCTGATCTCTTCGATCAAGTTATCGGGATAGCGACCCGAGAAACCGATGCAACCGAGGTCGTCTGTGCCGATACGACGGTAGTCATAACGGATTCCGTCACGGAAACGGTAGTAGTCCTCAGGACTCATCCTGCCTTCCATGCGCTGTTTAACGTAGTTGTAATCGACATCTTTCCATACGACCGGCACGCTGTTGGCGCCAATGATACGCAGGAACGACTGATCCTCGTCGCCCCATGGTTTGGGAATGACGAATGTGATCTCCATGTCTGGCTGTTGAGCCATACCACGGGTCAGACCATAGCTGGCTGTTCCTAAACCGCCTAAGATATGAGGGGGAAACTCCCAACCGAACATTAACGCTTTCATTGTTGTGCCTCCTTTTCTTCTGAATTCTGATACTTCTTCAGCGTATCTAACAGACTGATGACAGCTGCTACGCTCGGCGCACTACTCATGCCGCCGCGTCCTCTGTAAGGCGGGTTTGGCTCGTAGAACTCATTCAACGTACCGATACACAGCTCGTCCATCTCGGCTTCGAAACCGACCAACAGACGCTCCATGAAGCTTGCACCGCTGTATTTGTATATGTTCATATATGCGCGCGAGTAAGCGGTGATGGTGGACGGCCAAACGATACCGTTGTACAACGCACGTTCACGTTCTTGCGCGTTGCTGCCGTAGTACGGATGATACAAACCGCTCTTCGGACTCAGACTGCGCAGACCTTTCGGCGTCAATAACTCTTTCGTGCAGATATCCACTACTGCTTTCTGCTGTTTCTTATCCAGCGGACTGTACGGCAGACCCGCTGCCCAGATCATGTTCGGACGTACCTCTTTGTCGGCATAACCGTCGATGACATAATCGTTCAGATACAGACCATTCCAGAACGTCTTCACAAACGCATCCTTGGTGATCTCTGCTTGATACTCCATCAGGTCGGCACTCGTCTCTTTGCCCATCTCACGAAGCATCTCTGCCGTGAAACGCATAGCGTTGTACCACAGTGCGTTGATCTCTACCACGTAGCCTGTACGCGGTACTATCGGCCATCCGCAGTTGGTAGCGTTCATCCATGTAGCCGGACGTTGAGTACCATCTACCCAAAGCAGACCGTTCTGATGCAGTTTGGCACGCGGATGATTCTGCTTGCGATACCATACGATGATATCCTGACAGAGCTGACCATATAAATCCGCTGCCTCACGAACTGTATATTTATGGGCATATTTCTGTGCAGCGCGAATGAACCAAAGCAGTACATCCGGCTCGTCCATGCCCGTCATCTTGTTCTCGTTACCACGACCGTTCATGAAGTTCAAGATCTCTCCCACAGCCGTCTTGTTGATGATAGCATCCCAGTACTCCGGACGATCGATATCCAGCGTACAGCTGGCTACCGAGAAGAATGTCGCGCGTGCATCTGCCTTGAACCACGGGAAACCGGCAAGCAGATAGCACTTGTCATCCTCGCGTTTGTAGAACTGGCTTGCGCTGTTCTTCAGCGTGGAGAACATGTCCTCACGACGGATTCGACGTACCAACTCTTTCTTCCAAGTCGCTTTCAGCGTGTCGGTCTTCACTTCCGTTACGCCGGCTGCGAAGATGATGCTTTCGCCTTTCTTCATCGGCAACTCGAAATAACCCGGTACGAGCAAGTCCTCCTTGTGGGCATAACCACGCTCACGCTCCTTGCGGTACTCGATGTCTTTGTACCACTGCGGGTCGTGGTGGTACTCTACCGCCTTGCTGAACTGCATGTACAGATTCGGGAATCCCGGATACATGCGGTTGTAACGACCATTCTCACAATCCTCCATGTTCGCGTTCGCTAACGGGTTCTCGTGCGTCAACTCGTTCACGCTGCGGAATGCCAAGAACGGACGGAAACGAAGAGTCGTCGGGCTGCCGCTCTCCAATAACGTGTAGCGGATCAGCACGCGAGGCTCGAAACTAACCAACATGCGCTCTTTCTGTAGTACCACAGCGCCGACACGGTACGTTGTGCGAGAGATCAACTCGCAATCGAACTCACGGATGTACTTGTGTCCGTTCGGACTGAAATGGTTCTCGTCATACTCGTGCAGACCTAAGTTGAACTCCGCGCCATGTTGGATCACCGTCTCGTCCAGCGAACTGAGCAACACATAGTTGTCGTCGCTGAGATGAGGCAACGGCATCACCAACTGACCGTGGTACTTACGTGTGTTACAGTCAACCAGCGTGGTTGAGTTGTACACGCCTGCACGGTTCGTTCGAATCATCTCTTTCTGAAGCGATCGCTCCAGATTAACAAGCACCGTCTTGTCAAAATTAAGATAACTCATGATGTTTGATTAAGTATTAAGTAGGATTATTTTTAATTAAATTGTCCGGCAAATTTGTTTTTGGCATCTGCTACAAACTGTTTGATGCGCTGCTCCTCGGCTTTCTTGCAAACCAGCAGAACACCCTTCTGCTCCGCAATGATCATGTCGTCCACACCTTGTACTACCGCTAACTTACCCGGCTCCAAGGTCACTACATTACCGTTTGCCTCGTAGAACAGAGCCTCGCTGTGCAGACTCACATTGCCTGCCTCGTCTTTCTCGCTCAACTCATACAAACTGCCCCATGTGCCCAAATCGCTCCATCCGAAACTGCTCGGCAGCACGAACACGTTCTCCGCTTTCTCCATGATACCGTAGTCAATCGAGATATTCGGACATTTCGGGAAGATCTCTTCGATGAACGCTTCCTCTTTCTCAGTTCCCATCAGCAACTCGCCTTCGCGGAAACGGTCTGCCACTTCCGGCAGCAAATAACGGAACGCCTCACTAATGGTCTGTAAGTTCCAAATGAAGATTCCCGAGTTCCACAGAAAATCGCCGCTCTCCAAGAACACTTTGGCCATCTCCAAATTCGGCTTCTCCGTAAACGTCTTCACCGGATAAATCCCCTTTGTACATTGTACATTGTCCCCTTGTACATTAAGATACTGAATATATCCGTATCCTGTCTCCGGTCTTGTCGGCTGCATGCCCAAAGTAGCGATCGCCTTGTTTTGGCTCACGAACTCAAACGCCTTGCAGATAGTGTCACGGAATTTCTCTTCCTCTAAAATCAAATGGTCACTTGCTGCTACTACGATATTCGCCTGCATCTCCGGCTTACTCCAATCGATATCCTGATACTTGGGAAGGTTCTTGTTTCCTTTCATGCTTCCTTCTTTGGTATATCCTTCGTACTGCGTACATTCGTCTTTCGTCCATTTATAGGCTTTCTGCAAACACAACGCACGGATATGCGCCGTTGCATAAGCAATACACGGAGCTGTGTTCCTTCTCGCCGGTTCGCATAAGATCTGCACGTCTGCCAAATCCGGTATCTGCTCCATGATGATCTGCTTGTACGCTACGTTCGTCACAATGAACATATTCTCGATGGGAACGATGGGACGAAAACGATCCACCGTCATCTGCAATAAACTCTTACCTGTGCCGAAAAAGTCCAAGAACTGTTTCGGTTTTTCTTCTCGGCTGAACGGCCAGAAACGGCTTCCTATGCCGCCCGCCATGATTACACAATAGTTATTTTCTTTCTTTGTCATAATGATATTGGGTGTGTTTTTTATGGTTTTATTCTTATTAATCTTCGTGCTTAGCTCCGTGCCTTTCTTTCATTTTCCATTTTTCATTTTTCGCGCATATTTGCGCGAACCCCGCATCCTTCTGTCTACTTTTCGGGGCTTAAAAGGCACACTCGTTCTCTAAAAGCGCACAAAGTTACAACTTTTTTTTTATATACGCAAGCGCGCACGTACATTTTTTATAAAAAAGTGCATTTTTATGCAAAAAAGTGAAATCTTTCAACTTTCAACTTTCAACTTTCAACTTTTTTTTGTACCTTTGTACCCTAATTTGGAAGATTATGGGCTTTTTACAAAAAAATAGATTTTTTAATTTTGAATTTTTAATTTTTAATTTAATATTATTGTGTGTCTCATGCAGCAATAACTATACTCCCCGTCCGTATGGTTACTACCGCATCTCCGTTCCCGACACTGCCTATACGGATTTTCAACTTGCCCAACGACAGGCTCTGTCCCGCAACGACCAACGACCATCGACCAACGACCAACGACCATCGACCAACTACCCTTACACCTTCGCCCTCTCGAAAAACGCAGTAGTCAAACCCCGCAAGGATGTCGATGAACCCTATTGGATCAACATCTATTATCCTGTCTTTGATGCTACTATCCATTGCTCCTACAAACCCGTTCGTAATAATCTGCGCGAGCTCACCGAAGATGCTCTCGAGTTTGTGTACCGCAACGCCTCTTTTGCCAATGCGATACCCGAACGCGAATACGCGCACCCCGAAGCAAAAGTATATGGCTTACTCTTTGATTTAGAGGGAAATACAGCGTCCTCCTGCCAGTTCTTTATTACCGATTCTACGCATCATTTCTTCCGCGCATCGGTCTATTGTAACTGTCGTCCGAACGCTGATTCCTTAGCGCCTGTATATAACTATCTCCGCACGGATATCGTCAAAATGGTAGAGACCTTCCGCTGGAAATAAATCGTCAATATTATAAATCGTCAATAAATCGTACATCGTAAATTTGTCAATCGTCAATAAAAATAAAGCCTTAGCGCTTCTCCTCGATCCCGAGAAAGCCGATCTATTCGCCCTTCCGCTCTCGGCGGACTGCTGCCCCGATTATATCTTCGTCGGTGGCTCCACCGGCGGTGACACTACGCCTTTCGTCCGCGCCCTCAAAGACCGTCTTACAGCGAACGAATGTGAGCGGTCTTACAGCGAAGCGGTCCTACAGCAAAGCGGTCTTACAGGCGAAGCCGGTCATGGGCGTCCGCCCATCATCCTCTTCCCCGGCAACGCCGCACAGTTTACGCCCGAAGCGGACGCTATCCTTTACCTCTCTTTGCTTTCCGGAGACAACCCCGAATACCTTGTTACTCAGCAGATTCGCTCTGCACGGCGTATTCATAATTCATCGGTAGAGGTGATCCCCACGGCTTATATCCTCATCGACGGTGGGGTAGAGACCTCCACCATGCGCGTAACGGGAACGAAACCCCTCAACCCTTCAGACCTGCCAACCATCATCGACACCTGCATCGCTGCCGAACTGATGGGCAAGAAAGCGATCTATCTGGAGGCTGGTTCCGGTGCCAAAGTGCCCGTCTCGCCCGACATCATCCGCGCGGTGCGACAAAACACCTCTATCACCCTCATCGTCGGTGGAGGCATCCGTACGCCAGAAGCGATGAACACCGCCTATTCCGCAGGAGCTGACATCGTCGTCATTGGCAACCATTTCGAGTCGCATCCCGAAGAACTCACGAACTTTGTTCGTTCAAAATATCTTACAGCGAACGAAAGTGAGCGGTCTTACAGCGTCAGCGGTCCTACAGGCGAAGCCGGTCTTACAGCGCAGCGGTCAACAGATGTGCGCTTCATGCGCCTCGCCCTCTTAGAGGCGCAAAAGGCACTCGAAGCCGACGAGATCCCCATCGGTTGCGTCATCGTCTCTAATAACCGGATCATCGGACGCGGACATAACCTCACCGAGACCCTTTCGGATGTTACCGCGCACGCAGAGATACAAGCGATCACAGCCGCTGCGCAAACCCTTGGCGGCAAATACCTGCCGGACGCAACCCTCTATGTCACCGTCGAACCCTGCCCCATGTGCGCAGGAGCTATAGGGTGGTCGCAGATAAGCCGCATCGTGTACGGTGCACCGGATCCCAAGAGAGGCTACGCCACGTACGCGCCACGGGTCTTTCATCCCAAAGCTACCGTCACTTCCGGCGTCCTCGAAGACGAATGCAGGTCCTTAATTCAAGAATTTTTTAAATCCAAAAGATCATGATAAAATGGCTAAATGGTCTAATAAATGACCAAATGGTAAATGAGAAAATGGTAAATGCCAAATATGCCTCAGTCTTCTTACGCTTAGGCATTTTTGCGGTACTTGCGGCTGTGATTGTCCTCCTCTTCCCGCGCTACGACAACACTTTCCGCTACCATTTTGAGGTCGGCAAACCGTGGGGGTACGCTACGCTCGAAGCGGATTTTGATTTCCCCATCTACAAAACCGACGACCAACTCGCCAAGGAGCAGAAACAGCTCCTCTCCGTCTTCGTGCCTTGCTATAAATACATCCCACAGGTGCAACGCCAAGTCCTCGTCGTCTCGCTTCAAGAGATGGAGTGGCTGCAGGAAAACGAATACAGCCGCATTGCTGTCACGCAGGGCAAAGTGCAAAAGACGTACCCCCTCTCGTCGGTCTATACGCCCAAATCGGCTTTCGAGCATTTCAACTATGACTGCGCTCAGAACCTCGTGCGCGACACCCTTCTGACCGACCGGATGCGATTGAAACACCTCTCTTCTCTCTCGCCCACACAAGGGCTTGTCCAGAAAGGGGAGAAAATCATAGAGAAAGGTGAGATCGTCTCCGAGAGCGACTACCAAACCCTTCAATCGCTTCGCCGGGCGTACGAGAGTGAGGCGCTCGGACATAGCCAACGTAGTTGGGCGCTCTTCGGCAAGACCCTCTTGGTTCTTCTTTTCCTTGCCCTTTTTGTGCTCTATCTCGTAGTCTTCCGGCGGCAGTACTTCGATTCGCTTTCGAAAGTCCTGTTCTTCTGCTTGCAGATGTTCCTCGTCATCGGTTTGGCGTGCCTCTGCTTGCATTTCGGATTGTCGGTTTACCTTGTGCCTTTTGTGTGGGTTCCGATCCTTACGCGTGTCTTCATCGACTCCCGTACAGCGGTGGTTATCCATCTCATCACGATCTTCATCACCTCTATTGTCGTTCCGGTGCCGACGGAGTTCCTCTTCATCGAATTGGGTGTCGGCTTTGCTACCATTTCCGTCTTGAATGACATGACCCGCCGGGCACAACTGCTCCGTACTGCAACTTGGAACTTCTGGATCCAAGCACTCATGTACACCGCCCTCATCATTGCCCAAACCGGTACGTGGCGCGCTATCGAGCCTTGGACGTATTTCTATTTCTTCGTCACAGGACTGCTCACCATCGGTTGCTACGGACTCATCTTCGCCTTTGAGAAAATGTTCCGTTTCATCTCTTCGCTGACCCTTGTTGAACTCACGGACATCAACTCCGAGCTCCTGCACGCCTTGGCGGAGAAAGCTCCGGGTACGTTCCAGCACTCCATGCAAGTCTCTAACTTGGCGGCCGAAGCTGCGAAAGTCATTGGTGCACATTCGCTCCTTGTCCGCACAGGTGCCCTCTATCACGATATAGGCAAAATGGCGAATCCCTTCTTCTTCGTGGAGAACCAAGTCGGCGTGGAGAACCCGCTCTTGGAGATGGATCCCCGTGAAGCGGCTAAGGTCGTCATCTCGCATGTGACCGAAGGAGAGAAACTGGCGCGTAAGCATCATCTGCCGGAGGTGATTATCAATTTCATCACCACTCATCATGGCAACTCGCTGGTTCGTTATTTCTATAACACATGGTGTAACGCGCATCCGAAAGAGAACGTCGATGAGTCGCTCTTCCGCTATCCGGGACCCAAACCCACTACCAAAGAGGCAGCTATCCTCATGATGGCAGATGCTGTCGAAGCACGTTCACGCAGCCTCTCGGATTTCTCCGAAGAGTCGATTGCGGCAGCGGTGAATCAGATGATCGATGCACAGATAGCCGATGGACAGTTCTCCGAGACACCTCTCTCCTTCAAGGATGTAGAGGACATCCGCCGTGTCTTCGTCGCTCGTCTCACCGCCATGAACCATCATCGTATTTCGTACCCCACCTTGAACAAATAGCATCGACCATGCATGGGCGATTCGTACCCCACCTTGAAAAATAGCATCGACCATGCATGGGCGATCCAAATGAGAAAATAAGAAAATGAATAAATTATACTTGGCTCCCATGGAGGACGTTACCGATCCGGCTTTCCGTGCGCTCTGCAAACGCTACGGAGCTGATCGCGTCTATACCGAGTTCGTCAATGCCGACGCACTCGTTCGGGACATCGCTTCTACTACCCGCAAACTGACCATCTCCGATGCCGAACGACCCGTGGCTATACAGATCTATGGTCGCGAACCTGAAGCGATGCGGGATGCTGCCCTCATCGTTGAGCAAGCCAAACCCGACTTCATCGACATCAATTTCGGCTGTCCGGTCAAGAAAGTAGCTGGCAAAGGAGCAGGAGCTGGTCTCCTTCGCGATGTGCCTAAAATGCTCGAAATAACGCGTGCAGTCGTTAACGCCGTCCATACACCCGTTACCGCCAAGACTCGTCTGGGCTGGGATGATGCCGATCTTCATCCCCGCGTCAATCCCCTCGGGCTTTCCGGACTAACGACAAAAGACCAACGACCAACGACTTTCATCTTGGAACTCGCGGAGCGGTTACAAGATGAAGGCATCACCGAACTCGCTATCCATGGGCGCACTCGTTCACAGATGTACCGTGGAGAGGCAGATTGGACCCTCATCGGAGAAGTGAAGAACAACCCGCGTATGCATATCCCTATAATAGGGAACGGGGACGTGTGTACGCCCGAGCGCGCGAAGGAGTGTTTTGATCGTTACGGCGTGGACGCCATCATGGTCGGCCGTGCTACCTTTGGTGCCCCATGGCTCTTCGCCGAAATGAAAGAATATCTTACTGGCAATACTTGTCTTACAGGCGAAGCCGGTCTTACAGCGTCAGCGGTCTTACAGCGTAGCGGTCTTACAGCGGCTCCGCCGCGGTCAATGGAGGAAAAGGTCGCGGTCTTGAAAGAGCACGTCCTTGCCTCCATCGCTTGGTGTGGCAACGACGAACGCAAAGGCATCGTTCATTCGCGTCGTCATTTTGCTGCCTCGCCGGTCTTCAAAGGTCTTGATAACTTCAAGCAGACCCGCATCGCCCTCCTCCGTGCCGAAACCCTCTCCGAGGTCTTCGCGATCATGGATGACATCGTCGCCAAATGGGGTTAAACATACTATCGACCAATATTGGGCGATTAAATAAATGAGTAAATGAGAAAATGAAAAAATCCTTTGTACATCGTACATTGTCCCTTCGTAAATTCTTTGATTCTTCCTCCCTCTGGCTCTCCATGCTTATTGGAGCCGTGGGTTATCAACTCTTCCTTCCTCTTGCGCCGATTCTCCCTTGGCTTATTTTCTTCATGCTCTTTTTTACCTTTTGCAAGGTCGATCCGATGGATCTGCGTCTTCATAAATGGCATATAGTCGTTTTGGCGCTTCAGCTCTTTTTCAGTTTCGCAACTTATTGGCTAACTCTCTATGTATCAGGTAATACCGTCCTTGCGCAAGGTATCCTTATGTGTTTTATTATGCCCACAGCTACAGCTGCTCCCATCATCGCAGGCAAACTCGGTGGTTCTATCCAAAACCTCACCACGTTTACCCTTCTCTCCAATTTTGCTACAGCCATCATCGTCCCTGCCACTTTCCCGCTCATCAATCCTGCAACTAACATGACTTTCTGGCCTGCTTTCTGGCTCATTCTCAGCCGGGTAGCACCTCTTCTCCTCGGACCTTTCTTTGCCGCTTGGCTCCTCCGCCTTGGCTATAATTTCTATCAACGAAGAAAATATCTTACAGGCGAAGCCGGTCTTACAGCGCAGCGGTCTTACAACGATAGTGGTCTTACAGCCGAAGGCGGTCATAAAAAAGAATTCAACCTGTCCCCCGGATTAGCACAAATCCCCTTCTACCTCTGGGTCGCCTCCATCCTCGTCCTTACTGCCGTCGTCACCTCTACAATAGTCTTAGAATACCAATCGCCATCGACCAATGACCATCGACTAACGACCAATATACTAATTTTATTAGTATGTTCTTTCTTCGCTTGCTTGTTGCAGTTCAGCCTCGGCAAACTCATCGGATGGTATTTCCCTGCTGCCAGCAAAGGGCGTGACTACCAAGATGTCCTCATCAACCCTGCGGCGGCTCCTTCTACTATGCAGGGGGTCTCTTCCATCACTGCCGGACAAGCTTTCGGACAAAAAAACACCTCGCTCGGAGTCTGGATGGCGAATACGTATCTCGATCCCATGGCTTCCCTCGGAGCGGCGGCGTATATCATCTGGCAAAATGTCTTTAACTCCGCCCAACTCTTCTTCGCCGCACGCAAAAAATAGCGTTTCATTGGTATTATATACTTTAGTATATAATACTAAGCGTTTACATGCAATAAATAGTGCGTTGTTAGTGCGTCGTAAGTGCGAGGTAAGTACGTCGTTTTCGGTATTGACTCGGGGTTTTTACGGGCAATTTAAGTACTTCCTTCGCCCTCCTTTTCAGGATGTCTTTTGTATGCTCTATAGCACCAAAATAAAAAAAAATCATTTTTTATTTGCATATATCAAAATTTCTTTGTAACTTTGCACCGGTTTTGAAAAATATTGCATCGACCTATATTGGGCGATCTAAAATAGATATCAATATCAACCAATTAACTTTTTGTTTAACTAAATTTCAAATCATCATGAAGAAATTCTTTTCTTTTTTCGCTGCTCTGCTCTTCGCAGGTAGCATGATGGCTCAGGTAACGATTACTCCGAGTGCGATTACTGCTGCTGAAAGCACCGAGATCAGCGCTACTATCGAGGGTGTATCGCTGAACATTACTCAGGGTACGGTTACTGCTGACCAAATTCGTATTTTTAAGAATCAGACGATTACTATTTCGGCTGAGTCGAACATTACGAGCATTGTGTTTACTTGCACTGCTAACGGTGAAGCTAAGTATGGTCCCGGCTGCTTTGCTGCACAGGACGGTTACACCTTTGAGGCTGAAGGAAAAACCGGTACATGGACAGGTTCTGCTACCAGCGTATCTTTCACGGCTTCTACGAACCAAGTACGTGCTACCCAAATCGTAGTTACCCTTGAGGGTGGTGCACCGGTTGTTACTGACACCTACACTGTAGCAGGTAGCGATGCCGCTATCTTCGGTGAGGCTTGGAACCCTGCTCTTGCTGCTAACGACATGACGCTGGCTGATGGTGTTTATACCTGGACAAAGGCTAACTTGAACCTGACCGCTGGTACAGAAATCCAGTTCAAGGTCGTTAAGAACCACAGCTGGGATATCGCTTATCCGGCTCAGAACTATGTTGTAAACATCGCTGAGGCAGGCGAATACACCCTCACGATCACTTTCGATCCGACTACCGAGGCTGTAGCTGCTGAAGCTGTTAAGAAAGTGATCCCGCAATACGAAGTAGCTGAGGCTATCGCTGCTGGCTTAGCTGAGAACGACGAGATCCTCGTTCGCGGTGTCATCACCAAGATGGAGTTCAAGGGTAAGAACTTCGCGAAATTCGGTTCTGTAAACATCTACGTTGCTGATGCAACAGGTGCAGAGGGTGCGTTTGAGTTCTATAACTGCTACTCGCTCAATGCAGATACCTTCCGTACTTCTGATCCGGCTTACGATGCAGAAAGCACTGCTTGGGCTGAGTTTGATGAAGTTGCTGACGAGAACGGAAATGCAATTCACGTAGGTGATACTGTTATCGCTTTCGGTAAGTACAAACTGTACAATGAGACTCATGAGCTCAATACCGGTTGCTATCTGACCGAAATCAAGCATCCGGAAGATGCTCCGGTTGAGGAAGACGATGTAATCTACGATTGGGCTGGCGAGATCGGTACGACTGTTCTTGGTGCTACTGGCGTAGAAGTTTCTACCGTTAAGATTCACACCAACACCGATGCTGTTCCGGCTATCAAGTTCGGTAGCTCGTTTGTATATGATGAAGGCAAGTGGATTGCTATCAAGCCGGCTGAGGGTGGTTTCCATGCAGGTGACGTACTCAGCGTAGCTGTAGTATTCAACAACGCAGATGACACCAAGTATGCACAGATAGATCTGCGCGCAGCTAATGGTGACACCCGCATTTGGCTGTCTGACTCTGCTTCGACAATCAACGGTCGTACTTCTGCTGCTGAGCCTATCGTTCAGACTTATACCCTGGAGGCTGATCAGGATTCTCTCTTCCTCGGCCGTTATGGTAACACCGGTATGTTCGTAACGATGCTGAAGGTCGTTCGCGAAGGTGGCGAAGTTCCTCCGACTCCGGAGCATACCTATACCGTTGCTGGTAGTTCGGATGTGCTCTTCGGTACAACTTGGGATCCGGCTAACACGGCTAATGACATGGCGCTCGTTGAGGGGCTCTACACTTGGGAGAAGAGTGAGTTGACTCTTGCTGCCGGTAACATTTTGTTCAAGGTTTGTGAGGATCACGCTTGGACGACTGCTTATCCTGCACAGAACTATGAGTTGAATATCCCTGAGGCTGGTATCTATACCATCACCATCACTTTCGATCCGGCAAACGACAACGCTGTTAACGCAGTTGCAACCAAGACCGGTGAGGCTGTTGTTATCCCGACTGTAGCTATGCACGGTAACTTCTTGGGTAGCTGGGCTGATACTGAGAACTTTGCTATCGCTCAGGATAATGCATCTGCTTCTCTTACACTCACGTTGGCTGAAGGTAACTATGAGTTCGGTATGCGTATCGGTGGTTCTGGCAACTGGACTGCTAACGGCGCTAATCTCACTCGCGAGGCAAACACTACTAACCTTGCTGAAGGTTCGGGTAACATGCATATCGCTGCTGACGTAGCTGGTGACTATGTATTTACCTATACCTATGAGACTCAGGTTCTTGAAGTAGTTTATCCGGAGGCTCCGGTTGTTGCTGACACCATTGTTATTGACATTGAGCAAGAAGTTCAGTACACTGACTACGTAGCTCAAGCTGGTTGGTGGCAGTTCATGGCGGAGAACGATGAGTATGAGATCTCTATCTCGAATGTTTCTACTACGCAGGCTGCTGGTGTTTACACCGTAGCTGATCTGGACGCAAAATACACATATGTATTCATCAAGGCTGATTCGACAGAAGTTCATTTCGTAGAAGGTTCGTTCGAGCTGACCGAAGGTGAGGATGGTTCTCGCACGATCGAAGGTGTGATGATCGGAGATGATGGCAACATCTACGACATCAAGCTCGTCTTCAGAATCCCGACTGCCGAGACTACCGTAAACGTAGAGATCCCGAATTGGGGAGTTGCAGACGCTGCTGAGATTTATAGTTACACCGGTACACTCTTCTATGGTGAAGCTGCAGATGGCACCTATATCCAGTTCGTAGTGCTTGGTAACAACCCGATTGGAACCTTCACGTACGATGATATGTTACCCACTGCTACAGGTATCGAAGTGGGTGGTAAATACAAGGCTATCTACTCGATGGACGTTACTGTAAACGCAAGCGATGCACAACGTGCTATCATTACGATGGACATCCTCTGCCTCAACAACACCCTCTATCACGTTACTACAACCATTGGTGAGGGTATCAACGCTGTAGAGGCTGCTCAGAAGGCTGTGAAGATGATCCAGAACGGTCAAGTAGTGATCATCAAGAACGGCGTTCATTACAACATCAACGGTGCTGTTATTCGCTAATTAGCACTCTTAGGAGAGGGAACCTGATCGTTCCCTCTCTTACAAATTTCGATATCTCGATACCTCGATACCTCGATACCTCGATACCTCGATATCTCGATACCTCGATATTTCGATATCTCGATACCTCGATATTTCGATATTTCGATATCTCGAAACAAAAACCCTTTATTTAATTAACATTATTAACCAAAATCAAAGTATCATGAGAAAGATTTTTTCTTTTTTGACTGCAATTCTATTTGCAGGTTCCATGATGGCTGCTGACCTTGTGACGGTGAAAAGTACCTTCACAAAGGCAACAACTCCTGCGAACGACGCAGTTACCGATCTGGAAGGAGTGGTTACTTGGTCTATCGCTACGGAAGTGGGGGCAGGTACACCGTCTTACACCACGGGAAAAAACTCCCAAATCGAATGCCTGAAGTTCGGAGCAAAAGCAGCCGAGTATTTCAGCAAGGTAACTTTGTCAACTGACTATTACGAGGACTACAATGTTAAAAGCGTAACATTGTATGTGCTTAATAATGGTAAGAAAACAGGTACCTTAACGGTAAAACAAGGCGAAACAACAATCGGAACGGCTTCTGAGGAATTTGGAACTACTTGGACCGCACTGACCGCTACCGGAGTTACGGGTAATGGCGGCACTTTGGAGGTTTCGTACGAAGTAGCGCAAGCTTCTTACTGGAGTTACATCGAGGTTCAATACGAGACTTCCCAAGGCGGCGAAGGTGGTGAGACCATTTCGACGGTTAAGACAGTTTACTGCAAGGCAGCTCAAGACTGGTGGAAAACAGACGGTGCAGCTGTTGGTGTTTACGCTTTTGCTGATGGCGATGTGCAAAATGCTGCTTGGCCCGGCGTACGTATGACTGCTGTGGAAGGCGAAACCGACCTCTGGAAAGCGGACATCGACACCGCGATGTATGCAAAAATTATCTTCACCCGCGTTAACGCTTCCGGTGACATTGCAGACTGGGGTGCAAAGACAGCTGACTTGACTGTTCCGGCAGACAAAGACCTCTACACCATTACTTCTACTGCTGCCGTTTGGGGTGACCCGGGCGTAGCAGGCGAGTGGTCCGTTTATGGTGAAGGTGGCGACACGCCCGAACCTCCGACTCCTGTTGAGGCTGCATACTACCTCGTAGGTACCATGAATAGCTGGCAAGCTGCTGAGGCTTACAAATTCGCTCCGGCTGAGGCTGAGGGTGAGTATCTTCTCCATACAACCCTTGCTGAAAATGACGAGATCAAAGTCATTAAAGTGGAAGGTGAAACTACTACGTGGTATCCTGCTGAAGGTGGTAACTACATCGTTGACGCACTGCACGCAGGTGAGAAAGATATCTATTTCCGTCCTGCCGGTAACGAGGCATGGGCTGAGTTCGGTGGATATATCTGGATGGGAGAGAACCAACCGGCTCCTGTAGCTGACTTTACTCAACCGTTCGTATTGAAGTTCAACGGAACCGGTGAGTCCGGTAAAGATGCTTCCACAGCTTTCGCCGCAGACGTTGCTGCTATCTTTGATGCCGCTAGTGCTCCGTACGTAGAATCTGTTGAGACGGCTACCAAAGTATTTGCAGGTCGCCCGATTGCAGATGACAACTCCAGCGTTAAGTTTGGTACTTCCTCTGCAGCAGGATCGCTCGCATTCACTTTAGCACAAGCTATCGAGGTGGATTCGATCATCGTCAATGCTACCCAGTATGGAAACAATGCTGCAAAAATCACGGTCAACGGTACAGAGTTCGATTTGACCGCAGGTAACAAAGTTCCACAGGATAGCAAGATCACTCCGGAGGGCGCAGTTAGCGTTATCACGATTGCTCAATCCGGTACCGAACGCATCTATTTGCGTAACATTCGCGTTTATCCGAAGAACCAAGGTGGTGACACTCCCGAAGAGATCGTGCTGCCGGTTGTTAAACTCGCAGGTTCGCTCACTTCTTGGTCGGAGCCCGCTCTGATGGTAAATGCAGAAGACAGCCTTAGCGCAAGTGTGACTCTTAACCTCGGCATTGACAACTATCAACTCAAGGTCGTTTCTGACGATAACTGGCTCTCAAAAGCCGGTGACGGCGATCTCTATACGATGCACCGCGATTGGAACCATGTGGATCATCTTGATTTGATCAACACCGGTGACAACATCAAACTCATCACCGATGTAGAGGGTGCATATACCTTCACTTGGACCTACGCAGACAGCTCGCTCGTTGTAACCTTCCCGGAGGCTCCGGCAAAACCGAACTACTACCTCATCGGTGACTCCGCATTCGTTGTTGACGCAGGCGCAACCGCTGACAAGGCTTGGACGCCGGACGCTATTCCTTCTTTCCAGGATACTACCGTCCTCAACCTCAAGGCTGGTGTGAACTATATCATGCGACTCTCGTTGGAAGGCACATGGGAGAACCATCGAGACTTCCGTCACCTCACCGATACGGCTGCCGGTTTGATCGAGCTACCCGACGAGTTCGGAAACCACAGCATCGGTTTCAGTCTCGCTGAGGCAGGCGAAGTACAAGTAGTTTACATTGCCGCAGAAGGCGAGAATCCGGAGATCTTCAAACTCATCGGTGACTTCTACGTAGAGCCGACACCGAAATACTATATCATCGGTGCAGGAGAAGCATTTGGCGAGTGGTCGTTTGTTCCCGTTATGCAAGATACATTCAAATTGCCTGATTTGGCTGCTGGAGATTATATGTTCCGTGTAGCATTGGAGAATGGCAATTGGGAGAATACCAAAGGCTATTCGGACTTGACCGAGAAAACAGAAGGATTGTCCGCTAATAACGATAACAACATCCTCTTCACTCTTGCCGAAGCAGGTGATGTAGCTGTTGTTTACAATGATAGCGTCTTCCGCGTAATCGGTAACTTCTACGTAGATCCGACGCCGGTTGTTCCGACGGCTGCTGTTACAGGTGACATGACAGAGTGGGGTGAGCCTATTCCGTTTGAACTCTCAGAGGATAAAACGTTTGCTACGCTCTACAACGACAATATCAAGAAAGGTACCTATGCCTTCAAGATGATTATCAATGGTGATTGGCGTTCGAACGGCTATGAGTTCCATCGTGGCTTCCCGGGTTGTGCTGGTATTACCGGCAATGCGGATGCAAACATGACTATTGTAATCGACGTAGAGGGTGCTTATACCTTCAAATGGTACTTCGCTAACGACTCACTGGCTATCATTTATCCTGAGAAACCGGAACCCGTACTTACCAACGGTTACTACCTCGTCGGTAAATTCGGCGGTGTGGATGCTTGGTATCCGGTTGCTACGAACCTCTTTACTGCTAATCCGGACTCCGAAGTCGAGGAGTACCAACTCTCTATCGACCTAGCTGTTGACGATGAGATCAAGGTGGTTTACGTAGCAGAAGATGAGATCACTACTTGGTATCCGAAAGAGGGTAACTATATTGTGGATGACCACCACAATGGACCAACCACCATGTACTTCCGTCCGGAGTACAACTCGGATTGGAGCGCATTTGGCGGCTACTTCTACCTCGTTCCGACCAGCACTGTGGGCTTCGAGAACACCGCTGTGGACGCAAAGGCTGTTAAAGTCCTCAAGAATGGTATCCTCGTCATCGAGAAGAACAACAAGACCTATAACGTAATGGGTCAGATGGTGAAATAACCAAACAATCTCTATAATGAAAAGCGGGTGTGTCAAAACTATTGGCACACCCCCTTTTTATCAATAATTGTAGCTCTATATAAATAATTTTTGGATAATTTTTGGTAATTTTGGACTTATTAAAAAATCAACTTCGATTTTTGACACACTCATTTTTTTTGTGAAGCAGAGAACCCTTAATCCGGCTTTTAGATAGCACTTGCCTCCTTTCCGCCTCCTTTCTGAGTCCTTTCCGCCTCCTTTTAGTTCTCGTTAATAGCTACTATTTCAGCGCTTTGCGAAGCAGCGGAACAATCTCCGTATTATCGTGCCATCCGCTGAACAGATGAGCCTTCTTGCCGATTGCAAAAATAGGCACTGCATGTGCGCTGTGAGCGCGGGTGGTCCATCCTATATGTGCTTTCTTGTTCAGCAACGCGATACCCTCGTTGCCTAAGGCGTTTACGGACTTATACATATTCTTGGCGTCTTTGGCTTTGCCGTGACACGCTTTCTTGTAGATCTCCTTCAGCTCTTTCTCTTCGTCTGCGCTGATCTCCACTTTCTCCCAGAAACCCAACTGCTCTTTGTAGATCTTCTTCACTGCCTCCCAACTCGGTTTCTTGTTCTCTTTGAATAACTGCGTGAAGAGATCGCTCAAGAACCAAGCCGAGCATTGCTGATTTTGGAGGATATCCAGATACAGCGTGTAGTCGCTGTTACCGAGTGCCAAACCGCCTGTCTCATGGTCTGCTGTCACGAGGATAAGCGTCTCATCGGGGTGCGCTTGGTAGAACTTATAAGCTACTTCCATCGCTTCGTTCATGTCCCAAACCTCACCAAAAGCCGTAGCAGCGTCGTCTGCGTGACACGCATAATCGATCATGCCGCCCTCTACCATCATAAAGAAACGCTCGTAGCGGTTGTCCAAAAACGGTATAGCGGTGCTTACTATCTGCGCTAAGGTCAAGTCGCCCTCTTTGCGGTCGATGGCGTAAGGGAGATTAGAACCGTGCTTCGCACCTTGGTCATCGTCTTTCTGCACCATGATCAGCTTGGTTTCTTGTACCGGCATGGTGCTTTGCGGCTGATCGTTCAGCAGCACTTTTTGTGCCTCTTCGTAACCGTGGGCGATGGTGTAGCCTTTCTGCTCTGCCAAACGGTAGAGGTTCACTGCCTCATCGTCTTTCTTTCCCTCCGGATGATGAAAACCTGCGCCTCCGAAGAAATCAAAACCGCTCTCACTCAGCTGCTGGCCTATAGTATAATAATGATTGCGCTCGCGCACGTGCGCGTAGAAGGCAGCCGGAGTAGCATGATCAATCGCGACCGTCGTCATGATACCGATTCCCCAGCCTTTTTGTTTCAACTCTTCGGCAATCGTACTCAGCTGTTTGCCGTTCTCGTCCAGACCCAACGTGCCGTTCGTGGTCTTGCTGCCCGTTGCCAGACACGTTCCTGCCGCCGCACTATCGGTGATGCCGTTGCTCTTGGAATACGTCGAGGCGCTTCCCGAATACGGAAAAGTGCTCATCAGACTCTGCACCCTTCCCAGCGGTGTGCCCTGTATCGCCGAGCGGTACATCTCTGCGCCTAATACTTGGTTGGAACCCATACCATCTCCAATGAAGTAAAAGACGTACTTAATCTCTGCGTTTGCTGCGACTGCTACAATCAGCAGCACTGCTAATAAAATTCTTTTCATTATTGTCTATTATCTATTGTCCATAAATTGTACATCGTACATTGTTCCTTCGTACATTATTTGTCCCTTTGTACATTATTTGTCCTTTTCTTGTGTCTCTTCCGCCTTCTGGCTTCTCGGCGTTTGGCTGCCTGTTTGGCTTCGCGTTCCTCTAAGGTGAGGTGGGGCGGTGGTTCAATCCCTTGTTCGCGCAAACGCTGGTCTTGGATCTCCTGTTGGTGTTCGATCATGCGCTCTTTGTCCTTGCGCTTGAGGGCAATGATTTCTTCTTGACGTAGCGGCTCATGAGCCAACAAATCTTCGTAGATCAGCAGCGTAGCCCAAGCGTCCGTACTGGCGTACCGTGCCTGCTCCGGAGTCAGATGGCTGTTCTCCCAATTGGTCAACTGCTGGGCTTTGGAGATCTTCTTGTTGAAACAGATAGCGAAGATCTTCTGCAAACCCATATCGAGGATGCCGTATTGCGCTACCATCGATTGTACGTCCACACAATTGGCAGGAGTGAAATCATGCCTGCGTCTCAGACCGTTGATGTCGTCCTTGAACGCCAATCCCACCTTGCAGATCTTCGGGTCGGCGAATACCTGTGCCAAAGCTTCGGGCATACCTATATGGGTCAGCCTGAAGAGGTAGCACCGCTCATGCGTAGCGATCTGCACCAACGCCGTGGGGTAGTGTATCCCTCTCTGGAAACTCGGACGAGCCTCTGTGTCCACACCTAATACACGTTGTTGCTTCAGGTATGCTACAGCGTCCGCCACCTGTTCCTCGCGATCCACTACAATCACCTCGCCCTCAAAGGCTACTACCGGCATCCATTGCAGCAGATCCTTATTGATTCTATGTATATAATGATTTTCTTCCACGTATAACTATCAACTATCAACTATCAACTATCAACTCTCAACTCTCATCTCATGCAACGCTCTCATCACCGCGAGTACTTTCAGCCCCCAGTGAGCCTCAAACGCCTCTTTGCAAACCACCACTGCATCGTGCATGATCGGCTCCTCGCCGGTCTGGAAGGCTGCCGCTAAGTCTTTCAACTCTTGGTAGATGTCCGCCAAACCTTCCGAGATATACGCTGTCTGCACCTCATCGGTGTAGATGCCTTGATCTACGAATACGTCCAAATAGGCGTCGTCCGAACCTAATAACTCACGCATTCCCACTAACACATAGTTGTAGTCCTCTTCGGTCACGAACCGCTGCGGCTCGTCTTCCATAATCGGCTCTTCCTCTTCTACTAACCGCGTGCGCAGGTACAATATCGGCAGCAGACGTAATAACTGTTCACGCCATTCTTCGCGCGTGTGCTCATTGGCTTTTTCTACCAGCAGACAGGTCTGCGCTGCAGCGGTCACAAAAGCAATAGTGGACTCTTTATATACTAAACTTTCCATAATTATTTCAAAAAACAGCGCAAAGGTACAAAAAAATTTGCATATATGCAAAAAAATGCGTAACTTTGCACGATTTTTTTGAGACCCTCAATCTTCAAATCATCAAATTGTTAATAATCAAATCTTCAAATTGTAAATCTTCAAATTTTAAATATATATGGATGTTATCAATCTCTCCGAGCAAAACAGCGTGCTCAACCACTATCTTCGTGAAATCCGCGATGTGAATATTCAGAAGGATCCTCTCCGTTTCCGTCGTAATATTGAGCGAATCGGTGAATTCATGGCTATCGAGGTCAGCAAGAAGCTTCATTATGAGCCGACGGAAGTACAGACGCCCCTTGGCGTTGCGCCGGTGAATGTGATCTCTGACCAACTGGTATTGGCTACTATCCTGCGTGCAGGTATGCCTTTGCACCATGGTTTTCTGAATGTCTTCGACCGTGCGGAGAATGCGTTCCTCAGTGCGTACCGTCAGCTCAATGCTGCCGGTGAACTGGAGATCGTTGCGGAGTACATGGCAGCTCCGTCAATAGATGGCAAGACGCTGATTGTAGCGGATCCGATGTTGGCTACCGGTATGTCTATGGAGGTCGGTTATCAGGCGCTGCTCAAGCACGGTCATCCTTCTCATGCTCACCTCTGTTGCGCGATTGCTACGCCGCAGGCGATTGAAGCGGTGCGTAAGGCGCTCAACGACAGTCCCGATGTTACCCTCTGGTGCGCTGCCGTTGATCCGATTCTCAATGAGAAGAAATATATCGTTCCCGGTCTGGGCGATGCCGGAGATCTGTGTTACGGAGTAAAAATCCACCTCTCTGAGCGTCCGTAAATCATATATGACTTTCATGCCTGCCGTGCTTCTAACGGCAGGCATTGCTATTCTCAGCCTGACGGAGAGCACCCATATGCCCGCCGTCTCTGTCAGTGATAAGCTGATGCATGGTGTGATGTACCTGCTCTTGGCGGTCTCATGGATGATCCCCGTTCGCCGTCCGGTGTGGGTCTGTGTGGCGGTGACGCTCTACGGCGCGTTGTTGGAACTCCTTCAGTATGCCTGTACCCTCACCCGTTCGGGTGAATGGATCGACCTTCTTGCGGATTTCCTCGGTGCTCTCCTTGGTGTCCTTCTCATGATCCTTTTCCAACGGTTACATGCGAAAATGCGAAAATAAATGGTAAATGGGTACATGAGAAAATGAGAAAATGCGAAAATGTGAAAATGCGAAAATGCGAAAATGGGTAAATGAACAAATTATTTGACATAGCATTGAGTCTGCTCTTCCGTTCTCGCTTACGGCAGTCGCTCTCTTTGGTCGGACATTATGGTTCTGCCGAAGAGGCTTGGCGTCATCTGAACGAACCGGGTATGAACGAGGCTTTGGCGCAAGCCGAGCGCGAATGGAATTGGATCAATGCCCACGGGATTCGCGTGTGGACGCTTACCGATGAGGATTATCCGTATCGTCTGCGTCAGTGTCCCGACAGACCGCTTGTCCTCTATTCTAAAGGCAATGTGCATCCTTCGGAGGGTCATGTAGTGTCCATCGTTGGCACACGTCGTCCCACGGAGCGCGGCAAGGAACTGACCAACGCTTTCGTGCGTGATCTGGCTGCCCGTCTGGACTCCCTCACGATAGTGTCCGGAGGCGCGTATGGTATAGACATAGCAGCCCATCGTGCAGCCCTACAATACGGTGTCCCGACGATCATCATTCCGGCGCACGGTCTGGATCGCATCTATCCGTTCAGACACCGTCCCGAAGCTATAGCTTCGCTCGAACGGGGAGGCATCCTCACGGAGTTTCCGTCCGGTACCGAACCCATCGCCTCTAATTTTGTGCAACGCAACCGAATCGTGGCGGGTCTGGCGGACGCAGTAGTGGTCGTGGAGTCGCGGGATAGAGGCGGCAGTCTTATCACTGCCCGCATGGCGTCGGATTATAACCGCGAACTCTTTGCTTTCCCCGGCAGACCCGATGACATCTCTTCGGCGGGATGTAATCAACTCATTCAGTCCTCCAAGGCGCAACTCATCACCTCTGCCGATGATCTCATTGAGACCATGCAGTGGAAAACGACTACCGTCTCTCACCACCCCGCGGATACACAAACGACGATGGTCGGTCTCTTGGATGACCTCACACCTGATCAGCAGATCCTTCTCTCCAAACTCAACGAAGCCGAAGAAGGACTGCATATCAACCTCCTCGTCATGGAGACCGAACGGGCGTATTCGGATGTCTCTTCCGATCTGGTTTCTCTCGAGCTGCAAGGCCTCATCCGATCCCTGCCGGGCGGTATATACCGCCTCGTTCGGTGATTTTTGGGACAATTCCTAAAAAAAACGCGCTTTTATTTGCATATATGCAAAATTTTTAGTAACTTTGCAGCCGATTTTGAAAAACAACTATCGTAAATCGTTTAATCATAAATAATCATGAATTCAATGAAGTATTTGGGAGTTATCCTGTTGCTGCTGGGCGTTGTGTGCTTGGTGCTTTACAGATTCGCTGTTCCGGAGAACTGGCTCTTGGCAGCCTCGATGGTATTGGAGCTTGGCGGTATTTTTACGTACATTTTTGTGAACAAAAAGGCTTAACGCAGCCTGAGCTCGTAAGGCAAACTGAATCACATGGCAGGTCAGGGTGGTTTCAATGATGCTGTGAAGTATCACTTGACGGGTATGTATCAGGACTGGTTCCTTGATTATGCCTCGTATGTGATATTGGAGCGTGCTGTGCCCGCGGTTGAGGATGGTCTCAAACCCGTGCAGCGCCGTATTCTACATGCTATGAAGCAGGTGGATGACGGTAAGTACAACAAGGTGGCGAACATCGTCGGTCAGACCATGCAGTACCACCCGCACGGCGATGCCTCTATCGGAGACGCACTCGTCCAGCTCGGCCAGAAAGATCTGCTCATTGACTGTCAGGGTAACTGGGGAAACGTCCTCACAGGCGATGGAGCTGCGGCTCCTCGTTATATCGAGGCGCGCCTCTCCAAGTTCGCGCTGGAGACGGTCTTCAATGCCAAGACCACCGAGTGGATGAAATCCTATGACGGTCGTAAGAACGAGCCTATTCATCTGCCGATTAAGTTTCCGCTGCTCCTTGCCCAAGGTGTGGAGGGTATTGCGGTCGGTCTGAACTCGAAGATATTGCCTCATAACTTCAACGAGTTGTGCGACGCCTCTTTGGCGTACCTCCGCAATCAGGAGTTTTCCTTATATCCCGATTTCCCCACAGGAGGTGTCATTGATGTCACCCGTTACAACGACGGTGAGCGAGGTGGAGTAGTGAAGATCCGTGCCCGTATTCAGAAGGCGGACGACAACAAGACCCTGATCATCACGGAGATACCTTACGGTACTACCACCTCGAAAATCATCGAGACCATCCTCAAGGCAAACCAGAAAGGGAAGATCAAGATCAAGAAGATCGACGATTTTACGGCAGACACCGCACGTATTGTAGTGCAGCTCGCACCGGGCTCGTCCTCGGACAAAGCGATCGATGCGCTCTATGCTTTCACCGATTGCGAGGTGAATATCTCGCCGAACTGCTGTGTGGTGGAGAACCGCAAGCCGATCTTTACATCCGTCTCTAACCTCCTCAAACTGTCCTGCGATAACACCAAAGCGCTCCTCAAATGGGAACTCGAGATCGAGAAATCCGAACTCGAAGAGAAGTATTTCTATACCTCTTTGGAGAAGATCTTCATCGAGAACCGCATCTATAAGCAGGAGGGTTACGAGAACGCGCCGAACAAGGAGAAACTCATCGAGTTTGTGGACAGTGCCCTCACGCCGTTCAAACCGCAACTCATCCGCGAGGTGCGTACCGAAGATATCGAGAAGCTCTTCGAGATCCGCATGATTCGAATCACCAAGTTCGACTCCAAGAAAGCGGACGAACTGATGAAGGACTTGGAGAAGAAGATCAAAGCTTGCATCAAGAACCTCAACCACCTCACGGATTATACCATCGCTTGGTTTGAGATGCTCAAAGCCAAATACGGCGATGCGTGGCCGCGTCGCACCGAGGTGCGTAACTTCGGCGCTATCAACGTCAAAGCGGTTGTTGAGAACAACGAGAAACTCTATATCAACCGTGAGGAAGGTTTCATCGGTACGAGCCTCAAGAAGGACGAATACCTCTTCGATTGCTCCGACATCGATGACCTCATCGTCTTCCATAAAGACGGTAAATACAAGATTATCAAGGTGGCCGAGAAACTGTTCATCGGTACCGACATCCTGCATATAGCTGTCTTCCAGCGTGGCGATGACCGCACGGTCTATAATGTGGTCTATCGTGACGGTAAGAAAGGTACGTATTTCATGAAGCGTTTCAACGTCACCGGCGTAGCGCGCGACAAGGAATACGATCTCACGCAAGGTACCCCGGGTTCGAAGATTATCTATTTCACCGCTAACCCCAACGGCGAGGCGGAGATCATCCGTGTGACACTCAAACCGGCCTTGCATCTCAAGAAACTGGAGGTCTGCAAAGATCTCTCCGAACTGGCTGTCAAGTCCCGTACCGCACGAGGCAACGTCCTTACGAAATTCGAAGTCAAATCCATCACCCTCAAGCAGAAAGGTCACTCGACCCTCGGCGGACGTAAGGTGTGGTTCGATCCCGATGTGCTGCGTGTCAACTATGACGAGCACGGAGTCTATCTGGGTGAGTTCTGGGACGAAGACCGCATCCTCGTCATCAATACCGATGGTACCTATTATACCACCACCTTCGATCTCACCGCTCATTTTGAGGATAACATCCTCCGTATAGAGAAACTCGATCCCGAGAAAGTTTGGTCGCTCATTCAGTGGAACGGAGAACTCAAGTATTATTACGGTAAACGTTTCCGTCTGGACGATGCGAATGCGAAGATGCAATCCATGCTTGGCGATGACAAAGACTCCCGGATCGCAGTGCTCTCCGATCGGCCTGAGGCTACTTTCCGTATTCACTTTGCAGATGAGTCCAAACCGGTACTCGATATCCTCATGGAGGACTTCATCGACGAGAAATCTGCGAAGGCAAAAGGCAAACGTGTCTCTACCCTCGAGATAGCATCCATCGAAGACATCACTCCCGAGCCCGAGCCGGAACTTTCTGATGATTCAGAGTCCTCTGATTCCTCTGAATCCTCAGAGTCCTCAGATTCAGCCCCCTCCCTTGAGGGGAGGGACGGAGAGGGGTTATCTTCCATTGACGTAGAAGGCGTACCGATGACCTTTGAGAAACCCGCCGACACCCAGTTGGATCTCTTCTAAATCTCAAATCTCAAATCTCAAATGTTAAATCTCAAATATAATGATATCCTGCTGGGCAGCGCATCGCCAAGAAGGCGTGCGCTGCTCGAAGGTTTAGATATCCCCTTCACCGCTATCTCCATCGATGCCGATGAGTCCTTTCCGGACGAACTGCAAGGCGGGGATATACCTTATTATATCTCGCGTGCGAAGGCGCGCGCGTACGAGCCGAACCTCCGGACCGGTCAACTCCTGATAACCGCAGACACTATCGTCTGGGCAGACGGACACATGCTCGGCAAACCCCATGACGAGTCCGAAGCGGTAGCGATGCTCCGTGCCCTGAGCGGCAAAACGCATCAGGTCTTCACGGCTGTCACCTTTGCCGAAAAGGGGAGAGAGATGGAGACAATAGTGGACAAGACCGACGTTACTTTTGGTGAACTCTCCGATGAAGAGATCCGCTATTATGTCTCCAAATACCGTCCCTTTGACAAAGCCGGTGCCTATGGTGTACAGGAGTGGATCGGCTACGTCGCTTGCACCGAAATACGCGGTTCGTACTTCAATGTGATGGGCTTTCCCGTGCAAAAAGTATATGAATGGTTAAAAAATAGAGGAATATAACCCTCTTGAATAAAAAAAGTGGCATACACTATTGTGTATGTCGTTTTTTTTTTGTAACTTTGCAGCCTAATTTGGATCGATGTGTATGAAAATGAATAATAACTATTCAAAAGCATTGCTTTTGTTACTGATGATGGCGGTACTTCCGATGGCTGCGCAGCAGTTACCGGATCCGCATTTTGAGAACTGGGGGGATAAGTTCAACGGCGATAAACAGCTGACCGATTGGCATGGTTCTAATGTGAACCAAGCGGGATTTAAGTTTACGTTTATGTACCAAAAACCGGGTCGCACCGGATATAGTGCGTATGTGACAGACCGTGCGGTCGGTATCCCCAAACTGGGTATCGGCGCTATCGGTCCCGGTTATCTCTCTTTAGGTACACCGTGGCAGTACCTCAAGGGCTTGAATGTCAGTGGAGCTACTGCCGGTACCGAGGGGGGTATCCCTTGGAAATATCGTCCCGATACCTTGGCGGTATGGATCAAACGTGTCGGACCTGCGCCGGAGAAAGAGGATTTTCATCTGCTCTATTATGCGTGGTCCGGTAATTCAAAGGGCACGGAGTATAAGAATAAGAAAGGCGGTTGTACGGCTACAGAGCGCATCAATGAGGAGTCCGACATTCGCCTGAAGACCGACGGCAACGAGTGTACGGTAGAGACTCATGCCAAACAGATTGCGGAAGGATGGCACCGTGCGCGGGCAAAGTATGACGAATGGACGCTGATCAAAGTGCCTATTCTCTATCTGAACGACGCGAAGCCGACGATGTGTAACGTCATCTTCTCTGCCGGTAACTATCCCGCTTTCCGTGCCAACGATGGTATGTTTGATGGCAATGCACTCTATGTCGATGACGTAGAGCTCATCTACTCCTCACGCATTGATAAACTGCTGGTTAACGGCAAAGAGTGGAAGGATTTCAACCCTGATACCGATAAACTTCAAACGCTCAAACTGTCGCGCAGCGAAGCGCAAACGATTAAACTTACTGCTCTTCGCGGTATCGGCAGCCTGACGAATATCAAAGCTCAGACCGCACGTTTCAACGGCCGCAGACTCGACAGTCAGGAGATGACGATCGTTCCGGGGGAGCTGAACGGCAAACCTTGGGTCATCACCGTCAAAGCCGAAGATGGCTCTTCTACGCACGTCTATAAAATCAAAATCGTCTCGTAATGGATTTCTCTTCCTTACATATAGTTGATTATATCCTCCTTGGGTCGCTTCTGCTGCTTTTTGTGCTGCAGATGTATTTCTATATCCGCTACCTTGCAGCTCCGGCTCGCAAGATGCGTAGAGATAAAAAAACAAATGACCAAATGGTAAATGACCAAATGGTAAATGCACCCGGAGTTACCGTCATCCTCGCTGCCCATAACGAGTCCTATAATCTCTCGCAATACCTCCAGGCTTTGCTTTCGCAGGACTATCCCCTCTATGAGGTGATTGTGGTGGATGATGGTTCGGAGGACAGTACGCGCGATGTGGTGGAGAGATACATGACTTCCGACCCGCGTCTCAAGATGTCTTTCGTGCCGTACGGAGCACGGGTTCGTTCGACCAAGAAACTGGCAATCACGTTGGCAGCCAAAGCAGCTAAATACGATTATCTCCTGCTTACCGATGCGGACTGTGTGCCCGAATCCTCCCACTGGATCTCTGAGATGATGAGCGGGTTCCAACTATCAACTATCAAAAACGGAGTTAATCGCGCCCTTGCGGCAGAGAACTCTCAACTATCAACTGTCAACTGTCAACTATCAACTGACATCGTCCTCGGCTTTGGTGCTTATTTCATGCACAAGAGTCATCTCAACCGCCTTATTCAGTTTGACACCCTCTTCAACGGACTCCATTACCTCGGAGCTGCCCTTTGCGGACATCCGTATATGGGTGTGGGACGTAACTTGGCGTACAAGAAATCGCTTTTCTTTGAGTCCGGCGGTTTCTCGCATCTGATGACCACACGTGCCGGAGACGATGATCTCTTTGTCAACCATGTAGCTACGCGCACCAACACCTCGGTGGTGATCTCTCGCGAAAGTCTCACTTGGTCGCCCTCCAAACGCACTTTCAAAGAGTGGTGGCAGCAAAAACGCCGTCATCTCTCCGTCTCGCCGCAATACCGTACGTCCACCAAGTGCCGCTTGGCGTTCGAACCCCTCACCCGTGGTCTTTTCTATGCCCTCTTCCTCTGTGCGCTTGTATATTATTTCCTTTGTACATCGTACATCGTACCTTTGTACATCGCCTTGGGTCTTTTCCTCTTGCGCTGGATCGTGCAAACGGTCATCCTCAATACTTCCGCACGTCGTTTGGGACTCAAGTCGTTTAATATGTGCTCTATCCTTTGGTTCGACATCGTCATTCCGCTTATCAACCTCTGGATGCTCCTCGTCCCGAAAAGAAATAATAAATGGTAAATAACGTAATACCGTCATTACGTCATTACGAAATAACAACTAAAACTAAAAACATTATGGCAGCAGAAAATCAATTGAAAATCAACATTGCTCCTGACAAAGCGCAGGGCGTGTTTGCAAACCTCGCGCTTATTGCGCATACTCCCACTGAGTTCGTTCTCGATTTCGCACAACTGATGCCCGGCATCCCGCAGGCAAACGTGGTGTCCCGTATTGTAGTGACCCCGGATCAAGCAAAGAAGATCCTTGGCGCTTTGCAAAACAACATCGGTCAGTACGAGCAGAAATTCGGTACCATCGAACCCGTCGGACCTGCTCACGGCAGTACCCTTCCCCTCACCTTCACCGGTGGTGAAGCCTAACGTAATTAACAATTATCAATTCACAATGAACAAAGCGTCCTAATGGCTTTGGTACAGAATTATAAGTCCGTACAGATTCTAAAGCATTGTACCAAACTTTGGTAGCCCTTTGTACATTGTACATTGTGAATTGTGAATTAAAAAATTTAATACTATGAGTAAAGTTTTTCCCGCTTCGCAGCTAATCATCAATGCCGATGGTTCTGCATTTCATCTCCATCTTAAACCGGAGTTCCTCGCGGATAAGGTGATCCTCGTCGGTGACCAAGACCGCGTAAACATGGTGGCTTCTTTCTTTGACGAAGGATCCATCGAGTGTGATGTTCAATCACGTGAGTTCCATACTATCACCGGTAAGTTCCAAGGCAAACGTATCTCTTGTATCTCCACCGGTATCGGAACCGATAACTGCGACATCGTCATGAATGAGATCGATGCCCTCGCAAACATCGATTTCGCCACCCGTACGGAGAAAGCAGAGAAGCGTTGCCTCGACATCGTCCGTATCGGTACCTGTGGCGGTATGCAGGAGGATATTCCTCTGGGTACCTTCCTCGTTTCGCAAAAATCCATCGGTTTCGACGGTGTGCTCGCTTTCTATCACGACCGTGACAAGATTGCCGACCTCGGCTTCGAGAAAGCTTTCGTCGATTTCGTGGGGTATCCTAAGAAAGCCGCTGTGCCGTACGTAGTAGCCGCTAATCCCGAACTCGTGGATCGTATTGCCAAGGACGATATGATGCGTGGTTGTACTATCGCTTCGAACGGTTTCTATGGCCCGCAAGGACGTGTGCTCCGTGTCGATCTCGCGGTGCCCGACATCAACGAGAAGATCACCGCTTTCCGTTACGAAGGACAGCGTATCACCAACTATGAGATGGAAGGTTCCTGTATCGCCGGTCTCGCCCTCCATATGGGTCACCGCGCTATGACCGTCTGCTGCGTCATCGCACAGCGTAAGATCGAAGCCGCAAACACCGACTACAAACCCCGTATCAAAGAATTAGTAAAAACCGTATTAGAAAGAATCTGATGAAAAAATCTTCAAATTATCAAATCTTCAAATTATCAAATCTATTTTTGCTGTTTCTGACAGTCATGTTTATGGCTTGTCAGAAACAACAAAAATTTGTTTACAACGTGGATAAGTTTTATGATCTGGAAATCCTCCGCTACGACGTGCCGGAGTTCGATTCGTTGAGCTTGCAGCAGAAGCAGCTCGTTTATTGTCTGAGTGAGGCGGCTCTCTGGGGACGCGACATCCTCTTTGACCAGAACGGTCGTTACAACCTCCGCATCCGTCGTACATGCGAGGCGCTTTACAACTACGGACTAACGACTAAAGACCAACGACTAACGACTTGCGACCAGTGGTCGCACTTTGAGCGTTACCTCAAACGCGTCTGGTTCTCCAATGGTATCCACCATCATTATTCCGAGGATAAGTTCCTGCCGGAATTCGACCAAGCTTGGTTCGAATCAGCGTGTGCCGAAGCCGGTATCGAGTATGACTCGGCTATCCTGCCGGTGATGTTCGACCCCGCTGTCATGCCCAAACGCACGACTGCACAGGACGGTGTGGATCTGGTTCTTAACTCTGCCGGAAACTACTACGGCGAAGGAGTCACCCAAGCTGAAGCCGAAGCATGGTACGCTGCTCATAAGGACAACTCACCCGAACCCCTCTGGATCGGTCTGAACTCCCAACTCGTTAAGAACGAGAAAGGTGAGATCGAGGAGCGCGTTTACAAAGTCGGCGGACTCTACGGCGAAGCACTCGAACATGTGGTGTATTGGCTCAAAGAGGCACTCCGGTATGCGGAGAACGACCAGCAGCGTGAGGTACTTGAGAAGATGATCTCCTTCAACGAGACAGGCGATCTCAAGACCTTCAACGAATACTGCATAGCTTGGGTTAAAGATCTCGACAGCCGTGTGGATTTCGTCAACGGTTTCACAGAGACCTATTCCGATCCGCTTGGCATCACCGGTACATGGGAGTCCATGGTCAACTTCAAGGACCTCGCTGCTACCAAACGAACCCAACTCATCTCCTCCAACGCCCAGTGGTTTGAAGATCACTCCACCACCGACCCCAAGTACAAGAAAGAGGAGGTCAAAGGGGTGACCGCAAAGGTCATCACAGCCGCTATCCTTGCCGGAGACTGCTATCCCGCTACGCCGATCGGTATCAACCTGCCGAACGCTAACTGGATCCGCAAAGAGTACGGCTCCAAATCTGTTACGATCGACAACCTCATGCATGCCTATAACGAGGCTGCGAAAGGCAACGGCTTCAACGAGGAGTTCATGATCGACGATGAGATCCGTAGCCTCTATGAGAAATACGGTGCCCTCTGCGGCGACCTGCATACCGATCTCCATGAGTGCGTTGGTCACGGTTCCGGCAAACTGCTGCCGGGTGTCTCCAAAGATGCTCTCAAAGAGCACGCTTCGACCATCGAGGAAGCTCGTGCTGACCTCTTTGGACTGTATTTCTTGGGTGATCCGAAACTGGTGGAACTCGGTCTCCTGCCCAACGAAGAAGCTTTCAAAGCCGGTTATTACCAGCAGCAGATGAACGGTCTCATGACCCAACTCGTGCGTATCGAGCCGGGCAAAGACATCGAGGAAGCGCATATGCGTAACCGCCAACTCATCGCCAACTGGGTCTATGAGCACGCTACCAACAAAGAGGTGGAAATCATCGAGCGTGACGGCAAACACTACCTCCGAATCAATGACTACCAAGGTCTCCGTCGCCTCTATGGTGAACTGCTCGCTGAGATCCAGCGCATCACTTCCGAAGGCGACTACGCTGCAGCAAAAGAGATGGTCGAGAAATATGCGGTGAAGGTGAATCCCGAACTGCATAAAGAGGTCCTTGCCCGCTATCAGAAACTCAATCTTGCGCCCTACAAAGGTTTCGTGAACCCCGTTTATACGGCTGTTCGTGACGCCGAAGGCAACATCACCGATGTCAAGATTGACTTCACGGAAGGCTATATCGACCAGCATCTCCGTTACTCCCGTGACTACAGTCCGCTGCCCGATGTCAATTGATAAATTTCAAATATCAAATCACAAATTGAAATTGGCAGCCGTCAAGCTGCCAATTTCTAAATCTATCGCCAATCGCTTGCTTCTCTTGCAAGCGATTCATGGCGATAGTCTTATGCGGGTCTCTTCGGATATGCCCGACGACGTCCTCGTCCTCCACGATGCCTTGGAACAACTGCAAACCTTCAAACAAGGCGCAGCCCAAACCCCAAACAAGGGCGCAGCCCCAAACTCCAAACAAGCACCTTTGGTGCTCAACCTCAAGAATTGCGGAACGGCGTTGCGATTTTTACAGGTACATTTGCAATATTGCTATAAAGGAGAACCTATTGTCTTGGATGGCGATCCGCGTCTTATGGAGCGCGACGGTAAACCGACGACCCAAACGACCTCTGCCCTCATCCTTCATGGCGAATCTATCCCCGTCACTCCCAACGAATCCCCCTATATAACCCTCTCCCGCCGCATGGCCTCTATGTATCAGCCAAGCTTGGCTGATTCCATCGAGTCCTGTTGGTCTTCCGCTGCCTTTTGGTATGAGTACGTAGCCATCCATGGTGGCGAGTTATTATTAGAGGGACTAACAGAAAACTCCCTCCAAGGCGACCGCATCGTCGCCGACCTCTACGCCCAGCATTTCGGCGTCCAAACGGAGTTTGTGGATTGTGGAGCAGTAATCCGGTCTGTTAGCGAAGCGGTCTGTCAGTCCGAAGGGCGGTCTGTATTCTGTCAGCCGAAGGCGGTCTCAATCGATTTTTTCAACTGTCCGGATTTATATCCGGCAGTGGCACTAACGTGCGAAAAACTATCGATTGATTTAATTGCCACCGGCACCGACCGTCTCCGTTTCAAGGAGTCCGACCGTCTCGAAGCCGTCCGTCTCCACGAAGTCCGCAATGACCATCGTATGGCGATGGCACTCATGGCAGCCGATTTCCCTGTATCTGCGGATGAACAGCAATGCATCGCCAAAAGTTATCCGCAGTTTACGGAACAGTTTATCACACATATAGTTCCTCGAAAAGGAATTAACGATGAGGGGAAAGGAAAGAAGTTCGCTTTGGGCAAACTTATCCGGAATACGGCAACTACATATGTATGGCTCCATGACGATGATGTCATCCTGCCGCCAGCAGCAACGGAGCCTGTCTGTCAGCCCGAAGGGCGGTCTGTATTCTGTCAGCCGAAGGCGGTCTGTCAGCGAAGCGGTCTTGTAATTTTGCCCTTAAAGATGGAAAGCGAAAGCGACAAGCCATCTTTATTGGAAAAATTACAGATTGCCGAATACGCCGCTATCCAAGAACTTACCATGCGTACAGCGAAAGCCGGACATGCCGTTATGTGTTCCGGCGCAAACCTCATCGTCCGTCGTGAAGCGTGGCTCGCCTGTGAACCCGATCTTCATCCGGAGATTCCTTCCGGCGACGATATGTTCCTTTTGGAAGCCATGAAAAAACGTGGCTATAAGATCGCCGTCATCGACGAACCCGATTTCACCGCCGTTGTTCATCCTGCTCCCACATGGCGTGCTTTCTTCCGTCAGCGAATGCGCTGGGCAGGCAAGGCACCCAAATACACAGACCCGGATATTCTCCGTTGCGGTGCCCTCATCGTAGCCGCTAACCTCCTTCAGCTCCTCTGTCCTCTGATCCTCCTCATCAAGTTCCCGATAGAGTACTCTCTCATTCGTCATCGCGAAGCTTTGTACACCGTACACCATACACCGTACACCATACACCATACACCATGGTACGTGGCTCTTTTGCTTGAGTTCCTCTATCCCTTCTACATCCTCTTCTCCCTCCTCGGCGGCCTCTTCCGCCAGAAGAAGTGGTAATCCAAAAAATCCAGCATGGTTTCTATAAAAAAATTGCGTGACCATTTGTCCTTTTGTCCATTTGTCCATTTTGTCCTTTTGTAAACTATTCATTTATAGCTAATTATGATGAAATGGACAAATGGACAATATGGACACACATTTTGGATTATAGACATTTTGCATTTTTGTCGCATATTTGCGACAACATCTCTCGCACACAGGGTAAGAACGTGCCAACTACGAGCCAACTACGGTCCAATCTCGATGGTATCCTAGACCATTGCCGTTATTATCGACTTATCACCGTGGACATCCTTGCCCCTTAACTAACTAAGATATTCATTATTAATTATTCATTATTAATTATTCATTACTATGGATGGATGTACTCGGAGATCTACCATGTTTAAGTGTTGATGAATGCAGCCATCAGAATAGGAATTAGGCGTGTTTGTCCATCGTGCGTCAGATCTTTTGTGTAAAGTAAGATACGTTCTCCTATCCGAGACGAGAACTTATCACAAAAAGCATCCAACGAAGCGTGCGAAGCGTGTGAAGAAGACTTAACTTCTATCGGACAAATCTTGCTGCCACGCGACAAAAGGAAATCAATCTCGTAGTTATGCTTCGGGTCTTTCGGGAACGTGTAATAGAACAGATTATTGCCCGCCGACGCCAACATTTGTGCCGCAACATTCTCGTACACATAGCCCAAATTGACATCCAATTTATCGCTCAGTAGTTTCTCATACAGCACATTTTCCGTGAAATCTTTGTCCCAGAATGCCAGCGTGATAAAAAGTCCGGTATCGGCAGTAAAAATCTTGTACCGACTATCATCTTTCGTTAACGACATTCCCACACTCGGATCGTCACAATGATAAACCAGATGGACGGTTTTGCTGTCCTCCAAAGCCTTTATCATTTCCAGCAGTTTATCTTCCTCTACGGTTCCGATGGCGTTATATGGCACGAAGCGGCTTGTGGAACGAGCCAATTGTCCCGGAATAGACATAAACAGTTTGCTAAGCCTGCCGGTTGCATCTATCTTCAGAAAATCATCTTCGTAAAGTTTGAGGATGCTTCGCTTGATAGCATCTACTTTTTGCAGGTTCTTCGTGTCCAAATACGTATTCACGGCTTGCGGCATTCCGCCGACAATCATATACAATCGGAACTCTCGCATTTTGGTTCGAAAAGCCGCTCCTAACGGCAAACGTTTGTCGAAGAACGTGCGCAAAAGAGGTATTGTAGCCGTATCGTCCATTGCCCAGCAAAACTCTTCGTAATCCATCGGAAACATCGTGATTCGTTCTTCCTCACTCGGGATTGTTATGTCCTGAGTGTTTTTCTTTATGCTGATAAGCGAACCGGTCTCTATATAATCGTACCGACCGTCAGCCACCAGATACTTGATAGCCTGCCGCGCAAGAGGACATTTCTGTACTTCATCAAAGATGATAACCGACTTCCGAGGCGTCAAATTAACCCCGTAATGGGCTTGCAAAGTAAGGAAAATATAATCCAAATTATCCAGATCTTCAAACAATTCTTTGATTTTCTTTGCCGCCTTGTTGAAGTCAATCAAGATATACGAAGCATATTCCAGCTTGGCGAACTCCTCCACAATAGTGGATTTTCCGACACGACGTGCACCCTCAACCAGCAAAGCTGTTTTGCCCTGACTTTCGTGTTTCCATGTCAGCAATTTGTCGTACAATTTACGCTTAAAAATCCGTTCCATAATTCCGACTTGTTGAAATTCGCTGCAAAATTACTAAAAATAAATGAATTATGCAAATATTTTTGGCGTTTTTTCTAAATCCCCCACGATTTTATTTGTCAAAATACCTAAATTCCCCGCGATTTATTTTCTCAAAATACCCAATTCCCCCGCGATTTTATCGCTCGATTCACCTCCTGTACTGAGTTTTTTTGAAATACGCAATAGTATTAAGCATTTTCGTGCAATTTTATTGCGTATTTTCGTTGTAATTTATTGCGTGTTTTTTGCGGTGTTTTCTTCATGAACGCCTTTAATCTTCCTCTAACAATACGATTTCGGTGGAACCCTGTTTATATTTTATAAATAGGGAGGACCGACGTTACACAAAAAAAATGACACTTGCAAATAAAAGTGCCATTTTTTTGTATTTTTGCAAAATTATGCCGAAATCATCTGCATTCAGCTGGGAACGTTTTAACTCCCACTGTTGATGACCTTGTTTTATTTAGTGTAGCGGTCAAAGTGGTATTGTTGGCGTAACTCTGCCTGCTTTTCGGGAGTTTGGGAGGTGAATTTTCTTATACACATAAGCGGCGGCGAGGAGGGCAAGGAAAAGCCATGCTACGTCACCTACCGGCGTCTCGGGTTCGTCTTCGTCGGGAGTAGGGTCGGGGTTATAACCCGGGAAGCCTTCTTCGTTATACCTTTTGATGACACTCATCTTATGGCTGCTCACATCATCGGCACGCGAAGCACCCACTTCCGTCACGGCGTTGTTGGGCGTCGGGATATAGATGACACCGGAGTATGCCAAGGCGGCATAGGTGATACCGGACGAGTTGACACCACGGGAGGTGTTTCCCCGTGAACCACTGGTCAGGGCAATACCACCTCCTCCGTTTGTACCGCTGCCGATATGCTGCACGGACGCGTTGCTGGTCTGATAAAGACGCATAGAGGTAGAGCTCATCCCTGCTTTAGGGGCACCGGTCATGGAGTGTATACCTTTGGTTACCGCCGGATAATACATGCTGCTCGGACGGGCAGGACGGTACGTAGCTACCGGAGCGGTAGTCAGTCCCTGAGCCGCCGGATGAACGGCAACGACACCCGGCTGAGCGATATCGTAGTTTTTCTGGCTCTCGGCAAGGACGTACATTACCAAAAGTAACCACAGTCCGGCGAGAATGAGTCCTGCGCCGATGACGATTTTCTTATTGCGGTTGGCGATAGCTTGTTGAATCGGGTTCATGGTCGTTCCTTTCTTATTTATGATTCAACATCTGTTTGCCGGTAACGTCATAGATGACGCCGCCGCGCTGGATATATACGTGCCCGTTGATGAGTATCTTACGCACTACCTCGTTGGGCGCATGAGCATTTTCCATGCCTGTTGCGGTCTGCGGCGCGCGTCTGTTGACGATGACGTTCAGCGAGAAGCGCGTGTTCGTATAGACCTGTTTGGAGGCAGAGAAACTATAGGTGTCGTAGAGCAGGTTGGTGGTGACGCCTGTCTGTTTGTCGAACAGATAGACAGCTTCCACTTCATCGGTCGGGAAGCGGTCGTTCAGGGCGAAGGTGTATGTGCCTGCCTGATAGCAATAAACGCCCATGGACAGGAAAGTGCTCTTCGCTACCTCATCGCTCACGGCTTGGAAAGCCAGACGATAAGAAGGTGTCTTCATATAAACCTGCGGACGCGAGGTATAGAAGGTGACGAACTTATCCAAGTCGTAGCCCAACTGGTATTCGTCCGAGAAGTCCGGACGGATACGCACGCAGGTCTGATCGCTCTCTCCGTTTCCGCTCAGGGTGACGCCTACAAAGATCGATTCGTCTTCGTCTTCGGCTGCTGCAGCCAGATGGCGGGCAGGAGCGGATAACTTACGTCCCGTTTGCTCGAAGGTCAGATAGCCGTCTCCTGCTCCTTGTACAAAGACGGCAAGGAAAGGATCAAGGCTGGTGATGTCATCTGCGAGGGTCTGGGTATAAGTGATCGCATTGTTGTTGAACGACGGCATAGTGAGATAGACGTTGCTCGTGTTCTTGAGCTCCCATGTGCCTTGTTCACCCGGAGAAGCGGGCTCCGTGTACTCTAAGATACCGGCGGTGATCTTGTTTCCCGAGTAGTGCTCAAAAGCCGAGACATAGGGGTGAGCCACCAAGTTCCAGTTATGGTTGTTGATGGTCGTTCCGGCATTCGTGTATTGATGGATAGCCACGGTCTTGGCGGTCTTGGTATTCTCGATATTCGTGAGGTTGGTACCGCCTATAGCCATCGGGAAGATGAGCTCTTTGACAAGCGAAGAGCTGACAGCGATGTTATAACCCACACCGGCTTTCAGTTGTGAGCCGGAGACGGGCGTCCAGTGAGGCGTCACACCCGAACCACTACCTTCGTTCGCACGGCGAGCGCCGTCGTATTCCACGATCTGATAGTCCACGCCTATCGTAGCCGGTTCTCCGTTTGCCCAGTGTATGTCAGCAATGTTGCAGTCGTAGGGCAGGGAAAAGAAATAGTATCGGTCGTTTTTGATGCGGCGGGAAACGATCACCTGCTGATCTTTTGTGATGAGGTCACCCTTCAATTGCGCAAGAGGGGTCTGTTCTCCTTGTACACGGAATTGGATAGAGTTCACGGTGTATTCATATTTAGCGCCCTCCGGCACAATCAGCTTTCCGCCCGGATAAATGGTGAGGTTTCGTACCTCAGCAATATCCTTCGCGTCATCGGAAGAGGCTTTGGTGAGTGTTCCTGAACTTAGGATCACTACGTCGCATTCGCGGCAGACGTCTGCCGAATTGGTTTTGCGGGCGTAAGTATGGAAATACTTGTCGTCTTTAGTTGTTGCCGATGCGTCAATCATAATTGGCACTTTGTATTCCGCACTTGCTTTCTCTTCCGTTCCTTCGTACACTTTCACGCGCAGCATGGTACACGAGAGGGTGTCGAGTTGCGGAATAGGAATGGTATAGGTACCATCCTCATTACGCTTACCGGACAACTCGTCTACAGTAGTTACTTCTTCGTATTGAACGTAGTAGCCTTGATAGTCGAAACCACCTACAAAGGCTAATCCTTCGCAAGTCTTCTCTGCGGCGTCATCACCTTTACCAATGACGTATCCAACCCACTCGGAGCCTAAAGTATGGAAGGCTTCACCAATATGCTCATCACATGCCTCTTGGCTTGAGTAAACGTTGTTGGAGATAGCATCGTCTCCGGACTTGACGGTGTTCTTGCGAATCAAGAGGCAACGGTTAGTAGATAGCAGAATGTCGTTATCCGTATCCACTTCTTTGCCTTCAGCATAGAAGCCGGAGCCGTCATTGCTGGGTTTCTGGGTATAAGTACAGGTAACTTTGTTACTTGCAGATATCTGAACTAAACTGCCGGTTCCGGACGCATTGGTTGTAGCTCCTATGACGTCAATGAATGTATTGGTATTTCCATCGAACAAACCGATAGATTGCGGACCGGAGAATTGCAGCCAATTGTAGATATTATTGCCTTCTCCATCAGATTGATCCTCTACCGTTGTGCTTGGAATAATATTCCATTCATCGTAGTTATCTTCCTTTTCAGCGCATTTGATGGCAGGGTCTGCATCCGTGGTAAACCGCATAATGATGATTTCTTCATTCGGAGCGATGATACCCGGAGTCTTACCGAATCGTTTGAGACATATGCGAGATTCAGAAGCCCCCTTGTTTGAGTGCTTCAACCACATGTTGGTAATGTCAATAGGATCAGCTGTTCCGTTATAGATAGCAATCATCTTGTTATTACCATCGGCCTCAAAGTATTTGGAGAAGAATAGTTTATCGGCGATGTTGGTAGAACCGCTTGTTTTCTCTTGCTTGTCCTCAATAATAACAGATGCAGAATTTTCATCGGCTCCGAGGTTGATGCGAATACTATCTGTGAACCATTCTACAATTTCAACGGTTGTTGTTCTGGTAAGGAATGGTATGACGCCACTTTCACAACTACCACCAGCATAAATCTTCGCATAGTACTGTGTGTTCTCTTCCAAACCGACAATCGTAGCTGGGGATGTTTGACCGGTGTGATCAGATCCTACTTGAGCGGTACATTCTTCATCGGAATAGATGCGGATGGTGGCAGTAGGCGCAATCATCGTCCATTTGAAGGTCGCAGTTTTAAGCGCAGGAACAACTGAGATAGCACTTGGTACATCATCGCAATCGGTGGTTGTAAATGCGCCATTATAGGTTAGCGAGCAGTCTGTTCCGGTCGCCACAGCTTTGACGGTATAGGTATATGCTGTATTGTTGCTTAATCCGCTTATCGTTGCTTGTAAACCATCCACATTGACCACTCCTGCCGAGCATGTCACCTCATAACTAGCGGCACCCTCTATCGCTTCCCATGTAATCGTAGCAGTTGTGGCGCGTGCTATGCTTGTAGAATTTGGCATAGGCAAACAGGTACATACATTGGTGATAGGCATCAATCGGATGTCTCCAAAATAATGAGCGGCACTATAGTTCGTGTTTTTGTAATGTCCAAAGACGTTATTGGCATCGTTGTACATGATGCCTCGGTCGGTAGTAGTCGCATTGGTGATGTGATAGGTGTTGAAATTATTCGTAGCTAATAACCAACCTGTTCCTTCTGTTGAGCCTGCCGTGTGGGTATTGAGGTTGGTGTTGCTACCCCCAAACAAACGGCGTCCTGTCGGACCGACCAAATGAACATTCTGATCCGGAGTACTTCTCTCGGTTAAGGTATAGACAGCTTGGGAAGGGCATAAATCTACGCTTCCTGCTGTTATAGTTACTGGAATTGGTTTGACGGTAGAAGCCGAAGTCATTGTTCCATCCAAGACATAGTAGTTGGCTCCATCAAATCCCACAATAGCAAAGTGCTCAGGTAGAGACCTACCAAGAAGGGTGATCGGATCACTGGTCGTTGTGCCATCACTGAACGTGAGTATTGCTGTATGTTCTGTATCGAAACTGCCGGGATTATAGCTGATGATAAACGTTGTTTCTATTGCACCGGTGGTGATGGTGTTGGTTACTAAAGTGCAGGAAAACTGCGATGCGTTGGTACCGGTGATAGATGCCGTCAGAGTACTACCATCCAGATTGCTTCCTTTAACCGTGATAGCTTGCGACTTAACGGTTTGACCTTTCGTACTTGTCAGCCGCTCTACTTCCCCTACTTTGATGTTCGGTCCACAAGTGGTAGAATAGTCGGTGTAACCCATTGCGGGAACGTAAAAATCCATTTCATAGGCAGCCCCAGAGGAACCAGTGTATGTTTGGAATATACCGGAAAAGTATTCAAATTGGTAACCCGGGTCCAAAGAACTATGTAATACGTATGGTCCACTGCCTGTTAAAGTCCATTCGTCTGGGTATTCGTCATAATAAAGGTAATGTTTTCCTCCGCTCGACTCTCCGGCATTTAAATAGTTGTCTCCTTGATGGAAGAAAAATCCGGTAGTACCTTTTTGAACAGTCCAGATAATAGCCGAATTGGTGGTTGTGATTTTCCCTTCACCATTCGGCGTTACCGTGACTCCTGCGTATCCGATACCGGACTCGGTATTAGACATGGCATTATTACTGCTATGATGCACAATTAAAACATTTGTGCCCGTAGTGAGTTCGGCTGTAGATGTGATTTTTTGGTATACTTCATCACTTGAACCTCCTGATTCCGCAAAGACAGCATAGAAAGTGGTGTTCTCGGTAATATGTACGCCAGACATAGAGCTGAGGCTTGTGTATAGTGTGCCGGGTTTAGTATCTCCTTCGTATGTCGCAGTTGTCCAACCAACGAAAGTCTTACCGCCGCAAGCAGCAGAGCCGTCCGGGTCAGTCGGGAAGGTTTCTATTTCTCCGCCTTCAGTTGTCTGAGTAGTAGGAGCTCCGGCAGAATACGAAGCGCCATTCACCGACCATGTTACACGGTTGTAGATATTGAGGGTATAGGAGGCTGTTACTTTCTTCTGGCAATTAACTCCACTCGTTACCTTGTCAACAGTGGCTGTAATAACAATTGGAGTTGAACTCATTGCGTCATGAATCGTAACCTCTCCAGTCGTGGCATTTACTTCTGCTTTTAAAGGAAGATTACTCGAATAGGTAATAGTCCCTCCTAATGGATTGTTAGAGAGAGTAGCGGTTTTGATAAACGGAGCATCTCCATCGAATTTGGTAACTTCGGTTACATCAAATACCAATGTGGGAGTAGAACATGCCGCCCCACAGTCCGTAGTGTAATAGGTAGTGCCATAAGTTACGGAGATTGATGTGAACTTAATGGTAGTATTTGCATTTAATGTGGCTTTTCCGTCAGAAAGAGAGAATGTTTGTGAAGGGGCTGAAGACACCGCGGTGATATTGCCGCTAGTAGAGGAAATCGTAATCTTATTACCACTGTAGATGCGCCATGTGTCGTCGCTCCACCATCTACCTCTATAACTGGCAGAACCCTTTGTGACAAAGATATTTACTGTAGATTTCGTTATATTATAGTGGTTGTCTGTTTCTGCAGTCCATCCTTCTTCTGTAGCTATGGTAGCAAAGTTGAACGTGACAGTCCCACCTCCTTCATCATCAGGGTGGCTGAATACCGCATAATAATCTTGTGCGCCAGAGACAGTAAAATCTGTTACCCAAGTATGAGTGGTTGTGTTATCTTCTGCCAGTTCGGCAGTCCACCAACCTACAAAGGCATATCCTTCATCGCAAGCCGCGGGGTCAGATGGTACTACAGGAGAACTTCCTTTGGCGATATTCTGAGTAGCGCCTATTTGTGTGCCATTATTAAAGAAACGGATAGCATACGTAGGAATAGCTTCAAAGTTTATGCGTACGGTACAATCTGATGAGGCTGAGACTGTAAACTTATTGCTGTTCGCTCCAGTGCCACGTGTAACTGTTGCAGAACCGGAGGTAACAGTATACGGTTCGCTTTCTTTAACTTGATACCCTACCGCTGGAGAAGCTGTAATGGTGGTAGTACCGGAAACAGTGCCCCATGAATCATTGTTTGATTCAGCTGTGATGGTATATGAAGAACCGGCAGAATATGTGACTGTAATCCCCGATATTTTTGTGGTACCTGTACCTGTAAATGAGACGGATGCTGCGCTCCCCGTCCATTGAGAATTAGTCAGTGTTCCTGAGGATGCTGTTCCCGCAGTACTGGTTCCACTATAATAACTAAAATCAATCTGCGTAATGGTATTTCCTGATGCAACGGAAAGGGTCATAACATCACTACCATAGTATCTAACAATTCCGTCTTTTGTATAAAACCCAGGTGAATTAGCACTATTTTTTGTACATGTACAAGTTACCCCACTAAAGGAGAGAGAAACACTAGCTCCTGCAGTTGAAGCAACGTCCTTTGTGCTGACAGTATTCAATGTTGCAGTCGCTCCCCATACAGACAGAGTGATGGTGGAAATTAAGAGTAAGGTTAAGAAACGTTTGATGTTTGTCATGGTTGTTTGTTATTTGTGTTTAGTGGAGTATAGCGGACTCGAACCGCTCACCTCAACACTGCCAGTGTTGCGCTCTAACCAGATGAGCTAATACCCCTAAAGAAGCACGCGCGTACATGTAAGCGTACGCGCGTACCTTATAATTATACAACTCCGCTGAAGCCCATGAAAGCCATGGCGAGCAGACCTGCGGTCAGAAGCGCGATAGGAGTACCCTTCATTGCCTCCGGCACTTTCGCCAACGCGAGTTGCTCACGGATACCTGCAAAGAGGATCAGCGCTAAAGCAAAACCGATTGCTGTAGCGAAGGCATAAACGGTACCGGAGAGCAGGCCGTAGTCTGCGCCGAGCGGCAGTTTAGCCAGCAGCTTGTTCTGGTCAGCTACGATAAGAGCCACACCGAGAATACAGCAGTTGGTGGTGATCAGCGGCAGGAACACACCTAATGCCTGATAGAGCGCTGGAGACACTTTCTTCAGCATGATCTCGATCATCTGCACGAGGGCGGCGATGACGAGGATGAAGAGGATGGTCTGGAGGAACTCAACGCCCCAGAGGACGAGTAACTTCTGCAGCAGATACGTAACAACCGTAGCGAGCGTGAGCACGAACGTAACGGCGGCACCCATACCCAGCGCGGTGTCAATCTTCTTACTTACACCCAGGAACGGGCAGATACCCAAGAACTGGCTCAATACAATATTGTTAACAAATATTGCAGAGATGAATATCAGAAAATATACCATAAAGCTATTTACAATTTAATCATTTACAATTTGGTCATTTACTTCTTCTGCAGTTTGTTGACAGCCGCCATGAGGTAGGCGAGGCAGATGAACGCACCCGGAGCGAGTACGAAGATCAGCGCTGCGAAATGGCTGCTATAGAGTTGGATGCCGAAGACAGTACCTGCACCTAAGAACTCGCGGATGACGCCGAGCACGGTGAGCGAGAGTGTGAAGCCGAGACCCATACCGATACCGTCCAGCGCGGAGAGACCGACGGTGTTCTTCGCTGCAAATGCCTCTGCACGGCCAAGTACGATACAGTTCACTACGATCAGCGGGATGAAGAGACCCAGCACATCGTAGATAGCCGGCAGGTAAGCCTGCATCACGAGTTGTACCATCGTCACGAAGGTAGCGATGACTACGATGAATGCCGGGATACGTACTTTATCCGGGATGAGATTCTTGAGGAGCGAGATTACTACGTTCGAGCACACGAGCACGAAGAGCGTAGCCAAGCCCATGGACATACCGTTAACGGCACTGGTGGTAGTAGCCAACGTAGGGCACATACCGAGAACCAACGCAAAAGTAGGATTCTCCTTGAGAATACCGTTGGTCAATGTTTTCATTGCGTTACTCATAATTATTCCTCCTTTTCTGCGGGTTGTACTTCAGTTGCTTCAGCGGGTTGCTCTGCTGCCGGTTCTGCACCTTGCAGCTGGCTTGCGCCGGAAGCTGCATCAACAGCCTCTTCAGCAACAGCTGCGTACGCTTTGTTGACAGCTTTCAGGAATGCGCGGCTGGAGATGGTAGCAGCGGTGATAGCATCTACGTCTCCGCCATCTTTGTTGACAACCAGTGCGCCGGCTTTCTTACCGATGATAGAGCGGTTGTCGACAGCATCTTTGAACCAGTGGTCGATATGCGCACCAAGACCCGGAGTCTCTGTTTGCTTGAGAACGACATAGTCGAGCACTTCGCCTTCTTTGCCTAAGCCCACCATGATTACTTGCGGGCCGTCGAAACCGACTTCAGAGGTCTCTACCGCAGTAGCTACCCATTCGTCGTTGATGAAGGCTTTGTAGATGGTCAGCCCCTCAGCCTGCTCGGGTTCTGCGATAGAGCAGCCCTCCGGAAGCACAGCGAGGATAGCGGCCTGTTGTTTCTGAGCCTCTTGGTTAGCGATGGTGGCTTCGGTGACAGCGTAAACACCTGCCAATGCGCCTGCTGCTACCATTGAGATGATAACGAGGCTCAGCACCATGTTTTTGAATGTACTTTCTAACTTAGCCATAATGAACCTCCTTATTTTTTCTTCTCGCCGAAACGTTGCGGGCGAATCTTGTTCAACAATGGAACGCAGGCGTTCATGATCAGGATAGCGAACGACATACCTTCGGGATAAGCGCCCCAAGTACGGATCACCATCATGATGAAGCCGATGCCGATACCGAAGATGATCTTACCCCAAGCGCTCATCGGGCTGGTGACATAGTCGGTAGCCATGAAGAACGCACCGAGCATCAGACCACCGGTGAGTAACTCATACGCTACGTAATGACAGGTGTCCATACCTTCAGGCAGTGCGCCGACCAAACCGGTGCATGCTGCGAAGAGCGCTACGGTAGCGATGATCGATACCGGAATATGCCACGTGATGACCTTTGTGCAGATGAGGAACAGACCACCGATGATGAGTGCTAAAGCACAAACCTCACCGAGCGAACCGCCCATGGCACCAAGGAAAGCATCCTTGAGTGCAGGCAACTGATCTACCACACTGCCGTCACCGGTCTTCACGATGTGCTTCAGATAATAGAGCGGGGTAGCACCTGTCTCTGCATCCAGATAGTTCGTTGCAAAACCCTTAGCAACATGCCAAGTGGTCATCTGTGCAGGGAACGAGATCAACAGGAAAACACGACCTACGAGGGCGGGGTTGAAGGGGTTCTGACCCAAACCGCCGAACGTCATCTTACCCACACCGATAGCTACTACTGCACCGATGAGTACAATCCACCAATCCAGACTTGATGGGAGGTTGAAGGCGAGGAGCAGACCCGTCAGGACTGCGGAGAGATCGCCTATCGTTTGTTTTTGCTCTTTGAGCATGAAACGGCTGATAAACCACTCTGTCAGCACACAGGCGCAGACCGAGATAGCAGCCGTGATGAGTGCTCCAACGCCAAACTCAATCACCGACACTACATAAGCAGGCAGCAAGGCGAGGATGACCAAGAGCATATTCCGGCGGATACTGTCACCGCTATGCGCATGAGGTGCCGGAGCTACAATTAATTGTTTCATATTCGTAAATTATTCAGATTACTTGTTTTACTTAAAACTTTAAACTTTAGAACTTCTCTAAACTTTAAACTTTCAACTCTCAACTACTTTTTCGCAGCAGCGGCACGTTCGCGAAGGATCGCACCTACTTTCGCTTTTGCGGGACGGATGCCGTCGAGCAGACGACGATGAGCAGGACAGGTATAGACGCAGCATCCGCAGTCGATACAATCCATCACATCGTGCTTCTCGCACTCTTCCCACATCTCCAACTGGCTCAAACGCTGGAGCAAGAACGGCTCCAGACCCATCGGACATGCCTGAACACACTTACCGCAACGGATACAGTTGTCTTCCTCTGGACGGATGCTCTCTGCCTCCGGCAGGAAGAGCAGACCGCTCAGACGTTTGTTAGCGGGCATCTCCTCGATATGATCCATCGCACGACCCATCATCGGACCACCGCCGATGACCTTACCCGTGTCAACAGGTACACCACCTGCCAAAGCAATCACTTGCTCGATCGGCGTACCGAAACGAACGGAGTAGTTACCCGGTTTGGATACACTCTTACCTGTTACGGTCATCACACGGCTGATGAGCGGTTTATTCTTCTGTACGGCCTCATATACGGCATAGATAGTAGCTACGTTGTCCACTACGGCTCCCACCTCGATAGGCAGTGCACCGCTCGGCACTTGACGACCGATACATGCGTCGATGAGCTGTTTCTCACCACCCTGCGGATAGCGCAGCTTAAGCGGCATAACCTCAATACCTAATTTGCTTTGCGCCAGTTTGGTCATGTGCTCAATCGCATCTTTCTTGTTGTTCTCAATACCGATGATAGCACGCTCAACGCCTAACGCTTTCTTGAGGATCTCGATACCGATGATGATCTCCTCACCGTGCTCCAACATCAACTGATGGTCGCAGGTCAAGTACGGCTCGCACTCTACGCCGTTGACGATGAGCACTTCCGCTTTCTTACCCGGAGGCGGCAGCAGTTTGACGTGGGTCGGGAAACATGCACCACCGAGACCTACGATACCGGCTGCAGCTATCTTGTCAATGATAGCCTTCGGCTCCAAGGTGCAGGAACGGATGATCTCCGGCGTGCGGTCGATCTCCGGCAACCACTCGTCACCTTCTACATCGATGAAGATGGCTTGTCCCGGAGCACCCCATGCATCTTTCCAATCACCGATCTTTGCTACCGTACCGCTCACCGGCGAACAGATATTCGCACTCACGAATCCGCCTGCTTTAGCAAGCAGTTCGCCTACTTTTACTTTGTCTCCTGCTTTCACTACAGCCTGAGCCGGTGCACCGATGTGCTGTACAAGCGGAATAATCGCCTGTTTGGGCAGCGGGCACTCTGTGATAGGCTGATGAGCAGAGAATTGTTTGTTGTCATGCGGATGAACTCCGCCTATCTTAAATGTTCTCATAATGCAAATTTACAATTTTTAATTCACAATTCACAAAGGGCTTTGGGAGTCGAGTACGATTTGTCAAGATACGTACGGTTCTCAAAATTTGGTACAGAACTCTTTAGAACGCTTTGTTAATTGTACATTGTTAATTGTGAATTGGTAGTACTGAAGGGAATACCGCTCTCGGCGTAGCCAATGCTTTGATCTTGGCAGCGATAGTCGGGTCAAAGCCCTTCTTCTCGCCGTCGGCAGGCTGTCCGCTGACATCTGCTGCCTCATCCGCCGCAGGGCTCAGGATCTTCTTTACCTCGTCCATAGTAGGATCGCCTCCCACAGGACACGCTAAACCGTCTGTACTACCGGCCTTGACGCACGCTTCTGCGAAGTTACGACATCCGGCAAATCCGCATCCACCGCAGTTGGCACCGGGTAATACGGCTGCCACCAAATCAATGCGCGGATCCTCCTCTACTTTGAAGAACTGGCTCACGAAATAGAGCAGAATAGCTGCTACTAACGCCGTGATACCCAGCACTCCCATAGAAATCAGAATTAAATTCATGATGGTTGTTTAATTTTTGATGTTTGTTATTAATAATTTGTTATTTATAAGTCGTTTTATCTTTTCCTTGCGGTAAAAGAGAACTGCTTCTGCAAACGATGCTTGAACACACTCAGCCCGATGTAATAGAGCGCAATGCCGCAGAGCGAGAGAGTGCCGACCACCGCCTCGCTGAGCGTGGTGGTCAGATCCAAAACCGCCATCACCGTCAGCATGACGAAAAACGGCAGTATATACGCTAACAACACCGCTCTCCATGCTAACCGCTCGCGTACCTCCACTTCGACTTGGTCTCCGGGCTGCATCGGCTCTAACATGATAGCGTCCAACTCCTTCTCCTGACTCTCGGAAGACATGCACATATTACGTGCTTTGCAAGCCGAGCAGGCACTCGTCTGCACAATCGTCACGTGGGCGATCTCACCGCTCACGCTCGTCACAATTCCTGTATGTCTGATCAATTCGTCCATAAAAAGCGTACAAAGGTACAAAAACTTTTTCATATACGCAAGTACGCGCGCATTTTATTTTATAAAAAGTGTTATTTTTTGTAAAAAAGCGCATTTTTCTTCGTTTCTATTTTTTATTTTCAAATATTTTGAGTAATTTTGTGCGCTATTTGGTGTATTATACATAAAATGCCCAAATGGTAAATGACTAAATGGTAAAATGTCTTTATGCCCAGAACATCGAATAAAAATACAACTATCGCAGCTGACCGTCCGGCGGAGAGAGCTATCCGCGTAGATAAGACTAACTGGTGGGAGGCGGTTCAGCAATTCATTCAGGATCGCCGTACGCGGATGATCCTCGGCGTGCTGCTCTTGACCTTTGCGGTCATCGCCTTGCTCGCCTATATCAGTTTCCTTTTTACCGGCACGTATGATCAATCGGTATTGGCGATGGATCATGCGGATCGTTTGGCAAACCGCGAGACGGTGCGTAATCTGCTCGGTCTCCCGGGTGCCCATTTGGCGCAGTTCATGATTGACGGCAGTTTCGGTTTTGTGAGCATTCTGCTGGTCTTCATGATCACGATCTATGCGCTTCGTCTGATGCATGTGCTCAAGGATATTCATGCCGTCAAACTCTTCTGCGGCGGCTCTTTCTGGGTGTTGTGGGGCGCTGTTGTGCTTGGTTTTGCGCAGCAGATGATTCATCTGGGTGCTTTCCGTTGGGGCGGTAAGTTCGGCTCATGGGCTGCCCGGTGGCTCTCCAGCTATGTGGCTACGACGGGTACGTTGTTGCTCCTCTTTGCGGCGTTGGTGATCTTCCTGATAGTGACCGACCCGCGCTTCGTAGATCATTGCAAGGCTTTCGGCGAATGGTGCAAAAATTTGTTTACTAGGAAACCTAGGATTCCTAGCGATTCTAGCGATTCTAGTGAATCTGGTGAGCCTAGCTCAGAGATCACCATTGACCTCCCCGTGACGGAAGAGGAACCGCAACCGGAGCCGGAGATAGAACTGAAGCCGGAGACACCGGATAATGAAGTGACCTTCACCATCGAGCAGATCCAAGAGGAGCCGGAGGCACCTGAGACGCCGGAGGAAGAACCGCTGCCGGATGACGGCGGACCGATGGACGGTACGCTGAGCGATCTGATGGAGAAAGAGGCGCAGCAGGAGGCTACTGACGAGAAGGATGACCAACTGGAGATTCAGGACGTCAAGGAAGACGAACTCTATACCAAAGATCCCGATAAACTCTTGGAGAAACTCGGTCCGTACGATCCGCGTAAGGACTTGGAGTTCTTTAAGTTCCCGCCGCTGAACCTGCTCAAGGTGTATGACAACGAGGCGGCACCGGTGATCAACGAAGACGAACAGCGGGCTAACGGTGCGCGTATCGTCACTACGCTTCGCAACTACGGCATCGAGATCGAGTCCATCAAAGCGACCGTCGGACCGACCGTCACGCTCTATGAGATCGTACCGAAAGCCGGTATCCGTGTGGCGAAGATCCAAGCGCTGGAGAACGATATCATGATGTCCCTTTCAGCCACCGGTATTCGTATCATCGCGCCTATGCCCGGTAAGGGAACGATCGGTATTGAGGTGCCGAACGAGAAGCCGCAGACCGTCTCCATGCACTCGGTCATCGCGTCCAAACGCTTCCAAGACGAGCAGAAAATGAAACTGCCGATCGCTTACGGACGTACGATCACCAACGAGGTCTTTATGTTCGACCTCGCCAAGACGCCTCACTTGCTCGTTGCCGGTGCTACCGGAACCGGTAAATCCGTGGCTATCAATGCGATCATCACTTCGCTCCTCTATAAGAAACACCCGGCAGAGTTGAAACTCGTCATGGTGGATCCGAAGATGGTGGAGTTCGCGCCCTATAAACCACTTATCAAACATTACTTGGCAGCTATGCCGGATACCGATCCCGAGCAGATTGTCATCACCGAGTGTGACCGTGTCATCAACACCCTCAACTCGCTGGTCATCGAGATGGAGAACCGCTATAAACTGCTCATGGATGCCGGAGTGCGTAACTTGGAGGACTATAACGACAAGTTCGTTCGTCGTCGTCTCAACCCGAATAAGTTAGTGGCGGACAGCCTGCATCACCGGTATCTGCCTTATATCGTCATCATCATCGACGAGTACGGCGATTTCATCATGCAGGCAGGCAAGCAGGTGGAGACGCCTATTGCGCGTATCACCCAGAAAGCGCGTGCAGTCGGAATGCACATGATCTTGGCTACCCAGCGTCCGTCGGTGAATATTGTCACCGGTGTCATCAAAGCGAACATCCCGACCCGTATCGCCTTGCGTACGCAGTCTGTTATTGACTCGCGTACTGTCCTCGATGCCAAGGGTGCCGAGCAACTCATCGGACGCGGTGACTCGCTCTATGCCGGAAACGCTTCCGTGACACGTATCCAGTGTGCGTTTGTGGACACACCCGAGGTCGATGCTATCGTGGAGCATATATCCAAACAGCAGCGTTACACCGAGCCGTACCAACTGCCTGAATATGTGGGCGAAGGTGGTGATAGCGAAGCATCGGCTCCGGGCTCTGTGGATATGAAACGTCTGGATCCGATGTTCGCGGACGTAGCGCGGTACGTAGTGACGAAGCAGGAGGGTTCGACCTCTCGTCTGCAGCGTGCTTTCGAGATCGGTTATAACCGTGCCGGTAAACTCTCCGACCAACTCGAAGCCGCCGGTATCGTCGGACCGAACAAAGGACCCAAAGGACGAGACGTCCTCATCCAAGACCTCTCCCAGCTCGACCAACTGTTGGAAGAACTGGGCGTTAAGTAGCCAAATCAGACTGGCGAGACACTAACGAGAGAGAATCGAACCGAGAGTATTACGAGGGAAAAAAGGAGTTAAAAGCTATGAAACTAATGTTAATCATACTAACCATCCTTTCGTCTTTTATGACGAACTTGGAGACGAAGACCTTGCAGTCTGCTTTCACCATCACGGTTGCCGAAGAGATCAACGCGCCGATGAACTACCCGGGTGAGATCATCATGCAGGGCGATAAGTTCCGTCTGGAGATGATGGATATAGAGGCGGCGTATGACGGTAAGACGATGTATATGTACTCCGGACAGACCGATGAACTGACGCTCTCTAACCCTACCGAACAGGAACTGCTGCAAGCGAACCCCTTCCTGTACGCAAAAGCACTCGTTGATGTGTGTAACATCGTGGAGAAAGCCAGCGGAGATAACACCCTTATTACGCTGACCCCGAAAGACCAAAGTATCGGCATCAACCGTTTTGTGCTCAAACTGCGCACTGCGGATCTTATGCCGCTCTCTATTGAACTGAAAGAGGGCAAAAAAATGACGACGCTCAAACTCAAAGAGCCGAAGTTCGTTTCTGCCTTGCAGAAATGGGAGATCACTCCCGATAAGAATACGTTCATCAACGACATGCGCCTCTAAATCGTCCATAAATCGTACATAAAAATAAATCGTACATAAATCATACATCATACATCTTTAAATCGTACATAAATCATACATCTTTAAATCGTACATTATAATAGACTATGAATAAAGTTAAATGTTTAATTATCGGTTCCGGACCGGCAGGTTATACGGCAGCTATCTATGCGAGCCGTGCTAACTTGGCGCCGGTACTCATCGAAGGTCCGCAGCTTGGCGGACAGCTTACGACCACTACCGAGGTGGAGAATTTCCCGGGTTATCCCGATGGTGTTGAACCCTTCACGATGATGGACGATATGCGTCGCCAAGCCGAGCGCTTCGGTACGACCTTTGTCTCCGGCATCGTGACGAAAGTGGAGTTCGGACTAACGACTAACGACCAAAGACCAACGACTCATAAGGTCTGGGTCGAAGACACAGACTTGTACGAAGCCGACGCCGTCATCATCGCCACCGGTGCTTCCGCTAAATACCTTGGTATCGAGTCCGAACGTACATACAAAGGTCGCGGTGTGAGTGCGTGTGCTACCTGCGACGGGTTCTTCTATCGCAAGAAGACCGTTGCTGTGGTGGGCGGTGGAGACACGGCGTGCGAGGAAGCCAACTACCTTGCCGGACTCTGCGAGAAAGTATATATGATCGTGCGCAAGCCTTTCCTGCGTGCCTCTCAGATCATGCAGCAGCGTGTTCTCAATAACCCGAAGATCGAGGTGCTCTTTGAGCACAACACCCTCCAACTGACGGGTGAAGGCAAAGTGCAGGGAGCAGACCTCATCTACCGCAAAGGTGAACCCGATGAAGCCCTCAAGCATATAGATATCGACGGTTTCTTCCTTGCTATCGGTCATCATCCGAACACCGACCTGTTCAAGGACTTCATCGCTCGCGATGCCGAAGGCTACATCATTACCGAAGGACATAGTACGCAGTGCTTCAAATGTGAAAATGCGCAAATGGGTAAATGTGAAAATGCGCAAATGGGCAAATGTGAAAATGAAAAAATGCCCGGAGTCTTTGCCGCAGGTGACTGTGCGGATCCCTATTTCCGTCAGGCGATAGTTGCTGCCGGTTCCGGTGCTAAAGCCGCTATCGAAGCAGACAAATATATCAAGAGCTTATAGCAAACAAAAAATAATATTCATTATTCATTATTAATTATTAATTATTCATTAAATCTATGTGGTTAAAAGATTCATCTATCGGCCGTAAATTCGTTATGGCTTTGAGTGGAGCAGCGTTGGTTTTCTTCCTGCTTTTCCACGGATGTATGAACCTTGCGCTGGTATTCAGCGAAGAAGCTTACAATGCTATCTGCCGTTTCTTGGGTGCTAACTGGTACGCAGTAATCGGTTCGTTGGGCATTGCCTTCTTGGTGTTGGTACATTTCTGCTATGGTCTGTATCTGACTATTCAGAACCGTGCGGCGCGTGGTAACGACCGTTATGCGGTAACGGGTAAGAAACAAGGTGTTACTTGGGAGTCGGAGAACATGCTCGTCCTTGGTCTCGTCATCCTCGGTTTCATTTGCTTGCACCTGTACAATTTCTGGTACAAGATGCAGTTTGCTGAGTTGACCGGTATTCAGACCGGTGCGTTTGATCCGCAGAACGGTGCTGCTTATGTGAAGTCGCTCTTCACCGAGCCTGTTGGGGGACAGATCTATTGCGTGCTCTACCTCCTTTGGCTCGTTGTGCTTTGGCTCCACCTCAATCACGGTGTGGGTTCCGCTATGACTTCTATGGGATTCAACAACCTCAAGTGGCAGAAACGTATCGAAGTCCTCAGCACTGTTGTGGCTACGCTCGTAGTACTGCCTTTCGCAGTAGTTGTGCTCTACTATTTAGGCATGGGAATCGGCTTGCTTTGCTAAAATGGTAAATGGTAAATGGTAAATGACTAAATCGTAAATGATCTTATGGCTAAGAAAGAAGAAATATTGGAAGCTGCAAAGAATGTAGCTACGCCTATTATTACGCCGGAAATGGCGAAGATCCCCGCAGGTCCGCTGGAGCTCAAATGGACGAACTATAAGAACCACCAGAAGCTCGTTAACCCGGCTAACAAACGTCGTCTCGACATCATTGTGATCGGTACCGGTCTTGCCGGAGCTTCGGCTGCGGCTTCACTCGCAGAGATGGGCTTTAACGTGCTCAACTTCTGTATCCAAGATTCTCCGCGTCGTGCGCACTCGATTGCTGCACAGGGCGGTATCAACGCGGCTAAGAACTACCAGAACGACGGTGACTCCGTCTATCGTCTCTATTACGATACCATCAAAGGTGGTGACTACCGTGCTCGTGAGGCAAACGTCTATCGTCTGGCAGAGGTGTCCAACTCGATCATCGACCAGTGTGTGGCACAGGGTGTTCCTTTCGCACGCGAATACGGAGGTCTGCTCGACAACCGTTCGTTCGGTGGTGCGCAGGTAAGTCGTACCTTCTACGCAAAAGGTCAGACCGGTCAGCAGCTCCTCCTCGGCGCTTATAGCGCACTCAGCCGCCAGATCGGTAAGGGCAAAGTGAAGATGTACACCCGTTACGAGATGCTCGACATCGTCCTCATCGCGGATGAGAACGGCGAGAAACGTGCGCGTGGTATTATCGCTCGTAACCTCGTTACCGGACGCATCGAGCGTTTCTTCGCGCACGCAGTAGTAGTTGGTTCGGGCGGATACGGAAACACCTTCTTCCTCTCGACCAACGCCATGGCTTCCAACGGTTCGGCGGCTATGCAGATGTACCGCCACGGCGCTTATTTCGCTAACCCGTGCTATGCACAGATCCACCCGACCTGTATTCCGAAGCATGGTGATTTTCAATCCAAACTGACCCTGATGTCCGAGTCGCTCCGTAACGACGGACGTATCTGGGTACCGAAGAAACTGGAGGACGCTAAACGTCTCCAAGCAGGCGAGATCAAGGGACGTGATATCCCCGAGGAAGATCGTGATTACTACTTGGAGCGTCGCTATCCGGCATTCGGTAACCTCGTTCCCCGTGACGTAGCTTCCCGTGCTGCCAAAGAGCGTTGCGACAAAGGCTACGGTGTCAACAACACCGGTCTCGCTGTCTTCCTTGATTTCTCCGATGCTATTCAGCGTCTGGGCAAGGATGTCGTTGCTCAAAAGTATGGAAACCTCTTCCAGATGTACGAGAAGATTGTGGATGAGAACCCGTACGAGAACCCGATGATGATCTTCCCGGCTATCCACTATACCATGGGCGGTATTTGGGTAGATTATGAGCTCCAGACTTCCGTCAAGGGTCTGTTCTGCATCGGTGAGGCGAACTTCTCTGACCACGGTGCTAACCGTCTCGGTGCTTCTGCCCTCATGCAGGGTCTCGCTGATGGTTACTTCGTACTGCCTTATACGATCCAGAACTACCTCTCCGACCAGATCGGTGTACCCCGTATGTCCACCGACCGTCCTGAGTTCGCTGAGGCTGAGAAAGCTGTGCAGGATAAGATCGACCGCCTGATGGCTATCCAAGGTAACCGTTCTGTTGACTCCATCCACAAAGAGCTTGGTCTCATCATGTGGGACTTCGTGGGTATGGGTCGTACCGCTGAGGGACTCAAAGAGGGTATCAAGAAGATCGATGCTATCAAGAAAGAGTTCTGGACCAACGTCTATATCCCGGGTGAGGCTAATTCGCTCAACAACGAGTTGGAGAAAGCGCTCCGTCTGGCTGACTTCATCGAGATCGGTCGTCTGATGGCTATCGATGCGCTGCATCGTGAGGAGTCCTGCGGTGGTCACTTCCGCGAGGAGTACCAGACACCGGAAGGCGAAGCGCTCCGTCAGGATGACAAGTTCTCCTATGTCGGCTGCTGGAAATATATGGGTGAGGACAAAGAGCCGCAACTCATCAAGGAGCCGCTTGACTACGAGTTTACCGAGAGAAAGACCCGTAATTACAAGAACTAAGTGTTGATGTGTTTATCTGTTTATTAGTTTATTCGTGGTTTAAATTGGTTAATAAGTTGATGAGTTTATAAGTTGATATGTGGTTTAATTGGTTGAAAAAGTTGATAAGTTGAACTTTCTTAACCCATAAACCGATAAACTCATAAACCCATAAACAAAAAATTATCAAAATGGATTACTTAGGTTATCGGAAATTGGATGCATACAGTAAAGCGCAAGAACTGGTTAAAGCAGTTTATGTTTTACTGAAAAAATTCCCTAAAGAGGAACAATATGCTTTATGTAGCCAACTTCGTCGTGCCGCAGTATCCATTACATCAAACATAGCTGAAGGAGTAACGCGTTATTCATATAAGGATAAAGTGCACTTCCTGGAAGTATCCTATGGTTCACTCATGGAAGTGATGAGCCAAATAGAAATAGCGTATAGTTTAGGGTATATCAATCAAACAGATTTGCAAAACATAGAATTATTAGTTGTGCAAGTAGCGAGATTGTTAACAAGCCTGCAGTATAGCTATATGCCGAAGGATAAAGAAGGCGAGCCAATTAAACCATTTAAACCCATAAACTGAATAAACCACTCATAAACTAATAAACTCATCAACCAATAAACTATAAACTATAAAAATCATGGATCAATACATTGATATCAAAGTACGGGTATGGCGTCAGGCCGGCCCTAAAGCACAAGGTCATTTTGAAACATACGACCTCAAGCACGTCTTCCAAGGCGCATCGTTCTTGGAGATGATCGACATCCTCAACGAGCAACTCGTAGCTGAGCACAAAGATCCTGTAACGTACGATCACGACTGCCGCGAAGGTATCTGCGGTATGTGCTCGATGTACGTCAACGGTCACCCGCATGGACCCGACTCCGCGATCACTACTTGCCAGCTGCATATGCGTAAGTTCAAAGATGGCGAGACCATCACCGTAGAACCGTGGCGTAGCCGTGCGTTCCCTGTTATCAAGGACTTGATGGTGGATCGTCAGGCATACGACAAGATCATGCAGGCAGGCGGTTTCGTGTCTGTCAACACCGGTGGTGTACCCGACGCTAACGCCATTCCTATTCCGAAGCCGGTAGCTGACGAAGCCATGGATGCGGCTTCCTGTATCGGTTGTGGTGCTTGCGCTGCAGCTTGTAAGAACGGTTCGGCTATGCTCTTCGTTTCTGCAAAGGTTTCGCAACTCGCTCTTCTGCCGCAAGGTAAGATCGAGGCTGCTGCTCGCGCGAAAGCCATGGTCGCTAAGATGGACGAACTCGGCTTCGGTAACTGTACCAACACCGGTGCTTGCGCTGCTGAGTGCCCCAAATCCGTTAGCCTTGCCAACATCGCACGACTCAACCGCGAGTTCCTCTGCGCGAAGTTCCAAGACTAATCGCTTTAGGCTCACAATCCTCAAAATAAAACGTCCTTCGGGGCGTTTTATTTTTTTTGGTTTATGGATTAAAAATGGAATTATTTTGAAGAAAAGTGTTGAAATATTTGCGTATATCAAAAATTTTTAGTAATTTTGCAGTTCTTTTCAAGGAAATATACGCATTATGGAAATCAAACCATTTAATCAAAGAAATATAGACCTCGTTGCTGAGATGGCAGAGGGCGTGTGGGGAAAAAATCAAGGTGCGCACGGTTCAGCAGTCGCCCGTATCTTTTGTCAACATCTGACAAGATACTACCTGTATTCTGCTGACCTTGCTCTGCAGGCAGAGGACGAAGATGGTATGCAAGCCATCGCTTTTGCATGGCTGCCCGGTGAAACGAACAGTGCTGCCACGTGGCTTAGAAACCATCTGCCTGCCTTGACAGATGATGAGCAACAGAAACTCCTAACCAACGAGCGATACCTAATGCGGACTGATGAAGAACTTCTGTCAAAGATGCTGCCCAACTCGGCAAAGCTCTCTTTCTTCATCAGCAAAAAAAAAGGTTATGGTACGCCTGTGTTAAACGCACTAATAGAGCGATTACGGAAACGTGGCATAGAGTGGCTATATCTCTGGACAGACAGCTCATGTAATTGGCAGTACTATCCAAAACATGGTTTTGAGTTTGTAGGAGAAGCAAAAGTGCCGGAGTTTAGCACGGATGAAGAGGAGTACACCAATAAAATATACCGCAAACACATCAAGATATAATTTCTGTCACGTTTGTTCGCCTGATTACACCGAGGTCGATGGGCACATCTACCGGAACTAAAGCAAGGGCAGCGCAAGCTGCTCTTTTCATGACCAGATCTTCAAAAAACATCCGGATTTTTGCATAAAAACCGTATATTATTCATGAATTCATAATAAAAATGCATTTTATTCTCATTTTCTTTGAAAATTATTTGCACATTTCAAAAAATTCCTATAATTTTGCAAAAATTTTCATAAAAATGAAAGACGATTTTATCGGAAATATAGTAAACAATGCCGTCGATAAGGCCACTCCCAAGTCACTTGTGATGATAGCCGATTTCCCCGAATATGACCCAAGTTATATCTCGAAATTGCTATCAGCAGCAGCGGTCGAGGGCAGACTTGTCCGACTATCCGGCGGTATCTTTATGAAACCGGCTAATTCTGCGTATGGCATGGCTATACCAAGTATGACGCAAATTGCAGAGGCAATAGCGGAGCGCGATCATGTACAGATTTTGCCTGTCGGCGAGACTGCCGAGAATATGTTTGGGCTAAGCGAACAAGTTCCGATGAAAACGATGTTCCTAACCAGCGGTTCAGCACGTACGATAAACATCAATGGCCGCATGTTGCAATTCAAACGCGGTGTCCCACGAAACTTTGCATATAAGGACAAAAATCTCGCTGCTTTCTGTCAGGCTCTCAAAAGCATCGGAGATGGGAACCTTACAGAGGAGCAGATGAGTGTCGTGTATGATATTATGAAGCATTATACATCAAATGCAGAAGCACGCGCAGACATCCTTCTGATGCCAATATGGATTCGCCGATTATTATTAAAAGTACTTAAAGTTATTGAGAAACAATGAAGTGGCTTGACTTATCCCCCATTGATCGCGAAGCGGCATTGAACACGGTCGCAGCACGTTATGAGATTGACACACCTTCTGTTGAAAAAGATTGGTGGGTAACGGCTGTTTTGCGCGCATTGTTCCAGACATCTTTTGCTCCTTATTTGCTGTTCAAAGGAGGTACTTCGTTAAGTAAAGGATGGCAGCTGATTCATCGGTTTAGTGAGGATATCGATATTTCTTTGAGTCGCGATTGGTTTGCTCAGAAAGGATATAGTTTCGCTGCAGGCGAGAACAAGTCGCAGCGTGAGCGTCTTCGTAAACTATCCCGCCAGGTGGTTCATACCCACCTATTGGACGAATTAAAGCAACAACTGAACATACTGGGAATTACCGATTGCGAGGTAGTCCCGATTACAACGCAGGTCCGTAATGGTATCGCAGAACCGATTGATAGTGATAAAGATCCGACTGTGCTGCATGTCAAATACCACAGCGTTATAGAAGATTATCATCCGGATTATATCTTGCCGATTGTTAAGATTGAGGTGAGTTGTCTCTCGCTTACTGAACCCTTTGCACCAAGACCTATATCGTCGCTTTTACACGATGTTTTTGATGATTTGGATAATGAGATCAGCTGCACTATCAATACTGTATCGCCCGAGCGCACATTCCTTGAAAAGGCATTTCTTCTCAATGAGGAATTTCGGAAAGCCAAACCTCGTACACGCCGCATGAGCCGTCATTATTACGATCTGGAGAAACTGATGGATACGGAGTTCGGTCAGAAGGCATTAGCAGACCGTGTTCTCTATAATCATATTATCGAACATCGGCAGCAGTTCTATAATCTGCACTACGTGGATTATGAAAAGAATCGTTCGGAGAGTATTCAGTTTTGTCCTCCGGCAGAGTTATTGGACGCTTTCCGGGCTGATTATTCAAACATGGTGGGTGCATTTATTTTTAAGGAAGCACCTGATTTCGATAAATTGATGGCGCGCATAGCCAAACTCCAAGAACGTTTTAGAAAAATGCAATAATACCATGGCTCAAACAAAGGAGCAATAGTTCATACACAGAAAAAAGGAAGCGACCCATCGGAGCACTTCCTTTTTCCATGTATCCGCCTGTGCATGGCGGATTATTTCTTCACTCCGGTGTACTCTTCCTGAGTTTTTGTCACGATCGTAGTCGTGGTCTTTGTGCTGTCAGTCGCCTGTGTATAGGTCGCAGTCGTGCTGATGGTTCGCCAAGCTTTGCACGAGGTCATGCCAAAGGCAAGGCTAACCGCAACTACCGATATGAATAAAAGTTTTCTCATTTTTGTTCTCCTTTCTGCTTGAATTTGTACGTGTAATCGATTCCTCGTCGGAAGCGGCTTGCTACGACTGCAAAACTATGTTTTGCGAAAGTAGCCGCGCTTCCTCCTCTCCCCAGAAATTAAAATTACTGGGGACCCCGGTGCCGATATGAATAATCGACACCCATTATTGCACCGGAGAAGGTGGCAAGCTCGCCGAAACCGACTAAGAGGCTCTCGTGGATCTCGCCCTGCGGAGTGATATACACTCCGCAGAACAAGAGCACTAATCCGCCAATCGCCAGTATCGCTGCTGTGGAGGAAGGATTTCATGGTCTTTTTGCCGTTCGGCTGATCTTTCTGGGCTGCGAAAGCAGCTTGGTCGGCAGACATCTTCGAGAGGTCTTTGGCACGAGCGGCTACTGCTGCTGCCACCGCCGAAAAGCGGTTACGAATACGCGTCTCGTCGGTACTCAACGGAGTGGAGCGTTTGTAACGCTCGGCGCCAAACGCATAAACGCGCTGACAATTGGGGTTCGTGGTTGCCGCCTTGCGGTGGGTCGCCACCAGATAATTACCGTGGTTGTGACCGTCCTGTTTCTTCGGTCGTTTCAATGCGCCCGAGATCGTCTCGATTCCCGCAACGCCTACTGTCATTACTGCCATAGATTGTTCGGCGTTTGCCGAACAGGTCATTGGTCGTTGGTCGTTAGTCGTTAGACCTGTTCGGATCCCTACGCCGTGAGGGGGTTAAGGGTTAGTAGATTGTTGATAATTGTAGATAATTGTTCCACGTCGGATTGAGTCCGTGTTGAGTCCGTGTTGAGTCCGTTTTTAGTCCGTGCTTAGTCCGACGTGGAACAGTGTTTTTGTCAAGGCCTTATCGAAAAACAGTGCAAAGGTACGTCAAAAGTGAACAATGTGTTCCTTGGCAGGTGGAAATTTTATCAAAAAATCGTATCTGTTTCGTCGAACGGCTTCTTGATAGTACCATCTGAGGCAGTGGTTCACGCGAATGGTGGGAATACCGTGCTTGGTGGCGGTTACTTTTCGTGCTTTGCGAGCGGAAGCCCCGTTTGCCCGCGAGAGGAAATAATCATCCACCACGGCTTGGTTCTTCAGTTCGATCCGGTGACGTTTGGCGGACATATAGGAGTCGTTGGGTTCTCGTACCAACCAAGGGACGTCATATAGAAGCCCTGTGGGCATTTGAGATTTTTGCATTTTCATATTTTCTCATTTTCATATTTTCTCATTTGTTTAGTTTAAATTCTCTGATGATGGTGAGTTTCAGCGCAAGGGCTTCTTCGAGGGTGTAGATACCCGCCCGTTCTTTGTACCATGCGACGACCATTTTTGTGGTCTTGGCGAGTTCGTCAATTCGAGCGTCACCGTTATAGTTTGTCGGCTCTGCATCCCGTGCATTGACGATAGCATACCACGGATTCGGGTGGATAGTTTCACCTCGCCTTTTCTTGTCCCGGATGAGACGATAGATGCGATGCTGCATGTCGATGGAGAGGGCGTTCCAAAGGGTTGTCTCGCACTTGGCGCGCATGTTGTGGAACTCCTGCGGAGGGTTAAGCAGATCCCACATATAATCGAATGATGATTTTTCATTAGACATAAAAATTTAATATTATTTGATGATGAAACTATCTGCATAGTATAATAAAATAATCATCATCATCATTTTTTTCTTTTTTTAATTTTTCTTTGGTACTTTCTTTTTATCGGCTTTCTTTTTGTAGCGTCCTATCGGTAAGAGCCTTCGACGAAGGGGTCGTAGTATTTGTAAGGCTCGTAGAACGAATCTTGCGCGCCCCTTTCCCCTCCCTTGTGAGGAGGGTCAGGGAGAGGTTTCTTACTGCTCATGCCTTGATAGCGATACGTAAACGATGCTTGATAGACTCCGACTCGGGGTGCGCTTGTTCGAGCTTCTCAGCCGTGCGTTTGAGGTCAGCTCGCATGTCCTTGAGTTGGGCGGCTATCTGCTCCTGTAGAGCGAGCTGTTGCAGGTAGATGGTGTGGTTGGGGTCAGACGTGATGGCAGGGTTGGTGTTCTTTTCCCATGTGAAGGACTTAACACGGCTGACGATGATCTTGAAACCGTGGTACTCGATCGTGCCGGTGAAGGACTTACCGAGCCCTCGTTCGGCAATGAGCGCTTGTACAGCTGCCTCTGCTTTCGGACGAAGGCTGTTGAGGGTTTCTTCGGACTCGTTAGCAGCGAGCTGTGCTGCAAAAAACTGATCGATTACTTCGTAGTTGGTTTGTGCGCCGGGCGCAGGATTAAGTTTTAACATAATGTGTAATATTTTAAGTTAATGTTCAGGTGCCTGCATAAAACAAAAGCACCAGACTTCATTTTGAAATCCGGTGCAAAAGTACTGCTATTTTTGTCCGATTGTTAGGACGTTTTGTCCTATAAATGTCCGAAAGATGTCCGACTTGTCCGAAAGTGATTTATCGGTTTCGATTTATGTTTCTTTGTAGAGAATTTTCATCTACAAACCAGCCAAAATCATGTGTGAGCCGCGTGCATAGATCGCGCAATGAATGGTTAGTGCAGAAGGTCTTAAACTCCTCGTCAAAACGCTTGCGTTCCTCGATATATTTGCGTACCTCCGTATATTTGCCCTCTTGGGGAGTGGGTAGTATATCCTGCGAGGTTTGCTGCGTGGGGGATGTATCTACTGTTTCTGGCTGTTGAGGGGTGTGATCTTTGGTCGGAACATAGGTGTCGATGTGCTCTATGTACGTTCCGTAGAAGTTGTTGATGAAGGCTGACATAGCGGTGTTTGATTAAAGTTTTCAATATAAGTGCCGGAGAAGTCTCCAATCCGGACGTGTGTGATCTGTTGTTGTTCTTTGAGACGTTCGATCTCCTCTTTTTGCTCCAAGATGAGGTCGAGCATCTGTTTGTCCCTTGCAGCATGAGCTCGCAGCATAGCGGACATAGCTTCATCGTGGGCTATGCTCGCTTTTATCTGCTCAATCATATGTTCAAAATGCTCTTGGCTCATGCTGATTTTTTGAAAAGGGTTGCAAAGGTACAACAATTTTTTGACATATGCAAATGTCCGCGAAGATGCCCCCTTGTGAGGCGGCTAAAAACGTAAAAAGCGACAAATACCATAAACTCCCCATTATCAGCAAGATAGCAAAAAGTGTCAAAAAAGAGCCTAAAATCGTTAAAAAATGAAGATTTTTATGGGCTCAAAAATAAGGCTTTACGAGCCACTTTTTGCAGGATGTCGTTTTTGCTTAAAAAATGAAGATTTTTGAATTTTTTATTTGTATGACGCGGTAGCATGGAAGATATGAACCATATATGCCTCAAAAGCCCCATTTTGATAGAATCATTGATTTTATTGATAGAAAAATCACGATTTTCTTGCCGGTATCAAAAATTTTTCGTATCTTTGCACGCAATTTTGTGTGCAAGGTAAAACGCAATCGCTAAATAATACAAACATGGCTGATATACTGCAAACCATAGAACGCTATCGAGCCTTGGGCATCGACCAGCAGATAGACTACAAGAAATTCTACTTGTATTCTATCATCACGCACTCCACGGCCATCGAAGGTTCAACCGTCACGGAGATTGAGAACCAACTGCTTTTCGACGAAGGCATCACGGCTCCCGGTCGAACGCTCCAAGAGCAGATGATGAACCTTGATCTCAAGGCTGCGTATGAGGAGGCGCAAAAGTTAGCGGAGCTGCACACAGCCTATAGTGTGAATATGCTCTGCCGTCTGTCAGCTATCGTGATGAAGAATACCGGTAGCACGTACAACACGCCGCTTGGCTCGTTCTCCGCTGCCGAAGGCGAGTTGCGCAAAGTCAACGTCACAGCCGGTTTCGGCGGACGCTCTTATCTGGCGCATGAGAAGGTGCCACAAGCCTTGTCGGACTTCTGCCGCTGGCTCAATACCGAACGCGCTGCCATGCCGAAGAATGACATCCTTGCAGCCTATAGGCTTTCATTCGTAGCTCACTACCGTTTGGTGTCTATCCATCCTTGGGCTGATGGTAACGGTCGCATGTCGCGTCTGGTGATGAACATGCTGCAATGGGAGTTTGGGCTTATTCCAGTTAAGGTACTTAAAGAGCAAAAAGTTGAGTATATCCAAGCCCTCAATGACACGCGCGACCAACAAGACGAAGCCATTTTTTCAAATGTCATGTTGCGTCTGCATAATACCAACCTGCAATCCGAGATTAACGCGTTTGTGACAAGTCAAGAGACAGATGTCCCTCAAGGTGTCCTTCAAGTTGTCGCAGATGATTTGACTGATAGACAGAGAGTTATATTAGAAATTCTAAAGAATGTCGCAGTAAATGTCGCAGTAAACACGAAATATCTTTCCGAAAGGTTAGGTGTAAATAGAAAAACCATCCAACGGGATGCTGTTGCTCTGCAAGAAAAACACCTAATTCAATGGGTTGGCTCTGACAAAACCGGTCATTGGGAAATAAAGAATCCCACCGACCGATGAGCGGGAGATGACCGAGTCCGACGGCAAACACAATCCTCAAAATAAAACGTCCTTCGGGGCGTTTTATTTTTGGCTCTGTTCTATTTTTCTTATGCCATTTATGACGTGTCAATTTTTACACCTATGTGGAAAATTTGACGTTTTGGGGTCAAAATAGCCTGAAAGTGTAACAATACGTAAAAAAATGGTAACAATACGTAAATTTTTTCACATGCGCGTTGCGTATATAAAAAATATTTTGTACCTTTGCGCACTTTTATGAATGAATACTATTTGTTGAACTTTTAATGACATTTATTATGAAGAAAATGTTGATGAGTTTTGCGGTTATCACCATGATGGTGGCAGCTGCCGGTTTGGTGTCTTGTAATCCGAATAAGACCCAGTGTTGGTTGTTGAAGGCGACTTTCCCGAGCGGTAAGACGACGGAGATGTATTTCTACGGTTCCGGAGATGAGGCAGATGCGCAGTTGGAGCTCATGCATCAGGCTGGAGCGAATACGGTGCATCGTGAGTCAACCTCCAAGAGCAAATCCGATTGTACTAATTAATGCTAAATGCCCAAATGGATGCCCCAAGGGTAAATGCTTAGGCGTGTGAGGCTGATTACCTCGCACGCTTACAAAGAAATTCAAACACTACTTGGTATGAAAAAGTTAGCGTATTTTTTGCTCTTTGTTGCAGCAGCGGTATTGTTTCCGCTCCAACTGTGTGCCAATGACTATCTGGAGGTGCAGCGTCACTACCAGGTCTATAGTAACGGCCGCAATTCGATTCACTTCAAGATCCCTGTTTGGGCGTACGGACGAGTCAATGATTATCATTTGGACTCCGCCTTCACGACGATTCGTTGGCAGGTCAAAGGACAGTCTGTGGAGTCGTTTATGTACGTAGGCGGTTCTGCTAAAGGGGATAACCGTAAGGATAATGACCGTGGTAATGCGTCCGTTAAGATGTATAAGAAAGCCAATAGTTCTGAGTCTAAAGGCGGCGTGATTGTAGTTACCAACGAGTACAACGGTAATCGTATGCAGATTGACCGTACCGATGGTTATACTATGATCGACCTGAAGCAGGTGGCGGATGATGATTGTCCTCGCGTGACGATTCTTGAGTTCGATTGGTTCCCGCCTGTTGAGCTCAATAATAAGAAATTCACGATCTCTATTCAAACCGATATTCGTACCAAGAGTGCCACAAGTGCGGACTACCATCCGCTCTTCACTTTCTCCACAACCTTCACCGGTGGCGATAATACGGCTGCTCCGCAGCTCTATACGCCTTATCTCTATATGGTGAACGAGATGGGTGTGGCAGGACGTGGTTTGGCGGCGGTGCCTTATTACTCGCAGGCAAAACCGCTTGCCTATAGCAATCCGCTCATCAATGATACGATCCTTACCAACGATAACAGCGGAACGATGTATGTGCCTACCTCCGATACGGGCTACTATGCTTTCGATGCGAACTTCAAGGTCTATCGTAACGAAGAGACGGAGGACATTGAGTGGATTCGTTCGAATGCCGTGCAGATTCCTGCTTACCACCGTATATATGATTTCAAGGCGGAAGCTCAGCAGGACGGGTTCGGCAGTTATACGGGAGCGAATGTGGTCTCTTGGCGCGTCAAGAGACCCGAAGCCAAGGATCTGATCCAAGGCGACTATTTCGAGCTACAACGTGCCTTCAAGAGCGATTTCTCTGATGCGCAAACGATCCAGCTATTACCGATGAGGACGACCGATAGTGTCTATCAGTTTGTGGATGACAACCGTACGGCGTGGAACGGTACTGAGCTGCGAACGGATACGATTGATACCCGTCTCTCGGTCACGGAGAGTAACTATAACATCTTCGATGATCAAGGTAATCAGGTAGCTTCGGTGGACATGATGCTTAGTTCGCGCAAGTTGGTGAAACCTTCTGCGCCGGTCTATTATCGTATCCGCCGTACGTCCTCTTCCGTGTGGGACTGGGATCATGATTTTGCGAAATCCTACGAACTCTATAAGGCTACGTACCTTGCACCGCTCAAGAAGATACAGCCGGACTATAGGATCGACCCTGATTTTGATTCCAATAGGAAACTGCATTTCAATATCGCTATCGATAATATGCAGGTGGGTCCGCGTGCCCTCTCTCTCGATGAGTGTACGTTCGGCTTTACCCGTGTGCATAGTTATATAGATGATGGATGTGTCAATTATATTACCGAGTTTAGAGATGACTATACCGATGACAACGGTACTATTCAGAAACATGGTGGTGAAGTGTATGTCTATGCCCTTACCAAGGACGGACAGGAGCCTTTTGGTCCTCGTCCCGGACGCAAAGCCGAACCCGGCAGACAACCTCATCGTGTGCCTGTCGGCAGTACCGTGGAGCGTCGCATCCGTTTCAAACTAAGTCATCTCTCTATTGAGTATAGATTCCCGCAGGATAGTTTGAGGACAACGAAGGTAGATAACAGAGAACTGGATTATGTGGACCATATAGGTTTTGAGTATTCGGCTACTCCGTTTTATTGGTTTATGAGGGAAATAATCACCGTCTCCGGTGTGCGTACCAATGAAAAAGCGCAACCTTCGCCTATTCTGGATAGCATCATCGAAGCCAAAACGCCGGAACTCAAGCAGATGATGTACGCCAAGTTAGGCACTCTCAATGGGGACTATGGACGCTGTATTTGGGATCGGTCTGCACGTCTTATCTTGCGTCGTAAGATGCAGGAGACAGGACAGTCCGTGGATATCGTGGTGCCCCAAGACAGTATTGAGCGTTTGCCGGACGGTAGTTGGCTTGCACATATATCCGATGAAGCCGATGTGCCTTGTACCCATTATAGCTATGAGGCGTATATCGATCAATCGCATGCTACCCTCCGCATGGTTGATTCCACGTATCTTCAACCGGTGGCTATCAACGGCACGGAGTTCTATGTCAACGAGGCAGCAAATGTCACCTCTTTCTCCGCTTCGCAGGGCGATGCAAATGGTCAACTCAAGTCCGGCGTGCAGCTACAATGGACGGTTAGCTCCTTGGCGGTGGATTCCTTTGTGCTCAAGCGTGTGCCTAAGAACAGCTCCGATGCGCCTGAGATCATCTACACCGGTGAGGATAATCATTTCTTCGATGAGACCGCTCTGCCCGATGTCCATTATGAATATACCGTCTTAGCGCACTATACCTGTAATGGCAACATGACTACCCATTCGAGCACGGCAGAAGGATGGCGTTCGCCTTACGGTCAGATTGACGGTACGGTGCTGCTGCCGGATTATGCGGGCATGCCGGGTGTGCAAGTCTCTCTTTCTGCGAACGGACAAACCCTGCGTACCGTCAACACGGATGCTTCCGGAGCTTATCTCTTCGATAGCCTCACGTATGATCTCACGGCGGGTACGATCTATACCGTTACGCCTACTTCGCAGTACGGTACGTTCAGTTATAACAGTACCTCTTCCGGTATCGCTACCGTCTCGCTGGATGTGCATCATGCGATTGAGAATGCCATCAATTTCGTCAATACCAGTGCTGTACGGCTTACCGGACGCGTCCTCTACGAGCTCTCTACTATCCCTGTTGCCGATGCTTGCTTTGTCCTCAACGGAGATACCGTCCGTCGGGGCAATACCATCTATCGTACCGGCACCGATGGTAATTTCGAACTCACCGTGCCGATGTCTATGCCTTGCCGTCTCCAAGTGGTGAAGCCCGGTCATACTTTTGCCAACGAAGGCTGGCTCTTCGTCACCGGTACGGACACCACCTTCTCGCTGGTGAAACCGCTGGACGGCGTACGGTTCTATGACACCACGAAAGTGCGTCTTGTCGGACGTGTAGCCGGTGGTAATGACCAACAGGCACTCAAGCATGGTTTCGGTCTGGGTACCAATAACCTTGGTGACGATCTCCAGCTCGTCCTTATGTTAGAGGGAGACAACACCGCCCGTATCATCCATGATCCGGATGACCTCTTTCGCGATACCCTGCACCGCAAAGTCGGTACGACCGATATCTTCATCGAGCAGAAGCGTATCACCATCCGTCCGGATGCCCGGACGGGTGAGTACGCGGCTGATCTCTTCCCTGTCAAATACAAGGTGGTACAAGCGACAGCCCAAGGCTACGCAACCCTCTTCCCCTCGGGAACGGGTAGCGAGACCTTTGACCTGACCAATGCCCCCTTGACCCTTATCACCGACTCGCTCGATGGGAATACCGTGACCTACAATGCGATCTACGATCGTATCTACCATAACCCTGTCCAGATCAAGATGACGCAGCTTCTCTATGGCATGGAGAAAGCGGGCTTCGGTGAGCAAAACGGCCACTATACCGACATGGACGGACGGCAGCACGATCTGGCGTATTATACGGAATCCGATGGTCAGGCGGTCTATACCTTAGGCTATCCGGTCTTTGCCTACAATCGTCAGTACCAGTTTATGGTATCGGCTTTTGAGGAATACTGCTATAACAACAATCGGAATGCGCATCTCATCGACCGCGTACCTCTTCGTAGCGGCTCGGTGGTCATCCGCAACGGACTCCATTCCGCTACCGAGAGTCAGACCTACGTCCTTGATAACAACGGTCGGAACAATACCGTCTTGCTCAAGAGCGATAACATCGATTTCTCCAACTCCGGTTTGGATGCCCTTCGTACGGTCAGCGCTGCTTTGCAGACCGAAGGTAACACGGTGGAGACGAATCTCTTCCAAGCCTTCGTCAGCGGTGATGTCGTGCAGAGTAATACCCTTACCTCGTCTGCCGCCGATGTCAAACTGCTGGATGTCATCCGTGATCCGGGTGGTATGGGCAGTTCCTCATGGCTCGAAGCCGGTAGTACCTATAAGTTCGGTTATAGTTCCCATACCCATTGGGAGTTTGGTGCCGAGATCGGTGCTAAATGGGGTGAAGGAGTCTCCCAGAGTATCGGTGTCGTATCCGCTCCTGCAGGAGCTGGTACCTATGCCGGTTCGGTCTTCGAGACCAACCGTTCGCTCACCCTCTCCCTGCCTTTCACATGGGAGTGGGATTGGACCAATAAGTACAGCTATGAATATACTACCTCTACCCGTATTGCTACCAGTTCCTCTTATACGAACGTAGGCGCTAACGCGGATGTCTTCTTGGGTGCAACCCGTAGTGTCATCACCGGTCTTGCCAAGTCCGTTTCGGTCATCTCCGATAGTCTTTGGCAGGCTCGTCAGACTGCTTATCAGGGCGGTGCCATCAAACTCCTTGCGCAGGGTACGGATGCCGATGGACATGCTTTCTATCTCGTCACGGGAGAGAAGACAGTCTTGGGCTCGGCTATGGACAATACCTTCGTTTATTCGCAGAAATACATCATCCAATCCGTCATTCCTACCTTGGCGAAAAGGCGTCTGAACTTGCTGGAGAACTTCCCGAGTAAGGAAGCAGCGCAGACGGCTGCTAATGAGCGGAACGAACCGGTATATTGGTACAAAGGCAAAGAGGAAAAGATCATCGATGCCGATACGATCCGCACCACTGCTTACGAGATGTTTGTGCCGGAGTACTCCTCGAAAGCCTTCCTCGATGAGGTAGCGTCCCTGAATACCCGCATCATGAATTGGCTGAATATCCTCTTCTTTAATGAGAAAGAGAAAGTTATGGCGCGTATGTCGGGTCAGAAGTACGGCACTTACTCCGTCAGCGGAGGTAATGCCTATACCCGTAATGATTCGTATTCCTACGGCGGATCTTATACCCATATGCCGCAGGAGGGCTTGTTCTTGTATAATCTTTCGCAGTCCGGTACCGCTGTGGCGGAGCGTCTTACGGATAGCAACCTGCGTAATTTCGTGAATTTCTTGGAGACTTCCGGAGGCGTTATTGGCGAGACCGTCAAGGATGTGATCAAGGATCAGTTCTCCAAATTCTCCGATCAGTTCAAATTAGATGATAAAGTGACTAAAAAACCCGAGGACCTGACCGGAAAAACCGCTAATGCGCAGTGGAAACTTGTCTTCGAACCGGTTCTCTCCTTTACCAACGATGAGTTCCGCTCGACCGAAGCATCCGTCAGCCGCAAAGTGGGCTTTACCCTCTCTCCCGATCCGCACGGAGACATCGCGGTGTCGGTTTATCGTGCGAGCATAGATAAAGTCTTCGATGAGCAGTCGAAAGTAGCGCGTGAGGAAACCCAAATGGAGAATGACTCCATCGTCTATGGTAGTTATGTCTTCTTCACCGAAGCCGGTACTTCCTATTGTCCGCACGAGGGCGAGGAGCGTACGCGTTTGTACAACGCCGGTACGGCTGTCCTCGGTAACGGTACCCTCTATGCAGCCAAACCCGAGATATCAACCAATACCTATGAGCAGACTAACGTAGCGCCGGATAAACCCGCTATCTTCCGTCTTACGCTCATGAACAACGCGGATATTGAGACCCCCTTCCAAGGCGGTGAGTATATGCATCTCTCGCTTGCAGGAGGTAACCCCGATGGCGCGAAAGTGTTCATCGACGGCGTGCCTTTGGCTGCCGGTTATCCGCTTTATCTCGTTTCCGGATCGCCTGTCGTCAAGACCATGGAGGTCTATCGCGGACAAGCCGATGACTATACCGATATGGAGCTCCAACTCTCTCTCGACGACTGTCCGAAGGTCTATAGCTCGCTCAAGTTCTCCGTCCATTTCCTGCCCGAGTCTTCGCCTGTACAGGTGGCGTTCCCAAGGGATAAATGGGTGATGAACACCCTCTCAGCGCGAGACTCGATAGGCTATTATCTGCCTATCACCATCGACGGTTTTGATATCCATCATAAGAACTTCGACCATATCGAGTTCCAGTATAAACTCTCTACCGAGAACGACGATTCGTGGGTTACCCAGTGCTCTTTCTATGCCGATGACAGCCTCTATAACAAGGCTTCCGGCAATAAAGCCATGATAGAGAACGGACGTATCACACCCTTCCGTTTCTACGGAGAACGTGATCCCAAGGAGCTCAACTACGACCTCCGAGCAGTCTCATTCTGCCGTTATGGATCAGGGTTTGTGACCAAGTCTTCACCCGTCATCAGCGGCACTAAAGATACACGTCCGCCTGTGCTCTTCGGCAAACCGCTCCCTGCTAACGGTATCCTCAAACTGGACGGGGATATCAAGCTGCGGTTCAGCGAACCGATAGCCGGCAACTGGCTCGACGAGGATAATAACTTCCAGGTGCTTGGTATCACCAATGCCACCGGTATCACCCAGACCACCTCGCTTTATTTCGACGGCGATCAAAACCATTATGCTGCCAGCTTGGCTTCGCGCGAACTCGCTATCACCGATCTCACGCTGGATATGCTCATCAGACCTGTCGAGAAAAACAGAGAGATGATACTCTTCGCTCATGGTGACGAGAACTATTCTTTCACCTTCTCCCTCACAGCGGATAACCGTCTCAAACTCTCTACCGAGTCCGACGGCCAACACAATGAGTACCTCTCCAAGCCAATGGGCGAATTGTCCTCTAACGACTTCACGCGGGTAATCATGGCTTATGATCTATTCGAGAACACCATCCGTTTCTATGCCGGCACGAAGGATATCACGGAAGATGACTTCATCGGATGGGTCTTGCAGGATGAGGCGGCGCCGATGCGTTTCGGTAGCGGATTGAACGGAGAAAACCCGTTCCATGGAAACATGATGGAGGTACGTATTTGGACCAAGGCACTTTCACCGGCGGAAATAGCAAATACCCACTTGAGACGTCTTACCGGTTATGAGCACGGACTGATGGCTTATTACCCGATGAGAGAGTGTACAGGGGATCAGATCATCGATCTCGCTACCGGAGCTACGCTCCAAGCCAAAGGACTTTCATGGACAACCCCTAACGGAATTTCCCTCACTACGGACGGCAACAAAGTGCGGTTACAACCGACCCTCTTCTCACGTACAGAAGCCGAGGATTACACCTTCATGAGTTGGTTCCGAAGCGATAACGCTGCGGAGGATTCCGTTTCTCTATTCGGAACAGCGATAGGCGACTCCGTCACGATGCAGATTGCATTCCAAAACGGCTCCGTCCGCTTTACCGCAGGGGATGTGGATGCCTTTACTGCTGCTGAACTGAACGATGGTGTATGGCATCACTGCGTACTCGTCATCAACAAAACCTACAACTCCGGTGCGCTCTATATCGACAACCAACTGAAACTGATGTTCCCCACGATAGGTCTTGGCGCGCTATCAGGTACTTCTGTATGGCTCGCCGACGGATTGAAAGGAAACATCGATGATGTATGTCTCTTTGAGCAGGCTTTGCCGGCTGAACTCATCGCCGAGTTCGGAAAACAATCACCTACCGGAGAAGAGATGGGACTCATCAACCTCCTCACATTCTCGTGCGTCAAACGCAATTCGTCGGGTGTCATGGAGCAAGTCTTCTCGCCCGATAACCAACGCGTATTCCGCGATGCCAACGGCAATGTGGTGAATAATGTGCAACCTCTGCTTGTTGACGACCTCGCCATGCAAGCCGACAAGAGCAATTTCGCGCCTGTACGAGACCGTGGACTGCTCACCAACCTGCCGTTCAACTGGACTTATCAGGGATCAGATCTGCTTATCAACATCAATGCCCAAGCGAGAGAAATCAACAAACGCACGATGTATTTCACCGTACGCGATGTCGAAGACCTCAACGGAAACAGACTGCCTTCACCCGTCATGTGGACGGTCTATGCGAACCTCAATAGTGTGGTCTGGTCTGCTCCCTTCGTGAGAGTACAGACAAGATATGGAGCCGCAGCATCTACCGATTTCCAAATCAACATTATTAACCAGACAGGTATGACGCGGCAATACACCATAGACCAGCTGCCCAAATGGTTATCCGTCTCCTCCTCACAAGGTACGCTCGAAGCCGAAGGACAAAAGAGGATAGATTTCATCGTGGACTCGGATCTCAAACCCGGTCTGCACAACCATGTCGTCTATCTTACCGATGATCAGGGATTGTCCGAACCGCTGCTGATCGAGGTAGAGGTCGTTACCGAGTGCCCGTACGAAGAACCCGAGACCGGCAACTATCCCTATAACATGTCCCTTTGCGGACAGGTAATGATTGACGATGCCTTTGATTCCGATCCGGAGGACAAAGTCATTGCGCTTTACAATAATGAGTGCATCGGTATGGCGAATGTGGACTTCGACCGAGTAACGAACAAGTCCCAAATATACCTCACTGTCTTCGGCAAAGAAGAGATGAACCGCAAGCAGATACACTTCCGCCTCTGGCAAGCCTCCACCAATAAGATCTATGACCTCACTCCGGATCGTGATATCGTCTTCGCCCATGGTAACGTCTATGGTTGCGGAAACGAGCAACCCGTTCTACTGACCGCCGGAGGAAGCGAAAGACAGACCATCACACTACACCCCGGATGGAACTGGACATCGTTCAACCTCGACCTTAGACAGTACGTAGCTAAAATAGAGAAGATCATGTCGGCTAACGAACCTTGGATGGATGGTGACATCATTAAGAACCCTGCTACACGCCACTTCGTTGTCTACTCCGATGAGCTCGGACGCTTCACCGGTGACTTCGATTATCTGCGCTATATCTACACCTATATGGTTTATAGCAAGAATGGAAACACCATGTATATCTCGGGTGAAAAACTGCCGAAGGACTCGATGAAGATTTCCGTCAGCGGTAACGGAGCATGGAGCGCACTACCGTGCTTGTTCGACCAAGTAACACCACTCACCGAAGCTTTGACAGGATACTACGATTATGCCACTCCGGGAGACCTCATCAAAGCGCATGACCGCTTTGCTACTTTCTCGGCTAACAAACGCTGGGAAGGTAACCTTACCTCCCTCCGTCCGGGAGAAGGATACCTCTTCCGCCGTATGGCACCCGGAACGGTAGAGATTCCCTTCTATCGGCGCCCGACTTCAGGCACTCCGCGACGCATGAAAGAGAATGCCGACACCAACGCATTTAGCAATCCGAACGTTGCGACGAATATGACGATGATTGCGAAGGTTAGCGAGGTAACAGAGGATGGTGCAAGGGAGCTCAGAGTTTATGTCGGTGACGAACTCGCTGCCGTAGCTACCCCGCTCACGATCGATGAGCAAACGTATTACTTCCTCACCATCCAGAGCAACCAACTCGGCTCTCTTCGATTCGAGATGGACGGACAAACACTCGAACCCGAAAACGGCGCTATCCGTTACTTGACGGATAGCCATGCAGGTTCTCTGAAAGCACCGATAATGCTTCGTCCTGCCGATCAAACCGGAGTGTATAAGATCATCGAAAATAATCATGTAGTAATAATCAGAAACAATGAGAAATATGATGTTACAGGTAAGAAATTGTAAAATCCTTATTCTTTGTTCCTTAATCCTTGTAGCCCTTGTCGGCTGCAAGGATAAAGAGCAACCGGTCAATCCCTACGTTGATCCCGGTACAACCGAGAACCCCCATTGGGCGCTCTCAGGCGATAACGACATGTCCGCCTCTATGACGGCTATCGTCAAAGTATCCTTTACCAAATCCGTAGGTATCCTCGCGGCGTTCATAGGGAAAGACTGCTGCGGGATAGCCAATTACAATGCCGAACTCGGTCTCTATTGGCTTTTTATCTCACCTGCTACGCAAGCAGATGGGAACGTCCAATTGCGTTTCTATTCTCCGGAACTGAAACGCATCTTCGTTGCCACATCCTCTGTCCCCTTCAGCAACGATGCCCAACTCGGTTCTATTACCGCCCCCTACACCCCGGATTGGAAAGTAATGGAATAACCATTGTGGCTCTAACAAAGAGCCATATTTCACCCCAAAAGGAAGCGACTCCTTCGGATCACTTCCTTTTGTTTTGCTATCATGCAGAAGACCATCACGATTAAAAATTTATAGGAAAAGTGTATTTTCTCTTGCATAATTCAGAAAAAAGCAGTATCTTTGCAAGCACTTTTGCGTGCGAACCGCATAATAGAAAAGAATGGAATAGAGGAGATATGAAATCAATCGAAGTAGTTGCAGCAGTAATCTTCGACGAGCAGGGACGGATCTTTGCTACGCAACGAGGATATGGTGTGTGGAAGGATTGGTGGGAGTTTCCGGGAGGTAAGATGGAAGCCGGAGAAACACCACAGAAAGCCCTGTGTCGTGAAATCCATGAGGAGTTAGACGCGGAGATAGAGGTCGGCGAACTCTTACGAACTATCGACTATGACTATCCAAGTTTTCATTTGACCATGCATTGCTTTAAGTGTCGATTGGCAGAAAGTCACGTTATACTCTTGGAACACGAGGCGGCCAAATGGCTCAAAGCCAAAGACTTAGACTCGGTGAGGTGGTTGCCGGCAGATGAAGAGATAATTAACGAACTAAAGATTTTGGAAGATCAATGGATAACTTTGTAGCCATAGATTTTGAGACGGCGAACTTCGCGCAGTCAAGCGTTTGTTCGGTGGGGTTGGTTATCGTCAAGGACGGCGAGATAGTGGATAACTACTACTCGCTCATCCGACCGATACCGAACTACTACAATGCCCGCTGTAGCGAAGTAAATGGGCTGCATTTCGACGATACCAACGATGCGCCCGAGTTCCCGGATGTGTGGTCAGAAGCGGTGCGTAAGGTGCATGAGTATTTTCCATATATCGAGGACGGAGAAGTGCCGTTTGTGGCGCACAATAAAGCGTTTGACGAGAATTGCCTAAAGGCAGTGTTCCGTGCGTATGAGATTGCTTATCCGGACTATGAGTTTGAATGTACCTTGCTAAAGTCGCGCAAAGTGTGGCCGCAAGGACATCACAACTTGGATATCATCGCCGGTTATTGCGGCTACGAAATGACGAACCACCACCATGCCCTTGTCGATGCCGAGGCATGCGCGATAATAGCAAAACAGATATTATGACTTTCGAACAGATATATAAGATATGATTAACCAGATTATTGATTACAACCGTTCATTTGTAGAGCGGAAAGGCTACGAGCCGTTCATTACCGACAAGTACCCCGACAAGAAACTGGCTGTCCTGACCTGCATGGACACGCGTCTTACAGAGTTGCTGCCAGCTGCACTCGGACTCAAGAACGGCGATGCGAAGATTATCAAGAACGCCGGCGGACTGATTCTCTCGCCATTTGACTCGGCGATGCGCAGTCTGATAGTGGCGATTTACGAACTGGGCGTAGAGGAGATTATGGTAGTGGCGCACTCTCAATGCGGTGCGTGCCACATGAGTTACAGCCATTTTCACCATGTCATGAAAGCACGAGGTATCAAAGATGAGACACTTGATGTGATTCGTGAGTGCGGCATCGACCTCAATCATTGGCTGGAAGGTTTTCGCGACACGGAGACTTCCGTCCGCAAGACCGTCAAAACTATTCAAACGCATCCGCTCATTCCGAAGGACATCACCGTCCGCGGTTTCATCATCGACTCCGTTACCGGTGCATTGGAGGAAATCAGATAATGGCTCAGAAGATCCAGAAAACGAATGTGTGCCGGTTGCTGGATGCGGCAGGGATTGCGTACGAGCTAATCGAATACAAGGTGGATGAGTCTGACTTGAGTGCTACGCATGTAGCGGAGCAGTTAGGCGAAGATGTGGATGCAGTGTTCAAGACCATCGTACTGGAGGGCGACAAGGTTAAGCATTTTGTCTGCGTCGTGCCCGGTGCATGTGAGGTGGACTTGAAGAAAGCGGCTCGTGCCAGCGGCAATAAGTCCTGCAAACCGATTCCGCAGAAGGAACTGCTACCTCTTACCGGTTATATTCGTGGTGGTTGTTGTCCTATAGGGATGAAAAGACCATTCCTGTCGTACATCGACGAGACATGTCTGCTGCATGAGAAGATATATGTCTCTGCCGGTCAGCGCGGCATGCAACTCCGCCTCACGCCGCAGGACTTGATAGATTATGTACCATTAGAAGTAAGCGATTTGATATGAAATGACTATATGCGCCAAATTCGCGAAATAATATCAGGCAAGAAATGCGTCATTTACGCAGACGAGCAGCCACAAGTGCTGCTCATTCAGCCGGTGGGTGAGCATGAAGATGCTACGCTGGATACGGAGATAGAGGCAATCAAAGGGGCGGTTAATGTGCCGTTTGTCTTTGCAGGGCTTGCGATAAGCAATTGGGAAGAAGAACTTACGCCGTGGCATGACCCGAATATCTCTCCGCGACAATCGGTTGGTGACCATGCTTTTGAGACATTGGACTTTATTACAGGGCAACTGATGCCGTACTTATTTGAACGCTACAGCAAGTTACCTATTGTGCTGGGAGGGTACTCGTTAGCTGGTCTATTTGCACGTTGGGCGGTCTGCAAAGAGGAGTGCTTTGACGCTGTTGCAGCCGCTTCTCCATCGCTTTGGATTGTGGCATGGAAAGGCTTCTCTGACGCGCATGAGGTGTATGCACGCTATGTCTATCTCAGTCTCGGCGACCGAGAGGAAATCACGAAGAACAAAGTCATTGCGCAAGTGGGCGCAAATGTCCGCTGGGAGTATGATCATCTGCAACGCACAATAGGTTCCGATCATTGCACGCTCGTTTGGGAAAAAGGTGGTCATTTCGTCACTCCACATCTCCGTCTCGCTCGTGCTTTTACTTGGTGCATCCATTCGCTAACTAATTAAAAAACTTCTGCTTAACGTTTTCGCCTTGCGCTACGCTCTCCCCAAAAATTAAAATTCTCGGGGATCCCGATAAAATGGGTTCTTAGCCACAAGGGCACGATTGTTTCTAGCCCGTACATCCGCACAAAAAAATCAGCGGCGATACCATATGGTATTTCCGCTGTTTTTGGGTGGAATGTGGGGCTCGAACCCACGACACTCGGAACCACAATCCGATGCTCTACCAACTGAGCTAAGACCACCATAAGCGAGCGACCTCGATGGTCGCAAGCGCATTTGAAATTTGAGATTTGAAATTTGAGATTTTTACCTCATTTCTCAAAAGCGGATGCAAAGGTACTGCTTTTTTTTGACATGTGCAAATAATTTGGCAAAAAAATGCAAAATTAGTGCATTATTTCTGCTAAAGGTACCTTTACGAAGTCCCTTTCCTGCCATAAAGGGTGGGGAAGGGAGAGCAGCGTGTCGCTGCTCATTTGAGATTTGTCATTTGAAATTTGACATTTGATTTCTGTTCCATCGTCATCAAAAACACGAATGAGGTCGATGTCGATGGTGCGATCACTATAGTGCCCGTCCTGCGATTTGTATTTTCGTCCTAAGGAGCGTTCGATGGTTTGGGTGAGACGTAATACATCCAAAGGCGTTTTGTCGGTCTCAAGGGCACAACAGAGGTTACAGAAGTCGTTTTGGGAAGTGAAGCCCCAAGGTTTGGAATAATAAAAGGAAGAGCAGCGGAGGACGGAACCGATCTGCTGCTCTATGAGTTGGAGGGCGGAACGAAGGGTTGATACGCGGTCACCAAGGTTTGAGCCTAAGGAGAGGTAGTAGAGCACTTATGGAATTAAAAATTAAAAATTAAAAATTAAGTCGTTAGTCGTTGGTCCATGCAAGGGCTGTCGTTAGTGGTGGTCGATGTAGTTGAGGGCTTGGACGCAATAAGGGTAGATCTTCGAGGTTTGGATGACTTTTGAATTGGATTTCCAATGGAACGAGCGGTCGGAAAGCTCCATGACATAGACAGCCAAGAGGATGACGAGGCTGAGTTTAAGGATGCCAGCGAGACCTCCAAGGAGACGATTGATCCAGCCCAGATGGATTGCATGAAGCAGTTTGGAGAGGAGCGAACCGAGGATCGATAAGACGATGGCAATCGCCAGAAAAACAAGGATATATGCCACAATATCGCACACTTCGGATTTCCAAGCGAACTGCTTAAGCAACCACGCTGAGAAGGGTGGTGCAAACATTCGCGAGCCCAGTACTCCGAGGATCACGACTGCAAGGCCGATCACCTCGGAGATAAATCCTCGCATGAGACCTCTGACGAGGCCTGCGAGTAAGGGCACGAGAATTAATATATCTAACCAGTTAAGACTCATTATAAACTCGGATCATATTCAACAGGAATCCAAGGCTGACCCTCTGCGTTCTTGAGCTCGATATCCGAAATACCGTAGCCCGGGATACCACGCGGTGTGATCGCCCATTTGAGTTTATAACCTTTCATCTTTGGTTTTTTCGGGTCGGTGTCGGCGCTAGAACCCGGGAAGTCGCCTGCGTTATCCAAGTAGAAGCCAAGGATACCCGTGACGGTACCTTTGTAGTCCTTGCAGCCCACAACAGCTTTGGTGGGATCAGCAGATGCTCCCGGCAGATAATAGTGAGCGTACTTAGCGTACTCAGAGGAGGAGCAAAGGAGCACCTTACCGGAGTTATCGGTCAAGACGCGGCTTTGCGGGAAGCCGATGTTACCGGTAGTGGGGGCAAAGACGTTGATCTCGCTATGCGATTTACCGTCACCCGGATCCGGATCACCCGCTACGCAGTCCAAGAGGTCACCATAGTTGCTATACTGACCGCTGAACCAGACGTTCTTGAGGCGGATGAGCATACCGTCCTGAATACGTACTCTCTGCATACCTGTATTTGTGATCTCCGGAGCTTCTTCGATCACGGTGTACAAGTCTGCCAAGTCATTGGGCTCGTAGTACACCAAAGCGCTTGGATCGGGTGCTCCGATGAGCGTAACGGCTTTACGGAAGACCGCATTGGGAATACGTCCCGGCTCCCAGCCCACTTTTTCGTCTGCATGGCTTGCAGTCGTTTTGTCGTTATAGACCGGAATAGCAAGCTGTGGTTGATTAGCATAACGTCCGATAGCCAAACCATTACAACGGATGAGGATCTCCTGTCCGAGTTGGTACAGACCTCCTGCGGAACCCATATCAAGGGATATACGCAGAGTCTGCTGACGGTCGGGATCGAAAGCTACGCCTGTTTTCCAATCTTTCGTTTGCTGAATGACGATCGATTTATAGTAGTTCCCGGCATAGTCATCTGTCGTGACGCGTCCACGGATATAGATACCGGGACCGTTGGTCGGCAGGGTGTCGATAGAGAAGAGCCAGATATCCGGATATTTGGAATCGTTGGCACGTTTACGATAATGGGTTGAGTCCGAAGCAAAATTACCTTTACCCGGGTCCATGAACTTAGTAAGGAACTCGTTGATGTTGTACAACTGTCCGTCCTTGATGATGTCTTCCACTTGTGCGTTGGAAAGCAGAACGTCTTCCTCTTTGAGTTTCTTAGGTTCACAGGAAGTCATGAAAAGTACGAATGTACCAAGTACAAAGTACAGTATTGATTTAGTTGTCTTCATAGAGCTTAGAATTTATACGTTACAGTAAGGAAGAAGTTAACACCCCACGCGTAGTAGTACTTGGAGGGGAATTTCCAAGCGTTGGCGCTGATAGCCGAGTTCTGGTAGTCTTTCTCGCCCTGTTTTACGACACGCGGGAGACGAGCTTGCTGGTAGCCGCCGGTCTTGAAATGCGTGTTGTTGGTGATGTTGGTCACGCTGAGGTTGAGGGAGAGAGACTGACGTTTGGGCAGGTAGATCAGTTTGCCGACGGATACATCGATGAGGAAGCGGTTGAGCGGGTTGTTCGCCTGCAGTTTCTCTTGCTCGCTCATGATGTTATACGGATATTTGAGTACCGGCACGTTGTTCTTGTCGAGCACCGCATTGTCATAGATTGCGTTTCCTTGGTCGTCTACGCTGACGCGGAGTGCCTGTCCGTCGGTAGTCTCTATAGCGTTGGCATAGGAGTCACCAAACCAACCGTTCACACGGGTACCATCGGTACGAACGCCGGTGAAGAGACCTTGCATACGACGGCTTGGAGCCACGGAGAGGTAATTCCAATCATGGTAGTTGACGGTAATGTCCGCAAACCACATCTTCGGGTGGAAGAACGAGAGCTTGAGGCTTGCGTTGACTTGCGGACCGGTTGCTACGCGTACGCCCTTGAGGAGCACCTTATCGGTAGTCTCTAAGACCAGACCTTTCGGGTTAGCGGCAGATACAAGGGTCATATCTTCCGCCAACGGCATTCCGTTCTCAGCCGAGGTAACGGCTGTCGGGTTACTGGTATAACGGTAGTCGCCGACAGAAGCCACACCGGTCAAGGTGAAGTATGTACCCATCTTGACAGATACAGCAGCCTCACCGCCGAAGTAACGTTTGTCGATGCCTGTGATCGCCTGATTGACGAACGTACGGGCATCATCGTCGTAGTAACCGTTGAGCTCGGTTCCGTTCCAAGACTGCGTGAAGAATCCGGTGATACGACCACGAACGATCGGATAGTTGAATTCGTACGTGAGATCCGCAGAAACGACTTTCTCGGATGCTGCGAAGAAGTCTTTGAGGTTCTTAGCCTTGTCGTGCTTGTAGATATTCTCTACCACGCGGTCGTGTATACGTTGCGAGATATAGGCATCGCGTGCGTACGGAGCACGGGTCTCTGCCAATGCGTTTAGTTTGATACGGTTACGACCATTGATCTTATAGGTGACACCGAGTTTGAAGGCGGGATCGAGGAAATGGTGTTCTTCGCCGTATAACATATTACCGGCTTTTACTGACTTACCATTGGAAAGTTTGTTAAACGCATCGTGTCCCATGTATTTCCAATGGTTATCGGTGCCTTTTTCCTCATCCGTTCTAATAGCTAACGTAGTGAGATACCACGCGCGACCATTGAACATGTTGGTGGTTCGTTGCATAGCGGAGTAGTTGAAAGCTATGGCGTAGTTGATATCTACCTCGTTGAAATTCCATTCGTTCTGGAACCAAGCCTTCATATAGCCCATGTTAATTTGGTAATCGTAACCGAAATGGCGTTTTTTGTCCGTTATGAACTCGTCGTAACCTTCGCGAACCTCGTTTTTGCGAACAAGATCAATCTCTTCCTGTGCGAAACCGCTGTTGGAAGCCATCTCCTTGAGGTCACGCTCTGCGAAGGCGTCGATGTCGATCCATTGTTTAGCGCCGAGCAGGTCATCGATGGTCTTGTAGTGGATACCTTGTGAGAACTTACCCTCAACACCCAAGGTCATCTTGAGATGGTCGTATTTGGTGTTCACGTAGTTGAACGAAGCGGATGCCTCTTGCAGGTCGTTATGACGACGCTCCAAGAAATAACGAGCAGCTCCATTTGGGTTCGTGTGGTTGTTGGCGTAGTTAGCGGCGTAGATATTATCCCAATTGATCTGGGTGGTGTTGTTATCACGCGCTTTCCAGAGATCTACGAGATGGTTGTATTGCTCCTTATTGATAGACGGACCGATGAGGTTTCCATCATTTCCTTCAAAAGCGTTCGAAGCAGCAAACGGATTGCCGTTCATATCCTCGCCGATGAACAGACCCCACGGATAGTGGTTACCTTTCTCGTCGAAGAGCTGTCCGGCAGAAGTGGTCTCGTTCGGGTTAGCGATCTGACCGTCCCACATAGCGGAAGGCAGGTTGCGGTAGTAGTCCGGACGGGGATCCGGTGCGTTGTAGAAGTTGAGGGCAGAGTTGGAGTAGAGCGAGTAGTGGTATCCGGCTGCTACTTTGATCTTCTGCGCATCGTCGATCTTGAATTCAAAAGCGGCGATGAGGGTCGGGTCATAGGACTTGACGATGCGGCTGTTACGCACCTTACCGTTCTGGTAGCCCCAATAGGGGTTGTAGTTGTTCGAACCGGTGAGGTCGTACACCTCCTGCGTCACAGCAGCGTTCTGACCACGCTCTGTGGGAGCACCAAAAGTAATCAGTTTGAGGCGTGCTCTATCCCAGATCTTCTCTGCGGAAACGAAGTAACCGAGCGAGTAGTACTTGATACCTTCTCCGATGATACCTTTGTTGTCGATATACGGTGAGAAGCGGTACGCGAGTTGAGCTACTACAGCCCATCCGTTCTTCATGACGCCGGAAGCGTACGTAGCGTTCAGACGCACTTTGTAGTTACGGTTCGTACCGGCAGCTCCGACTTTCCAACCCTGTGCATAACGGCTTGCACCCATGAGGTAGTTGGTCGATTGACCGACACCACCGAAGGTGAAGTTGGTAGCCTCCATGGGGTTGAGTACCTCTTTGTAGCGGCTTGCGTCGTTCAGACCTCCCATAGCGGAGTAGTTGAAGTTACCGCGTTCCTGTGAGTTAAAGGGCAGACCCTCGATGTAGTAGTTCTCAACGTTCGACTGATAACCACGTTTGCGGTAACGCGCTGTGGACCAAGCGAACGAGGTGGTGGAGTTGAAGACATCGGTGGAAGCCGAAGCCGATGAAGCTTGTGCTTGTGAGCGTCCTTCATCGTCGCTCATCTCCTCTTCGGTCAGGTTGAGAAGGATCTCTCCCTGCGTCTGCGAGACGATGTCCTGCTGCAAGGTGATAGCAGCCAGCTCGTTCACCTGATCGGCTTTGAGGTTAATCAACTCCAGACCGGTTACGTAACCGTCTGCTTCAATAACCACCTCTTCGTCCATCGACTCCAAGTAGAGTAGTGAGAACTCACCGGAAGCGTTGGTCGTTGTAGAGATGTTCTGGTTCGCCAATGTGATCTTGGCTCCCACGATAGGAGTCTGAGTTGCCTCGTCGATCACACGACCCTTGAGCGATGTCTGTGCCAACGCAGCGATGCTGAGCGTCAGCATAAACACCAGTGATAAGAGTTTGTTTCTCATAACGATTGTTTGTTTTATAGTATTAAATTTATTTTTTTTCGTAATAACGTAATTACGTGATTACGTAATCCTGATTTCCCTTAGAACTCAGCGCTTTTCGGAGTACGCGGGAAGGGGATAACATCACGGATGTTCTGCATTCCGGTTACGAAGAGCATGAGACGCTCGAAGCCGAGTCCGAATCCGGCGTGCGGAGCCGAACCGAAACGACGGGTATCGAGGTACCACCACATATCTTTCATCGGGATATGACGACGCTCGATCTCTGCGTTGAGCAGGTCGAGTGACTCTTCACGCACCGAACCGCCGATGATCTCACCGATCTGCGGGAAGAGTACGTCGGTACCCTGAACGGTCTTTCCGTCCTCGTTGATCTTCATATAGAAAGCTTTGATCTCCTTCGGATAGTCGGTCATGATGACGGGTTTGCCGAAATGCTCCTCTACGAGGAAGCGCTCGTGCTCGGAAGCCAAGTCATCGCCCCAGTTGCAGGGGAACTCGAATTTCTTGCCGTTCTTGATCGCCTCTTGGAGGATGTTGATACCTTCGGTATAAGGCAGACGAACGAACTCGGTATCTACGACCGATTGCAGACGAGCGATGAGCCCTTTGTCCACGAACTGGTTGAGGAACTCGAGATCGTCCATACAATGGTCGAGCGCCCAACGAACGCAGAACTTGATGAAGTCCTCTTCGAGGTCCATGAGTTCGTCTTTCTGGATAAACGCCACTTCGGGTTCGATCATCCAGAACTCCGCCAAGTGACGCGGGGTATTGCTGTTCTCGGCACGGAAGGTCGGACCGAAGGTGTAGATCTTACCGAGCGCCATAGCTCCCAGTTCGCCTTCGAGCTGTCCGCTGACGGTCAGAGCTGCCATCTTGCCGAAGAAATCATCGGAGTAGTCGATCTGTCCGTCGTCGGTTTTCTTGAGGTTATAGAGGTTCTTGGTCGTCACTTGGAACATCTGACCTGCTCCCTCGCAGTCGGAAGCCGTGATGAGCGGCGTGTGGAAGTAGAAATAGCCGTGCTCGTGGAAATAGGTGTGGATCGCCATAGCCATATTATGACGGATGCGGAAAACGGCTCCAAAAGTGTTGGTACGCGGACGGAGATGTGCGACTGTACGCAGGAACTCCATGCTCAGTCCTTTTTTCTGCAGCGGATATTTCTCGGGATCGGCGGTACCATATACCTCCAGATCGGTTAACTGGATCTCCACTGCCTGACCTGCTCCTTGGCTCTCCACGAGGATACCGGTAGCGGAGATACAGGAACCGGTAGTTACGGGTTTGAGACGCTCTTCGTCAAACTTGGCGAGATCGACCACAATCTGGATGTTCTTGATCGTCGAACCGTCATTGAGGGCAATAAACGATACCTGTTTGTTGCCGCGACGGCTACGAACCCATCCTCTCACATTGATCTCTGCGCCAAAGTCGGTGCGTTTTAAGGCGTCTATGATTACTGTTCTTTGCATATATGTTTCTTATTATTTATGATTGATGATTTCTTTCAACTTTAAACTTTCCCACTTCTTTCAACTCTCAACTCTCAACTTTCAACTAGAACTGCGGTGCGATGTTCTCGCCTAAGCCGTTATAGGTAGCTCCGTCGGGACTCATCTGTTGTCCGAAGGAGACGGCGCCTATGGAGTTGTTCATGCTCGACTGAATGGAGACACTCTCTCCGGGTTGCGCCATCGGCATCATCTCATCGGCATCGATCGCTTCGTCCTCGTTTTGGAATTTCGCGTATTTACCGCGGAAACGCAGCCAGATGGAGTCGGTAGCACCATTACGGTGTTTAGCGACGATGATCTGTGCCAAACCGCGCAGGTCTTTTCCGGTCTTGTCATCGTTATAGAGGTGGTAGTACTCGGGGCGGTGGATGAAGCAGACCATATCGGCATCCTGCTCGATGGCACCGGACTCACGCAAGTCAGAGAGTTGCGGCGTCTTACCTTCCACACCCTGACGGGACTCTACACCACGGTTGAGCTGCGAGAGGGCGATGATCGGTATATCCAGCTCTTTTGCCAAGGCTTTGAGGCTTCGGGAGATGATCGAGACCTCCTGCTCACGGCTACCGAAGGACGAACCCTGTGCGTTCATGAGCTGCAGGTAGTCGATGATGATAAGCCGGATGCCGTGCTCGCGAACGAGCTTACGCGCTTTGGAGCGGAGCTCGAAGATCGAGAGAGAAGGGGTGTCGTCCAAGTAGAGCGGCGCACCTTTCATGATGTTGATCTTCGTGTTGAGACGACGAGCGTCTTCTTTGGTCATCTTACCGGTCTTGATCTTATCGCCTTCGAGTTCGCAGACGTTCATGATCAGACGGTTGACGAGTTGTACGTTACTCATCTCCAGCGAGAAGATAGCTACCGGAATCTTACGATCCACGGCTATGTTCTTTGCCATAGAGAGGACGAAAGCGGTCTTACCCATAGCAGGACGGGCAGCTATGATGACGAGATCCGGTGTTTGCCAACCGGATGTGATCTTATCCAAAGCATGGAAGCCCGAGGGGATACCGGAGATGGAACCGTCGTTCTTGGAAGCTTTCTCCATTCGGGCGAATGCTTCTTCGATGACAGGGTCTATCTGCGTGACGTCACGTTTCTGGGAGCGTTGGCTGATCTCGAAGATGCCTGCTTCGGCTTCCTGCATGAGTTCGTCGATATCCTGTGTCTCATCAAATCCTTTCTCTTCTATCTGTGCCGCCATGGCGATGAGGTCACGAGCGGTAGCTTTCTGCGCGATGATCTGCGCATGATAGCGTAAGTGTGCCGCGGACGCCACACGTCTGGTGAGGTCGGCTATATAGACAGCTCCACCGGCTTTCTCCAGCGTACCGAGGCTACGCAGTTTCTCACCCACGGACAGAAGGTCGATGGGTTGATCTTTGCTGGCAAGCTCACGGATCGCTTCATAGACCAGACGGTTCTGATCTTTGTAGAAGACCTCGGGTCGGAGCAGGTCGGCTACGGTGCCGTACGCATCTTTCTCAATCATGAGCGCACCGAGCACAGAGTCTTCCAACTCTTGTGCCTGAGGGGGCAGTTTACCCATCTCGTTCGCACCCACTTTGATGATGGTGGTCTGCGGGGTTCGTTTGTTATTTTTGTTTGCTACTGCCATATGCAGTCAGTAAATTATGTGCAGCGATGAAACTGCTTATCTCGTTGTTTAATACTTGTCGTTCCGCTACTTCGATGCGGTGCTCCATGGCTTCGTTCTTATAGAAGCCGTCAAGGAGGGCTTGGTTGATGGTCTCGTACATCCAGTATTTGGCTTGCTCGGTACGATGGGCGTCGAAATAACCGTTCTGTTTGGTGAAAGCGATGTATTTCTCGATGTTGTCCCACACTTCCATGACGCCCGTATGATCGATAGAGGAGCAGCAGATCGCTTCCGGGCTCCAACCTGACTCAGAGGGCGGAAAGAGCATGAGAGCGTTCTTGAAGCTCACACGCGCGGCGCGCGCACGTTCTATATTATTACCGTCGCATTTGTTGATGGCTATACCGTCTGCCATCTCCATGATGCCGCGTTTGATACCCTGTAACTCATCGCCTGTTCCGGTCACTTGGAGGAGCAGGAAATAATCGACCATCGAGTGAGCCGCCGTCTCGGACTGTCCGACGCCGACGGTCTCCAAGAGGATCGTATCGAACCCTGCTGCCTCGCAAAGGACGATCGTCTCGCGTGTCTTACGAGCCACACCGCCGAGTGAGCCGGCAGACGGACTCGGACGGATGAACGCGTTCGATTTGACGGACAGCTCGTTCATTCGGGTCTTATCGCCGAGGATCGATCCTTTGCTGCGTTCGGAGGAGGGGTCTATAGCGAGTACCGCCAGTTTCTTACCGTGGTCGCAGAGCTCGCTGCCGAGTGCTTCGATGAAGGTCGATTTGCCTGCTCCGGGTACGCCGGTGATGCCCACACGGATAGAGTTGCCTGCAAAAGGCAGACAGAGCTCAATCACTTTCTGTGCGATCTCCTGATCTGCCAGCAGGTTGCTCTCGACGAGTGTGACAGCCTGACTGAGGATCGTCATGTCGCCGCGACGGATGCCCTCGAAATACTCTTCGGGGGTCAGTACTGTCTTCTTGCGGCGGAAAGTGGCATACGGATTGACGGAAGGCAGGTTTTGAACGCCTGCATTCACCGTCAGTCCTTTATATTCCGCACTATTCTCCGGATGTTCCATAGTTGTTAATTTTAGACCGCTTCGCTGTTAGACTAACGACCAACGACTAACGACCAACGACTTTATTCCACGATCCAGTAAACGGTTACTTGTTTCTTGGAGTGCTCGTAGTCATTGTTGATGATCTGCAGGTGACGGCTGTAAGCACCGGGCTCCAACTCTTTGGCGTTGATCTCTACCGTCACAGCGCCTTTCTTACCCGATTTGATGGGTTTCGGAGTCTTGATACGGAGGTTGCTATCATCGCAATATACACGGTGTACCTCCAGCGGTTTCACACCGGTGTTCTTGATCGGGAACGAAGCTTTGAGGGTCTTGCCTGCAGCTACTTTACCGAGGTCGATCTCATTCGGGATCTCAAGGATCGGAGCCTGCTGTTTGTCTTCGGGAGTGAGGGCGCTGAAGTCCTCAACGATCTCTGCTTTGATGATCAGTTTATAGGTCTCGCTGATCTCTTTCTTGCCGTCTACTACGACGTATGCGTATGCCTCTACCGGTCCGTAGAGCTTGGTGTTACGGGTGTCGATAGCGAAGATGAACTTACCGATCTCGTTGGGTTTCGGGGCAGCGAGAGAAGCCTGACTGATGAGGTATGCGTCAGCGTCGTTGGTAGCGAGTTCAACAGCGTGCTCCTCTTTGGTGAGGTTAGCGTACTCGAGTTCGCCGCTCTTGGTCTCACCTTTCTTGATGACGCCGAGATCGAGGGTCTTGGTCTTCATGCTCAGAGCGCCCACTGCTACGGTATAGCGGTTAACGGGTTTAGCTTGCTTCGGGATCACCTCACCTTTGATGAACACTTTCTTGGTAGCCTCGCTGGCATTGGAAGTGATGGTGACGGTTTTCTGAAAACGACCCGGACGTCCGTTGGGGTTATAGGTCACGGTGATGGAACCGCTCTGACCGGGCTCTACCGGCTCTTTGGTCCATGTCGGGGTGGTACATCCGCAACTGGCGCGTACGTTGCTCAGTACGAGCGGAGCCATTCCTTCGTTCTTGAAATTGAATACTACAGACACGCGTCCGTCCTCTTCGTGGATCTTACCGAAGTCATGTTCGGTTTTCTCGAAGGTGATTACCGGATTTTGTGCCATCATGGCTACTGCAACCAGAGCCATGCAGAGAGTACTAAAAATCTTTTTCATATGCTTTGTTTTTGTTTTTTTATAAAATGTGCTATTTTATGACCGTTTCACTGTTAGACTAACGACCAACGACTAACGACCATCGACCAACGACTTTCAATTTTCAATTGAAACCCGCTTGACCTCTTTGATGTCATCTATCTTACGGATCGCCTTGAGCAGCTCGTCCAGTTCGGATCGGTCATAGACGTATATCTCCATCGTTCCTTTGAAGATACCATCTTCGCTGGAGATGTTGATGGCGCGCATGTTAATATGGAAATCCGTCGTGATGGTTTGCAGCACGTGGATGAACACGCCAAACTTATCTATACCTTTCAGTTCGATGGTCTCTACGAAGGACTGCAAACGGTGGGTGTTCCATGTCGCTGAGTAGATGCGCTTTCCGTAACTGGTCTTGAGCAGGTTCGCCTCCGGACAGTCGATCTTATGGATGTGCATCAGGCCGTTCTCGTCCATGTAACCTAAGACCTCGTCTCCGGGTATCGGTCGGCAGCATTGACTGAGCACGAATTTCTTACCTAACTCATCATCGGTCAGCACTACCGCGTTCGCACCTTTCTTCTTGGGTTTCTCCGTGGGCTCGGCCTTCGGCTCTTTCACTCCTTCACTCTTTAACTCTTTCACTCCTTCATCGCTCTTCCCGAAGAACGGTATATACGATCTCCAACCTCGTTTAGGGAAGACGATCTCATGGATATTATCCAGACGGATAACGCCCTGTCCGACCTCGGAGTAGAGTTGCGATGGCTGCGTCAGGTTATAGAAGCTCAATAACCGTGCCAAAGCCATGTCGTGGTTCGCCGAGAGTTCGCTGTCCATCCCGATCGCGTCTTCCACTAACCGCTCTCCGTGTTTGATGTATTTTCTCTCCTCGCGGCGGAAATAGAGCGTCAAGCCGTTACGCGCTTTGGCAGTCGTCACCATCTCGAACCATTCTTTCTGCGGATGCTGGCTGTTGGAGGTGAGGATCTCTATCTGGTCGCCGCCCTTCAGATGATAGGATAGGGGCACAAGCGTGTGGTTGACCTTCGCGCCTATACAGTGTTCGCCTATCTCCGAGTGCAGCATGAACGCAAAATCGAGTGCGGTGGAGCCTAATGGCATCGTCTTGATCTCGCCCTTCGGGGTGAAGACGAAGACCTCTTGCGCAAACAGGTTCAGCTTGAAGGTACCAAGGAACTCCATCGCATCTTTCTCCGGATGCGCTAATATATCTTTGATCTCGCGGAGCCATTTATCGAGCTCGCTGTCGTCCGATTCGCCGGTTTTGTATTTCCAGTGAGCGGCGTAACCACGTTCGGCTATCTCGTTCATGCGGTCGGTACGTATCTGCACTTCGATCCATTCTCCGTTGCCGCCCATGACCGTCACGTGCAGCGCCTCGTAGCCGTTCGCTTTCGGCGTCGAGATCCAATCCCTGATTCGCTCCGGATGAGGACGGTAAAGCTCCGTGATCGCGGAGTAGATCATCCAACACTGGTCTTTCTCGCTCATCGACTCGTTGGGCGTGAAGATGATTCGTACCGCTAACAGGTCGTACACATCTTCAAAGGCACATTGCTGCCTCATCATCTTCTTCCAGACCGAATAGACGGATTTGATGCGCGCTTTGATGGTGTATTGGTACCCCATGCTGGTCAGTCGCTCGCGGATAGGATCGGCAAACTGCTCAAAGCTCTCCATCTGATGCGCCTTTACCGCTTCTAACTTATCGTGTATCTCCTGCCATGTGTCGGGGTGCTCGTATTTGAAACTGAGGTCTTCGAGCTCCGTCTTGATGGGGAACAGGCCGAGACGATGTGCCAAGGGAGCATAGATATACTGCGTCTCTCCGGCGATCTTGTATTGCTTGTTCTTGGGCTGCGCACCAAGGGTTCGCATGTTGTGTAGCCGGTCGGCAATCTTCACGAGCACTACCCGTATATCATCGCTGATGGTCAGCAGCAGTTTGCGGAAGTTCTCCGCCTGCTCGGACGCTTGGTCGCCAAACACACCGCCGCTGATCTTCGTCAAACCGCTCACTATCTGGGCAATCTTATCGCCGAACAGACCGGCTATATCCTCCACCGTGTAATCCGTATCCTCCACCACATCGTGCAGCAACGCCGAGCATATACTCGTGCTCCCTAATCCGATCTCCCGAACGCATATGCGCGCGACAGCAAGGGGGTGCATGATATACGGTTCTCCGCTCAAGCGGCGGACACCGTAATGCGCCTGATTGGCAAATTTGAACGCGTGCGTGATAAGCTCCACTTTCTGACGGTGGGGAGTATGGGCATAGTCGTCTAACAACGCCTCAAACTCGCGTTGGATCATCTGCTCTTCTTCCGGTGTAAATTCACTTTTTTGCATGCTCGTTGTGCGTAGTTAGTCAAAATCGGCTACAAAGGTACAACAAAAATTGCACATATGCAAATAAAAACGGTTTTTTTTGTAAAAAATAGAATAAATTCTATTATTTTAAGCGATATGGGTATGTGGGAGCTTGCTCACAAACATGCTCATGGCGGTTAAAATAGAGGGCTTGCCGAAGGTACAACAAAAATAAAAAGATGTACGATTTTTCTGTATTTTTAATTCTTAATTTTTAATTTTTTAATTGATTTATTTGCATATATCAAAAAAATGTAGTAATTTTGCAGCGCAATGATAGATATTACGCACATACGACCATTATTTCTTTACCTCATAGGGCTATTGCTGATGTCCTGTGGAGGAGAGGGTGGTACGGAGGAAGCACTGCTCGAGGAGCTGGACAGGTGTATAGAGGAGCGCGCTGCCTATTATGCGCCGCGTGAGCATCAGGTAGATTCGTTGCAGGCATTGCTTGCCGAGCCGTGCTCAGCCAACGAGCGCTTCGAACTGTATGGCAGGCTGGTAGAGACCTATCGTTCTTATAACCTCGATTCGCAGCTGTATTACACGGAACAGCGTATGCTCCTTGCCCGGACTCCCTTTGAGAAACAGGTCTCGCTGCTCAATTATGCGGAGGTGATGATGCGCAGCGGTATGTACCATGAGACGATCCTGTATATGGATTCCGCCTTGCAGCGCCCGTTGGATCCGGTCTTGGAGCCGTATTATAGTCATCTGCGCCGTACGTTATACGGATTGATGAAAGATTTTGCCATTACCGAGCGCGAACAGCAGACGTATTCTGCCATTACCCAGCATTACCGCGAGCAGATGATGGAGGTGCATCCGGCTGGTTCGTTCCTGCACGAGTTGGTGCGCGCGGATTATCTGTATGAACAGCAGTTATACGACAGCGCCTTGCATGTGTTGGAAACATACGAGCAGGTGCACCACGTGGAAGGGCAGTATGAAGAGCCGGTTTTTGCCGTCACTCGTGCGCAGATATACAGGGCCATTGGCAACAGAGAAAAGGCGAAGCATTATCTGGCTATATCCGCTATAGCAGACTTACGTAACTCCATCCGCGAGTATATCGCATTGCGCGAATTGGCGGTGTTACTGTACGAAGAAGGGGATATAGACCGCGCTTTCCATTATATGCAATGCGCGGTACAAGACGCCATGTCCGGTTGCGCACGTGTGCGTTCCATTGAAACGAGTATTCTTTATCCGGTGGTGGAAGATGCGCATCTTAAACTGATGCAAAAGCGGCAGTATTGGATGATAGCTATGATAGTCAGCGTGTTGGTTATAGCAGCCATGCTCATCATCTTCCTTGCCTATAGAAACCGCCAGCACCGTCGGTTGGCACTACTCAACAGCCGCCTGGCGCTGAGTAACGAAGCGTTGCGTCAGAGTAACCGCATCAAGACGGTCTATATCGGACGGTATATGAAGATGACCACACTCTCGGATTTTGACGATGCGTTCCTGGAACTGTTCCCGGATTTTGTGACGCAGGTCAAGGACTTGTTGGTACCTGAAGCCGAACTGCGCATCAAACCTAAAGAGCGGTTGAATACCGATTTGCGTGTATTAGCGCTCATTCATCTGGGTGTCACGGACAGTCGTCAGATAGCGGATTTCTTGCGTTATTCCCTCTCTACTATTTATAATTCGCGAACACGCATGCGTAATTGGGCGAAGGGTGACAGGGATGAATTTGAACAAAAATTAGCCGCTTTGTAATTAAATTGCACTACTTTTTTATACTACCTAATAAAAATGCATATTATTGAATTTCAGTAATATGCATTTTTTATGTGGCTTGTAAGTACTACTTTTTTAGATATGCCTGTTGCGTACTTGCATGAAAAGTCGTAACTTTGCAGCGCAAAATAAATTTTGTCTAACCCTAAAATGTTCAGTATTGTGAAAAAACTCTTTACTCCATTTTTGATTGCAATTATTGCCCTATTGGTTGCAGCGCTCCCTTTGAGTGCGCAGGTGACGGGTGTGATTGTGGATGAAAAAGGAGAACCGATTATCGGTGCCAGTATTCTGGAGAAAGGTACGTCCAACGGTACCATTACCGATTTTGACGGTAATTTCACGTTGGAAGTAGCTGAAGGCGCTACGCTGGAGATCAGTTATATAGGCTATGCCTCGCAATCTCTACCTGCCAAGGCTAACATGAATATTGTCCTCAAAGAGGACACGGAGGTGCTTGAAGAAGTGGTGGTAGTTGGTTACGGTGTACAGAAGAAAAGCGACTTGACCGGTTCTATTTCCCAAGTGAGTGACAAAGACCTGCAGAAGACACCGGCGCCATCTATCGGAGCGGCGCTGGAAGGACGTGCTGCGGGTCTGCAGGTGACGGGTTCCGGTGCACCGGGTAGTAATGTGAGTCTGAATATCCGCGGTATAGGCTCTATCAACAACTCCCAGCCTCTCATTGTGATTGACGGAGTACCGACCGATGTGCCGCTGAACATGATCAACATGGATGACGTAGCGAGCATCGACGTGCTCAAGGACGCTTCTGCCACGGCTATTTACGGAAGCCGCGGTGCTTACGGCGTAGTGATCATCACGACCAAGAAAGGAGACAACGAGAAAGGGCATATCAACATCAAAGCTTCCTTCGGTTTTGACCAGATTCAGCGCACGTTGCCTCTGCTCAACGCTTCGCAGTTCGCCTCGCTTCATAACGAGATGATGGCGGCAGCCGGTCAGCCCCAATACACGGCGTATGCGGATCCGACCCAGTTGGGTCAGGGCACGGACTGGATGTCCGAGTTATGGCAGTTCGCCCCGACGCAGAACTACAGTCTCAGTTATTCGGGCGGTACGCAGAAGTCCAATTTCTATGTATCCGGTGCATACTTTGACCAGAAGGGTATCATCAAGACATCTGCTTACAAGCGTATCACGCTTCAGTTCAACCATGACACGCAGTTGCTTAACTGGTTACGTTTCGGACACAAGCTCTCTTTGAACCATGATATCAAGTCTTCCGGTGAGTACAATATACAAAATACCATGCGCGCGTTACCTACGCAGGCGATTAAGAACGAAGACGGTTCCTGGGCGGGACCGGAAGGCTTGGCGATGTACGTAGGCGACATCACGAACCCGATCGGTAAGATGAAGGAGAACACCAGTGTTACCAAGGGTTATAACCTCTTGGGTAATATCTATGCGGAGATCAAGCCGCTGGACTGGCTTATTTTCAAGACCACGTTCGGTATGCAGGTCATGTACTGGGACACGGAAGGCTGGTCGCCGGCATATGACTGGAAGCCTATTGCGCAACCGGAGAGTCAGGTGAGTCACTCGTTCGACAAGAGTATCACATGGCTTTGGGACAATACCTTGTCTTTCGTTAAGACCTTCAAGGAGAAACATGCTTTCACAGCGATGATCGGTTCGTCTATGCAGGCGAATAACTACGAGTATATGAGCGGAGCGGTGCAGGGCTTCATCTCCGAAGAGGCACGTCAGCTCAGTAACGGTCTGCTGCAACCCACTTTGGGCGGTAACAAGTCCGACTGGTCGCTGCTCTCGTTCATGAGCCGTGTCACGTACGGATATGACAACCGCTATCTGATCACTGCTACTTTCCGTGCCGACGGTTCGAGTCGTTTCTCGAAGAAGAACCGCTGGGGTTATTTCCCTTCCGTGGCATTAGCGTGGCGTATGAGCGAGGAGCATTGGTTCAAGAAGACCTTCTGGCTCACGGACTTCAAGCTGCGTGCCGGATACGGTCTGACGGGTAACCAGGCATCGGTTGGCAATTACGCTTATGCGAGTCAGCTGCAGACGGTGCAGTACGTGTTCGGCGGTAAGCAGGCACCGGGTTTGGCACCTTGGGTATTGCCTAACCCCAACGTCCGCTGGGAGACCGTGGAGCAGTACAATGTCGGTATGGATCTGGCGCTCTTCGACCAGCGCTTACATGCTACGATCGACGGTTATATCAAGAATACGAACGACATGCTCGTGCCGATGTCCGTACCTATCAGCAGCGGTTATTCGGACGAGGCGGTACCGAGCATCAATGCCGGTCGTATGCGGAACATGGGCATTGAGGTCAGTCTCAACAGCATGAATATCAAGAAGACCAATTTCACATGGACGACCACTGTCAATTTTGCATATAACCACAACCGCATCCTTTCGCTCAACGGCGATGTACCGATGTATTTCGACTGCAATATCCACGCGGTCGGTCATCCTGTAGCGGCTTTCTACGGTTATGTGACGGACGGTATCTTCCAGTCGCAGGAGGAGGTTGATGCGCATGCTATCCAGACTATCGGTAGTGACAAGTACACTTCCACTCAGCCCGGTGATATCCGCTTCAAGGATCTGAATAACGACGGTGTGATCAACGAGGAGGACCGCACTTACCTCGGTTCACCGACTCCTTCGTGGACCTTCTCCATGAACAACCGCTTTGAGTTCTACGGTGTGGATGTGGAGATTTATCTCCAGGGTGCGGCAGGTAACAAGATCTATAACGGCAACCGTGCGACGCTGGAAGCGATGTCGGTAGCGCAGAACCAGATGGCGACGGTGTTGGACCGTTGGCGTCCGGACTGCCCTTCGACCACGATGCCTCGTGCCGTGTTCTCTGATCCGAACAAGAACAACCGCACCAGCGACCGTTTCCTGGAACCGGGTGACTACCTGCGTTTGAAGAGCATCACGGTGGGTTATACGCTGCCCAAACATCTGACGCAGAAAGCGAAGATGGATGAGGTGCGTTTCTCCGTCTCCGGACAGAACCTGTATACGATCACGCGTTATACGGGTCTCGATCCCGAGGTGGGTGGAAGCGGTATAGACGGCAATGTCTATCCCCTCACGCGTAATTTTACATTCGGATTGAATATTATGTTCTAAAGCAGGAGGAAAAGCTATGAATAAATATATATCTAACAGCTTGAAAAGCGGTCTAACAGCGAAGCGGTCTGTCAGTGTCAACGGTCTGTCAGCCATGATAATGGCGGTCGTGATGCTCTGCATCACTTCCTGCAATTTCCTTGAGCGCAAGCCATGGGATTCGGTGGATACAACGAATGGATTTCAGACCGAGGCGGACGCTATCGCTGCGGTTAATGCGTGCTATCAGCCTCTTCAGTGGCCGAAACTATACAACATGCGCATCTGGACGCTCGACATCATTGCCGGAGAGAGCGTGGTAGGCGCCGGTGGTGGTACGGACGGACTGGAGACGGTGGAGATGGCGAATTTCATTGCTACCTCGGATAATTTCGCAGCCCTTGACCTCTGGCGCGGACCTGCTCCGGGTATTTTACGTTGTAATTTCGTGCTGGCAAACGTGCCGCAGATGAATATCGACAACGATATCAAGGCGCGTCTGTTAGGTGAGGCACATTTCCTGCGTGCGCATTACTATTTTATATTGGTGCGCTTGTTCGGCGGTGTCCCGATGCCTACGGAACCTCTCTCGGCGGATAGTCAACTTAAGATGCGCCGTGCCTCGGTCAGTGAGATCTATGCCCTCATCACCGAGGACCTGAAGCAGGCGATCTCGCTGCTTCCGCAACGCAGCAAGTACGGTAGCAAGGATATCGGTCGTGCTACGCAAGAGGCGGCGATGGCGGAGTTGGCACGCGTCTATATGACTTATGAGCCGAATACGACCAAGTACACCGAGGTGGTGCGGCTGTGCGAAGAGATAGGTAAGATGGGTTACCAATTGGCGCCTAACTATGCGGATAACTATAACCCTGCCAAGCAGAACGGGGTGGAGTCCATCTTCGAGGTGCAGTACTACGGCAAGACCAATCAGGATTTCTGGTCGAATGAGAACCAGGCGTCGTGGATCAGCACCTATCAGGGTCCGCGTAACTCGGGTATGGCAGCCGGTTGCTACGGTTGGAACCAGCCTACGCCGGAGTTCGTCAGCCAGTACGAACCGGGTGACTTACGTAAGGACAAGACCCTCTTCTACACCGGTTGTCCGACTTTCGACGGCTATACCTACAGCGGCACATGGTCCACGACGGGCTATAACGTCCGTAAGTTTCTGCTGACCAAGGCGCAGTCGCCGGACTATAACACGAGTAACCAGAACTGGATCGTCACCCGTTACGCGGATGTGCTGCTTATGAAGGCCGAGGCACTCAACGAGTTAGGCCGTACCAAAGAGGCGGAGGAGCCGCTCTACCAAGTGCGCAAGCGTGCCGGACTGACCAGTCGTGCGCAGATAGAAGGACTGACGCAGCTCCAGATGCGGGAGAAGATCATCCACGAGCGCCGTATCGAATTGGCGTTTGAGGGACACCGGTGGTTCGATATGCTCCGCTATCCGGACAATTACGCCCTCACGTTCCTGCACTCCATCGGCAAGACGGCTGCCACGACCAAGCATCTGCTGTTCCCTATTCCGATGCAGGAGATAGAAGCAAATGAGTTATTAACGCAAAACCCCGGATGGTAATGAAAATCTTAAATCTCAAATATCAAATTTCAAATATAGTGCTTGTGGCACTATGCGCGCTTCTCTTCTCGTCCTGTGAGAAGAAAGACGCGGCGGCGGAGGAATTACCGCTGACCTTGACGCTCTCCACGGACTCGGTATATTGCCTGCCGGTCTATAAGGACCTGCCTGCACTCGAAATGGCGTGGACGGCGGGTTCTAATCACGGAACGGGTTCCTCCATCAGTTATATCCTTGAGATGGACAAAGAGGGTAATAATTTCGCAGGTGGTCTCCAATGGAAGATAGGTCGTACGGCGGATCGTTCGATGGTGTTCGGTCACAAGCAACTGGCGGATACCTTGGCACTTACGTTCCCTACCGACCCCGAAGATGCGTACCAGACCTTCGAATGGCGAGTACGCGCCAAAGTAATGCAGACCGGCGAAGAACAGGTGTCTCCGGTGGTGAAGGTGAAGATAGCATGGAACGTATCCATGTTAACCGCTCTCTATCTGGTCGGCGACGCTACGCCTAACGGATGGAGTCTTGACCGCGCCACACCGATGGTGATCGATATGACGCAGTTCAGTCGTTTCTATTGGACCGGCAAACTGAACAAAGGTGAGTTCAAACTGCTCACTACGGACTCCGCATGGTTGCCGTGCTACGTGAGTGACCTCACGGATGCGACCAAGATGGTTTATCGCCCGACGGATGCATCGTATACGGATAATAAATGGCTCATCGACAAGGGCGGTAACTACCGTATCGAAGCCGATGTGAAAGCTTTGACGATCTCTGTCTCCTATCTTGGCGGCGAGATGTACAGCCATATGTACATGATCGGTGACGCTACCCCGGGCGGCTGGAGTTGGGATAACATCACGGAGATGCAGCATCCCGAGACCAATATCTTCACATGGGAGGGTAACCTGAGCGCCGGACAGATCAAGTTCCCCACGGAGCTCAAGTCCGACTGGTCGGGTGAGATGCTCTATGCCCCGACGCCTGACTGCGCACCGACGACCAACGGTACGTTCGAAGCACGCGTCGGCGGAGCCGATAACAAATGGCTCATCTCCAACCCAGGTGAGTACCAGATACGAATCAACATTAATGACACGACTATATCATTTGTTAAATTATGAAAAGGATGTCTCTGATCTATATTCTGTTTGCTGCGCTCGTGATCAGTTCCTGCAACATCATCGAGCCGGACAATGACCCCGTCACCTATGGCGAGAGTTATATCCCGAATCTGCTTTCGACGGATAAGGCGGCGTACAAGCCCGGTGAGAAAGTCACTCTCTCGCTCAACAGCATGCCCGAAGGATCGGTCACGGTGCGTTATACCCATCTGGGCAAGATCCTCAAGCAGGAGCCGCTCTCTTCGTCCCGCTGGACATGGCAACCGCCTGCAGAGGATTTTCAGGGCTATATGGTGGAACTGCATAAGAATGTCAACGGACGCGATGAGGTGATCTCCTCTATCGGTATAGACGTGTCCTCTGAGCCGAGCCGCTTCCCGCGTAACGGTTTCCTCTCGACCTACGGCAAGATGTCCGCATCCGATATCGCCAACGTGCTCAATGATCTCAACCGCTATCATATCAACTATGTGCAGTTCCAGGACTGGCATTGGAAGCACCATCATCCGCTGGCAGGTTCAGCTACCCAGCCGATGGACGTATGGACGGATATTATCTCCCGTAACTGCTACCGCTCGACGGTACAGGGTTACATTGACGGTGCGCACAAGCGCGGTATGGTGACGCTCTTCTATAATCTCGGTTACGGTTGTCTGGAGGACTATGCGACGGATGATGTCAACCCCGAATGGCTGATGTACACCGACAAGTTGCATACGCATGTGGACAACCACCCGCTGGGCTCGCCCTTTAAGAGTGCGATCTACCTGACCGATCTGCATAACGACGGTTGGCGCGATTATCTGCGTGCCCGCAACGATGAGGTCTATTCGGTCTTCAATTTTGACGGCTGGCAGATCGACCAGTTAGGCGTGCGTCCGACGACCGTCTATGACTATAGCGGTAATGTCATCGACGTGCAGTCCGCTTTCGGATCGTTCATCGCTAATGAGAAAACCGCCCAACCGGACAAGCGTATCGTGATGAACGCCGTCGGTCAGTACGGTCAGCAGGGACAGATCGCTTCTGCGCCTGTCGATTTCTGCTACACCGAGGTATGGGAGCACAGCAATACGGACGGTTATGGTATTTTCTCCCGTATCATCACGGATAATGCGAACTGGTCCAACGGCAAGCAGACGGTCTTGGCGGCGTACCTCAATTACGATCTCGGTCTAAAAGGTCGCGGCTATTTCAATACGCCGGGTATCATCATGGCTACGGCTGCGGCTTCCGCATGGGGCGGTACGATTCTCCAGATGGGCGAACATATGCTCTGTCATGAGTATTTCCCGGATGATAACCTCTCCATGACCGGTGAACTGAAACGCGCCATGATACGTTATTACGATTTTGCGGTAGCGTATGAGAACCTCCTTCGCCCTGCTACGCCGGCTGGCGGCATCAACTCCGACTGGTACGGTGTGGACGTAACGACCACGAGCGCGTATGTATTCAATCAATGGGGACCGAAAACGAACCAGATCGCTACGGTAGGTCGTCATCTGGACGACTGCGATGTGATCCATCTGCTCTCCTACCGCAATGCGACGCACCTCGACTGGTGTGACTCGGATGGCGACCAGGCACCGCAGAGCCTTGTCAAGGATATACCGGTCTCTTTTGCCGTTAGTGCCCAACCGAGCCGTGTATGGGTCGCTACACCGGATTATCAGCAGGGTGCTGCGCAGGAGGTAGCGTGGGAGTATAGCGGCGGTCAGTTGACCCTCACTGTACCTGCTATCCAATATTGGACCATGATTGTTGTTGAAAAATAATATAAGTTACAATGAAAAAATACATTTTTGTCTTTTGTCTATTGTCTTTGAGTGCAGCGGTCTTTTGTCCCATAGCTGCTATCGAGAAAGTGGAGTCCCCTTCGCTTAACCTGACTGCGTATTTCGATGTACAGGGTGGTCGTCCTGTCTATTGGTTGCTCCATAATGGCGACACCGTCATCCGTCCGTCCTATCTGGGTATCTCTCTTCGCGGAGAACACTCACGCGGAAATTTCAATGACTATAAGGAAGAACAGACGATCGAGAGTAATACCAACGGTCTGATGAACGGCTTTGTGATGACCGGATCCGAGCGTTTTATCCATGACGATTGGTGGACACCCGTATGGGGAGAGGAACGTCGTATACATGATAGTTATCACGAGATGCTCATTACGCTCAAGCAACCGGAAAAAGACCGCTATATCCGGATTCAGTTCCGTCTCTATGACGACGGTCTCGGCTTCCGCTATATCTTCCCGCAACAACGTAATCTAAACTACTTCGTGATCGAAGAAGAGCATACGGAATTCGCTATGCCGGGGGATATAACGGCGTATTGGATCCCCGGTGACTATGATACGCAGGAGTACGAATACACGCGCTGTAAGTTGAGTGAGATTCGTGCTATTCAGGAGAAAACCAGCAAGGCGAATCTGTCCACTACGAATTTCTCCTATACCGGTGTGCAGACGCCTATACTGCTCAAGACCAACAGCGGTAAATGGCTCAATATCCACGAAGCAGCTCTCATCGACTACTCTTGTATGCATCTCAATCTCGATGAGAACACGATGACTTTCACCTCATGGCTCACGCCGGATATCGACGGTACGAAAGGACATATCCAGACGGATGCGGTCAGCCCGTGGCGTGTGATTATGGTAGGCGAGAAAGCGCAGGATATCCTTGCGTCCCGTATTGTGCTCAACCTCAACGAGCCTTGTAAGATATCCGACACCTCATGGATCAAACCGATGAAGTATGTAGGCGTATGGTGGGAGATGATTGCCGGCATGCGTGATTGGTCATACACTTGGGATTTCCCGTCCATCCATATCGGTAAGACCGATTATACCAAAGCCAAACCGCACGGACGTCATGGCGCTACCACCGAAAACGTGAAGAAATACATCGATTTTGCAGCCAAATACGGCTTTGACGGCGTGCTTGTCGAGGGATGGAACGTAGGATGGGAAGACTGGTTCGGCAACGAGAAAGACTTCGTGTATGACTTCGTGACGCCGTACCCGGATTTCGATGTAGAAGGTATCCATGACTACGCCAAGTCCAAAGGAGTCAAGATGATCATGCATCATGAGACATCCGGTGCTATCCGTAACTACGAGCGATGGCTCGATACGGCCTATCAGTTCATGAACAAATACGAGTACCCTGCCGTCAAATCCGGTTATGTGGGAAATATCCTGCCGATCGGTGAACATCATTACTCCCAGTTCATGAATAACCACTATCAGTACTGTCTTGAGAAAGCTGCTAAGTATCATCTGATGGTGAATGCGCATGAAGCAGTGCGTCCGACAGGACTATGCCGTACATGGCCGAACCTTATCGGCAATGAGTCTGCACAGGGAACGGAGTATCAGGCTTTCGGCGGTTCGGCGCCTAACCATACCACTATGTTGCCTTTCACCCGCCTTATCGGCGGTCCGATGGACTATACACCGGGTATCTTTGAGAATGATATCCATAAACTGAATCCGAATTCCAACTCATGGTGTAACACCACCCTCTGCAACCAACTCTCGCTTTATGTCACTCTCTATAGCCCGCTTCAGATGGCGGCAGACCTACCCGAGAACTACGAGCGATTCCGCGATGCGTTCCAGTTTATCGTTGATGTGCCGGTAGAGTGGGATGAACCGTATTACTTGGAGGCAGAGCCGTATGAGTACGTCACCATCGCCCGCAAGCAGAAAGACAAAAACGCATGGTTCATCGGCTCCACCAACGGCTATGATCCGCGAACCGCAATGATCGACCTCTCTTTCCTGCCCGCAGGACAGAAATATACCGCAACCATCTATGCCGACGCGAAAGATGCGCATTACCGCAATAACCCGCAGGCATATACCATTACTACCAAAACCGTGACCTCTAAATCGAAGCTCAGACTCTTCACTGCTGCCGGTGGGGGATGTGCGATAAAGATTGTACCGAAACAATAAAACTATAATTAACCTAATTATTAACCATTAAAAAAACATTGTATTATGCGAAAGATTTTTTCCTTTTTCGTAGCAGTGATGGCAGTAAGCAGCCTCTCTGCAAAAAGCATTTACCTGCAAGTCAACGATGATTGGAAGTCCTACGGGGCAGTGTTCTTTGTTCACTCTTGGGGAGGAGCCGCAGATGCGGATGCCAAGTTAGCCCTTGTAGAGGGTGAGGAATATCTGTTCTCAGCAGAAATTCCTGATGACAACAACAACTTGCTTTTTGTCCGTGCACAGGGCGAAAGCGAGTCTATCCCTTGGGATACCGAAAACCTCTGGACTAAGACCGGAGATCTTGTGATTCCTGATGGAAAAGACTGCTACTATCTGGTCGGTTGGACGGACGGCGCATGGCTGTCACATGGCGATAGCCCTGCTATCTCTATCGTAGGTAATTTTGCCGAAGGGGCATGGGGACCGGAAGCGCACCCGATGACCATCGCCGAGGATAAAGCAAGCGCCAGCGCGACGTTTGCTCTGGAGGCAGGTTCCTATGAGATGAAGGTATGGCTCGAAGGCTTCTATCTCAGCCTTAACGGCGAGGGCGAAACCCTGTTCCAAATCCGCCGTGACTGGGATCATGCGGATAATGTTAATATTGTGAATGAAGGCCGTAACTTCGAACTCATCGTAGACCAAGCCGGTGATTACACCTTCACTTGGACATTCGCAAGCCAGAACCTCGTTGTCGCTTTCCCGGAACTTCCTTCGGCGGTAGAGACTATCCAGACGGAAGGCAAGTCCGTTAAACGTATCGTCAACGGCGAACTGCGTATCATCCGTGACGGCAAGTCCTTCAATGCCCTTGGCGCTGAAGTAAAATAATCTTTTAGGGCTTCTGCCCTATACCAGCCTTGCGGCGTTGGCTCGCCGCAGGGTTACTAACGAGATCTTTGACATATTGGATTTACCGTAATATGAACTTGCCTTGGATATTGTCTAAAATTGCCAAAAATTACATATTTTAGACGGATGTTTCAAAAAAAATCGTCTAAAATTGCAAAATAATTGATGTTTTAGACAAAAATATTTGCAAATATTAGAATTTTTTCGTACCTTTGCAGCGGATTTTAATTACTGAAAGATATGGAAATCATTGGAAGAAGCAAGGAAAAGCAAAGGTTGGAGGCGTTGTATAACTCCAAAGGTTCGGAGTTCCTGGTGGTTTATGGCAGACGCCGCGTAGGCAAAACCTACCTTGTTCGTCAGCATTTCGAGAACCGCTTTGCCTTTGTAACAACAGGCCTATACAAAAAGTCTCAAGAGGTGCAATTGACGCAATTTGCGATGGCACTGAATGAGTACTTTGAGATAGACATGCCTTCTTTTAACACATGGTTAGAAGCTTTTGCCGTACTCAAGAAATGTTTGCAGAACTCCAAGAGCAACCGTAAAGTGGTCTTTATTGATGAGATTTCATGGTTTGATACATCCGGTTCTGATTTTATTGGGGCATTGGAATGGTTTTGGAATGGTTGGGCATCATCGCAGAGTGATATTTTCCTTATTGCTTGCGGTAGTGCGACCTCATGGATCGCGGATAAACTGTTGTCAGACAAAGGTGGATTATTCAACCGCGCTACATGCCAGATGTTCCTACTTCCATTCACGCTACAAGAGACAGAACAATACTTGTTGTCGCGAGGTTTCAACTGGAACAGATACGATATAGCGGAGTGCTATATGGTGATGGGGGGGATTCCGTATTACTTGAATCAACTGGACGTTCAACAAACTTATGCAGCCAATGTGGATGAACTTTTTTTCAAGAAAAACGGTCGGCTGAAAGACGAGTTTGACCATTTGTATAAGATGCTGTTTGAGAACTCGTCGTATTATATCAAATTAGTAGAAGCCTTGTCTGAAAAGACGATGGGACTGACGCGCGATGAACTAAGCAAAGCGGCCAAGGTAGGCAATAATGGTCAGTTAACAAAAGCGTTGCGCGATTTAGTTAATTGTAATATCGTGCGCGGATATAACTACTTTGGCAAGGCCAAGAACGGCATCGTGTACCAGTTGTCCGATTATTTCACCCTATTTTACTTCCGATTCATCCGGCAGTACTATGGACGAGATGAGCATTTCTGGTCCTATACGATAGACCTTCCGGCACGGCGCACTTGGGCAGGATATACCTTCGAACAAGTATGCAAAGATCATATTGACCAAGTCAAGCATGCCATCGGTATTTGGGGAGTGGTGAGTGAACAATCTACGTGGTATTATAAGCCGGAGAAAGGATCAAGTGTCCGTGGAGCACAAATAGACATGCTCATTGCACGACGGGATCGTATCATCAATGTGTGCGAAATGAAGTTCTCGCAGAGTGAATATACAATTGACAAGGATTATGAATTGCAGTTGCGTAATAAATTAGGTGCTTTCCGTGATGCGACAGGCACACACGATGCGCTTCATGTAACGATGATAACTACATACGGCGTCAAACAAAACAGCCATAGTAGCATTGTCCAGTCGCAAGTCATGTTAGACGACCTCTTTCTTCCGAATAGAGAATGATAAATATAGTTACTTAAACGATTAAGCGGTAAATCCAATAGGCGGGTTTACCGCTTTTGTATATGCAACGAACGAAACTTTAAAATATAAAATAACATGGAAAAACAAATGAAATTATTTACTAACATGACGAAACCCTTCGTCCTTTTCGTGCTGCTGTTTGCTTTTGGGGTAGGTGAGATGTGGGCAGACGGAACGAAGCGTATATATTGCGAATACTCCAATGTAAGTAGTTGGTGGGGAAGCACCGTGTATGTGTATGCATGGGGCGGCGGACATGATGCGAAAAAGTATACAATGACTGCAACCGGAACTACAGATTTAATGCGGTGTGATATAGATGATTACCATACGAATTTGTTGTTTTATAAATCGGATTCAGAGGGAGGCTCGTGGACAAAACAGTCAAATGATGTTACAATTGGTTCAAATAACCGTTGGAGCATGCAAGATGGAGGATGGGAACAAAATTGTACCATAAACAACGAGCAGCGTTATGCTCCCGGTACGGCTATTGACGGATTGGTGGATATTAAGAATCCGCATAACCAGATGTTCACCGATGGCGAGTTTACGGCTACATTAGCAGCACACACAACGTATGAGTTCAAGATTTTGGAAACATCCACCCTGTATGGCTTAAATGACCTTATCGCAACAAGTTCCATTTCAAACAAAGCACTTAATACAAGCGGTTATCAAGTACGTTTGTGTACAGCAGGCGCTGGTACATATACGTTTGCTTATAATACTACTAATCACCAGCTCTCTATAACGTATCCGACAACGGATCATCCTTCCATAGATTATTGCTATGTAATTGATTATAGTTGGAGTCCGTCTGCTAACTTGCACGTCTGGAATGGTACCAGTACCAAAGTGGCAGAATGGAATGGTAGTAGCACTATAGCAGGAAGTACTTGGCCGGGTGCTGCATTGTCGAACAAAACCACTATTGGTGGACAATCGTATTTCTACATCGCCCCGGCTAACTTTGCTAATTTCCTTGTAAGTAAGAATGGAGATAGTACAGACAGATCCGGAGATCTGACATCTTCGGATGGCTATGGTAAACGTCGTTATTGGAACGGTTCATCGTGGATATGGGACACTTTCACCGTCCGTATTCAATTAAATGACCTTGGAGCCGGTACTGCTGTGAATCCTACTTATATGGATGTGGCATTTAATTCAGATGTACTGGATGACCTTACTTCTATTCCGGTTAAGAACGGCTATACCTTTGGCGGTTTTTATTCTGGTTATGATGCAGTGAATGAGGAAGTAACAGGCGTGCAGGTCATTGATGATAGTGGCAACTGGATTGCTTCCGTGTCTGATTATACCGATGCCAGCACGCATTGGATTCATGCAGGTATGTCAACTACGATCTACGCTAAATGGACGGAAGACAAGCATACCGTAAACGTGGCTGTTTCTCCTGCTGGAGCGGGTTCGGTGCAAGTCAACTCATCGAATGTGTCATCGGTAACGGACGTTGGTATTGCTACGAAATCCGCAGAAATGACTCCTATCGCTTTACCTGGATGGAAATTCAAGGAATGGCAAGCTACATCCAATGTTCAAATGGACTTGCTCAATTATCATAGAGATTACCAGCAAGGTTCGGATAATAAGATGAAGATTAACGCTACTGCAGATGCTCAAACCATCACCGCTGTTTTTGAACCCAGATACTATCTGGTTGGAAAGATTTGGGATGATTCCGCTGACGGAGGTATGCCGGGATGGGAAAATTATAACAAACCTTTCAAGGTGGTCACTACCAGTCCAGTATTAGATACCTGTAAAGTTACTTTGGAGACAAACAAGTCGTTCTATATCGAGGTGCGTGATAAAACCGATGGATATAGTTATGGTAAGAGCGACGGAACTTTGAACGATAATACGACTTTAACATTTACGGATAAAGATAACAAAGTGTTTGTCTACTCCAATGGTGGTACTGAATATACCTTCAAGATTACTGCTATCGATGGTTCCGGTCATCCGACGGTATCGGTTGAGCGTCCGTATCAGGTTAACATCGGCAGGAAGCGTGTGGATATAGATGGTACTGACCATGATGATAATACCGGTGGTACGGCTGCTATGTCAAAGACCTCAGGTGGTGATGCCGTTTCTAATGGAGCATGGGTACCTTATGGCACAGGTGTCACCTATACCGCATCTCCTACAACAGGTTATAGCGTGGCTTGGTATTCGTCAAGCGACTATTCGGGTAATCCCTTTACTACGGATGCAGTATTCTATCATACCGCAACCAGCACGGGTAACGGTTATGCCAAGTTTACCGAGAAAACGACTACCGTATCGTTGGAGAATGACGGACATGGTAAAGTGCAGATAGGTGGAGTCGATAAGACCGGCACAACCGTAGGTGTAACCACAACACGTAGCCTCACGGCTGTGCCGAACGATGGTTATGCGTTCAAGGATTGGTCTAAACCTTCGGGCGATGATATTACTTTGTCCAGTACTTCTGCCAACCCGACGACATTAACCGGTGTGGGCGCCGGACTAAACGAAGGACAACGAGTATATGCATCGTTCAGTGAGATAGCCCGCACTATTACGGCATCTGCCGGAACGGGTGGAACGGTAGGCGCTGCAAGTTATACAGCTTATATTGATACCAAAGCAGATATCTCAGCTACTCCTGCTACCGGATACAAGTTCAAAGAGTGGCAAGAAACAGGTGGTACCAGTAATGTCACTTTTGATGATGTACATAGTGCTTCTACGAAAATTAAGGCGACCGGTGACGCGACTATTCAGGCGGTATTCGAGCCCCGCTGGGCTATTGCCGGCAGTTGGAAAACTTATCCCGAAAGTGCAGCATGGGATGCAGATACCTATAAGTTGGGTAATATCGGGACGAACGGATCTTCGAAAGATACTTGCTATGTAGAAATCACCATACCTGCAAACGCCAATCTCACCTTTAAGATTGTTGATCGTGGTGCAGATGGAACGGTGGCTATTGGTAGTTATGTCGATTATGGTAATAATACGACAGCGACCCAATATATGACGTATAACAATCATACCAATTGGGGTTTGGGCCTAAAGAGTTCCGGTTATTATGATTGCGGTATCACAACTACCGGTGGAGGTGCGTATAAGTTCGCATTTAATATTACTGATAAATCGCTTACCGTTACCTATCCTACTTCCTATCAATCCAACTTTGGATGGAAGTATGCCGATGGAGCAGGAACGCTCCATGATGGCGATAATGGCGGTACGATTACTGTGACGGCAAGTGACGGAGGTAGTCATACTATCTCCAGCGGTCAATGGGTTGCTGCCGGCGCAAGCATCACTTACACCGCATCACCTGCTGTCGGCTATGCTTTTGCCGGATGGCATACGGACGATACATATGGAACGTGGTTCTCAAACGATAACCCATGGACTAATAGCGATATTAAAGCGGCTTCAAATGCCTACGCCAAGTTTGTTCCGGTTACTGTAACCTATAATGACGAAAGTGGCGACGGTAAGTGGAGCACGGCTTCCAACTGGTCACCGGCTTGTGTACCGACGATCGACCATGATGTCGTTATCACGAAACCGGTTACGGTGGATATTGCTCACGCGACCGCCAATCGCATCGTTCTGGATCAAAACAGCCACACCGGTAAACTGACCATTCAGGCCAACAAGGGTCTGGAGGTAGTAGGTACAATCACGCGTACGACCGACGGTTCGGACCGCTTGGCAACCCGTCCGGAAGATCTCATCTTGGAGTCCTCGTCCGCAGGTAACGCATCGCTCATCTTCGACAATAGCAATAGTTGTCAAGCAACAGTACAGATGTACTCCATCGGTAATATAGAAGGCGACACCTGGAATTGGCAATTCATGGGAACTCCGTTCACTTCTGCTAATGCGCTCTATAGTTACTACGGCTCCTATCTCTATGAGTGGAATACAAGTGGTGACTGGGATGTAGTACCGAATGGCGGTACGATGACTCCGTTCACCGGTTATTGCATCACTCAATCTTCGGCTACCACTTATGTGATGGACGGTACGCTGAACCCCAATAGCAATGTCAATATCAGCATTCCGGCAAACAAAGAGTTTGTGATGGCGAATAGCTGGACGGCTCCGATCAGTGTTTGCAACTTCACGAGTACAACCTTGCCGCTGGATAATAAGACCATCTATCTGTTCAACACCGGATTTGCACCGAAAGAAAATGGTGATGCAGAACAAGGTACTGCCGCAGGTACATACATCGCGATGCCTATCAACTCAGCGATATATACCGGCAACTATCTAATCGCTCCGATGGAAGGCTTCTATGTGGATAATAGAGGCCATGATGCGGCTACCATCACGCTCAAATATAACGAGTTGGTTCGTCCGCAGGTTAGCCGTGACATCGTAGCAGGCGCAATGCATGCACCGAAACGTGCTGTTGCAGCGGAGAATGAACCTGCGGTGATGAAGATCAAAGCAACCGGTTCACGGTATAGCGAGCGGATAGTGATTCTGGAGCGCGAAGACTTCTCGGCCGGCTTCGACAACGGTTGGGACGGTAAGAACCTCAACGAACCGGGTGTGGCACCGATCCTCTATGCCCTGCGCGAAGACGGAACGAAGGATGCCGTAAGCGCTATCCCATCGTTCGAAGGAACGGTAGTCGGTTTCAGGCAAGGCGAGGACAACCAATACACCTTCTCGTTCAATTATGACGGTGAGGACATCTGGTACCTCAATGACCTCAAGGAAGAGAAGAGCACACTGATTGATGCAGCGAACACCTACTCGTTTGTGGCTGAGGCCGGTGACGCAGAGGCACGCTTTATCATCAGCGCAACGCCGATACAGAAACTGCCGACAGGCATTGGCAATGATGCGAATGATGCAATGGCGAAGGTGCGCAAGCTCATCATCAACGACCAACTCTTTATCATCCGGGCAGGTCGTATGTATAACGCAGTAGGTTCAATCGTAAAATAAGGAGGGCACAACTATGGATAACTACAATCAGTATCAGACAATGAGCACTACGGTGCCTTCCGCTTCGTTCCAGTCAACAAGCACAATGACCGCTTCCGGTAGTTCCTATTCGTCCCAACCTACGATTGGTTCGGACGGTGTGGCAACGATGGGCGAGACCTATACTTCTTCCCAACCGGCCGGAGGACCACGAAGAATCGTAACTCCGGGTGCCGGCGGAATCCAGCAACCTATCGGCGATGCACTCTTCCCGCTTCTTCTCTTCGCTTTGGCATACGGCGCGTGGATACTCACCCGCCGCAAAAAAATAGATTACTGAAAACTGATTACGGAATGATGAACACGAAAAAAATTGATTCCTTGCGAATCATTACCATCATCGCGATGATGTTCTTATACGCGATGATCTCGTTTGTAACGAATTTAGCTGCTCCGGTCGGTAAGATCTGGGGAGCCTCGTTTGATGACCCTGCGCAAACAGAAAGAATGGGTATGTTGGGAAATCTTTTCAATTTCCTGGCTTATCTCATCATGGGTATCCCGGCCGGTAATTTCCTGGCTAAGTACGGCTACAAGAAAACAGCTCTAACGGCGATCTTCTTAGGCTTCGTAGGTATCTGCATCCAGTGGGCAAGCGGTATGTTCGATAGCTTCTATATCTATCTGTTCGGCGCACTCATCTGCGGTTTCTGCGTATGTATGCTGAACACGGTAGTGAACCCGATGCTCAACCTCTTAGGAGGTGGAGGTAACCGCGGAAACCAGTTGAACATGATCGGCGGTACGCTGAACTCCCTCTCCGGTGCGCTGACCCCGATGCTCGTTGGTGCCATCATAGGTGAGAGCCTCGCAGGCAAGGAGATTGACGATGTGAATGTGGTTCTCTATGTCGCGATGGCTGTCTTTGCGGTTGTCTATCTCGTCATCCGTCTTACGCCTATCGCTGAACCGGCCGGCGCCGGCCAGCAAGTGACGTACGAGCGTAGTCCGTGGGCTTTTCGTCATCTGACCTTAGGTGTGATCGCTATCTTCTTCTATGTCGGTGTAGAGGTTGGTATTCCTGCGACGCTCATCTCTTATCTGATGCCGAAAGTAGGTTTCGCGGCTGCCGGACTCATTGCCGGTCGTTACTGGATTCTGATGCTGGTCGGCCGATTCATCGGTTCCGCTATCGGCGGTAAGGTAAGCAGCCGTACTATGGTGCTCTGTGTGGCTTCCGTCGCTATTGCACTGATGGTCGCAGCGATGCTGATTGGAGATAGCATCATGGCCAAAACAATTATCAAAGGCGAAGTGATGGCGGTTCCTCTTGCTTCTACCTTACTCGTCCTCTGCGGCCTCTGCACCTCCGTCATGTGGGGATGTATCTTCAATATGGCTACGGAAGGACTGGGTAAATATACAGCGAAAGCATCCGGTATCTTCATGATGATGGTCGTAGGCGGGGGTGTGTTGCCGTACCTGCAGAGCGTCGTAGCAGCCCATAACTGCCTCATCAGTTATATTGTTCCTGTCATAGGGGTAGCCTATATCTTATCCTACGCTTTGTGGGGTAGTCGAAATATTAATCCGGATATTAAGAAGGATTAATTCTTGTTTTTCATAATATTTTGTATCTTTTGTCCCCGCCT